>NZ_SPKL01000002.1:0-342094 GCF_023127755.1 Pseudomonas sp. W2Aug9 | reverse complement strand
CGTTACACGCTGCTGTCAACACCTCTTTTTCAACTTCCTTTTGGCTTCGATGAACTGAAGCAACCCGCTGCCGAAAACCACGTAACTCATTGTTTACCAAGGAGTTTTCCGTTTCGACTGCGCCGGAAGTGGGGCGAATTATAGGCTTCCAGAATCTGCCGTCAACTCTTAATTCTGCTTTTCTATCAATTAGTTAGAATTGATTAAAAAACCACCACCACTTATAGGAACGTCATGAGTGCCCTCTATATAGAAGGAATCATTCAGACGATACCCGCCTCCTTCAACGCAGCCACATTAGCTGCCCCTAGCCCCAAAATCCCCTGCAGCACCTGAAGCGTGTGCTCCCCCAGGAGAGGTGGTGCATTTCGATATTCCACTGGCGTCTTGGACAAGCGTATCGGGCTGGCAACCTGAGGCACCATCCCCGCCAGCGCATGGGGAAGCTCCATCGCCAGGCCGCGCGCCTGGACCTGAGGATCGGAGAAAACTTGCGCCAGATCATTGATCGGTCCACACGGCACGCCCACTCGCTCCAATTGCGACACCCACTCAGCCGTTGTCTTGAAGACAGTCGCCTGGCGGATCAACGGAATCAGCGCAGCACGGTTGGCCACTCGCGCCTGGTTAGTGGCGAAACGCGGGTCATCCCCCCATTGCGGCTGCCCAGCAACTTCAGCGAACTTGCGGAACTGGCCGTCATTACCCACCGTCAGGATGAAATCACCATCAGCCGTAGGAAAGTCCTGATACGGCACGATGTTCGGATGCGCATTGCCCAGGCGTTTTGGCGAGACTCCGGTGGTCAGGTAATTCATCGCCTGATTAGCCAGGCAAGCCACCTGCACATCCAGCAGCGCCATATCGATATGTTGCCCACCGCCATCATGATCGCGGTGAGCCAACGCTGCCAGGATCGCGACGGTCGAATAGAGTCCCGTGAGAATATCGGTCAATGCCACACCGACTTTCACCGGCCCTGCGCCCTCATCACCTTCAGGCCGGCCGGTCAGGCTCATCAACCCACCCAGCCCTTGAATCATGAAGTCGTAGCCGGCACGCGCGGCATAAGGCCCCGTCTGCCCAAAGCCCGTGATCGAGCAGTAGATCAACTCAGGATTTATCTCCTTGAGCGACTCGTAATCCAGCCCATAAGCCGCCAGACCACCCACTTTGAAGTTCTCGATCAGGATGTCTGACTTGGCCGCCAGATCACGCACCAGTTTCTGCCCTTCAGGCTTAGTGAAGTCGATGGTCACCGATTCTTTATTTCGGTTGGCGGACAGATAGTACGCCGCCTCACTGGTATTTTCGCCGTATGCGTCCTTGAGGAAGGGCGGCCCCCAGGCGCGCGTGTCATCACCGCTGCCTGGCCTTTCGACCTTGATCACCTCGGCCCCAAGGTCCGCAAGAATCTGCCCGGACCAAGGGCCCGCCAGTACACGCGATAAATCCAGTACCCGCAGGTGGGAAAGCGCGCCCATGTCCGTGCTCCTATTAATAGAACGCCTGAAGACCGGTCTGTGCGCGCCCAAGAATCAAGGCATGCACGTCGTGGGTTCCCTCATAGGTATTGACCACTTCGAGGTTGACCAGGTGGCGCGCCACCCCGAATTCGTCGGAGATGCCGTTGCCGCCCAACATATCGCGGGCCATGCGGGCGATGTCCAGGGACTTGCCACACGAGTTACGCTTCATGATCGATGTAATCTCGACCGCTGCGGTCCCCTCGTCTTTCATCCGCCCCAGACGCAGGCAACCTTGCAGAGCCAAGGTGATCTCGGTCTGCATATCGGCCAGCTTCTTCTGGATCAACTGCGTTGCAGCCAATGGCCGACCAAACTGCTGACGATCCAGGGTGTACTGGCGCGCGGTATGCCAGCAGAACTCAGCAGCCCCCAACGCCCCCCAGGAGATACCGTAGCGCGCCGAATTCAGGCAAGTAAAAGGCCCCTTCAAGCCACGCACATCCGGAAAAATGTTCTCGTCCGGCACAAACACGTTATCCATGACAATTTCGCCGGTAATGGACGCTCGCAAGCCGACCTTGCCGTGAATCGCCGGGGCGCTAAGGCCCTTCCAACCTTTTTCCAGGACGAAACCACGGATATCGCCTGCATCATCTTTGCCCCACACCACAAACACGTCGGCTATCGGGCTGTTGGTGATCCACATCTTCGCGCCGGTCAGGCTGTAGCCGCCATCTACCTTTCGCGCACGGGTAATCATCGCGCCCGGATCAGAACCATGGTTGGGTTCGGTGAGCCCGAAACAGCCAATCCATTCTCCGGACGCCAATTTCGGCAGGTATTTTTGTTTTTGCGCCTCGGTGCCGAACTCATTGATCGGCACCATGACCAGTGACGACTGAACACTCATCATCGAACGATAGCCGGAGTCGACACGCTCCACCTCACGCGCAATCAGCCCGTAGCTGACGTAGTTCAAGCCGCTGCCACCGTACTGCTCGGGAATCATCGCCCCCAGCAAACCGGTTTCTCCCATCTCACGGAAAATAGCGGGATCAGTCTTTTCATGACGGAAGGCTTCGAGCACGCGAGGGGCCAGCTTGTCCTGAGCAAACTGCTCGGCACTGTCACGCACCATGCGCTCCTCTTCGGTGAGCTGTTGATCCAGCAGCAGTGGATCGATCCAGTTGAAGCTTGCCTTGCCAGCCATGAATAAGTCCTCGCGGATAAAAACTGAAGTCGTGATTCAGACTAGGCCGGCCACGCGCAGAGGGCAAACGAGGTTTCTGCATAGGGTTGTGCTAATTTCTCACTCCGTAATACTCGAAAAGCCCATAAATGCGCCTTATCTGTGAGGGCAACGTACATGCGCAGAAAAATCCCTAGCACCACCGCGCTTATCAGCTTCGAAGCGGCAGCCCGTCACGAAAGCTTCACCAAGGCGGCACAGGAGCTTTCCATCACCCAAGGCGCCATCTGTCGACAGATCGCCAGCCTTGAGGAGTTTTTAAGTGTCGAACTGTTTCGCCGCTCGCGTCGCGGGGTGAAGCTGACAGAGGCAGGGCTCTCTTACAGCCGCAGAGTTGCTACACAGCTGGACGCCGTAGAGCGCGACACCCTCTCGGTCATGGGTCAGCAGGGCACCAACGCCATCGAGTTGGCGGTGGTACCGACCTTCGGCACGCAATGGCTGATTCCACGCCTCAAGGACTTTCAGGACCGGCACCCGGAGGTGACCGTGAATCTGACCAATCGGACACGCCCGTTCCTGTTCGCCGACACCGCGTTCGACGCCGCGATCTACTTCGGCGATGCCGATTGGTCCGGCACAGAGTCACACCGGCTGATGGGAGAAAACCCTGTCCCGGTGTGCAGTCCACACTTACTTGGAGGCCGCGCGCACTTAACTCCTCAAGAGATCGCCGAATTACCGCTGCTACAGCAGACAACACGCCCCTATGCCTGGCGTCAGTGGTTCAACGCGCAACAGCTGAGTCTGCCTCGCGACATGACAGGCCCTCGATACGAGCTATTCTCGATGTTGTCCCAAGCGGCTATGCATGACATGGGCATCGCACTGATACCACCCTTCCTCATCCAGCGCGAGCTGAAGGAGCAGCGACTGGTGATTGCGAGCACCGAAACGCTAAGCAGCGAAAAGGCGTACTACCTCATGATTCCCGATAAAAAAGTCGAATCGGCCTCCCTACACGCATTCAAGGACTGGCTGATTGAACAATCAAAGCGCTATAACCCCGGCATTTAAAGGATAAAGCTGCCTTGTTGACCCTGTAGTCAGGTTAATTTGAATCCTACAGATATACGTATATGTCGCATTTAGACAGTCTGTACCGGTTGAGCAAAAACAAGGCTCAAAGCCATGATCTACATGGCTTGTAGCGACTAATACCAGCCTATAAGCGACCATTCACATCGGCGATTGGAAAACATCGAATAAATACCCTTGACCCTTTAAAGACTTGTATTTAAAGAGGTTATTCAAGGCGGTTGCGACAATCAGTCACAGGGTGACTTGTAGTTAATTTTTCGTCACCCGTCATAATCTCTTGAAGGCCGTAAAGTTCGCCTGCAAAATGCCGCGCCCCGCTGTCATTTCAGCGGGATCGTGCTGATCGGTCGCCCCAGTTGCGCCACTCGCGGTGCACTGGCCTTTTTACAAAAAGATCAAAAGCAAAAAGATCATGCAGGAGATTTGACGTGCACATTGGTGTTCCTCTCGAAACCCAGACCGGTGAAACGCGGGTGGCTGCCACCCCGGAAACCATCAAGAAGCTGATCGGCCAGGGCCATAAGGTCACTGTACAAAGCGGTGCAGGCATCAACGCCAGCATCGTCGACAGTGCTTATGAAACGGCAGGCGCAACCATTGGCAGTGCCAGCGATGCGTTCGGCGCCGAGCTGATCCTCAAGGTGGTTGCCCCCAGCGACAGCGAACTGGCGCTGATCAAAAGCGGCACCGTATTGGTGGGCATGCTCAATCCGTTCAGCAACGAAACCATCGCCAAGCTTGCCGAATGCGGCATCACCGCCTTCGCCCTCGAAGCCGCGCCACGCACTTCACGGGCCCAAAGCCTCGACGTGCTGTCTTCGCAAGCCAATATCGCCGGTTACAAGGCTGTGTTGCTGGCCGCTCATCACTACCCGCGCTTCATGCCGATGCTGATGACCGCCGCCGGCACTGTGAAAGCTGCGCGCGTGTTGATCCTCGGCGCCGGTGTCGCGGGCCTGCAAGCTATCGCCACGGCAAAACGCCTGGGCGCGGTCATCGAAGCGTCCGACGTCCGTCCGGCGGTAAAAGAGCAAATCGAATCCCTGGGCGCCAAGTTCGTCGACGTGCCCTACGAAACCGATGAAGAGCGTGAATGCGCCGTCGGTGTCGGCGGCTACGCGCGCCCGATGCCCACCAGCTGGATGCAGCGCCAGGCCCTGGCCGTGCACGAACGCGCGAAGCAGGCCGACATCGTCATCACCACCGCACTGATTCCAGGCCGCAAGGCACCTACCCTGCTTAGCGCCGATACCGTCGCGCAGATGAAACCCGGCTCGGTGGTCATCGACCTCGCCGCAGCTCAGGGCGGCAACTGCCCGTTGACCGTCGCTGACCAAGTCGTGGTGGAAAACGGTGTGATCATCTGCGGCCCGACCAACCTGGCAGGCGCTGTCGCCGCAGATGCCTCGGCCTTGTACGCGCGCAACCTGCTGGACTTCCTGAAGCTGGTCTTCACCAAGGAAGGGCAGTTTGAAATCAACCTCGAAGACGACATCGTCGCCGCGTGCCTGATGTGCCGCGACGGCCAAGTCATCCGCAAAAACGCCTAAGCAGGGATTCAGACGATGGAAGAGCTTATCTCCCCCGGTATCTACAACCTGATCATCTTTGTGCTGGCGATTTATGTCGGTTACCACGTGGTCTGGAACGTTACCCCCGCGCTGCATACGCCATTAATGGCAGTGACAAACGCGATTTCCGCGATCGTGATTGTGGGCGCCATGCTGGCCGCCGCCCTCACCGTGACGCCGTTGGGCAAGACGATGGGCACCCTGGCGGTAGCTTTGGCTGCGGTTAACGTGTTCGGCGGTTTCCTGGTTACGCGTAGGATGCTTGAGATGTTCAAGAAGAAAGCGCCCAAAGCTGTGAAAGAAGAGGTGCAGAAGTAATGAGCATGAATCTGGTGACGACGCTCTACCTGATCGCGTCGATCTGCTTCATCCAGGCCCTCAAAGGCCTGTCGCACCCCACCACCTCCCGACGCGGCAACCTGTTCGGCATGCTCGGCATGGCACTGGCGGTGCTGACCACCGTAGGCCTGATCTATAAGCTCGGCGCGGAGCTGGCCACCGCCGGTATCGGCTACGTCATCGTCGGCCTGCTGGTCGGCGGCACGGCCGGCTCGATCATGGCCAAACGCGTAGAAATGACCAAGATGCCGGAGCTGGTGGCGTTCATGCATAGCATGATCGGCCTGGCAGCGGTGTTTATCGCGATTGCAGCGGTCGTCGAGCCGCAATCCTTGGGTATCGTCAAACACTTGGGCGATTCGATCCCGGCCGGTAACCGCCTGGAGCTGTTCCTCGGTGCCGCCATCGGTGCTATCACCTTCTCCGGCTCGGTGATCGCATTCGGCAAGCTGTCGGGTAAGTACAAGTTCCGCCTGTTCCAAGGCGCACCGGTACAGTTTGGTGGGCAACACAAGCTGAACCTTGTGCTCGGCTTGGCAACCCTGGGCCTGGGCCTGGCGTTCATGTTCACCGGCAACCTCACTGCGTTCGCGCTGATGCTGGCCCTGGCCTTCGTGCTGGGCGTGCTGATCATCATCCCGATCGGCGGCGCCGACATGCCGGTAGTGGTATCGATGCTCAACAGTTATTCCGGCTGGGCAGCGGCGGGCATTGGTTTCTCGCTGAACAACTCGATGCTGATCATCGCCGGCTCCCTGGTCGGCTCCAGCGGCGCGATCCTGTCTTACATCATGTGCAAGGCGATGAACCGCTCCTTCTTTAATGTACTGCTGGGCGGTTTCGGCAATACGCCAGACGCCGGTGCAGCAGCTGGCTCGAAAGAAGCTCGGCCGGTGAAGTCCGGCTCGGCCGACGACGCTACCTTCCTGCTGACCAACGCCGACACGGTCATCATCGTGCCGGGCTATGGCTTGGCTGTCGCACGGGCACAACACGCGCTTAAAGAGCTGACCGAGAAGCTCACCCATCGCGGCGTCACCGTGAAGTACGCGATCCACCCGGTGGCGGGCCGTATGCCTGGACATATGAACGTGCTGCTGGCCGAGGCCGAAGTGCCTTACGACCAGGTGTTCGAGATGGAAGACATCAACTCTGAGTTCGGCCAGGCTGACGTGGTGCTGGTGTTGGGCGCCAACGATGTGGTCAACCCGGCGGCCAAGAACGATCCGAACTCACCGATTGCCGGTATGCCGATCCTCGAGGCGTTCAAGGCCAAGACCATCATCGTCAACAAGCGCTCGATGGCCAGCGGCTATGCAGGCCTGGATAACGAGTTGTTCTACCTGGACAAGACCATGATGGTCTTCGGTGATGCCAAGAAGGTCATCGAAGATATGGTCAAAGCCGTCGAATAACACTGCGCCAGCGCAATACCCGAAACCCTGGCCTCACGTAGGCTGGGGTTTTTTATTAGCGGATGAAACCCGACCAAAGGCTCTAAATCGCCACCTGGCATTCGACCATGGTAGCGGGCCGAAACTTTTTGAAATCACTACACTGCCCACCTTGCTTCCGTAGCCTGAGATAACAATTCATGTACCGTGATCGTATCCGCTTGCCTTCGTTGTTGAACAAGGTCATGAGCGCGGCAGACGCCGCTGCACTGATCGAGGACGGCATGACCGTCGGCATGAGCGGCTTCACCCGCGCCGGTGAAGCCAAGGCCGTCCCCCACGCCCTGGCCGAACGCGCCAAGACTTCGCCCCTCAAAATCACCCTGATGACCGGCGCCAGCCTGGGCAACGACCTGGACAAGCAACTGACTGAAGCTGGCGTACTGTCGCGACGCATGCCGTTTCAAGTCGACAGCACGCTACGCAAAGCGATCAATGCTGGCGAGGTGATGTTTATTGACCAGCACCTATCGGAAACCGTCGAGCAACTGCGCAACAACCAGCTCAAGTTGCCGGACATTGCGGTAATCGAAGCGGTCGCCATCACTGAACAAGGGCACATCGTGCCCACCACGTCCGTAGGCAACTCAGCCAGCTTCGCAATTTTTGCCAAGCACGTGATCGTCGAGATCAACCTCGCGCACAATCCGAACCTGGAAGGGCTGCATGACATCTATATCCCGACCTACCGGCCGACGCGCACGCCTATCCCGCTGGTGAAGGTCGACGACCGCATTGGCAGCACTGCGATTCCGATCCCGCCAGAGAAAATCGTCGCTATCGTGGTCACTAACCAGGCCGACTCTGCCTCAACCGTGACGCCGCCTGACGGTGACACTCAAGGCATCGCCAACCACCTGATCAACTTCCTCAAGCAGGAAGTTGACGCCGGACGCATGACCAACAAACTCGGCCCGCTGCAAGCCGGGATCGGCAACATTGCCAACGCGGTGATGTGTGGCTTGATCGATTCGCCCTTCGAAGATCTGACGATGTACTCGGAAGTGCTGCAGGATTCGACCTTCGACCTGATCGACGCCGGTAAGCTGAGCTTCGCATCCGGCAGCTCGATTACCTTGTCGGAGCGCCGCAATGCCGACGTTTTCGGCAACCTGGAGCACTACAAAGACAAGCTGGTACTGCGCCCACAGGAAATCTCCAACCATCCTGAAGTGGTGCGCCGCCTGGGCATCATCGGTATCAACACCGCGCTGGAGTTCGATATCTACGGCAACGTCAACTCCACCCACGTCTGCGGCACGCGGATGATGAATGGCATTGGCGGCTCCGGGGACTTCGCGCGCAACGCGCACCTGGCAATCTTTGTCACCAAATCGATTGCCAAGGGGGGCGCGATTTCCAGCGTGGTGCCGATGGTCAGCCATGTGGACCACACCGAACATGACGTGGACATCCTCGTCACCGAAGTGGGCTTGGCCGATCTGCGCGGCCTGGCACCGCGGGAGCGTGCGCGGGTGATCATCGACAACTGTGTGCATCCGGCCTACCGCGACGCGCTCAATACTTACTTCGAAGCCGCCTGCGCCATCGGTGGGCACACGCCGCATATCCTGCGCCAGGCACTGAGTTGGCACATCAACCTGGAAGAAACCGGGCATATGCTCAAGGCTTGATGAATACAGATCCGAGCTGATGCAACTACAGTTTCATCAGCTCGGCAGCCTAGCCAGTGTCTATGCAAAAAACTGTACTACTGTACCGCTCATTTCCTACTTAAATATCCCACAACTCATCTTGAAAACACCAATTTCGCACCTTTTGGGTGCGCACAGGTACAGTTGCCCCATTTCCGTACCGTACAGCCGTATTAAACAGTTAACTGGCCCCTCACAATACAGGTGAACTGTATCTAGAGAGTCTTGCGCCGGGGGAGGATCATTAGCATCAGTTAAACCACTACCTAATCCCGCCACAAGCGGAAGGATGTCATCATGGAACGTACACTCAGTTCCGAACTGTTCTTCGAAGAGAAAGCTGTAAACACCAACGCTTCCCTGCCTTTGCGCGTTCTCGCCAACCTGATGTTGTGGCAGCGCCGCATCTCCAGCCGCCACCAATTGGCTCGCCTGGATTCGCGTCTGCTGGCTGACGCCGGTATCAGCGAAGCTCAACGCTACGAAGAGCTGAGCAAGCCGTTCTGGCGCTAAGCAGCGCCCGCTGGCCCTGACCCACCGGGTCCACCGCCAGCACTCTGATTTGTTAAAGCAAAGCCCGCCCCGGGTAACCGGAGGCGGGCTTTGTTGTTTCTGCGAAAGGGCATTGAATCGGTAGGATTTCCACCTACAGGTACAGTTTTAATAAAATTATTATTAACCAGTACAGTTAAATTACAGGCTTCCTGTTGCACCGGTCCAAGCCTAATATCCACTCACCACGTGGCGAACCCTGTAGAGCGAGCGTCTGATGCTCAACAGTCCCAGTCCGTCTCACTGTGGCCGCGTCGCGCCACCTTATTTCGTCTACAGGAGTTACCCCATGTCCCGCCTTCGCCTGCTGTGCACCGCCGCTGTGCTGACCCTGGCCGCCAACGCTAACGCGAGCAGCTTCATCATGACCACCGACTCGATCGTTGGCGCCCTGAAAGCCACTTCCGACGCCACCTCCGATGCGACCTCCTCCCTGCGCGACAATAAGGTCGTACAGGCCGCCCGTGATGACGCAGCCAGCTTCGTCGCCAGCGAAGGCGCTATCCGTGGCGTGAAACTGGAAAGCGCCCTGGCCCACATCCGCCAGCAAGCGCCGCAACTGGCCATCGCTACCGATGCACAGCTGGCACAGGCAATCCTGGCGATCTGATCTGCGGCAACAGACGGGAGCGCCTGCCGCTCCCGAATGCCTCGGCGCTGGCCCTCGCCTGGTCATTGCGCTAGCCTTGGCGCTCGTTTTCAGTTGTCGAGTCCCATGGCTTTTTCATACCGCCTGTTGATTGTTCCCGTACTGTTTTGCGCCTGCTGGTCACCCTTGGCTTTGGCCATGGATGTGTCCACCCAGAGCACCGTTGTCAGCGTGTATGCCACCGGCAAGGTGACCTCTGCGCCGTTCGACAACAAGTTGGTGATGGCCGCTCAGGATGATGCTGCCGCTTTCATTGCCACTGACGGCCAATGGCGGGGCGCACGCCTGGAGTCCGCGCTGGATTATCTGCGCCACAGTCGGCCAAAACTTCATGCGAGCGACCTTGAACTGGCGCAAGCAATTCTCGTCCAATAGTTATCTTTGTATTTCGGAGTCACTCGATGCGTAGCCCGTTGATCGTCGCCGCCCTCGGCCTGCTGTTTTTGGTCGATGTCGCCCAGGCGCAAACCTTGAAGGCCACCAGCAACATCATCGTGCGTGCGTCGGCGCGCACCATTGATTTCACCTCAGACACCACCACGTCCATCCGCGACTCCAAAATCGTGCGCGAAGCCCACGACGACGCCGCCAGCTTCGTAGCCACGAATGGAGAGATCCGTGGTGCCCAGCTTGAAGCTGCGTTCGATACCCTTCGCACCCGCGTGCCAGAAGCCCGTGATGCCAGCGACCAGACCCTCGCCGAAGCTATCCTCGCTCTGTGAGGCGCATCAAAACCTGGCTCCTGGCAGGGGTTGTGCTGTTGTGTGCAAGTACAGCCCAGGCCAGCCTGCAACTGCGGCTCAAAACCGATGGTTTGAGCCCGGCCGAACAGCAGGCCAGCCAGGCATTGCTCGATGAAGCGCTGCGCGCCTTGCCGCCACGTTTTGTCGAGCAATTGGATCGGCGGATTGATGTCGGCTGGACCGACAAGATGCCTGAAAATGCCTATGGCCAGGCGTCCCTGGTGTCCGAGCTGGACCTTAATCAAAACCTGCTCGCCAGCCTGACCGACGGCAGCGCCGCCGCCCTCAACACCAATCGCCCCCACGGCACCGTGCGCCAGGAATTGCTCGCCACGGTGCTGCATGAACTGACCCACATCTATGACCGCGCACGCCTGTGGCCCAAAGACGAGCGCGCACTGATCCAGCGTTGCAGTCGCCAGAACAACATTACCGGCTTGATCGGCCTGCCCGATCAATGCCGTGGCCAGAACGACCGGCGCTTCACTCTCAGTGATGATCCCCGCCTGCTGGACCTCGCCGGCTGGCCACAATATGTCGGCCGCCGCGGCGAGCGTGAACAGCATAACAATCAGGTGGTGCGCAGCCCGGACATCTACGAAACCACCAGCCCGTTGGAGTTCGTGGCGGTCAACATGGAGTACTTCCTCCTCGACCCCAGCTACGCCTGCCGACGCCCCGCGCTGTTCCGCTATTACAAGGAACATTTCGGCTGGGCGCCGCCCGAACAGCAACCCTGTGCCAAGACATACCCGTTCCTGAACGCCGGCAATGACTTCGCCAAGACGCCACTGGGGCAAATAGACCCGGAGCGGGTGTATGAAATCGACTACCTGCTCGCCGAAGCCAACCAGAATCTGGTGAGCCGCTGGGGCCATAGCATGCTGCGGCTGGTGATCTGCGCGCCAGGTCGCCCGCGTGGCCCTGACTGTCGGCTGGATCTGGACCGCCACCTGGTGCTGTCCTACCGCGCCTTCGTCGGTGACGTACAGCTGTCGAGCTGGGATGGCCTGGTGGGCAAGTACCCGTCGCGATTGTTCGTATTGCCGCTGGCCCAGGTCATCGATGAATACACCAAGACCGAATTACGAGGCCTGGCGTCGGTACCGCTGAAGCTCAACCGCCAGGAAATCAACGACACCGTCGAGCATGCGGCTGAAATGCACTGGAGCTATGACGGCAACTATTTCTTTATCTCCAACAACTGTGCGGTTGAAAGCCTGAAACTGTTACGCAGTGGCAGTGCCAACCCGCAACTGACCGGCCTGGACAACATCACCCCCAACGGTTTGCTGCAAGTGCTCAGCGCACGTGGCCTGGCCGATACCAGCGTATTGAATGACAAGCGTGAGGCGTTGCGCCTGGGGTACCACTTCGACTCATTCCGCGAACGCTACCAGGCGATGTTCGATGTACTGCGCAAGCGCCTGCCGATCAAGCAGACCCAGGTCGAAGACTGGCTGGCCCTGGATGCGCAAGCGCGCCGCCAGTGGTTCAGCCAGGCCGACCTGCGTACCAGCGCTGCATTGTTGTTGCTTGAACAAGCCAGCTATCGCAAGCAACTGATGCTCGCTCAGGACGAAGTCAAACAGCGCTATCTCAATGCCCGCGAGCTGAAAAATGGCGGCATGGAGAAAGCCAACAACACGCTGCAACAGATCCTCGCCAACAGTGGCTTTCTCAGTCGCCCGGCCGAGTTGCTCGACAGTGGCGGCTATGGCCTACCGCAACCTTCGGAAGCCAAGCGCCTGGAGTCGGAGAGCGCCGAACGTCAGAAGCAGTTGCAATCATTGACCGGCGAGCTGGATAAAGAGGTGAGGGCGCTGCTCGATCCGGCCCGCGCTGCCGAGATTGCGGCCTGTGAGGCCAACCTCAAGCAGTTGGGTGAGCATCTGCGTGCGCTGCATAAAGCGGCCGGCGGCCTCGAACTGCCCTAAAAACATAGCGGTACACAATCAAATTGTGGGAGGGGGCTTGCTCCCGATAGCGGTGTATCAGTCACTGGAAATATTGACTGAACTCCAGCTATCGGGAGCAAGCCCCCTCCCACATTTTTATCTGCATGAGCCTTAAAACCGTGTGTCACCAGTTTCTCCAGCGAAAGCTGGCTGAAAGCTTACCCGTCTAGGATCGCCCCAACTGCCGGCAACAGACCGGCTGTAAACAACAACAATGGTGATTCCCGATGTCCGCTCGTACCCGCCTGTTCGCACCCACTCCACCCGTACGCCTCGTGCCTTTCGTTCTGCGCTGACCCTCACCCGGTTCGCCATTCCCTAGCCGCGCTACGCCTGGAGTATTCCTATGCTGACTTTCCTTGGCTTTGCCATGGTCATCACGTTCATGTTCCTGATCATGACCAAGCGCCTGTCTGCGCTGATCGCCTTGATCATCGTGCCCATCCTGTTTGCACTGTTCGGCGGTTTCGCGCCGAAGATCGGCCCAATGATGCTCGAAGGCATCACCAAGCTCGCGCCAACTGGCGTGATGCTGATGTTCGCCATCCTCTACTTTGCCTTGATGATCGACTCCGGCCTGTTCGACCCGGCCGTGCGCAAGATCCTCAAGATGGTCAAGGGCGACCCGCTGAAAGTCTCGGTCGGCACTGCCGTGCTGGCTTTGGTGGTATCCCTGGACGGTGATGGCGCCACCACCTACATGATCTGCGTCGCCGCCATGCTGCCGCTGTACCAGCGCATAGGCATGAGCCCGCGGATCATGGCCGGTCTGATCATTCTCGCCGGCGGTGTAATGAACATGACACCCTGGGGTGGCCCGACGGCTCGTGCGGCCAGTGCGTTGCATGTTGATCCGTCCGACATCTTCGTACCGATGATTCCGGCCATGGCCGCTGGCGTCGTGGCGATCCTGGTAATTGCCTACATGTACGGCAAGCGTGAGCGCGCACGCCTGGGTGAACTGCACCTGCAGGGCGACGAGATCGACCACAGCGAAATCAGCGTGTCGCAATTCCCCGACGCCCGCCGCCCGAAACTGATCTGGTTCAACGGCGCCCTCACCCTGGCCCTGATGTGCACCCTGATTGCCGGCCTGTTGCCGCTGCCGGTGCTGTTTATGGTGGCGTTCAGTATCGCGATGATCGTCAACTACCCGTGCCTGCAACAGCAGAAAGACCGCGTCGCGGCCCACGCCGGCAGCGTCTTGGCGGTCGTCGGATTGATCTTCGCCGCCGGGATCTTCACAGGCATCCTGTCGGGCACCGGCATGGTCGACGCCATGTCAAAAAGCCTGCTGGCGGTCATCCCGGAAGCCATGGGCCCGTACCTGGCAGTGATCACTGCGCTGGTGAGCATGCCGTTCACCTTCTTCATGTCCAACG
Source organism: Pseudomonas sp. W2Aug9 (assembly GCF_023127755.1). NCBI lineage: Bacteria > Pseudomonadati > Pseudomonadota > Gammaproteobacteria > Pseudomonadales > Pseudomonadaceae > Pseudomonas > Pseudomonas sp. W2Aug9. Next base: position 328,032 of record NZ_SPKL01000002.1, on the reverse strand, counting down.
ATGCGTTCTATTACGGCGTACTGCCAGTATTGGCCGAAGCGGCCAGTCACTACGGCATCACCGCGGTAGAAATGGCCCGTGCGTCGATCGTCGGGCAACCCGTGCACCTGCTCAGCCCGCTGGTACCTTCGACTTACTTGCTGGTGGCGCTGGCGGGTATTGAGTTCGGCGACCACCAACGCTTCACCTTGAAGTGGGCAGTGCTGGTATGCCTGTGCATAATGTTCGCCGCATTGCTGATGGGGATTTTTCCGCTGTTCAGCACTCTATAATCGTACTGACTCACCGCGCGGCGCTACAGCTTGCGCGGTTTAACACTTGCTCAAAGGAATACACATGGAATGGCTGACCAATCCGGAAATCTGGATTGCCTTCTTCACCCTGACGGCTCTCGAGATCGTCCTGGGCATCGATAACATCATCATGATTTCGATCCTGGTCAGCCGCATGCCCAAGCATATGCAGGCGCGCACCCGGATCTTCGGCCTGGCACTGGCCATGGTCACGCGCATCCTGTTGCTGCTGTCGATCACCTGGGTCATGCAACTGACCGCCGACCTGTTCGTGGTGTTTGGCCAGGGCATTTCCGGCCGTGACCTGATCCTGTTCTTCGGTGGCCTGTTCCTGCTGTGGAAAAGCTCCCAGGAGATGTACCACGCCCTGGAAGGGGAAGACGAAACCAACGACGAGCCCAAAGGCGCCGGTGGCAAGTTCATCTACACCATCATCCAGATCGCCATCATCGACATCGTGTTCTCCCTGGACTCGGTGATCACCGCCGTCGGCATGGTTTCCCATGTGCCGGTGATGGTAGCTGCAATCGTCGTGGCCGTACTGGTGATGATGCTGGCTGCCGGCACCATCAGCGAGTTCATCGACAAGCACCCGTCGCTGAAAATGCTGGCGCTGTCGTTCCTGCTGGTGGTGGGTACCGTGCTGATCGCCGAATCCTTCGACGTGCATGTGCCAAAAGGCTATGTCTACTTCGCCATGGCGTTCTCGCTGGCAGTGGAAGCGGTGAACATCAAGATGCGTACCGCCATCGCCAAAAAGAAGAAGCAGCAGGATCCAGTGAAACTGCGTAAAGACATTCCGGGTCAATAAACCTGACCCGCTGCTGAAATGGGGCGCTTGCGCCCCATTTTTTCGTCTGCCAAAAAGCTGATTTCATGACAGTTTTGTTTCAATCCCCACTTTAGCTATGCGATGCTGGCGCAGAGCCCATTCGCCAACTACAGCTTAAGTACAAGACGTAGAACGGCACGCGGTAACTTTCCTTCGCTCCTCCTGGAGCGCACCCACACGGGGGGCCGAGCATGCTGACCCTGCTCAATCTGCTTTCCGCCGTGACCCTGCTTATCTGGGGCACGCACATCGTCCGTACCGGCATCCTGCGGGTCTACGGCTCCAACTTGCGCCAAGTCATCGGGCAGAACATGTCCAAGCGCTGGCTGGCCTTTATCGCCGGGATCCTGGTGACCGCCATGGTGCAAAGCAGCAACGCCACGGCGATGCTGGTCACTTCCTTTGTCGGCCAGGGTTTGATGAGCCTTACACCGGCCTTGGCCACCATGCTTGGCGCCGACGTCGGTACCGCGCTGATGGCGCGGGTGCTGACCTTCGACTTGTCCTGGCTGTCGCCGCTGCTGATCTTCCTTGGGGTGATTTTCTTCCTGTCGCGCAAACAGACGCGGGCAGGGCAGTTGGGCCGGGTGGGGATCGGCCTTGGGCTGATCATCCTTGCGCTGCAATTGATCGTCGAGGCCGCCGGGCCCATCACCCATGCCCAAGGCGTCAAGGTGATCTTCGCCTCGCTGACCGGCGATATCTTGCTCGACGCCCTGGTCGGCGCGCTGTTCGCAATGATTTCCTACTCCAGCCTCGCCGCCGTGCTGCTTACGGCCACCCTGGCCGGCGCCGGCGTGATCGGTTTGCACGTGGCCATCGGCCTGGTGATCGGCGCCAATATCGGCAGCGGTGTGCTGGCATTTCTAAGCACCAGCATGCAAAACACCGCCGGCCGCCAAGTGGCCCTGGGCAGCCTGTTGTACAAACTGATCGGCCTGTTGCTGATCATTCCTGTGCTTGACCCGCTCGTGGGCTGGATGGACGGTCTGGACTACAGCGCACAAGGCATGGTCATCACCTTTCACCTGCTCTATAACGTCACGCGCTGCTTGATTCTGCTGCCCACCATTGGCCCTATGGCGCGGCTGTGCGCCTGGCTGTTGCCCGAGCGCGAAGAAACCAATGGCAAGGCCAAACCACGCCACCTCGACCTGGCCGCGCTCACCACGCCGAGCCTGGCCTTAGCCAACGCCGCCCGCGAAACCCTGCGCCTGGGTGACCTGATCGACAATATGCTCACCTCCATGCAGGAGGTGCTGCGCGGTAATCAAACCGCAATCACCCAGCAAATGCGCAGCCTCAGCGATGATGTCGAGGCGCTCTATAGCGCGATCAAACTCTACCTGGCGCAAATGCCCCGTGAAGACCTGAGCGAACAAGACAACCGCCGCTGGGCTGAGATCATCGAGCTGTCGATCAACTTGAAGTTGGCAGGTGACTTGATCGAACGCATGTTGCGCAAGGTCCAGCAGCAGAAAACCTCGCAGCGGCGGCAATTTTCCGAAGTGGGCCTGGAAGAACTCAGCGGTTTGCACAGCCAGCTGATCGCCAACCTGCGCCTGGGTCTGTCGGTGTTCCTCAGCGGCGACCCGGAGAGCGCTCGCCAATTGCTGCGTGAAAAGCGCCGCTTCCGCGCCCAGGAACGTCGCCTGGCTCACGCCCATGTCAGCCGCCTGCAGCGCAAAATCGTACAGAGCCTAGAAACCAGCTCCCTGCACCTGGAGCTGATCGCCGACATGAAACGCTTGAACTCGTTGTTTTGCAGCAGCGCTTATGTAGTCTTGGAAACGTCCGACACTGGCGCACTCTCCACCGAAGATATTGCCGACATCACCCATTCGCCCTGAACGTACGACGGCCAGTGAAGTCAGTTAACAATGGACCTCACTCGCCAGGAAGCTTGTTATGCGTCGCCTGTTACTCGCCTGCCTGCTTCTAGGATCGGCACACACCTTTGCCTTCGACCGTCAGCAAGTCGAGGGCTACACCTTGCCCAACGGCCTGCAGCTGCTGCTCAAACCGGGCACCGAGCGCGGGCACGTTGCCATCCGCCTGGTGGTCGGCGTGGGCCTGGATGACTTCGGTTGCGAAGACAAAGAGCTGCCACACCTGTTCGAACACCTGCTGTTCAGCGGCATCGACGGCGGTGGCGAGGGCGACCTCGAAGACCGCATGCAAGCGTTGGGCGGCGAATGGAACGCCTACACCAGCAACGCCGACACCACATTCGTCATCGAGGCCCCCGCGCACAACCAGCGCAAGGTGCTGGACCTGCTGCTGGCAATCCTGACCCGCACGCAGTTGACCGATGCCAATATCAACGCCGCCAAGCAGGTGGTCGAGCGCGAAGACGGCGGCCATTATTCGCACCTGCAACGTTTGCTGGATCGCCAAGACCTGGGCCACAGCGCCAGCAACCAATTAGCCGTCGAGTTGGGGCTCAAATGCGCCGAACGCGCGCAGGTCGGCCACCTGACCCGCGATCAGTTGGAGAAACTGCGCAAAGCCTGGTACGCGCCCAACAACATGACCCTGATCGTCGTCGGCGATCTGGACAAGCTGCTGCCAGCCTACCTGGAACGCACCTACGGCCAGCTCGACCCGGTAGACCCGAGCGAGCATCGCCCGCTGCCGCAGATCCAGCACACCGCCGCCCGCCAGCGCGACCTGGTGCATGGCTGGGTCGGCGATGGCGCCAAACTGCACTGGCTGTTCCCCGAGCCGGTGCTGGATGACCAACATGACGAAACCTACGACCTGCTCAAGGACTATCTCGATTGGGCGCTGTATCGACAACTGCGTCTGAAGCACGGTTTGTCCTACGGTCCGTGGAGCGAACGCGAAGTGCTGGGCGGCGTAGGCTTCCTGAGCCTGAACGCCGACCTCGAACGGGAAAATCTCCCTGAAGCCGAGCAAGTCTTGCAAGACCTCAAGGCACAACTGCTCAAGGACGGCCTCGACCCGAAGGTGTTCACTCGCCTGCAGCAGGCTGCCATTGCCCGCCAAGCCTGGGCGGTACAGGGCAACAGTGCGTTGGCCGATTATTACTGGAGTGCCGCCGGCGACTACGCTGACGGCCGCTTCAGCGACCCGGACAAGCGCATCAAGGCAGTGAGCCTTTCGCAAACCAACCAGGCGATGCGCGAGGTCTTCAAGCAACCGGGCTACTGGCGCATCGAAAAGCCGTTGTTGAGCTATGACGCCCTGACCTGGATAGGTGCGGGCGTTCTTGGGCTCATCGCCATAGTGTTGATTGGCGTTCGGCGTTATCGCCAACGGATCATGGAATGAAGCACCGAGCCCAGCGCTAAGACGTTATTCTGTCTGGGATTTTTTCCTACAAAGACTGCGAACCGCCGAATGCCAAACCTGACCCATCTAATCCAGCGCATCCTCGAACTGATCAAGCGCTACCCAGGGGTAATTGCACTCGGCGGTTTTATCTCGGGTGTGGGCAGCTTCATCCTGGTGGACCGCCAGCAAGGCATGGCCAGCTGGATCGCCGTCATCATGCTGGTCAGTTGGTTGTGGCTGATGCTGGAAAACAGCTTCACCCAACTGTTTGCCAAGCTCTTCAAGCGCGAGATCCCGGAACCGCTGCTGCGCTATGCCACGCAGATGATCCACCAGGAAAGCCTGTTCTTTGTGCTGCCGTTCTTTTTCGTCACCACCGCCTGGAACAGCGGCCAATCGCTGTTCACCGGCCTGCTCGGCGCGGCGGCACTGGTGTCGATCATCGACCCGCTGTACTACAAGTGGCTGGCGCCCAAGCGCTCGCTGTTCCTGGCCCTGCACACCCTGACCTTGTTTGCCGCATTGCTCACCGCGCTGCCGATTATCATGCACCTGACCACTGCCCAGAGTTACAAGCTGGCGCTGGGCGTGGCCATGGCGCTGTCGATCCCGAGCCTGGCGGTCAGCCTGCCGCTGCGCAGCCTCAAAGGCTGGGCGATGCTGCTGGGGGTCACGGCTGCGATCGGTTGCGCCGGCTGGTTCCTGCGCAGTTGGGTGCCGCCGGCCACCCTGTGGATGACCGAAGTCGCCATCAGCACCCAACTGCAGGATCGCACCCCGGGCGATGACCTCAAGGAGGTCACCGCCGACCAGTTGCGCAGCGGTGGCCTCTACGCCTACACCGCGATCAACGCCCCACGCGGGCTGGATGAGCGGATCTACCATGTGTGGAAATTCAACGGCAAGGAAGTCGACCGCATTGCCCTGGATATCCATGGTGGGCGCAAGGAGGGCTATCGCGCCTGGACGCACAAGCAGAATTTCCCGGGCGACGCAGCGGGGCGCTGGCAAGTGCAGGTCCTCACCGAGGACGGCCAGGTGATCGGCGTCTTGCGCTTCAAGGTGATCGACACAGCACAAGCGGACAACCCAAAGTAGGTCAGATCGTGCTATTACGTAGCCATTGTGGATAGCCAAACAAGCTCGGAGCTTATGACCACTCGCACGACCGCCGGCGCAGCCCATCTTGATACGTCCAGCACCCCGCCTTCGCTGCGGATTACCGGCGACTGGACGCTTGCCCACTACGCCAACCTGAAAAAGCTGTCGGACACACTCGACGGCCAATACGACACCGGCGCCCGAATCGACCTTAACGGCCTCGGTGCGCTGGATACCGCCGGAGCGTCACTGCTGGTCGAGCTGCTGGGCCCCGACCGCATCGAGCACTCCGCCGAGCAGACCGATTGCAGCCTGTCGGCCGCCGACCGGGCGCTGCTCAAGACGGTCTACCGCTCCCTCAATGATTTTTGCGTCCCGCTCAAAGAGCCGGAAGAAAGCGCCGGCATCCAGGTGCTGGCCCGTATCGGCCGCGCGGTGGACACCGTCTGGCAAGACGCCAAGAAACTCCTGGGTTTTATTGGCCTGATCCTTGAGACCTTCGTCCGCGGGATGTTTCGACCCAAGCGCTGGCGCCTTACGCCGATGGTCGCCCATATCGAACAGACCGGTCTCGATGCCGCACCTATCGTGGCCCTCCTGACCTTTCTGGTGGGCGCGGTGGTGGCGTTTCTTGGCGCCACCGTGCTCAAGAGTTTTGGCGCAACGATTTTTACCGTGGACCTGGTGGCGTTCTCTTTCCTGCGCGAATTCGGCGTATTGCTCACCGCGATCCTGATCGCCGGCCGTACCGCCAGTGCGTTCACCGCGCAAATCGGCTCAATGAAGGCCAACGAAGAAATCGACGCCATCCGCACCCTGGGCCTGGACCCGATGGAGCTGCTGGTATTGCCGCGGGTTCTGGCGCTGCTGGTGGCGCTGCCGATGCTGACTTTCCTGGCGATGCTCTCGGGGATTGTCGGCGGCGGCGTGGTGTGTGCGGTGGCCCTGGATATTTCACCGGCGATGTTCCTCTCGCTGTTGCAATCGGACATTGGCGTGCAGCACTTTTTGGTGGGCATGGTGAAGGCGCCGATCTTCGCTTTCCTGATTGCGGCCATTGGTTGCCTGGAAGGCTTCAAGGTCAGCGGCAGCGCCGAATCAGTCGGCGCGCACACCACCTCCAGCGTGGTGCAATCGATTTTTGTGGTGATCGTGCTGGATGCGGTCGCCGCGATGTTCTTCATGGAGATGGGCTGGTGAGTCGTCTACACCGTGCGCCCACTGAGGCGGTGATTGAAGTGCGCGGCTTGTGCAACCGCTTTGGTAGCCAGAGCGTGCATGAAAACCTCGACCTGGATTTATACAAAGGCGAGATTCTGGCAGTGGTCGGCGGCTCCGGCAGCGGCAAGTCGGTGCTGCTGCGCAGCATCGTCGGCCTGCGTCGGCCCAGCGAAGGTGAGGTGCGGGTGTTCGGCAAGAATCTGCCCAGCCTGCCTGAGCACGAACGCTCGCTGGTGGAGCGGCGCTTTGGCGTGCTGTTCCAGAAGGGCGCGCTGTTTTCCTCGCTGACCGTTACCGAGAACGTTGCCCTGCCATTGATCGAACATGCCGGCCTCAGCCGCGCCGACGCCGAGCACTTGGCGGCAGTCAAGCTGGCCCTGGCCGGGCTACCCCTGTCGGCCGCCGACAAATACCCGGCTTCGTTGTCCGGCGGCATGATCAAGCGCGCGGCCCTGGCCCGTGCGCTGGCACTGGACCCGGACATCCTGTTTCTCGATGAACCCACCGCTGGCCTCGATCCGATTGGCGCAGCGCAGTTCGACCAACTGATCCTGACCCTGCGCGATGCGTTGGGCTTGAGCGTGTTCCTGGTCACCCACGACCTCGACACGCTGTACACCATCACCGACCGCGTGGCGGTGCTGGCGCAGAAGAAAGTGCTGGTGGCCGACGCCATCGATGTCGTCTCGGAAACGGACGACGCCTGGATTCACGAATATTTCCACGGCCCCCGGGGCCGCGCGGCATTGGATGCCGCTCAATCGCTCAACGAGGTATGACATGGAAACCCGAGCCCATCATGTGATGATCGGACTGTTCAGCGTAATTGTGGTGGTCGGCGCTATGCTCTTCGGCCTATGGCTGGCCAAATCCAGCGTCGACAGCGCCTTCCAGGATTACGAAGTGATCTTCAACGAAGCGGTCAGCGGCCTGTCCCAAGGCAGTGCGGTGCAGTACAGCGGGATCAAGGTAGGCGACGTCACCAGCCTGCGCCTGGACCCCAAAGACCCGCGTCGCGTCCTCGCCCGCATCCGCCTGGCCGGGCAGACGCCGATCAAGGAAGACACCCAGGCCAAGCTGGCGCTGACCGGCATCACCGGCACCTCGATCATCCAGCTCAGCGGCGGCACCCCGCAGAGCCCGGAACTCAAGGGCAAGAACGGCAACCTGCCGGAAATCATCGCCTCGCCATCGCCCATCGCGCGCCTGCTCAATAACAGCAACGACCTGATGACCAGCGTCAACCTGCTGCTGCACAACGCCAACCACATGTTCTCCCGGGAAAACGTCGAACGCTTGAGCAACACCCTGGATAACCTGCAACAAACCACCGGTGCCATCGCCGAGCAACGCGGCGACATCAAGGTGGTAATGCAGCAATTGATGCAGGTGAGCAAACAGGCGGGTGCCGCGCTGGAACAAACCACCGTGTTGATGCGCAGCGCCAATGGCCTGCTCAACGAGCAAGGCAAGCAAGCCTTCGGCAGCGCCGAGCAGGCGATGAAATCCCTGGAGCAAAGCACCGCCACCATCAACAGCTTGCTGACCAACAACCAGGACTCGGTGAACAGCGGTATGCAGGGCCTCAACGAACTGGCGCCAGCGGTGCGTGAGCTGCGTGAAACCCTCGGTTCGCTGCGCGCCATCTCCCGTCGCCTGGAAGCCAACCCCAGCGGTTACCTGCTGGGCAGTGACAAGAACAAGGAGTTCACGCCATGAAGCGTGCTTACCTGATGATCGCCCCTGTGGCCCTGGCACTGCTCAGCGCCTGCTCGATTCTGCCCAAGCCTGACCCGTCAGACGTGTACCGCCTGGTGTCCACCCAACCAACCACCCAAGGCACGCCGGTGAGTTGGTCGCTGCGCGTAGCCAAACCCCAGACCAGCGAGTTTCTCGACAGTCCACGCATTGCCGTGGTGCCTGACGGCAACCTGATCAGCAGCTATGCGAACTCACGCTGGAGCGACCCGGCGCCGGTACTCTTACGCAACCGCCTGCTGGACGGCTTCCAACGCGATGGACGGGTAACGCTGCTGAGTACTGACGAGACCAACCTGCAAGCCGACTATGAGTTGGGCGGGCAGTTGCAGGCGTTTCAAAGTGAATACCGGGGTGACGCGGTGGAGGTGGTGATTCGCCTGGATGCGCGTTTGGTGCGCGGCAGCGATCAGCGGATTATTGCCAGCCGGCGGTTTGAGGTAAGGCAGCCGGTGGGTGATACCAAGGTGCCAGCGGTGGTGGCTGCTTTTGGCCAGGCCGGGGATCAGTTGAATAAGCAGGTGGTGGATTGGGTAGTGGCGCAGGGCAATACAGCACCTAGACGCTGAGGGCCTCATCGCAGGCAAGCCAGCTCCCACTTTTGATTGTATTCACAAATCAAAATGTGGGCTGGCTTGCCTGCAATGGCAATTTAAGCCTTAACCGAAAAACCAGTAGCACACCGCAATAGCCGCCACGACACCGGCAAACTCCGCCAGCAACGCACAACCGACGGCATGTCGAGCCCGCTGGATGCCCACCGAACCAAAGTACACCGCCAACACATAGAAGGTGGTCTCAGTACTGCCCTGTATTGTCGCCGCCACCAAGGCCGGGAAGCTGTCCACACCCTGGGTCTGCATGGTCTCGATCAGCATCGCCCGTGCCGCACTGCCGGAGAAAGGCTTGACCATCGCAGTCGGTAGCGCATCGACAAACCGTGTATCCATGCCCGTCCAGGCCACCACATGGCGAATCCCTTCCAGGCCGAAGTCCAACGCCCCCGAGGCCCGCAACACGCCCACCGCACACAGCATCGCCACAAGGTAGGGCAACAGGTTCTTGGCCACGTCGAAGCCTTCCTTGGCCCCTTCGACGAAGGCCTCGTACACCTTGACCTTGCGCAACGCGCCGATCACCAGAAACAGCATGATCAGGCCAAACAACGTGAGGTTGCCCAGGATCGAGGATAAACCGGCCAGCGCCGTGGCCGAGAGTGTCGCCAGCAGCGCCATGAAGCCGCCCAGCACCAACGCGCCAGGAATCAGATAAGCCAGCACCACCGGGTCCCACAACCGCAGGCGTTGCATCACCGCCACCGACAGCAGGCCCACCAGGGTCGATGCGCTGGTGGCCAGCAGGATCGGCAGGAACACCAGCGTCGGATCGGCGGCGCCTTGCTGGGCGCGGTACATGAAGATGGTCACCGGCAACAGGGTCAGCGAGGACGCATTGAGCACCAGGAACAGGATCTGCGCGTTGCTCGCCGTGTTGGGGATGGGGTTGAGTTCCTGCAAGGCCTTCATGGCTTTCAGGCCGATGGGCGTGGCGGCGTTGTCCAGGCCCAAACCGTTGGCGGCGAAGTTGAGGGTGATCAGGCCGATGGCAGGGTGACCGGCAGGCACTTCCGGCATCAGCCTTCGAAACAACGGGCCGAGCGCCTTGGCCAGCCAATCGACGATCCCGGCTTTTTCAGCGATGCGCAAAAAGCCCAGCCACAAGGTCAGGGTGCCGAACAGCAGCACCATGACTTCCACCGACAATTTGGCCATGGCGAAAATGCTTTCGACCATCGCCGCAAAAATCCCGGCGTTACCGCCCACCAGCCATTGCGCCAGTGCTGACACCATTGCCACGACAAAGAAGCCAAGCCACAGGCCATTTAGCATCAGTTGAATCCCCCGAAAGATGGGGCGAATGATAACGGGGCTGACAGAAACGACAAACCCCGGAATTATCCGGGGTTCGTGTCAGCGCAATCGTGCTATCAGCCGCGAGTAGTCTCGCCGGCTGGCAACGCTTCCTTGCTGCGCCAGTGCGGCAGGGAGTTCCAGTAGCGCTCGCCCTTGGCGTCGTCGTACATGCCTTCCCAACGGGAGATGACCAATACGGCCAAGGCATTGCCGATCACGTTCAGTGCGGTACGCGCCATGTCCATCACACGGTCGACACCGGCGATAAACGCCAAGCCTTCCAGCGGGATGCCCACGCTGCCCAGGGTAGCCAGCAACACTACAAAGGACACACCCGGCACGCCGGCGATACCTTTGGAGGTAACCATAAGGGTCAGAACCAGCATCAGTTGCTGGCCGATCGACAGGTCAATGCCATACAGCTGGGCAATAAAGATTGCCGCGATGCTCTGGTACAGGGTCGAACCGTCGAGGTTGAACGAATAACCGGTCGGCACCACGAAGCTGCAGATCGCCTTCGGCGCGCCGTAGGCTTCCATCTTCTCGATCACCCGGGGCAGCACAGTTTCGGAACTGGCGGTGGAGTAAGCCAGTACCAGCTCATCCTTGAAGATGCGCATCACTTTCAGGATCGAGAAGCCAAACAGACGGGCGATCAGGCCCAATACCGCGAAGGCGAAGAACAGAATGGCGACGTAAACCAGGATCACCAGCTTGGCCAGCGGCAGCAAGGAGGCAAAGCCGAAGTTGGCGACGGTCACCGCGATCAGGGCAAACACGCCGATAGGGGCGTACTTCATGATCATGTGAGTGACTTTGAACATGCTCTCGGACACGCCCTGGAACATCGTCACCAGCGGCTCGCGCAGCTCAGGCTTGAGGCTCGACAAGCCCAGGCCGAACAGCACCGAGAAGAAGATGATCGGCAGCATTTCACCACGGGCAACCGCCGCGAAGATGTTCGATGGGATCAGGTTGAGGATGGTTTCGATGAACGCATGTTCATGCTGCACCTCGGCGGCGGTGGCCTGGTACTTGGAGATGTCGACGGTACCCAGGGTACTCATGTCGATGCCGGCGCCCGGGTGGAACAGGTTGGCCAGCAGCAGGCCAACCACGATGGCGATGGTAGTGACCACTTCGAAGTAAAGGATGGTTTTGACGCCGATGCGACCGAGCTTTTTCGCGTCGCCCACACCGGCAATGCCGACGATCAGCGAGGAAATCACAATCGGGATCACGATCATCTTGATCAGGCGGATAAAGATATCGCCTGCCGGCTGCAATACATTGCTGATCCACCAGGCCTTTTCAGCACTGAAATGGTTGAGCACTGCACCGATTGCGATCCCCAGTACCAAACCGATGAGGATCTGCCAGGCGAGGCTTAGCTTTGCCTTCTTCATGTCATTACCCTTACTTCAAGTGGACTTATGGCAAATGCGCCAGCTGCAACGCTCGAAAGCGAAAAAGTGTGTGCATCAGCCTCCATGGAAGGTCACCGCAGCGTGGCCGAAATGGCTTACTGGTAGGCGAAAAAAGGCGCAACTATTCCCATGCAAGGGAGCGACGTCTAATGCCGTAAACGCCTACCCTATGCCGAATCGGCATGGCTTTTTTTGAAAATAATTGTCCAAACGGTCAGTTCGAATACGCCATTCAGGCGGGTGAATATGCCGTGAGGCGGCCAAATCAGGCTCGCTCAGTGATACTGAACGACTTGCAACGTTTGGCAGAAATGCGTGAGAAATCCATCACCTAGCACCGGAAATGTCCTATGGCGCGTCTGAAAATTTCTCGATAGATGGTCGCGTCGACATACCCGGTAATGGTTGGCGAGAGGCAAAAAGCAAAATTGCGACTATGAGAGGCATAAAGCGAGAGCCATGAAGCGAGAGCCAAGCGCGGGCATGAGAGTCATAAGCCCGCCGCAAGTTCAGCAAGCCTGAGGACTTGTGAACTTGCGTCGCAGCTTTTCCCCTGACCCGGCCCTTTCGCAGGCACTCCCTGTGCCCGTAGGTCACGCCGATCTTGATCGATCAGAGCAACCCGGCCCCCTGGTCATGCACCACCCTTGGCGAGTGATGCAAACAGAAAGAAGCGCAGGGGCTTCTTTCTATGGACGCTGGCTCCGTCTCAGACGGAACCTAGTACCAATTCGGATCTTTCTTCAGTTGTTCCATCAACAGCTTTTGCATGCCTTCATCCGGCTTACCGAGGAAACGGTAATCGGCATGCCGTGTGGGGGACTTGTCGGCCGGCAAACCGGCTGGGACTTCCACCAACATCGCGTAGGCATCTTCCTTATCGAAACTGAAGGCCACGATCAAACGCTTGCTCCGGCAGGTATCCGCGGTTTCACACAGCGGCCCGACCAAATACTTGTCGCCATCTTCCTCGACAGCGTTCATTTGCTCAGCGGTGCCGGACAGGTTCATCACCCATTCCGGCAGACGCTCTTCTTTCTTCACTACGCCCTGCCAGGTTTCACGGTATTGCGGATCCGAATTGAGCAATTCGTTCGCCCGGGATTGCCCGTCATTGGCGGCCATCGCCAGGCTGCTGCCGCCCAAGAGCAGGGCGGCAGCAATGGCTTTAAAAGGCAGAGTGGTCATATTCAACCTCGGCCTTTACGACCAAAGAAGAACGAAGCAATGAACATCACCAGGAAGACGACAAACAGGATCTTGGCGATGCCGGTGGCGGTGCCAGCGATACCACCGAAGCCCAGGACTGCAGCGACAATGGCGATGATCAGAAATGTGATTGCCCAACTCAACATGGTGATTCTCCTTATGCTTCTATAGGGGTAACAGCGGTAGTGCCGTGCAGTCGCTCAACACAAGCGACTTGTTCTTGCCTAGAACACCCAGCGCTCTTGAGCAGGCAGTTCGTCCAGAGTGGAATCCTGATCGACCAAGCTCAATTGCGGGGCAGTTACATTAGCGCTGGCGCTGCCAATGGAACGGAAATGGGTCTGGGTCATCACCGGACGCTCAAATTGCGGGGCTGGCTGCTCACTCTGCTGCCAGTGCTGCATCTGCTGGCCGGCAATCAACGTGACCATCAAGGCCAGGCTGGCAAACAGGCCCTGCTGCATACGCAGCGGCGATACACGCAATTGGCTGAGGCTTTGGCGAGTCATGCTGCTGTTCTCCCGCATTCTGATTATTCGTTCATGACACTCTTGGGAGGGATATTGCAGACTGCGTGCCAGCTTTATTGCAAAATAAAACACAATAAAATCAATAGGTTATGTGACATGCAAGGATGTTGCACCCAGCATCCTGCACGATGCCTCTCTAGATGCCGTGCGAAATGCACGATGGCCAGTGGTCGGGTCAGGGGATCGAAAGCGCACGCTCAGTTGCCGAAGTCGCGATAACGCACAAAAAGGCTATCAGCCGGCGCTTTGTAGGAAGGCGTGTAGATACCTACACGAAGATGCCTTTTATGAATCAGAATAAACCATGCAACTTGCCCGATTATTCCGGGACTAAACACCATCTTATTTAATAGTTAAGGAGCGCGGGACAGATGGATTCAGCCAAGGAGCTTCAAGGCCGCATTCTTTTAGTGGATGACGAATCCGCAATCCTCCGCACGTTCCGTTATTGCCTGGAAGACGAGGGCTACACCGTTGCCACCGCCAACAGCGCCGCCCAGGCCGATGCCCTGATGCAGCGCCAGGTGTTTGACCTGTGCTTTCTGGACTTGCGCCTGGGCGAGGACAACGGCCTGGATGTACTCGCGCAGATGCGTATCCAGGCTCCGTGGATGCGTGTGGTGATCGTCACGGCCCACTCCGCCGTGGATACCGCCGTGGACGCAATCCAGGCCGGTGCCGCCGACTACCTGGTCAAACCTTGCAGTCCGGACCAATTACGCCTGGCCACCGCCAAGCAACTGGAAGTACGCCAGCTCTCTGCGCGACTGGAGGCCCTGGAAGGCGCAGTGCGCCAGCCCAAGGATGGCCTCGACTCTCACAGCCCGTCGATGATGGTGGTACTGGAAACTGCGCGCCAAGTGGCCGGGACCGATGCAAACATCTTGATCCTCGGCGAGTCCGGCACCGGTAAAGGTGAGCTGGCCCGTGCCATTCACGGCTGGAGCAAACGCTCCAAGAAGTCTTGCGTGACCATCAACTGCCCGTCACTGACCGCCGAGCTGATGGAGAGCGAACTGTTCGGCCATAGTCGCGGCGCGTTCACCGGCGCCAGTGAAAGCACCTTGGGACGCGTTAACCAGGCTGACGGCGGCACGTTGTTTCTCGACGAGATCGGCGATTTTCCCCTCACGTTGCAACCAAAGCTGCTGCGCTTCATTCAGGATAAGGAATATGAGCGTGTGGGCGACCCAGTCACCCGCCGCGCCGACGTGCGCATCCTCGCCGCCACCAACCTGAACCTGGAAGACATGGTGCGCGACGGCCGCTTCCGGGAAGACTTGCTGTACCGCCTCAATGTCATCACCCTGCACCTGCCGCCGCTGCGCGAACGCAGTGAAGACATCCTTACCCTGGCTGACCGCTTCCTGGCACGCTTCGTCAAGGAATACGCCCGCCCCGCGCGCGGATTCAGTGATCAGGCCCGTGAAGCGCTGCTCAACTATCGCTGGCCCGGCAACATTCGCGAGCTGCGTAACGTAGTGGAGCGCGCCAGCATCATCTGCCCTCAGGAGAAGGTAGAGATCAGCCATTTGGGGATGGCTGAGCAACCGACCAACAACGCGCCCCGTATCGGCGCGGCGTTGAGCCTGGACGAACTGGAAAAAGCCCACATCGGCGCCGTGCTCGCCACCAGTGACACGCTGGATCAAGCAGCCCGCACCCTCGGCATCGACGCGTCGACCCTGTACCGCAAACGCAAACAGTACAACCTGTGAGCAGGACCTTATGAAGCTCGCGATGAAACTGCGCACTCGGTTATTTCTGAGCATTTCAGCGCTGATCACCGTGGCCTTGCTGGGATTGATCCTGGGCCTGGTCAGCGTCATGCAAATGGCCAAGACCCAGGAATCGCTGATTCGCAGTAACTTCATCACCCTGGATCTGGGACTCAAATTGCGTCAGAGCCTGGGCGACCAGCTGATCATGATGCTGGAGAAACGACCCGACCCTGAGGCCCTGAGGGCCTCCAAGCAGCATTATTTCGACCTGCTGGACCAAGGCATTGCCCATGAGCAGTCGATCGGTAAAAGCCATGGCTTTGGCCAGGCCCGCTCCGACTACCAGAACCTGCTCGAAGCGTTCGACCAATCCCAGCAGGAAACACCGCCGCCGGGCAGCAAGGAAAAAATCACTGAAACCTTCAACATACTGCGCAACGGACTGATTGCCGATCACAAGCAGGCACTGGAGAACATCAGCGCCAGCGAGCACAAGTCCCGTGAGCGCGCGTTATTGATTGCAGGGCTGCTCGGGTTGGTGGGCCTCGCAGTGTTGATCATTGGCTTTGTCACGGCCCATGGCATCGCGCGGCGTTTTGGCGGACCGATCGAGGCACTGGCCAAAGCCGCCGACAAGATCGGACAGGGCGATTTTGAAGTGACGCTGCCTATCTCCTCAGCAGCGGAAATGAATCAGCTGACCCGCCGTTTCGGCATCATGGCCGAAGCATTGCGCCAGCATCAGGCCACCAATGTCGATGAACTGCTGGCCGGCCAACAGCGCCTGCAAGCCGTGCTCGACAGTATTGATGACGGCCTGCTGATGATTGATCGGCAGGGCTGCCTGGAGCACCTCAACCCGGTTGCACAACGCCAACTGGGCTGGGACCAAGAGCGCCTAGGTCAGGGCCTGGGCGAAGCCCTGGGTCGTGCAGAGATGGATGAACAACTGCAACTGGTGCTGCGCGGCGGCAACCTGGAGCGGGCGCCGGATGATCTGGAAGTAGAGGTCGAGGGCGAACTGCGCCTGCTGACCTACAGCCTGACCCCTGTGAGCCATACACAGGGCCATATTCTGGGGGCTGTGATGGTGCTGCATGACGTCACCGAACAGCGCGCCTTCGAACGAGTGCGTAGCGAGTTCGTGTTACGCGCCTCTCATGAGCTGCGCACGCCGGTGACCGGCATGCATATGGCCTTCGGCTTGTTTCGCGAGCGAGCCAAGTTCCCGGCCGACTCCCGTGAAGCGGACCTGCTGGATACGGTCAACGAAGAAATGCAGCGCCTGATGCAGTTGATCAACGACTTGCTCAACTTCTCGCGCTACCAGAACGGCCTGCAAAAACTCACCCTGGGTGCCTGCGATGTGACCGACCTGTTGGAACACGCACGGGCGCGATTTGCCGAGCCCGCCAATGCGCAGCACATTGAGTTGCTGGTGGAAGCTCAGCCGGAGTTGCCGCGACTGTATGCCGACCAGGTGCAACTGGAGCGCGTACTCGACAATTTGCTCGGCAACGCGTTGCGCCACACCGCCGAAGGCGGGCAGATTCGCCTGCAGGCACGGCGTCATGGCGAGCGTGTGATTATCAGCGTTGAAGACAACGGCGAAGGTATCGCCTATGGCCAGCAAGGGCGAATCTTCGAACCCTTTGTGCAGGTGGGTCGCAAGAAAGGCGGCGCGGGCCTGGGGCTGGCCCTGTGCAAGGAGATCGTGCAGTTGCACGGCGGCCGCATGGGCGTGTATTCACGACCAGGGCAGGGTACGCAGTTCTATATGGCATTACCGTTGTAAAAAAACAGCGCTCTGTGGCGAGCAAGCTCCCTCGCCACAGCAAGCTCGCTCCTACATCTACACAATCAGCGCTGGTTCAAGGCCCGCAGGATCGCAGCACTTTCAGCATCCGGAGTGCCATCAAACAATGAAGGGCGGAAGCGCATCTGGAAGGCGGCGATCACGTGCCGCGTGGCCACATCCAGCTCCCCGGTCTGCGGCGTCTGATAGCCCAGGCGAGCGAGTTCTTCCTGGAACCAGGTGATGCTCGGCAGCTGAGCGCCGTACTGCACCTGGAATCGGGCCACGGCCTGTGCATCCGGCCAGACGGCCAAGCCTTCTGCGGCCAGACGCTTCCAGGGGAACAGCGGCCCCGGGTCCAGCTTGCGCAGTGGGGCAATGTCGCTATGCCCGATGATGTTCTTGGGGTCGATACCGTTACGCTTGCTGATGTCCTTGAGCAGCACGATCAGCGACTGCACCTGCGCTTCGGAATACGGGTACCACACACGCCCTGTCGGCGTATCACGGAACCCAGGGTTGACGATCTCGATGCCGATGGAGCTGGAATTGAGCCAGGTGCGCCCCATCCACTCGCTTTCCCCCGCGTGCCAGGCACGCTGGCTTTCATCCACCAGCTTGTAGATGGTGCCTGAGGCGTCGTCGCCGATCAGGTAATGGCTGCTCACCTGGCCATGGGTCAGCAATGCCAGCGAGCGCTCAAGGTTGGTAGAGGTGTAATGCACGACAACAAACTGCACGCGGTTGTCGTGGTTCACCGAAGGGTGGCTGGTATTCAGCCGCGGGCCGCTGGCGCAACCGGCGAGCAGGAGAAACACAAAAGCAATAGACAAGGATTTCATGGCAGGAGCAGTACACTGAGAGACGATAATGCAACAGTGTAACGTAACGTAATTAGCCCGGCGGTCAAATTACAAAATGGAACATCTTTTATGCCACCTGCACTTGATTGCGTCCCGCTGCCTTGGCCCTGTAAAGCGCTTCATCGGCTCGCTTGAGGGCCAAGTCGCTGCGCTCGCCAGGTTGAAACTGCGCTACGCCCATGGACACCGTGATCGTCACCGGCTCGCCCTTGAAGTGGAACGGGCATGCCTCGATGGCCGCGCGCAATACTTGAGCGACAGCCAAGGCATCCGCCAAGGCTGAGTCGGGCATCAGCAGCACAAACTCCTCACCGCCGAAACGCGCGATGAAGTCGGTGGGCCGCAGGCGCTTGCTCAGCACGTTGGCGATGATCTTGAGCACCTTGTCACCCGCCAGATGACCGTAGCCATCATTGATGCGCTTGAAATGATCCAGGTCGAGCATCGCCAGCGACAGGCTGTTGCCGCGTTGATGCCAGGCGTTGACCTCGTGATCAAGGCGTTCGCTCCACGCTGCCCGGTTGGGCAGGCCGGTTAGCGGATCGAGCAAGGCCTTCTGGCGCTGTACTTCCAGGTGCTCACGGTAGCCCTGGGCTTCCTGCTCCATGTTGGCCACCCGCTCAGCCAGGGTTTTGAGGCGCGCCGCCACTTCCTGCTCACGTTGGTCACGCTGCTGCTGATGCTCGTCCATGGTCCCGAGCAAGCCTTCGAGATGGCTTTCGAGTACCTGCTTGAGGCTGCTCAGATCGGCGGCTTCCTGCACGCTGCTTTGCAACCCGTCGACCTGTTCACGAATCTGCGTATCCAGCTCCCGCGCGGCCAGGCTGCTATCGGCGTGGCCCTCGCTGGCAACCTGCAGGTGGCCCTGAAATGCCTCAAGGCGCTCGTTGAGTTGCTTGAGATAAGCCTCGAACTCATGCTGGCCACTGTCGGTGATCGCCAGCATCAGCACCGCCAGGTCATCCAGGATCGGGATCAGCTCGTACCAATTCAAGCCGTGGGCAAGCCGCTCGCGCATGGCTTCGGCCTGGGGCCGGTGACGTTCAGGCAGGGACAGATCTTCCAACAGGCCCAGTAACGTATCTTCAATGTGCTTGGCCACCGAGCTGTAGGACGGCTCAGGCGAGTCGGGCAGGGCGTATATCCCATCGGACTGCAGTTCGTCGGGCTCGGGAACTTCCAGCACAGGGGGGAGAGACAGGCTACCTATGCTGGTTTGATCCGGCGCGTCGACTTCAACCTGCGGCGCTTCAATAAAGGCGGCGAGCGCGCTTTCAGGGGCTGGCTCTTCTATCGGCGGCTCAGGGGCCTGCACAGGTGAAGCAATCGGGGCTGCAGAAGGCGGTGCCTCGAATGCGAAGGTGTCGCGAGCCGCTTCCACCGGGGCCGGCGCTACCAGTTCCGATGCGGGAGCGAGCGGCGTTTGTGGTTGCGGTGCAAAGGCACGCAAGGCCTGGGTCAACTCTTCGGACTGTACGGGCTCCTGCGGCTCGGGCGAAGGTGGCGGCGCAGCGGGCTTTGACGGCGCCACCTGCGCGGTGGGCAGTGGCGCAGCGTCAACCTGCGGCGCTTCACTCGATGCCTCCTTACTGCCAAACAGGCGCTGCAGCAGCCCAGGACCCGCGCGTGAGGCTTCGCTTTCAGGCTCCAGATTATTCAGCGCCTGCCCTTGCAGGCTGCTTAGCTCACTGAGCAACAGCGGTATCTCCCGCGCTTGGCCGACGCGGCTATCGAGCTGTTTGGCAAAGGCTTTCAGCGGGCGGGCCACCTCGCGGGGCAACGCAAGCCTTTGCAACTGGGCAACCAGGGCCGTGAGTGCGGTGCTGATCTGGTCAACCCGGGTTTCGCGGCGCTGCTCGGAATCCAGCACAGCCTTTTCCAGGCGCGGCAACAGCGCGGCGAGGGCTGCGTCCATGTCGTCCGTGCGCACTACATCACGCATTTCTTTCATGCATTGATCAACAGCGCGGTCAGTCCCTTCAGCCGCCAGCGTGCTGCGTACCAGGCCGCGGCGCAGCAGGTCGAGGCGGGCGGCCCAGCGGCGTTCGAGCTTGTCTTGTTGCTCGATGCTCTTGAGGTATTTCTCTTTCCAGCGCTGGGCGTCGTCGCTCATGCAAGAGGTCCGCGAGGGCCTGGGCTCAACGCGGGTAATGCATCAGCGGTAAGCGAACCCGGCAGACGAATCTCTACCGCGACGGGCAGGTGATCGGAAATGGGCTGCGCCAGCACTCGCACACTTTCCAGTGTAAGGCTCGGGCTGAGCAGGATGTGGTCAAGGCAGCGCTGCGGGCGCCAGCTGGGAAATGTGGCTTCGACTTGCGGGGCCAACAGGCCCAGGTCGCGCAGCGGGGAATTCTGCAACAGGTCGTTGGCATGGGTGTTCATGTCCCCCATCAACACCTGGTGCTTGTAGTTACCAATCAGGTCACGCACATAGGCAAGCTGCAGGTTGCGGGTACGTCCGCCGAGTGCCAGGTGCATCATCACCACCACCAAGGCTTCAGGACCTTCACCGAAACGCACGAGGATCGCACCGCGGCCTTTCGGACCCGGCAGCGGGTGATCCTCGATGGCGGTCGGCTTCAAGCGGCTGAGCACACCATTACTGTGCTGTGCCAGGCGCCCCAGGTTGCGGTTGAGCTGCTGATACCAGTACGGAAACGCGCCGAGCTGGGCAAGATGCTCCACCTGGTTGATGTAGCCCGAGCGCAGGCTACCGCCGTCAGCCTCCTGCAAGGCGACCAGGTCGAAGTCGCTGAGCAGGTCGCCGATCTTCTGCAGGTTACCGGTACGCCCCTTGTGCGGTAGAACGTGCTGCCAGCCACGGGTGAGGTAGTGCCGGTATTTCTCGGTACTGTTGCCCACCTGAATGTTGAAGCTGAGCAGGCGCAAGCGGCTGTCTGCCGGCAGGCCCGTGGCTTGCAGGTGGCGTTCGTTGACCTGCGGCTCGTGCAAGCCAACAACGCGTTCGGTACCCCAACGGCGCATGGCGGGCCCCTTACTTGGCTGCGCGTTCTTTGGCGATCAGTTGGTCGGCAACATTGAGGACCGCTTCAGGACCACCGGCAGTGCCCAGGTCGAAACGGTACTTGCCGTTGACGATCAGGGTTGGAACACCCGTCACTTCATACTTCTGCGCGAGAGCCTTAGCCTGGGCGATCTGCCCCTTGATAGCGAAAGAGTTGAATGTATCCAGAAACTTCGCTCTATCCACGCCCTGGGTGGCGATGAAGTCAGCCATTTCGTCCGGCTTGGTCAGGCGCTTGCCCTGCTTCTGGATCGCTTCGAAAACAGCGTTGTGTACTTTGTGTTCCACACCCATGGCTTCGAGGGTCAGGAACAGTTGGCCGTGGGCATCCCATGGGCCGCCGAACATGGCAGGAATACGCTTGAAGTTAACGTCCTTGGGCAGCTTTTCCGCCCATGGGTTGATGGTTGGTTCAAAAGCGTAGCAATGCGGGCAGCCATACCAGAACAGCTCCACCACTTCGATTTTGCCGGGTACCGACACCGGTACAGGGTTAGCCAATTCAACGTAGGTTTTACCGGCTTCAAGCGGCACATCGGCTGCTTGCGCGGTCATGCCGAAGAGGCTGGCAGTGACGAGAGCGGCGCTGAGGATCAGATTACGCATGCTTTACTCCTGGACAAATAAAGTCGCCTCACGCGACCTTTGTTGTGACAGGTCTACGCGGGCATGAGTTCGTTAGTGTAACGGCAGCGGCCACAAAAAAGGGCGGCCTGAGCCACCCTTTTATGCTTGCATCGCGGGATTAATCGAGCGTTAACGTCGAACCCGCTCAGTGCAGGCCCTGGATATAACTGGAGACGGCTGCAATGTCTTCGTCACTCAGCTTGCGAGCGATGGTGCGCATGATTGCGGCGTCGCCATCATTCGCTCGTCCGGCCTCTTCCTTACGGAAATCGGTCAGCTGTTTGGCGATATAGGTAGCATGCTGGCCACTCAGGTGCGGGAAGCCAGCGGCGGCGATGCCAGCGCCATTTGGCGAGTGGCAACCGGTGCAGGCAGGCAAGCCTTTTTCCAGGTCACCGCCACGGAACAGCTTTTCTCCGCGAGCGACCAATTTAGGATCAGCAGCTCCCACACTGCCTTTCTGGCTGGCAAAATACGCCGCGAGGTCCGCCAGGTCCTGATCGTTGAGATTGGTCAGCATGCCGGTCATTTCCAGCACTGTGCGCTTGCCGTCCTTGATGTCGTGCATCTGCTTGCTCAGGTAACGTTCACCCTGGCCGGCCAGTTTGGGGAAGTTCGGCGCCGGGCTGTTGCCATCCGGCCCGTGGCAGGCACCACATACGGCGGCTTTCGCTTGACCGGCAGTGGCATCACCTGTGACGGGGCCCTCTGCAGCGACGGCAGCGCCTGTGATGCCCAAGGTCAACAGCAGACTCACGATCAGTTTGTTCATCAGCTAATCCAACTACGGCTAAGGGTTTAAGAGTTATCTACCGGGTTTACTCACCGCCAACTCAATGACGGCCTGGTAATCCTCAGTACTGCAGTCCATGCACAAACCACGCGGCGGCATTGCCTTGAAACCCTGGGTCACGCGCTGCATCAGCGCGACCACACAAACTCGGTTGTACAGCGCTTGTGGATCCTGTGTAGCCTGAGCGCCGTAAAGCGGGTTCAGGACACCAAAAGCGGCAACCATTGAGGCCATACATCGACCTTTTCAGGGTTTGAGAGCGTTTTGCGTTCTAATGCGCAATAAAGGTCTTTCGCTCCCGTGAACTTCATCCTTCGCTGGGACAAAGCACACACAAAATCTGCGGCATTATATACTGGCGCTACTGAAACGGAAACGACACCGCTTGCCGCACCCTTTTTCGGCACCGCCCACATCGGAAATCTCATGCAACTCAAGAATCCCATCCTCGGCCTGTGCCAACAGTCCACGTTCATGCTCAGCGCCGCCAAAGTGGACCAATGCCCCGATGACGAGGGCTTTGAAGTCGCCTTTGCCGGCCGCTCCAACGCTGGCAAATCCAGCGCACTGAACACCCTGACCCACGCCAGCCTGGCGCGCACCTCGAAAACCCCGGGTCGCACGCAACTGCTCAATTTCTTCAAGCTAGACGATGATCGGCGTCTGGTCGACCTGCCGGGCTACGGTTATGCAAAAGTACCTATCCCGCTGAAGCTGCACTGGCAGCGTCACCTTGAGGCTTACCTGGGTGGCCGGGAGAGTTTGAAGGGTCTGATTCTGATGATGGACATCCGCCATCCGATGACTGACTTCGACCTGCTGATGCTCGACTGGGCCGTCGCCAGCGGCATGCCGATGCACATCCTGCTGACCAAGGCCGACAAGCTCACCTACGGCGCAGCCAAGAACACGCTGCTCAAAGTGCAGTCCGACATCCGTAAAGGCTGGGGCGATACGATCACTATCCAGCTGTTCTCGGCGCCGAAGCGCATGGGCCTGGAAGAGGCTTACACGGTGCTGGCCGGCTGGATGGAATTGGCGGACAAAGGCGCAGAAGCTACCGAGTAACTTTTCTGCGGGCAAAAAAAACCCCGGACTTCGTATGGGGAGGGAAGTTCGGGGTCCAAGTTCCGGACCGCTAGGGCGGGGTCCAGATATCTGCCAACACTTAACACAACATAGGAGCATTGAAGGGCTTCACCACCCATTCAGTAACTCTGAGTGGCAGTTCACAGGTTAAGTTCCGGCAGCTCCAAAAAACTATTGGAAATAACTGACGGCGATTTGCGCTCTAAAGCACTGCGCCAGCACCCTCGGTGTTGGCGCAGCTCTGCAATCAGTGCGCTTGGTCCCAGTTATCGCCCACGCCCACATCCACCACCAACGGTACGTCCAGCTGGGCTGCAGCACTCATATGTTCGCGAATCTTCTCGCTGACTTGTGGGACCAGGTCCTCACGTACCTCCAGCACCAATTCGTCGTGCACTTGCAGGATTACCTTGGCATCCAGGCCCGACTCGGTCAGCCAGTTATCCACCTGCACCATGGCTTTCTTGATGATATCCGCCGCCGTGCCCTGCATGGGCGCGTTAATGGCTGTGCGCTCTGCCGCAGCGCGCTCCTGAGGCTTGTTGGAGTTGATATCCGGCAAGTACAGGCGCCGCCCGAAGAAGGTTTCCACATAGCCTTGGTCCGCTGCCTGGGCACGCGTGCGCTCCATGTATTCGCGAACACCTGGATAGCGGGCGAAGTACACATCGATGTAGGCCTTGGCGGTCTTGGTATCGACGCCGATGTCCTTGCCAAGCTTCTGGGCTCCCATGCCGTAGATCAGGCCGAAGTTGATTGCTTTGGCACTGCGGCGCTGGTTGGACGTGACTTCAGCCAGCTCAACCTTGAATACCTCGGCAGCCGTGGCGGTGTGCACGTCCAGATCGTTTCGGAAGGCGTTCATCAGCCCTTCGTCCTTGGACAGGTGCGCCATGATCCGCAGCTCGATCTGGGAATAGTCCGCCGCCAGCAGCTTGTAGCCCTTGGGCGCGACAAACGCCTGGCGAATCCGCCGCCCTTCGGCGGTGCGCACCGGGATGTTCTGCAGGTTCGGGTCGCTGGAGGACAAGCGCCCGGTTGCCGCTACCGCCTGATGGTAAGACGTATGAATGCGCCCGGTGCGAGGGTTGATCTGCTCCGGAAGGCGGTCGGTGTAGGTACTTTTGAGCTTGCTCATGCTGCGGTACTGCATCAGCACCTTGGGCAACGGAAAATCATCTTCGGCCAGTTTGGCCAGCACTTCTTCGGCGGTGGAAGCCTGCCCCTTGCCGGTCTTTTTCAACACCGGCATCCCCAGCTTCTCGTAGAGAATCGCCCCAAGCTGCTTGGGTGAACCGAGGTTGAATTCTTCACCGGCGATCTCGAAGGCCTGGCGCTCCAGCTCGACCATCTTGTTACCCAGCTCGATGCTCTGGATGCCCAGCAGCTCCTTGTCCACCAATGCGCCCTGGCGCTCGATACGTGCCAGTACCGGCACCAACGGCATCTCGATATCCGTCAGCACACTGGCCAGGCTCGGGATCGCGGCCAGCTTTGCGTGCAGCTCCTGATGCAGGCGCAAGGTCACATCGGCATCTTCGGCTGCGTAAGGGCCAGCCTGTTCAAGGGCAATCTGGTCGAACGTCAGCTGCTTGGCGCCTTTGCCGGCAATGTCCTGGAAGCTGACCGTGTCGTGGTCCAGGTACTTCTTCGCCAGGCTGTCCATGTCATGGCGGGTCGCCGTGGAGTTCAGCACGTAGGATTCGAGCATGGTGTCGAAGGCGATGCCACGCACAGTGATGCCCTGTGCAGGGTCGCCACCGATGGCGCAGTTGGCGAGGATGTTCATATCGAACTTGGCGTGCTGGCCAACCTTGAGTTTGGTCGGGTCTTCCAGCAGCGGTTTCAAGGCCAGCAGCACGGTGTCCCGATCCAATTGATCCGGCGCGCCGATATAGGAATGGGTCAGCGGGATGTAGGCGGCTTCATGGGGCTGCACAGCAAACGAGACCCCAACCAATTGCGCCTGTTGAGCGTCAATGCCGGTGGTTTCGGTATCAAAGGCAAACAACGGCGCATCGTTGAGTTTTTTCAGCCACACGTCGAAGGTGGCCTGGTCCAGGACGGTGGTGTAAACCGCCTCTACCGGTACCGATATAACGGCCTCGACCGGCGTTTCGGCGGCAGGTGCAACCTCGCTCGCCGACTTGAGCTCCACACGCTTGGCATCGCGCTGGATCTCGTCGTACCAGCTCTTGAACTCAAGCAGCGTGTACAGCTCCAGCAGCTTTTCGCGATCCGGCTCGATCAGGTGCAGGTCATCCAGGCCCACGTCCAGTGGCACATCGATCTTGATCGTCGCCAACTGATAGGACAGGAATGCCATCTCCTTGTGCTCTTCAAGCTTGGCTGGCAGGGTTTTGGCCCCGCGGATAGGCAGCGTCGGCACAATATCCAGCTGCTCATAAAGCTCTTTGAGGCCGCCATTCACTCCCACCAACAAGCCCGAGGCGGTCTTCGGCCCAATACCCGGGACGCCTGGGATGTTGTCGGACGAATCGCCCATCAACGCCAGATAGTCGATGATCTGCTCGGGAGCGACGCCGAATTTCTCCTTTACGCCCTCAACGTCCATCGAGCTACCGGTCATGGTGTTGACCAAGGTAATGTGCCCGTCCACCAGCTGTGCCATGTCTTTATCGCCGGTCGAAATCACCACCGGGCGGCTGGCGGCCGCGCTGCTGCGCGCCAGGGTGCCGATCACGTCGTCAGCCTCGACGCCTTCGACGCACAGCAACGGGAAGCCCAGGGCGATCACGCTTTGATGGAGCGGCTCGATTTGCAGGCGCATGTCATCGGGCATACTCGGGCGGTTGGCCTTGTACTCGGCGTACATCTCATCGCGAAAGGTCCCACCCTTGGCGTCGAACACCACCGCGAACGGGCTGTCCGGGTACTGCTTGCGCAGGCTTTTGAGCATGTTCAACACGCCCTTGACCGCACCGGTCGGCAGGCCTTTGGAGGTGGTCAGCGGTGGCAGCGCGTGGAAGGCGCGGTACAGATAAGAAGAACCGTCCACCAGGACGAGGGGCGCTTGGCTCATGAGCAGGATCAACCTTTTCGGCGGGTCAGGCGCTAGAATAGCCGGACCAATGAAAACAAAGGGACAAGGTTATCATGCGTACATTCAATCGCCTGCTGTTGACCGGTTTGATTGCACTCGCTCCGATGGCTGCCATGGCGGCAGACGATGCCCCTTCGGCAGACCCGGAAGTTACCATTCGCACGGAAGGCGACAAGACTATTCAGGAGTACCGCCAGAACGGCTTCCTGTACGCAGTCAAGATCACAAAAAAAGGCTTTCCACCGTATTTCCTGGTGCGCGCGGACGGAACCGATGCGAACTTCATCCGCTCTGACCAGCCGGATATGCTGATCCCGTCATGGAAGATCTTCGAATGGAAATGATTTCTTAATTTTAACCGGCGCTGCTAAGCCAGCGCCCGTAACGGCAGTTTTAACCATGTCTGTGTTCACCCCCCTGGCTCGGCCCGAGCTGGAAACCTTTCTCGCCCCTTATGGGCTCGGCCGCCTGCTTGATTTCCAGGGGATTGCCGCCGGCAGCGAAAACACCAATTTCTTTATCAGCCTGGAGCAGGGTGAGTTTGTCCTGACCCTGGTTGAGCGCGGCCCCGTGGCAGAAATGCCGTTCTTCATCGAACTGCTCGACGTGCTCCACGACGCCAACCTGCCGGTGCCTTACGCTTTGCGTACCACCGACGGCATCGCTTTGCGCGAACTCAAGGGCAAACCCGCCTTGCTGCAACCGCGCCTGGCCGGCAAGCACATCAAGGACGCCAACGCCCAACATTGCGCCCAGGTCGGCGACCTGCTCGGCCACCTGCACTTGGCGACTCAGGGCGAAAAAGTGCTGGAGCGCAAGACCGACCGCGGGCTGGACTGGATGCTCAGTGAGGGCGCGCAGCTGATTTCACACCTCAACGACGCACAGCAGCGCCTGCTGCAGGACACATTGAGCGAGATCGAAACCCACAAAGCTGACATCCTCGGCCTGCCACGGGCCAACGTTCACGCCGATCTGTTTCGCGACAATGCGATGTTCGAAGGCACACACCTTACGGGCTTGATCGACTTCTACAACGCCTGCTCGGGGCCGATGCTCTACGACGTGGCGATTGCCTTGAATGACTGGTGTTCGGATGCCGATGGCGTGCTTGATGGGCAACGAGCGCGGGCGCTGCTGGGAGCCTACGCGGGGCTGCGACCGTTCACCGCGAAGGAGGCCGAGCTATGGCCGACCCTGCTGCGTGTGGCGTGCGTGCGTTTCTGGCTGTCACGACTGATCGCCGCGGAGTCGTTTGCCGGCCAGGATGTTCTCATTCACGACCCCGCTGAGTTCGAGCACCGTCTGGCGCAACGCCAGCAGGTCAGTGTCCACCTGCCGTTCGCGCTCTAAAAGGCCTACTCGGTCAAAAAAATGTGGGAGCTGGCTTGCCTGCGATAGCGGTGTCGACTGACACGCCGCCATCGCGGGCAAGCCCGCTCCCACATTGGTTATGCGGCGATGGTTAAAGCGACTCCAGACAGCCAGCCAAATCATTACCTAGCTTCTCCAGGACCTGCTCATAACCCTGAGCGGTAGCCGGGGTATAGCCACCCAACGCATCCAGCTCCGCCAACTTCACCGGCAACCCGGCAACCAGCGTCTCGGCCAATCGCGGCCGCAACGGCGGCTCGCTGAACACGCAGGTCTTGCCCACCTCCTGCAAGCGCGTGCGCATCGCCGCTACATGCTGGGCACCTGGCTGCACTTCGGCGGCCACGCTGAATACGCCGGTGTGCTTGAGGCCGTAAGCCTCTTCGAAGTAGTCAAACGCCTCATGGAATACGAAGTAAGGCTTGCCATCGACGCTCGCCAGTCGCTTTTTCAAGCGCGCATCCAACGCATCCAGGCGCTCACCAAAAGCTTTGGCGTTGCTCTGATAACGCTCGGCGTTTGCAGGATCAGCCGCACTGAGGTCCGCAGCCATGCGCGTGGCGATTACCCGCGCGTTCACCGTTGACAACCATAAATGCGCATCGACGCTGCCAGGTCGATGATCATGGTCATGCTCGTCGTCATCGTCGGCGTGGGAATGGCTATCTTCGCCGAAAATACGTAATTTCATCCCTGGTAGGCCCTGGACGGCCACGGTAGCGGTCGTACGGCCTTTCAACACGCGCGGCAAAAAGGTTTCCATGTCCGGTCCGATCCAATACAACAGGTCCACCGACTGCACGCGCCGTACGTCGGATGGGCGCAATGCGAAGTTATGCGGCGACGCACCCGGCGGCAGCAATACCTCCGGAACCGCCACACCGTCCTGCACCGCCGCGGCAATCAGCTGCAACGGCTTGATGCTGGTCAGCACCTTCACATCGGCCTGAGCGGCACCCGCAACGAACAAACTGGTGACAAATACGACAAAAACGGGAAAAAGTCGGGACACGATGACCACTCAATGGCGTAGGAACGGGTAACATAATAACGTCTCTATCAAATATCTGTCGCCGCTCATGCCTAAAACACCGCTTGCCAGCCGTCCCCACGACCACTCTCACTGCGTGCACACCGCATTGTCAGAGGCCGATACCCTGTGCGCACAAAAAGGCTTGCGCCTGACCGCCTTGCGTCGCCGGGTGCTGGAGTTGGTGTGGCAGAGCCACAAACCGCTGGGCGCGTACGACATTCTTGGCGTACTCAGCGAACAGGACGGCCGCCGCGCTGCACCACCTACCGTGTACCGCGCACTGGATTTCCTGCTGGAAAATGGCCTGGTTCACCGTATCGCCTCGCTCAACGCGTTTGTCGGCTGCAACCACCCGGAGCACGCGCATCAGGGCCAGTTCCTGATCTGTCGCGAGTGCCACGCGGCCATCGAGCTTGAACAAAAAAGCATCAGTGACGCCATTATCCAAAGCTCTGCCGACGTCGGCTTCAAGGTCGAGGGGCAAACGGTTGAAGTGGTCGGCCTGTGCGCGGGCTGCCAGGGGGCTTGATGAGCAACGCGTTGATCCGTCTGGAGCAGGTCGGCGTCACGTTCGCCGGACAGAACGTGCTGGAAAACATCGCGCTGAGCGTGGAGCCGGGGCAAATCGTCACGTTGATCGGCCCCAATGGCGCAGGCAAGACCACCTTGGTGCGCGCCGTGCTTGGCCTGCTCAAGCCCGACAGCGGCAGTGTATGGCGCAAGCCCAAACTGCGCGTGGGCTATATGCCGCAAAAACTGCACGTGGACCCGACCCTGCCGCTGTCCGTATTGCGCTTCCTGCGCCTGGTGCCCGGTGTCGACCGCGCCCGTGCACAGGCCGCGCTCAAGGAAGTCGGCGCCGAGCAGGTGATCGACAGCCCGGTACAAAGCATCTCCGGCGGCGAAATGCAGCGCGTGCTGCTGGCCCGCGCCTTGTTGCGCGAGCCAGAGTTGCTGGTGCTCGATGAGCCCGTACAAGGCGTCGACGTCGCCGGCCAGGCCGAGTTGTACAGCCTGATCACCCGCCTGCGCGACCGCCATGGCTGCGGCGTGCTGATGGTCTCCCATGATCTGCACCTGGTGATGAGCACCACCGACCAGGTGGTCTGCCTCAACCGCCATGTGTGCTGCTCCGGCCACCCGGAACAGGTCAGTGGCGACCCGGCGTTCGTGGAACTGTTCGGCAAAAACGCCCAGAGCCTGGCGATCTACCATCATCATCACGACCACGCCCATGACCTGCATGGTGCCGTTGTCGATACTCCCCACGTTCATGGAGATAGCTGCAAGCATGGCTGATTTTCTGCTCTACGCCCTGCTGGCAGGCTTGGCTCTGGCACTGGTGGCGGGCCCGCTGGGCTCGTTTGTGGTCTGGCGGCGCATGGCCTATTTCGGTGACACCTTGTCCCATGCGGCGTTGCTGGGCGTGGCCATGGGCTTTCTGCTGGACGTGAGCCCGACCATCGCCGTAACCGTGGGCTGCCTGCTGCTGGCGGTACTGCTGGTGACCTTGCAACAACGCCAGCCGCTGGCCTCCGACACCCTGCTGGGCATCCTCGCGCCAAGCACCCTGTCCCTGGGCCTGGTGGTATTGAGCTTCATGCATGAAGTGCGCATCGACCTGATGGCCTACCTGTTCGGCGACCTGCTGGCGATCAGCCCGACTGATCTGGCCTGGATCCTCGGCGGCAGCGCTGGCGTACTGGTGTTGTTGGTGGCCCTGTGGCGCCCGATGCTGGCGATCACCGTGCATGAAGAACTCGCCCGGGTTGAAGGCTTGCCCGTCGCAGGGCTGCGCATGGCCCTGATGTTGCTCATCGCCGTGGTGATCGCTGTCGCGATGAAGATAGTCGGCGTATTGTTGATCACGTCGCTGCTGATCATTCCCGCCGCCGCCGCCCAGCGTCATGCCCGCTCACCGGAGCAGATGGCAATCGGCGCCAGCCTCTTGGGAATGTGTGCAGTGTGCGGGGGCCTGGCGCTGTCCTGGTTCAAGGACACGCCAGCCGGGCCGTCGATTGTGGTTACGGCGGCCGCCCTGTTTCTGCTGAGTTTTGTCCTGCCCCGTCGAGGGGTGTAGACTTGCTCGCTTTTTGCGCAAATAGAGAGTCGCAGGAATGAAGCCGTTCACCTCCCGTTATCTGCTCCTTGCCGCATTTTCCCTGCTGCTGGGTGCCTGTCAAAGCACGCCGCCCGCTGCCCCCGAGGCCCCGGACGCACGCGCTGTGGCCATCGCGCAGCTGGAGCAAAACCTGGCCAGCAGCGAACTGGCAACCGCCGAAGACCAACTTGCGGCGTTGCAGGCCCAGTCCCCCAACGATCCCGCACTTGAGGCCTATCAGCGTCAACTGGCCGAAGCCTACCTGCAGCGCAGCCAGATCGTGCTGCAAAAAGGCGATGTCAACGCCGCCGCCACCGCCCTGAGCCGGGCCCGCGCGCTGATGCCAAAAGCCCCGGCACTGACCGGTGGCGTCAACAGCGCTATCAGCCATGCGCGCAAGGCCGAGCTGGATCAGGCAGAAGCCGCGTTGAAAGCCGCCGAAGCCAAGCCTGCGGCCAAGGTCATCGACCCCGCAGCGCCGAGCACCACCGTGGCGCTGAACCTCGCGGATGTCGAAGACATGCGTCATCAGTTGGACGCCATCGCCACCGACGTGGTGAATTACCAGTGCGATGTCAGCATCCAGGTGCCACGCACCCAGGATTACCCGTGGCTGGCCACATTGCTGACCAAACGGGTGAAACGAATTGATTCGGGGTATGACCTGAAGATTCACCGGCAGATCCTGAAACACATTCCGGCGCAGGTTGTGCTGATTCCGCGCAAGGCGGACTAAAAGCATCGCA
The DNA here is from genome assembly GCF_023127755.1 of Pseudomonas sp. W2Aug9. NCBI lineage: Bacteria > Pseudomonadati > Pseudomonadota > Gammaproteobacteria > Pseudomonadales > Pseudomonadaceae > Pseudomonas > Pseudomonas sp. W2Aug9. The sequence continues at coordinate 296,217 of NZ_SPKL01000002.1, read as the reverse complement.
GGCAAGCCAGCTCCCACATTTGAAGGGTGAACACATTCAAGTGTGGGAGCTGGCTTGCCTGCGATGACGATCTAACAAACAACCGATAATTTAAGCTGGAATCGCCTTGGATTTCGGCTCCCGCTCCCAAACCCGATGCTGTGCAATCGCAGCAAAGAACGCCTTGAACGCCTTGGCATCAGCGCCCACGATCAACCCCGCATCCGCTTCCAGCTTCAGCAAGTCCAGCAACGGTTTCACATCACTGGCCACCGCAATCGCCTTGAGGTGCTTGTACGCTTCCAGTACGTAATGCAACGCCACGCCATCGCCGCTCAACGCCTTCACCGAGTCCTTACCGCCCGGGATAAACACCGCGTCGAAGGCAATGGACGGCATGCCTTCCATCGAAGCGTCTACGGGTAGCGTCTTGCCATCGGCAGTGGTCACAGGCGCCGAAGTCGGGCCCAGCAACTTGGCATGGGCACCCTCTGCCTCCAGCGCTGCCTTGAGCGCATCAATTGCCGCACCATCAACGCCGTTAGCCGCCAGAATCGCCACTTTGCGCGTCTTGATATCGCCAGACAGCAAATTCACCTGGCTCAATGCCGGTGATTCCTTCAGCGATGTTTCACGTGCGGGCACTGTGCCCTTGGTCGGCGCTGGCAAGCCCAGGTTCTGCGCCACGCGTTTGGCCAGTTCCAGGTCAATGTTGGCCAGGATCTCGTTGACTTGGCGCGCCCGGATAAACTCGCGCTCAACCTTGCCCAACTCGAAGCTGTAGGCCGCGATGATGTGCTCTTTCTCGTGGTGGCTCATGCTGTTGTAAAACAACGTGGCCTGGGAGAAATGGTCGCCGAACGACTCGCTGCGCTCGCGCACTTTATTGGCATCGACGCGCTCGTAGTAGGACTCGAAACCTCCATCGGCAGGACCGGCAGGCGTTTCTTTCGGCCAGCCACCATCAATCGAGTTCGGCTCGTACGAGGCCCGCCCTTTATCGATCACGGTGCGATGTTGAGCGTCGCGCTGGCCGTTATGGAAAGGCACTACCGGGCGGTTGATCGGAATCTCATGGAAGTTGGGGCCGCCCAACCGACTGATCTGCGTATCCGTGTAGGAAAACAAGCGGCCTTGCAGCAGCGGGTCATTGGTAAAGTCGATGCCCGGCACGATATGGCCAGGGCAAAACGCGACCTGCTCGACTTCAGCGAAGAAGTTATCCGGGTTACGGTTGAGCACCATCTTGCCCAGCGGCGTGATCGGCACCAGCTCTTCAGGAATAATTTTGGTCGGGTCGAGCAAGTCGAAATCGAACTTGTGTTCGTCTTCTTCCGCCACGATCTGCACACCCAGTTCCCACTCGGGGTAATCGCCGCTCTCAATCGATTCCCACAGGTCACGGCGGTGATAGTCCGTGTCCTTACCGGCCAGCTTTTGCGCCTCGTCCCATACCAGGGAGCACGTGCCTACTTTTGGGCGCCAGTGAAATTTCACGAAGCTGGATTTACCTTCGGTATTGATCAAGCGGAAGGTGTGCACACCAAAACCCTGCATGGCGCGCAGGCTTTTTGGAATCGCCCGGTCAGACATGGCCCAGATCACCATGTGCGCCGACTCCGGCTGCAACGACACGAAATCCCAGAAGGTGTCGTGTGCCGAGCCGCCGGTAGGTATCTCGTTGTGCGGCTCAGGTTTTACCGCGTGTACAAAGTCAGGAAACTTGATCGCATCCTGAATGAAAAACACCGGCATGTTGTTGCCCACCAGGTCGAAGTTGCCTTCGTCGGTGAAGAACTTCACGGCAAAACCGCGCACATCGCGCACGGTGTCGCCGGAACCGCGCGGGCCCTGCACCGTGGAAAAACGCGCGAATACCGGCGTTTTATGCTCGGGCGTGCGCAGGAAACCGGCCTTGGTCAGTGCCGAATGGTCACCATAGCTCTGGAAATAACCATGGGCGCCGGTACCACGGGCATGCACGATGCGCTCAGGGATACGCTCATGGTCAAAGTGCGTGATCTTTTCACGCATGATGAAGTCTTCCAGCAGCGAAGGGCCACGGGCGCCGACTTTCAGGCTGTTCTGGTTGTCGGAAATCTTCACTCCCTGGTTGGTGCGCAGGGCCTGGCCGGTCGCATCGGAACGGAATTCTTCCAACGCCTGCAATTTGGCGTTGGTATTGCCTCGGTCCAGGGTATCAGTGCCCGCGACTTCACTCTTGGGCGGGGTGGCTGGCTTCTTGGTACTCATCAGTCAAAACTCCTTAGTCAAAGTGGCCAGAGCGTTCCCCGGCTCGTTTGAGCGAAACCCCAGGCACGGCACCCGGGAGATCGAATTGCTTAAGTAGTGACTGACAGGGTTTTGCGCCGTTCCTTTTTTATGACCTTTGGTCTCGTTATTGCCAAATCGCTGGATGGATACGAAATAAATGCTAAGAAACACTAGATGGACAGGCTAAAATGCGCGCCCGGCTAACCGCTGATCCCTTTTCAATGCGCCCCACAAGGTTCGCTACGTGATCGAGTTTCAAAACGTCCATAAAACCTACCGCGTCGCCGGTAAGGATATCCCCGCACTGCACCCCACCAGTCTGCGCGTCGCCAATGGCCAGGTGTTTGGCCTGATTGGCCACTCGGGTGCGGGTAAAAGCACACTGCTGCGCCTGATCAACCGCCTGGAAGAACCCAGCGGCGGGCAGATCACGGTCGACGGTGAAGAAGTCACCGCCCTGGATGCCAACGGCCTGCGGCGCTTGCGCCAGCAGGTCGGGATGATCTTCCAGCACTTCAACCTGCTGGCGTCCAAGACCGTGGCCGACAACGTCGCTCTGCCACTGACGCTTGCCGGTGAATTGTCGCGCAAGGAGATCGACCAGCGCGTGGCTGAGCTGCTTGCTCGCGTCGGCCTGTCGGACCACGCCAGGAAGTACCCGGCGCAGTTATCCGGCGGTCAGAAACAGCGCGTCGGTATTGCCCGCGCCCTGGCGACCAAGCCAAAGATCCTGCTGTGCGACGAAGCCACCAGCGCCCTCGACCCACAGACCACCGCGTCAGTCCTGCAACTGTTGGCCGAGATCAACCGCGAACTGAACCTGACCATCGTGCTGATCACCCATGAAATGGATGTGATCCGCCGCGTGTGTGACCAAGTTGCAGTGATGGACGCTGGCGTGATCGTCGAGCAAGGTTCGGTCGCCGATGTGTTCCTGCACCCAAAGCATCCGACCACCAAGCGTTTCGTTCAGGAAGCCGAACAGGTTGACGAAGGCGAGCAGCGCGACGACTTCGCCCACGTGCCGGGCCGCATCGTACGCCTGACGTTCCAGGGCGATGCGACCTACGCGCCATTGCTGGGTACCGTCGCTCGCGAAACAGGCGTGGACTACAGCATCCTGGCCGGTCGTATCGACCGCATCAAAGACATCCCTTACGGGCAACTGACCCTCGCCGTCACCGGCGGTGACATGGAGGCCGCGTTTGCGCGCTTCACCGCCGCCGACGTTCACATGGAGGTCCTGCGCTGATGGACGTTTTCCTGAGTTTCTTTGCCAATATCGACTGGTCCGAAATCTGGCTCGCCACCGGCGACACCATGACCATGCTGTTCGGCTCGCTGTTCTTCACCGTGCTGTTGGGCCTGCCTCTGGGTGTGCTGCTGTTCCTGACCAGCCCGCGCCAGCTGTTCGAACAAAAAGGCCTGTACGCGCTGCTGTCACTGATCGTGAATATCCTGCGCTCGCTGCCGTTCATCATTCTGTTGATCGTGATGATTCCGTTCACCGTCCTGATCACCGGTACATCGCTGGGCGTTGCCGGCGCGATCCCGCCGCTGGTCGTAGGTGCTACGCCATTCTTTGCGCGGCTGGTAGAAACGGCCCTGCGCGAAGTCGACCGCGGCATCATCGAAGCCACCCAATCCATGGGTGCGAGCACCCGCCAGATCATCACCAACGCCTTGTTGCCCGAGGCGCGCCCCGGCATTTTTGCGGCGATTACGGTGACGGCAATTACACTGGTTTCCTACACGGCCATGGCCGGTGTAGTCGGAGCTGGTGGCCTGGGTGACCTGGCGATCCGTTTTGGTTACCAGCGCTTCCAGACCGATGTGATGGTAGTCACCGTGGTAATGCTGTTGATCCTGGTGCAAATTCTGCAAACCGTCGGCGACAGGCTGGTGGTGCATTTTTCTCGAAAATAACGGCCATTGCCGGCTCACAGCCGGCAGATGCCCGAACAAGGAGCTTGCTGGATGAAAAAACTACTGGTTGCCTTCGCTGCCGTTGCCGCGTTTTCCGCCCATGCCGAGACGATCAAGGTCGCTGCCTCGCCGGTGCCTCATGCGGAAATCCTCGAATTCGTGAAGCCTGCCCTTGCCAAAGAAGGCGTGGATTTGCAGGTCAAAGTTTTCACCGATTACGTGCAGCCAAACGTGCAAGTGGCTGAAAAACGCCTGGACGCCAACTTCTTCCAGCACCAGCCGTACCTGGATGAGTTCAACAAGGCCAAGGGCACTCACCTGGTGAGCGTTGGCGGCGTGCACCTGGAGCCGCTGGGCGCCTACTCCAGCAAGTACAAGAAACTGGCCGACCTGCCTGACGGCGCCAACGTGGTGATCCCTAACGACGCCACCAACGGCGGTCGTGCGCTGTTGCTGCTGGCCAAGAACGGTCTGATCACCCTGAAGGACCCGACCAACATCCTGTCGACCATCAAGGACATCACCGGCAACGATAAAAACCTCAAGTTCCGCGAACTGGAAGCCGCCACCCTGCCGCGCGTGTTGACCCAGGTCGACCTGGCACTGATCAACACCAACTACGCCCTGGAAGCCAAGCTGGATCCATCCAAGGACGCCCTGGTCATCGAAGGCAGCGACTCGCCTTATGTGAACATCCTGGTGACCCGCGAAGATAACAAGGATTCGGACGCAGTGAAGAAGCTGGTTGCAGCCTTGCACACGCCTGAAGTGAAAAAATTCATCGAAGAGAAGTACAAAGGCGCGATCAAGCCAGCGTTCTGATGCCCCGATCTCCAACACACCGGAGATCAAAATGTGGGAGGGGGCTTGCCCCCTCCCACATTTGCTTTGTGTTGCCTGCTACTTGCGCTGTAGCAAGCCTGGCAACTGCGCTACCAGCTTCTGGTTGTTCAACGGCGCACGGATAAACCCACGCTGGGTACCATCCGGGCCGATCAGCGCCAGGTTGCCGCTGTGGTCCACGGTGTAGTTCGGCTTGCTGGTATCTGCCGGAATGAAGGGGATGCTGACGGCATTCGAAACCTTCTGCACATCCTCAACATTCGCGCCGGTCAGGCCCTGGAATTGCGGGTCGAAGTAACCCAGGTACTGCTTGAGCTGGGCCGGAGTATCGCGGTTCGGATCGACGCTGACCAAAATCACCTGCAACTTATCCACAGCCTCTTTAGGCAGCTCGCTCTTGATCTGGCGCAGCTGGGCGAGGGTGGTCGGGCAGATGTCCGGGCAGAAGGTGTAGCCGAAGAACAACAGACTCCACTTGCCTTTCAATTCATTGGCCAGCACCGGCTGGCCGTCCTGGTTGGTCATGCTCACTGCGGGCAACTGGCGGCTTTGCGGCAGCAGGATGATGCCGGCGTCGATCAGCGCGGTCGGGTCGCCCTGGCCTTTGCCCGAGAGCACTTTGTTGACGGTCAGGCCCATGATCAACGCCACCAGGGCCACGAGGATGAAGACGGTTTTTTGAGTTCGAGTCATAGGTTCAACAGTAAGTAGTGGTCTACGAGCAGGGCGATAAACAGCAACAGCAAGTACCAGATAGAGTACTTGAACGTGTTGATCGCCGCGTGCGGCTGGGTGCCACGGTACAGCACCCAGGCCCATTGCAGAAAGCGTGCGCCCAAAACCAGGGCACAGGCCAGGTAGAGCACGCCACTCATATGGATGACATAGGGCATCAGGCTCACCGCCAGCAAGGCGAAGGTATATAGCAGGATATGCACCTTGGTGTAGTGCTCACCATGGGTGACCGGCAACATGGGGATGTCGGCCTTGGCGTATTCCTCTTTGCGGTGAATGGCCAGCGCCCAGAAGTGCGGCGGGGTCCAGGCGAAGATAATCAGCACCAACAGCAGGGGTTCGGCACTCACATGCCCGGTGACGGCCACCCAACCCAGCAGCGGCGGCGCTGCGCCGGCCAGGCCACCGATGACGATATTTTGCGGCGTCGCCCGCTTGAGAAAACCGGTGTAGATCACCGCGTACCCGAGCAGCGACGCCAATGTCAGCCAGGCCGCCAGCGGGTTGGTGAACGCCAACAGCAGCGCCAGGCCCGCCACCGCCAGCAACAACGCAAAGGCCAATGCTGCAGCGGGCGATACACGGCCCTCAGCCAGTGGCCGCTTATGGGTGCGCGCCATCAGCGCATCAATCCGCCGATCAACCACATGGTTCACCGCCGCCGCGCCGCCTGCACACAGGGCAATGCCCAGGTTACCGAACACCAGCACCGTCCACGGCACGCCAGCGCGGGTGGCCAGGAACATGCCCACCAGCGAGGTGATCAGCATCAGCACCACCACTTTGGGCTTGGTCAGCTCCAGATAGTCACGCCAGATTGCCCGATCGTGACCTGCGCCGATCAGGGTCGCCATGGCATCTCTCCTTTAAGGGTGATCAGGCCTGAGACCTGTTTGCGCGGGACGAACCGCCAACCGAGCGTCAGCGGGGCGCGAACCCGGACCAGGCTCGTGCGGGCGTGGTAATTGACCAGCACCAGGCTCAGCAACAAGGCCGCTCCACCCGCGTTGTGACCCACCGCCACCGGCAGCGGCAGGCCGAACGCCACATTGCTCACACCCAGGCAGATTTGCGCAGCCAGGGCGATCAGCAGCAAGCCCGCCAACCGCGTCATGCCCACTGCACGCAGTTGCCAGGCCAACCCCAATAGCACCAAGGTGACCAGTACCGCGCCGATGCGATGGGTCAGGTGGATCGCCGTGCGCGCCTCGCTATCAAGTTGGCCGCCCAGGTAATTGGGGCCGATATGCTGGGTCAGGTGAAAGCCATTGGCAAAATCCGCCGCCGGCCACCATTGGCCGTGACAGGTCGGTAGGTCGACACAGGCCACGGCCGCGTAGTTGGAACTGACCCAACCGCCCAGCGCGATCTGCCCGATTACCAGTACCAGCCCCGCCGTTGCCCAATATTGCAGGCGCCTGGGCACAATCAACGCAGGCAGCACACCGGACAGGCGCAAAGTGAGCAGAAACAACAGGCTCAAGGTCGCAAAGCCGCCCAGCAGATGCCCCGTCACCACCTGCGGCCAGAGCTTCAACGTCACCGTCCACATACCAAAAGCCGCCTGGGCGAACACCACCACCAATACAAACAATGGCAGTTTCACCGGTTGGCCCGGATCGCGTCGATGGCTCCACGCACGCGCCGCCAGCAGCGCGATCAGCAGCCCCAGGGTGCCGGCGAAGTAGCGATGGGTCATTTCTGCCCAGCCCTTGTCAGCCTCTACCGGCGCATCCGGAAAATGCAGTTCGGCATGGGCCAGTTGGGCTTCGCTTTGCGGCACGCTGATAAAGCCGTAGCAACCGGGCCAGTCCGGGCAGCCGAGCCCGGCGTGGGTCAGCCGGGTATAGGCACCGAGCAGCACGACGATCAGCGCCAATAAGGTGGCAAACAGCGCGAGGCGAAATCCAGGCTTGGCCATGACGGTGCCCCTATCCGATGTTCGACAGTTTTAGCAGCAGGCGCAGGTCGTTGAGCAAGTCCTTGCCCTTGACCTTGGCGTCGTAGCGCAGCACCAGGTTGCCGTGGGGGTCGACGATCCACAGTTGAGCCTCACCGGGCGCCGCGGCGTTCCTGGCAAAGGTCGACACATCCAGCGGGTAGCGCTGCAGTTGCGGGTACTCAGCCTTGAGCTTGGCCTCATAGTCGGTGCTCAGCGGTTGCGCAGCCGCCAGGGCATGGTTGGCGCGGGACGCATCACGGCCAAGGCTGATTTGCAGTTGGCGCGCCAAGTACACCAGTTGTTGGCAATCGGCGGCGCAGGCGGTGGGTGCGGTGACCAACAGTTGCCACCGACCTTCGCCGGCCTGCACGCCGATATCGGCACGGGTCTGGCCGTTGCCGATCAGTTCACCGTGATAGCTGCGGCTGTCCGGCACCCAGAACTGCAACTTGTACATGAAGGTGGCCAGCGCCATCGGACCGATCACCATCATGAGGATCAAAATCAGCTGCCAGCGCCCTTTGCGCCGGTCCGGCGTTTCAGACGTGCTGGGTGGATTCATGGCCGCTCCCATGGGGCTTCTCCTTTTTGTTGTGCCATCCGAGGTAGAGGTAAAGCACCAGCAGTGCCAGTGCCATGGCGAACCACTGCACTGCGTAGGCCAAGTGTTTTTCCGGGCCCATGGCAACGATAGGCCAGGTGGTTTCGTACGTACCCGGGCCCGCTTCGGCACGCAGTTCGTAGGCAAAGCCGCTGCGCCCCAGCTCGTCCCACAGCGCGGCGGGATGCAGTGCGGTGAGCAAACGTGGCCATTGCGCGCTGGCAGGGTCGGCATGCAGTTGGAAGGTCTCGCCGGGGGCGACGTACACCCAGGCGTCAAGATTCAATGCCTGTTCAGGCGTGGAGAAGGCCGGCGGCGTGCGCCGGTCCGGCCACGGCAACCAGCCGCGATTAAGCAACAGCCACAGGCCGCTAGCCTGGTCCTGAAAGGGTTGCAGCAGCTCGACACCTGCCTTGCCGTCACGCATACGGTTATCCAGCAATATGCTGTGCGCAGCGTCCAATTGCCCGCGAAGATGGACGCGGCGAAAGGCAGGGTCGGCCATATCATTGAGCTGCGCACTGCTGATCGGCTCGGCAGCGCGGCGCTCGGCATAACGCTCCACCAGCAGCTGTTTTTCATGCCCACGGGACAGTTGCCAGAACCCCAGGCTCACCATGAGCGGCAGCAACACCAGCACCACCAGCGTCGGCGCGATACCTGGACGAAAGCGCTGCATGGCACTGGCTATACTGGATCTCATCGCCCCTCCCTCTGTAGCCCTGGAGCCAGACCATGCTCAAAGCAGCCATTGCCCTGATGCTGATCGCGACTGTCGTGAGCCTGTTCAGTGGCCTGTTCTTCCTGGTCAAGGACGAGGGCAACTCCAACCGCCTCGTCACTGCCTTGACCGTGCGTGTGGTACTGGCCGTGATCACCGTGGGCTTGATCGCCTGGGGCTTTTTCAGCGGCCAACTGGTCTCTCATGCGCCTTGGTAATCCGCCTCACAGCACATAAACAAAGAAAAACAACCCGATCCACACCACGTCCACAAAGTGCCAATACCAACTGGCCGCCTCGAAGCCGAACTGGTGCTCGGCGTTGAAATGCCCACGCAGGATGCGCATCAGCATCACGAATAAAATGATGGTGCCGATGGTTACGTGGGCGCCGTGAAAGCCCGTCAGCATGAAGAACGTGGCGCCGTATACCCCTGAACCCAGGGTCAGGCCCAGTTCTTTATAGGCGTGGATGTACTCCTCGGCCTGGAACCCGAGAAACGCCAAGCCCAACAGCACTGTGATCGCCAGCCAGATTTTCAGCGCACCCCGATGGCCTTTACGCAGGGCATGGTGGGCGATGGTGATGGTCACGCTGGAGCTCACCAGCAGGATGGTATTCACCAACGGCAGGCCCCACGGGCTGATGGTGCCTTCAGGCGCAGGATAGAGCTTGGGGTCAGGGTTATTGAGCAAGGGCCAGGCGAACTCGAAGTTCGGCCACAGCATATGCGCAACGCCTTTGGAGCCCTCACCTGCCAGCCATGGCGCCGACATGTGCCGCACATAAAACAACGCACCGAAGAACGCGATAAAGAACATCACCTCCGAAAAGATGAACCAGGTCATGCCCCAGCGAAACGAGCGGTCCATTTGCGCGCTGTACAGCCCGTCGCGACTTTCCTTGATCACAGCACCGAACCAGCCAAACAGCATGTAGGCCAACAACAGGCCGCCGACGAAAAAGATCCACGGCCCGTGGGATTCGGGGCGCGCAGCCTTCAAGTCGTTGAACCACACCGCCAGGCCGTACACGGTGACCAGCAGGCCAATCGTGGCAATTATCGGCCATTTGCTTTGCGCTGGTACGTAGTACGTATCATGAGTCGACATGTATTCGCTCTCCTGATTGAGGGGGCAAACAGTAGCTAGCCCCCGGTCCTCGCGGCCACGGGCGGTTGGCGCGCAGTGATATCGAACAGCGTGTACGCCAGGGTCAAATGCTTCACATCCTTGGGCATCGCGCGGTCGACGATAAAACGCACCGGCATCTCGATGCGCTCACCCGGCTGAAGCACTTGCTGGGTGAAGCAAAAGCATTCGGTCTTGTGGAAATACATGGCCGCTTCGGCCGGGGAAATACTCGGGATCGCCTGGGCGGTCATCGGCTTATTGGTGGGGTTGTAGGCCACGAACAGCATCTCGTTGACCGCCCCCGGGTTGACCACAATCTCATCGGCCTTGGAATGAAATTCCCAGACCATGTCGATGGCGTTGGTGGACAGAAACTGCACCCGAACCTGACGTGAGGGGTCGACCATTTGCTCGCCCTCGTACTGCCCGGCGGTCTTGCCGTTGATGCCGAAGGCCTTGCACATCACGTCGTAGATCGGCACCAGCGCGAAGCCGAAGGCGAACATCGCCAGTACCAGGATCAGCAGGCGGGTGACCAGGCGTTTGATCGGCACGGAGTCAGACATGACACCCACCCAAGGCTGGTGCGCCCCTCCCACATGGACCGCGTTCGCAACACACAGAGGTATTCATTTGACCTCCGGCGGGGTGGTGAAGGTGTGATACGGCGCAGGCGAGGGCACGCTCCATTCCAGGCCCTCGGCGCCATCCCAGGGCTTGGCCGGTGCCGGCGTACCCCCACGGATGCACTTGATGACAATGAACAGGAAGAAGATCTGTGTGGCGCCGAACATAAAGGCACCAATGGACGAAACCATGTTGAAGTCGGCGAATTGCAGGTTGTAGTCCGGCACCCGCCGCGGCATACCCGCCAGCCCTACAAAGTGCATGGGGAAGAACGCCATGTTCATGCCCACGAAAGACAGCCAGAAATGCAACTTGCCCAGGGTTTCGTCGTACATGTGGCCGGTCCATTTCGGCAGCCAGTAGTAGGCCGAGGCGAAGATCCCGAAGATCGCGCCGGGCACCAGTACGTAATGGAAGTGCGCCACCACAAAGTAGGTGTCGTGGTACTGGAAGTCCGCTGGGGCAATCGCCAGCATCAGCCCGGAGAAGCCGCCAATGGTGAACAGGATCACGAAGGCCACCGCAAACAGCATCGGCGTCTCGAACGTCAGCGAGCCCTGCCACATGGTGCTGACCCAGTTGAATACCTTCACCCCCGTGGGCACGGCGATCAGCAGGGTGGCATACATGAAGAACAACTCACCCACCAGCGGAATGCCCACCACGAACATGTGGTGCGCCCAGACGATGAACGACAGGAACGCGATGCTCGCCGTGGCGTAGACCATCGAGGTGTAGCCAAACAGCGGCTTGCGCGAGAAGGTCGGGATGATCGAGCTGACGGCGCCAAACGCCGGCAGGATCATGATGTACACCTCGGGATGGCCAAAGAACCAGAACACATGCTGGAACAGCACCGGATCACCGCCACCGGCCGCGCTGAAGAAGCTGGTACCGAAGTGGATATCCATCAGCATCATGGTCACGCAGCCCGCCAGCACCGGCATCACCGCGATCAGCAGGAACGCAGTAATCAGCCAGGTCCACACGAACAGCGGCATCTTCATCAAGGTCATGCCGGGGGCACGCAGATTGAGGATGGTGGCGACCACGTTGATCGCGCCCATGATCGAACTGATGCCCATCAGGTGGATGGCAAAGATAAAGAACGTCACGCTTTCCGGCGCATAGGTGGTGGAAAGCGGCGCATAGAAAGTCCAACCGAAGTTCGGCCCGCCACCGGGGCTGAACAAGGTGGAGACCAGCAGCAGGAACGCCGCCGGCAGCAGCCAGAAGCTGAAATTGTTCATGCGCGGCAGGGCCATGTCCGGCGCGCCGATCATCAGCGGGATCATCCAGTTGGCCAGCCCGACGAAGGCCGGCATCACCGCGCCGAACACCATGATCAGGCCGTGCATGGTGGTCATCTGGTTGAAGAACGCCGGCTGCACGATCTGCAGGCCTGGCTGAAACAGCTCGGCGCGGATCACCATGGCAAACGAGCCACCGAGCAGGAACATGGTGAAGGCAAACCACAGGTACATCGTGCCGATGTCTTTGTGGTTGGTGGTCAGCACCCAGCGCATCAAGCCTTTGGCGGGGCCGTGGGCATGGTCGGCATGACCGTGGTCGATCACAGTGCTCATGGCCGTTCTCCTGCAAGCGAGTGAGCGGGGCGATTCAGGGTATTGGCGTTGAAAGTAGTCATTTGCTTTCGGCCTGTTTCAAAGCCAGCACGTCTTTGGGCGTGACCATGTCGCCTTTGTTATTGCCCCAGGCGTTACGCTCGTAAGTCACCACGGCGGCGATATCCACTTCCGAGAGTTGTTTGCCGAAGGCTGCCATCGCGGTGCCGGGCTTACCGTGGAAGACGATGCCCAGGTGATCGGCGGCGGGGCCGGTGGCGATTTTCGAGCCCTTGAGCGCCGGGAACATCGGCGGCAAACCTTGGCCCTCAGCCTGGTGACAGGCAACGCAGGTGGTGTGATAGACCTTGTCGCCACGGGCCACCAGTTCGTCCAGCGTCCACTCTTTGGAGGTCAGCTCCTTGAGCTTGGCCGCTTCTTCCTTGCGCTCGCCGAGCCAGGTGTCGTAGTCGGCCCGGGACTTGACCTCGACCACGATGGGCATGAAGCCGTGGTCTTTGCCGCAAAGTTCGGCGCACTGGCCGCGGTAGATGCCGGGTTTCTCGACACGGGTCCAAGCCTCGTTGACGAAGCCCGGGATGGCATCGCGCTTGACCGCAAAGGCCGGCACCCACCAGGAGTGGATCACGTCGGCGGCGGTCACCAGAAAGCGCACCTTGGCACCCACCGGCAACACCAGCGGCTGGTCGACTTCCAACAGGTAATGTTCGCCCTTGGTGGCCTGGTTATGAATCTGCTCGGCGGGCGTGGCCAGGTTGCTGAAGAACTCCACATCCTGGCCCAGGTATTTGTAGTGCCACTTCCACTGGTAGCCGGTGACCTGGATATCGATATCCGACTCACTGCTGTCGTAGATGTTGATCAGGGTCTTGGTCGCCGGAATCGCCATGGCCACCAGGATCAGCAGGGGCACGACCGTCCAGAGAATTTCCACCGTGGTGCTCTCGTGGAACTTGGCCGCGACCTGGCCCGTGGATCGCCGGTGCAAAATCATCGACCAGAACATAGCGCCAAACACGACGATGCCGATCACCACACAGATCCAGAAAATGGTCATGTGCAGGTCAAACACGGCGTGACTGACTTCAGTAGCCCCTGGCGCCATATTCGTTGTCCAGGCGGCGTGCGCCTGGCCGAATACCGACCACAACAGGAGGCCCATCCATACGTGTGGATGTCGCGTCATTGCGGGTTCCCCTTTATGTTTCTTGTTATCCCGCCGGTTTGCACCTGCGGCCAAGGGAGCGGCTTCCATACTGCTTACAACCGCCAAGCCTTGCCTGCGCCATGCAGTTGGGCGTCATCAGCTAATTGCGTACAAAATCGAGTATAGACAGCCCTAGCAACCCCGCAATGTGTGGGGGCAAATGAATAGAAACAGACAGACGGACCCCGTAAAATGGGCGGCGGAATCGTTTATCCGACGAACGATGGCATTTCGATATAACGCCTGCGTATAACCATGAAATAATTATGACAAATGCGTCTTAGGCGCTCGTATAAACGAACTACCTTATCCTCTCCCTTTTCCTACGCCTGTTTCACTGGAGCCTTCATGAACACCGCCGCATTGCGCGAGCAGATTTCCCGTGCCCATCAACACGAAGCCAGCACCGGCCAACTTGCCACTCAGTTGGGACAACAATTGCCGCACCTGCACTCGGCCATTTCCCTGGCTGACGGTGATCGCAACATCGTTATGACGCGCTTTGTCACCGCTTACATCGACCTGGTTCCCGATTTGCTGGACGCTGCCAATGACGTGGCCCGCGAGGCCGGAATTGAAAGCCAGATCAAGCCGGTGCTGAAAATCGCCGAACACTTCTTCCTGCAACCCCCCGCGATCCTGGCCGGCCACGAAGGTCTGGACGGCCTGCTGGACGAAGCTTACCTGGCCCATCGCTTGGTGGAGGAGGTCAACGATCTGTATATCAAGCATTTCGGCCAGCCGTTGATTCCGGCGGATACCACCGTGGCCAACGTGATTGCCCATCAATTGATCGGCGAAACATTCGCCAACCAATTGGATGAAGCCGTACACCACGCAGTGGATGAAATGCTCAACGAAGACAGTTTTGCGCTGGAGTCGGTCGAGGCGTACCGCGAGACCCTGAAGAGCCCGAGCACCGAAGCGGCATGGAAGCGCTGGCCGTGCCTGTCGCGCCAGCTTGGGGTTGAACTGGCGCTGGATCAGCCTGCATAAAACTGCCATTTTACGGCGATCAAATGTGGGAGGGGGCTTGCTCCCGATTGGGGTGTATCAGCCAAAGAGATTTTGACTGGTCCACCGCTATCGGGAGCAAGCCCCCTCCCACATTTTATGATCGGGTTTCGTCAGGTAACAGGCGGCGCCGAACCTATCCCCACCGTCGTACGCACTCGGCCTTCCAGCCGGCGCTTCAATCCCCGTGCCTCGATCACCAGCGTCGAGCCCTTGGCCGCATTGGCCCGTCCCCACTCCTCCAGCAATTCCAGACAAGAGTGGTCGATGTAACTCAAGTTACTCAGCGGCACATGCAACGTGGTCCCCGCAGGCACCGCCGACAGCACCTGAGTCAGCGCCGGCACTTTCAGAAAGGTCGCCGCACCCGTCAAGCGCAGCTCCATCTCCCCCTCTTGAGGCAGGTCGATCAAGCTGACTTTCAGCCGCGAAGCCTTGAAGGCCAGTTTGAGCAGCGTAAGTCCGAAGCCCACCAGCACACCGGTCAGCAAGTCGGTGAAGATGATCGCCAGTGCCGTGGCCGCATAGGTGAACATCGGCATCCGCCCGTAACGCCCCAGCGCCTTGAACGCCTTGACGTCCACCAGCTTGATCCCGGTGTACACCAGCACACCCGCCAGGCTCGCGACCGGAATGCTTTGCAGCACGCTCGACAGCAAGAGCACGAAGCCGAGCAACCACAGGCCATGGAACATCGCCGACAAGCGAGTGGTAGCCCCGGCCTGGACGTTGGCCGAGCTGCGCACGATCACGCCGGTCATCGGCAGGGCACCCACCAGGCCGCAGAGCATGTTGCCGACACCTTGGGCAGACAATTCCTTATCGAAATCGGAACGCTGGCCGCTGTGCATACGATCCACCGCTGCGGCAGACAGCAGGGTTTCAGCGCTGGCGATAAACGCTACGGCGAAAGCTGCGATCAACAGCTGTGGGTCAGCCAGGTTGAGCAGATCGCTGGGGCGCAGCCAGTCAATGGCATCCGCGAGATTTTCCGGGACCTCCACGCGCTTGACCTGCAGGGCCAGCACCAGGCTGGTGACGGTCGCCAGCCCCACCCCCAGCAGGGCGCCCGGCACAAAACGCAATTGCCGCGGGCGGAATTTGTCCCACAGGTACATGACCAACATGGTCGACAGACCGAGCAGGCCGGCCTGCCACCCGAGCCCGCCACCCAAGGTCGGAAGCGCTTCAGCCACCGCCGCCGGGAAGCCTGCCAGGTTATCCAGCCCGGATGGCTTGGGCGCCCCATCAAGCATCACATGGATCTGCGAAAGCACAATCAACACGCCGATCCCCGCCAACATGCCGTAGACAACCGCCGGCGCCGTGACACGAAACCAGCAACCCAGGCGCAAACGCCCGGCCACCAGCTGCAGGAAGCCGGCCAGCAGCAGGATCGGCCCCAGCATCATCATGCCGTGTTGGCGCACCAGTTCGAACACCAGTACCGCCAAACCCGCCGCCGGGCCGCTGACTTGCAGCGGCGACCCCGCCAACCAGCCCACCACCAGGCCACCGATGATCCCGGTGATCAGCCCCTTGGCCGGCGGCATACCGGATGCGATCGCAATGCCCATGCACAGCGGCAAGGCAACCAGAAAAACAACCACCGAGGCGAGCAGCTCTCGTGGCAAAACAGCTTTCAATTGAGCAGCACGCATGATGACTCTCCCGAGGCATTCGCCGGGCGCGGTAAAGCCTGGCTGCGTCCATGGCAGCCACCGCGTTACCCGGCAGGGAAGTGTTTTAGAAGCGCGCTTTAGGCGTCGCTGAAGGGATCGGCTCGGTGCCGTTCAGCGGTCGGAACGCCGCTTTGTCCGCATCGTAGGCCCGAATTTCGCTGGTCTCGATGTTGTAGATCCAGCCATGGATAAACAAATGACCATTGGCCATGCGCGAAGCCACGGAAGGGTGGGTGCGCAAATGTTGCAGTTGGGCGATAACGTTCTCTTCGGTCAGCACCGCCATGCTCTCGCCTTCGTTGGCGCAGTCGCAGTTGTCATGGACCATGGTCTTGGCGACCTCGGCGTGACGCAGCCATGCCTTGACCGTCGGCATCTTTTCCAGGCTGTCTGGGTTGAGTACCGCGCGCATCGCGCCGCAGTCGGAGTGCCCGCACACAATGATGTGCTGTACACCAAGGGCAAGCACCGCATACTCGATGGCCGTGGAGACACCACCGTTCATTTGGCCGTAGGGAGGCACCACGTTACCGACGTTACGGGTCACGAACAGGTCGCCCGGGGAGCTTTGGGTAATCAGCTCGGGCACGATGCGCGAGTCGGCGCAGGTAATGAACATTGCCCGCGGGCTCTGGGCCGTGGCAAGTTTCTTGAAGAGTTCTTCCTGCTGAGGGAAGACGTCGTGATGGAAATGCAAAAAACCGTCAACGATGTGTTGCAGCGCTGCATCGGCGGACTCCGCCACAGGGGCTGAAGCCGACGCAGCCAACGGCTGTTTATCCTTGTCACTCATGATTCATCCTCTTGATCAATGCAGGGGAGGGTTCAGGTCAGTTCGACGCCAGGGCAGTGAAATAGTTGTAAAACCACCGCAGAACAGGGCACCGACTCGTCAGTCACTCGCTGAACAAGGTAACCGCTGAAACTTAACTCAAACTGAATGAAACGCTCTAGATCGCGGGTTTCAGTGATGTCAAAAGGCGACTATTCCTACGGTAAATTCACCGCCATCTTCTTCAGTTTACAACAATGTCATCTGTCTGCCCGGTGGGCAGAATGCGGTGCAATCCAGGTTGAATCCTTCGCGTCGGTTCAGCCCCAAACGCTTGATCGCCTTGCTGAAGCGTTGAGCCAGCAAATCGGCAAAGGGCCCTTCACCCCGCATGCGCACACCGAAGCGGCTGTCATACACCTCACCACCGCGTACCTGACGCACCAGGCTCATCACATGAGCCGCACGCTGCGGGTAGTGTGCCGCCAGCCACTCCTCGAACAGCGGCGCCACTTCC
Organism: Pseudomonas sp. W2Aug9; assembly: GCF_023127755.1. NCBI lineage: Bacteria > Pseudomonadati > Pseudomonadota > Gammaproteobacteria > Pseudomonadales > Pseudomonadaceae > Pseudomonas > Pseudomonas sp. W2Aug9. The sequence goes on along the minus strand of NZ_SPKL01000002.1, from coordinate 278,658 downwards.
AACGGCAGGCGCAGCATCATGTACGCCGCGCTTTGCGCACCGGCCGCATGAGCCTCGGTCAGCAGGTTTTCCAGCTCACTGTCGTTGATCATCGGAATCATCGGCGAGCACAACACACCCACCGCAATACCCGCGTCGCGCATCACCCGAATGGCCCGCAACCGCGCCTTCGGCGCCGCCGTGCGTGGCTCCAGGATGCGCTTGAGCTCGTCATCCAGGCTGGTCAGGCTGATCATCACCGCCACCAGGCGCTGACGGGCCAACTCGGTGAGCAGGTCCAGATCACGCAGGATCAGCGAGCCCTTGGTGATGATCGTCACCGGGTGACGGTAGCGTAGCAGCACTTCAAGGGTTTGCCGCGTGATCCTGTATTCGCGTTCGATAGGCTGGTACGGATCGGTGTTAGAGCCCAGGTTGATCGGCGCGCACACATAGCCAGGCTTGGACAGCTGCTGCTCCAGCACATCGGCCGCATTGCTCTTGGCAATCAGCCGGGTCTCGAAGTCGAGCCCCGGGGACATGTCCCAATAGGCATGGCTGGGCCGTGCATAACAATAGATGCACCCATGCTCACAGCCGCGGTAAGGGTTGATCGAGCGATCGAACGGCAAGTCCGGCGAGTTGTTGCGGGTGATGATGGTCTTGGCCGTTTCGATACGCACTTCGGTGCCTTGAGTGGGCGGCACCTCCTGGTACCAGCCATCGTCCTCGGCCACGCTGACCGTAGGTGCAAACCGGTTGTGCAGGTTGGTGGCCGTGCCCCGACCCCGGGGCGGCAGCGCAGTAGTCATGAAAACGCCTCGATACTGTTTTTATATACAGTATCGAGGCGCGGGGTTGCTGACCAGTGCCGTTGGGCGGCTAGAGTGGGATCAGTGCTTTTGCGTCACCTGCCCCAGATCATCGCCCGACGTGGTGCGCATATCGCTTTTGCGCAGGCCTGCCACATCGCTGGCGTTTACCGGCGCACCTTGGTTGCCCCAGCTGCCACGGATAAAACTGACCACATCGGCCACTTCCTGGTCCGACAGCCGCCAGGCGAATGCCGGCATGGTGAAGGTGGACGGCGCGGTATGCGTCGCCGGCAAGGTACCGCCGTTCAACACAATGTTGATCAACGACGTGGCGTCCGCCGTCTGCACTACAGGGTTACCCGCCAGCGCCGGGAACACCCGCGTATAGCCATGGCCATCGGTGCGGTGGCAGGCCGCGCAGTTGTCGATATACACCGAGGCGCCCGGCTTGCTGTCATCACCTTTCCAAAGCGCCTCGGCCACCTGCTTGTCGTACTGGTGCGGCTGATCCTTAGGGTCCACCGCCGGCAGGCTCTTGAGGTAACGGGCGATAGCGGTCAAGTCATCTTCTGACATGTACTGCATGCTGTGGACGACAACATCGCTCATACCACCGAACACCGCACTGCGGTCACTGCGACCGGTCTTGAGAAACTGCACCAGTTGCTCTTCGCTCCAGCTGCCGAGGCCGTCCTTGTGGTCGCCACGCAGGCTTTTCGCAATCCAGCCCTCCAACGGCGCGCTGCCGGACAGGAAGTCGTTGCCGTCAGTGGCGCTCAGGGCTTTTTCCTGCATGGTCAGGGCACGCGGCGTATGGCAGGCGCCGCAGTGTCCCAGGCCTTCCACCAAGTACGCGCCACGGCTGATCACCGGATCCGCTGCGGCTGGTGACGGTTGCGTCTCGACCGCCGGCGCAAACATCCAGCGCCACGCGGCCAGCGGCCAACGCATACTCAAAGGCCAGGGGATATCGCTGTCCTTGTTCTCTTGGGCGACCGGCTCGACGCCCTTCATGAAATACGCATACAGCGCTTGCATATCGCTATCGCTGACACGCGCGTAGGACGGATAGGGCATCGCCGGGTAAAGCGTACTGCCGTTCTTGGCGACGCCATGGCGCACGGCCTTGTCGAAGTCTTCGAAGCTGTAGTCGCCCAGGCCGGTCTTGTCCGGGGTGATGTTGGTGGAATAGATCACGCCGATGGGCGTTTCCATCGGCAGGCCACCGGCGAAGGGTTTGCCGCCTTTGGCGGTGTGGCAAGCCACGCAGTCGCCGGCACGTGCCAGGTATTCACCCTGCTTGATCAAGTCAGATTCCGCAGCGCTCACCGAGCAGCTGCTGAAGAGCGCCAGGGAGGCGATAACGAGTGCTTTCATGGTCATCGCTCCTTATGCCTGAACCAGTGGGCCGGGGTTTTTCAGGTACTGCTCGCGGATTGCTCGAGCTGACCAATAGGTCAAAGCTGCCACCAGGCCGGTAGGGTTATAGCCCAAGCCCTGTGGGAAAGCAGACGCGCCCGGGACGAACACGTTGTGCACATCCCAACACTGCAGGTAGCGGTTCAACGCACTGGTTTTCGGGTCGGTGCCCATGATGGCGCCGCCGTTGAGGTGGGTGGTCTGGTAAGAGGCGGTATTGAAGTGATCACCGACTTTTTTACCCAACACGGCGATGGCCTTGGGGTTCATCGCCTGTGCGACCTTGCCCATTTTCTCGACCATGAAGCGGTTCATCTTGATGTCGTTTTCCTGCCAGTCGAACGTCATGCGCAGCAGCGGCAGGCCGTAGGCATCGCGGTAAACCGGATCCAGATCCAGATAGTTACTCCGGTAGGATTGATGGGCACCGTGGGCATCCATCGACACCTGGTGGGTGTAGTAATCGGCGGTGGCACGCTTCCAGGCGCTGCCCCAGGCCGGCGTGCCCGGCGGGTTGGAAGTACCGGCAATCGGCCGGCTGCCCGCCTGGTTGACCCACATCGGCGAGCCCCCCACGAAGCCGTGGGGGCCGTGGTCGAAGTTGTCGGCGTTGAAGTCGTCGATGGCCACGCCATTGCCGCCCGCGCCGATGAAGTTGTTGGTGTGGGTGTCCTTATCAAAGAACGCCTTGATGGTGCCCATATTCTGGTAGGCGAAGTTGCGGCCCACCACGCCCTCATTGGTAATCGGGTCGTAGGGTTTGCCGATGCCCGACAGCAACATCAGGCGCACGTTATGGAACTGGAACGCGCCCAGAATCACCAGGTCTGCCGGCTGCTCGCATTCGCGGCCCTGGGCATCGATATAGGTCACGCCGGTGGCTTTTTTCTTGGTGCTGTCGAGGTTGACCTTGAGTACGTGGGAATTGGGCCGCAACTCGAAGTTGGGCACCTGGCGCAGGGCCGGCAGGATGTTCACGTTCGGCGACGCTTTGGAATACATGTAGCACACGTAGCCACTGCAAAAGCCGCAGAAATTGCACGGTCCCATCTGCGCGCCGTAGGGGTTGGTGTATGGCCCCGACGTATTGGCCGACGGCAGGTTGTAAGGCTTGTAACCCACCTCCGTCGCTGCTTTCTGAAACAGTTGTGCGGAGACCGTATTCTTCTGCGCCTCCAACGGGAACGGGTTGGAGCGATCCGGCGCGTAAGGGTTGCCCCCACGGCCTTCGCCTACCAACTGACCTTTGACCGTCCAGGCCTGCCCGGAGGTACCGAAGACTTTTTCCGCATAGTCGAAAAACGGCTCCAGCTCTTCATAGCTGACGCCGAAATCCTGGATGGTCATGTCCTTGGGAATGAAGTTCTTCCCGTAGCGTTCCTCGTAATGGCTGCGCATACGCAACTCGATCGGATCGACACGAAAATGCACGCCCGACCAGTGCAGCCCCGCGCCGCCCACGCCGTTACCCGGCAGGAACGCACCGAGTTGACGGTTGGGCAGGGCCACATCATTCACACTATGGCGAATGGTTACTGTCTCTTTGGAAATGTCCTGGAACAGCTTCTTACGCACGCTGTAGGTCAATTCGTCGATGACCTGGGGATAGTTGCCGTCCGGATAAGTGTCCTGCATCGGGCCGCGCTCCAGCGCTACCACGTTGAGGCCTGCTTCCGTCAGCTCCTTGGCCATGATCGCGCCGGTCCAGCCAAAGCCTACAATCACCGCATCCACTTTCTTCATGATGGTCGCCACGTTTATGCCCTCTCGCCGCGAATGGAAACAGCCGGGAAGGGGTATTGCTCGTTGCGTTCCACCCAATCCATGAAGTCGGCGCGGGCGCCGGGGAAGCCGATCATGGTCCAGCCGACCATGCCTTTATTGCCGCCATGGATCGGGTCGCAGAAGAAACCTTCCTTGGTGTTTTGCAGCAACAGGTTAAAGAACATCTTTGGCGGCACGGCGTCGAAGTGCGCGGCAACTTCGCTGCCGCCAGCCTCCAGACGGCGTAGCATGTCGTCTCGGGTAGCGCTGTCTTGCGCAGCAAAAGCCTTGCCGTTGAACGCTTTCGACCAAGCGTCCGTTGCAGCGATACCCAGGCGATAGATTTCCTTGGGTACCAATTTGCTCTGCCAGCCCATTTCCGGCGGCGCATCGGCGTTGAAGGGACCTTGCATGAACCACAGGGCGCCGCTGGCGTAAGGGGTGTTCATCTGGCGGTCGATATATTCCGGCGCGCCAGCTTCCAGTGCGCCAGGGCCTTGGGCATCAGCCGGAATCAAGCGCTCGACGGCGGCGTTGATGAACGCCCATTCCTCGGCCGTGAAATAGCTCGGCTCATAGGCTTTATCGCTCGTCGCAGGTTTGGCCGGCGCCGCTTGGGCAGGCTCCGGCGTGGCCATCAGCATCGAACCACCCAGGCCGGTGCTGGCAACCGTGACCACCGGGATCAAGGTCAAGGATTTGCGTAGAAAGTCACGCCGGGGGTTGTCTTGATCTTGATCAGACATGGGTATACCTCATCATGTGGGCACGGGTTTGGCAGCCGCTTCTGTGAACGGCTTGTCTTTTTTTAGCGGCATATTGGATACAACCGATCCAATGAGATAGATCGCAGCCGCAATCAATAGTTACAAATGATAGCAGGCTAAGGATGCCGAGGAGAGATTCAGCGACCTAAGTCGCATAAATGGGCGCAAAACAGTGGGAGGGAGCTTGCTCCCGATGGCGGTGTATCAGTAACCAATCAGTTGGCTGACACACTGCTATCGGGAGCAAGCCCCCTCCCACTTTTGGTACGCGTAAGGGTTGTCAGTCTTTTTTTAGCTTGGGATTGGGGAAGAACTGCACCGCCTGCACTTTTGAATCCGCCGGCGCTTTCAATGCCGATGTATTGACCCGCGTGCCCAACTCCTTGGGCACCGAAAGCCCCTGATCATTCAACGTATCGGTATACCCGCAGGCCACGCATTCGCGGTGCGGCACGCTGTCTTCGGTCCACATTTTCAACTTGTCCGGCTCACTGCACGCCGGGCAGACCGCCCCGGCGATAAATTGCTTTTTGGTAATCACAGGCGCTTCACTCATGCTGCCGCGTCCTCACTCAGGCCGCTGTGGCGCAAGAGTGCGTCAATCGACGGCGCCCGTCCGCGGAAGTCGACGAACAGCACCATCGGCGCCTGGGAACCGCCACGCGCCAGGATCGCTTCGCGAAACGCACGCCCGGTCTGGGCATTGAGCACACCGTCTTCTTCGAACTTGGAGAAGGCATCGGCCGAAAGCACTTCGGCCCATTTGTAGCTGTAGTAACCCGCCGCATAACCACCGGCGAAGATGTGCGCGAAGCTGTTGGGGAAGCGGTTGTAGGCCGGCGGACGCATCACCGAGACTTCATCACGTACACCTTCAAGCACCTGCGCCACGCTGCGGCCATCGCCATGAGTGGCGTGCAGCTCAAAGTCGAACAACGAGAACTCCAGCTGACGCACCATCATCAGGCCGGACTGGAAATTCTTCGCCGCGAGCATTTTTTCCAGCAGATCCTGGGGCAGGGGCTCGCCGGTTTCATAGTGGCCGGAGATCAGCGCCAGGCCCTCGGGCTCCCAGCACCAGTTCTCCATGAATTGGCTCGGCAATTCCACCGCATCCCACGCCACGCCGTTGATCCCGGATACACCGGCGTGCTCGACGCGAGTCAGCAGGTGATGCAGGCCGTGGCCGAATTCGTGGAACAGGGTGGTGACTTCATCGTGGGTGAGCAGCGCAGGCTTGCCGCTGTCGGCTGGCGTGAAGTTGCACACCAGGTTGGCGACCGGGCTTTGCAGCACGCCATCGACGGTGCGACGACGATCGCGGGCACCGTCCATCCAGGCACCGCCACGCTTGTTGGCGCGGGCATACAGGTCGAAGAAGAAGCGCCCGACGTGCTCGCCATTTTCTTTGATTTCAAACAGGCGAACGTCCGGGTGCCAGGTGTCGAAGCCCTTCTGTTCGGCAATCTCGATGCCGTACAGGCGTTGCACAATGGCAAACAGGCCGCCCAACACCTTGTCGATCGGGAAGTAAGCACGCAGGGCTTCCTGGGACACGCTGTAGCGCTGCTCACGCAATTTTTCGCCATAGAAACCGCTGTCCCAGCTTTGCAGGTCGGCGCAGCCTTGTTCGGCGGCGTAAGCCTTGAGCTGTTGCAGATCCTGTGTGGCGAACGGCTTGCTGCGTTTGGCCAGGTCCCGCAGGAAGCTCAGCACCTGGTCGCTGGAGTCGGCCATCTTGGTCGCCAGGCTCAGCTCGGCGAAGGACGCGTAACCCAACAATTGGGCCAGTTCCTGACGCAGGTCGAGAATCTGTTCCATCACCGGGCCGTTATCGTTCTGACCGGCATTCGGGCCCTGGTCCGACGCACGGGTGCAGTAGGCCGCGTAGACCTCTTCACGCAGGGCGCGGTCCTGGGCATAGGTCATCACGGCGTAATAGCTGGGGAATTCCAGGGTGATCAGCCAGCCGTCGAGGCCCTTGGCCTGGGCGGCGGCAGCCATTTGCGCCTTGGCCGAGTCGGTCAGGCCGGCGAGGGTGGCTTCATCGGTGACGTGCTTGGTCCAGGCCTGGGTAGCGTCCAGCAACTGGTTGGAGAATTTGCTGCCCAGCTCGGAAAGCTTGCTTTGCACTTCGGCGTAGCGCTTTTGCTGCTCCGGCGGCAGGTCGATACCCGACAGGCGGAAATCGCGCAGGGAGTGTTCCAGAATGGTTTTTTGCGCCACGTCGAAACCGGCGGCCTCGGGGCTGTTGGCCAAGGCGTCGAAAGCCTGGAACAGTTCACGGTTCTGGCCCATCTCGGTGGAGTAGGCACTCAAGGCGGGCAGGCAAGCCTCGTAGGCTTCACGCAACTCGGCGCTGTTGCACACTGCATTGAGGTGGCTGACCGGGCTCCAGGCAGCGCCAAGGCGGTCGTTCAGTTCATCCATGGCCAGGACCAGACCGGCCCATGTCGGATTTTTGCCCTGGCTTTGCAGGATGTCTGCGATAGCCACACGGTTGTCGGCGAGGATCTGTTCGATGGCCGGCTGGACGTGCTCGGCACGGATCGCCGAGAACGGCGGCAGGTCGTAGGACTGCAAAAGAGGGTTGTTCGCGCTCACGGTTGGCACCTTGGCTGAAGAAACATGTAAGAACAAAGATGGGGCCATCTTAATTACAATCAACACCCACCGCAGCTATCAGCAGAAGAGAGAGAGGCTATCGTGACCCTTCGCACCTATCAGAACCACACGCCAACCCTGGGCGCCGGGGCTTTTGTCGATATTTCGGCGGTGGTGATCGGCGATGTCGAAATCGGCCCCGACAGCTCGGTTTGGCCGCTGACCGTGATTCGCGGCGACATGCACCGCATCCGCATCGGCGCACGCACCAGTGTGCAGGACGGCTGCGTGTTGCACATTACCCATGCAGGGCCGTTCAATCCTGATGGTTTCCCGCTGCTGATCGGCGACGACGTGACCATCGCCCACAAAGTCATGCTGCATGGTTGCACGGTGGGCAACCGCGTCTTGATCGGCATGAGCAGCATCGTGATGGACGGCGCCGTGGTCGAGGACGACGTGATCATCGGCGCCGGCAGCCTGGTGCCACCCGGCAAGAAACTCGACAGTGGTTTTTTGTATGTGGGCAGCCCGGTTAAACAGGTCCGCGCGCTGACTGACAAGGAGCGCGCCTTTTTCACCTACAGCGCTGCGAACTACGTGAAGCTCAAGGACCTGCACCTGGCAGAAGGATTCGATCAATGACCCTCAACCACCCAACGGTCCTCTTCGACCTGGACGGCACGCTCACCGATCCGCGTGAGGGCATCACCCGTTCGATCCAGTACGCCCTTGGCAAATTGGGCATCGACGAACCTGACCTGACCAAGCTTGAACACTTCATCGGCCCGCCTCTGCTGCAAGCGTTCATGCACTTCTACGGTTTCGACGAGGCCAAGGCCTGGGAAGCGGTGAATTTCTACCGCGAGCGCTTCAAGGTCACCGGGCTGTATGAAAACCGCGTGTTCGACGGCGTGATGCCATTGCTGGAGGAACTCAACAGCCAAGGGCGCCAACTGTACGTGGCCACCTCCAAGCCATGGGAATTTGCCCGCGAGATTGCGCGGCATTTCGACTTTGCCAAGCACTTCAAGGTGATTTACGGCAGCGAACTGGACGGCACGCGTACCAACAAGGTCGAGTTGATCGCCCACTTGATCCGTGAGGAAGGGCTGGACCCGGCCACAACCTTGATGATCGGTGATCGCAAGCATGACCTGATCGGCGCACGCAGCAATGGGTTGGATTCGGCGGCGGTAGGGTATGGGTTCGGCAGTTTTGAAGAGTTGAGTGCCGAAGCGCCGACCTGGCACTTCGAGACGTTGGCACAGATGCACCAGGCATTTTTGCAGCGCTCTTGAAACCGCTTTCGCGAGCAAGCCCGCTCCCACACTTGAATGTGTTCACATATCAAAATGTGGGAGGGGGCTTGCCCCCGATGAGGCCCTAACGGCCAACCCCTTCCAACTGCCTCAACGCCGCCTTGCGCTGCGCCACCGGCAACCCGCCCAACCTCTCCACCGTCTTATAAAACCTCACCCAATCCCCACCCTCCTGCGCAAACAACGCCGCAAACGCCGGCACCCACCGGTCATACAGCCCGAATGGCAACAGTCGCGCATTGTTCATCGGCTGGTTGATCCAAGCGTCATAGCGCTTGTCGCCACCCCATTGGCTATCACGCATCTGCCGGTATTCAGTGCGCAAGCGCTCGAACTGCGCGGCCTTGGCCTGCCGCATCACCTGCGCCGCCAACGGCTGCGCATACAACGCCTCCAGGCGTTTGCGGGTATCGAGAATCAGCCGGATGAATTGATCGCGTTGCTTCAACGCCGCATCGCTGACAGGCGCCAGGCCCCGTGCCGCCCGCCACTGACGGGTGCCTTCCTGCTCGACGAACGTGGCGAATGACTCGTTGAACTCGGTGTCATCCTTCACGTAGAAACGCTGGTGGGCCAGTTCGTGGAAGATCAGAGTCGCGAGGCGCTCATCACCCCAACTCATCATCGAACTCATGATCGGGTCGTTGAACCACCCCAGGGTGGAATAGGCTTCGACGCCACCGATCGACACGTCCATGCCTTGTTGCCGCAACAGCGCCGCCTCGCCACGCGCCGCGCCTTGGTTGTAGTAGCCGCGATAGGCAACGCAACCGGCGATGGGAAAGCAGTGGTTTTCAGGAGCCAGAGAAAATTCCTGCGTGGCGAAGACATTCCAGACCACATAGGGCCGGCCGATATCGGCGTATAACCGGTAGCTTTGATTATCAGGCAGATGCAAGTGCTCACTGGCAAAGGTGCGAGCTTTTTGCGATTGCACGAGATGCTCGCGCAATAGTTGAGGGCGAGTCTGGTCGGCGATAACTTCGGCAACCGGCTCACTGGCCCGCAATAACTGCCACTGACCGCTCGCCAACTGACTGTAATAACTGACGCTGGAACAACCGCTGAGTAGCACAACCATCAACCCTGGAAGAAAACACCTGATCATGCACCGACTGCTCCTGGGTGATTTATTCGCCAGACTATCGCGCTTGAACGGGATTTTTCCATGGCGCGGCATGTTTATACTCAAGGCTCTTCTCGCGTTGAGTACCTGCCATGCGTCAGTTTCCATTGCCCGTTGCCGCCCTCCTGCTCAGCGCTTGCACTTCGGCCCCCATCCCGCCTGTCGACCCGCAACAGGCCTGGGTGGATTTCACCACGCCGACGCCGGGCTCCAAATTGGTCATGGCTCAGCGCCTGGACGGGAAAAACCTCAACGACGGGCGCTTCTTCCAAATGCCTCCCGGCCCTCACGAGCTGATGGTGCGCTTTGACTTTGAAGTGCCCGCCGGCGGCGGTTTGGGGGGCCTTAGCCAGATGATGTATCGCACCTGTTTCATGACCCTGCAGTACGACCATTTCCAGGCCGGCCAACGCTATGTGCTCGAAGGTCGCTCGCTCGCGTTCACGCCCAACATCCGGCTGTATGACTCAGCGCGCCAGTTGCTGGCCGAAGAACGCAGCGTCAACTGCATCTGAGTCAGTCATTGTTTTTCTGATAGATGATGCGCTTGGTACCGTTTTCGCACGAACCGACGATCATGGCGCTGTCATGGTTCTCGGCTTCTTCGGCAGTGATGATTTCCAGGGTGTAGGACGGAATCGCCTTGGCCTGGATCTTCACTTCGATTTCTTTCCTGAGCTCTTCACAATCTTTTGGCGCGGCCACGGCCGAAGTGGCCAATACACCGCAGATGATTGCCAAGGCAAAACGTTTCATGTGTGTAGCTCCCTGAATGCGCTGCGCACGAGTGTGCGCCTAGGCTGCATGGGCTATTCGACCACATTTTACAAACACGAGTTCTGATTTAACGCACAACTGAAAATGTGGGAGCGGGCTTGCTCGCGAATACGGAGTGTCAGTCCCCGAGATATCGGCTGATCCACCGCATTCGCGAGCAAGCCCGCTCCCACACAAGAGTACTGCTGTGTCAGTTGACCAGCGTGGCATCCAAGGTGATGGTTGCATTCAGCACTTTGGACACCGGGCACCCTTCCTTGGCTTTTTTGCTCAGTTCATCGAACTGCGCCTGGCTCGCGCCCGGGATCTTGGCTTTAAGGATCAGGTGCACGGCAGTGATCGCGAATCCGCCCTCGACCTGGTCCAGGGTCACTTCGGCCTGGGTATCAATGCTGTCAGCCTTGAGCCCGGCATCGCCGAGAATCATGGAAAACGCCATGGAGAAACAGCCGGCGTGAGCTGCGCCGATAAGCTCTTCAGGGTTGGTGCCCTTGCCGCCTTCGAAACGGGCCTTGAAGCCGTAGGGCGCTTCGCGCAGCACGCCGGTTTCAGTGGATATGGAACCCAGGCCTGTCTTCAGATCACCTTCCCAATGCGCGGATGCCTTTTTAACGATACTCATAGCTTTCTCCTCGAACGGTGGTTTTGCGTCAGTAAGGGTTCTGAGGATAGACCCGTGGGCAAAGTTCACCTTGTCGGAGAAACCTAGCAATACAGTAGGAAATTTCGGAGCCACCTATTGAATCTCGGGTATATGCCCTCATTGCATAGAGTATGCACATGCAGCGGCAGGTTTTAGCTCGTTTAAAAAAGCCTGTACGCCCTATTGGAGAAGCAGGCTGATGAAATCGCTGTCCGACGTAAAGTTTTCGACCCTCGACCTGGTGCCCGTGCGTGCCAATGGCAGCCCGGCGCAATCGCTGCGCAATTCCCTGGACTTGGCCCAACACGTGGAAAAGTTCGGCTACAACCGCTTCTGGGTGGCTGAGCACCACAATATGGACGGCATCGCCAGTTCTGCCACTTCAGTATTGCTCGGCTATCTGGCTGGCGGCACCTCGACCATTCGTGTCGGTTCTGGCGGCGTCATGCTGCCTAACCACGCGCCCTTGGTGATTGCCGAACAGTTCGGCACTCTGGAAAGCCTCTACCCCGGCCGTATCGACCTGGGCCTGGGCCGCGCGCCCGGTTCTGACCAGATGACCGCTCGCGCCCTGCGCCGTGAACGTTCCGGCAGTGCCGATGACTTCCCCGAAGACGTAGCCGAACTCATGGCCTACCTGGGCCCGCGTACGCCCGACCAACGGGTGATCGCCGTACCGGGCACGGGCACCAATGTGCCAGTGTGGCTGTTGGGTTCGAGCCTGTTCAGCGCGCAATTGGCCGGTGAGCGTGGCTTGCCCTACGCCTTCGCCTCCCACTTCGCACCGCGCCTGATGCATGAGGCGATTCGTGTGTACCGCAATCACTTCAAGCCTTCGGCGGTACTGGACAAGCCCTACGTGATGCTCGGCATTCCACTGGTGGCAGCCGATACCGACGAACAGGCCGATTACCTGGCCACCTCGGTGTACCAACGCATCCTCGCGCTGATGCGCGGCCAGAGCCTGGTGCAGCGCCCACCGGTAAAAACCATGGACGGCTTGTGGCTGCCCCATGAAAAAGACGCGGTGGGTAGCTTCCTTGGCCTGGCCATGGTGGGTAGCCCGGCGAAGATTCGCGCCAAGCTGGAGGTGTTGATCGAGCAGACCGGCGCCGATGAGCTGATTTTTACCAGTGACCTTTATGAGCACGCCGACCGGATTCATTCCTACGAGCTGCTGGCACAGGTGATGAAGGGCTGAAATCCAAGCGAAAAAAACCGACGCACTTGCGTCGGTTTTTATGTCTGGAGCACGGAATCAACCGCGCTTGTAGACAATTTCCTTGGTGTCGCCGCCGCACGTCCCTACGACGTCACCACCCGCTGCGGCACCTTTATCTACGATTTCCAAAGAGTAATGCGGTACGCCCTTGGCATCGATTTTCGCTGCGATCTCGCTTTTCAGCTCCTCACAGTCCTTGGCTGCCATCGCCGTACCCGCAATGCTCAACAAACCCACCGCCAACAGAAACTTCTTCATCCGTTACTTTCCTTGCGCTGATCAAAAAGAGCGTGCCAACGCTCATCGCATCGGCACGCATTCGTTGTAGCGCAGGTTATGGCAATCGGCCAGCGGGCAAAGTTCAACTGAGCGGATTAACTACTCGCAATTCGGAACCCCACTTTCAGCGTGACCTGGAAGTGCGCGGCCTTGCCATCCTTGATGTGACCACGGGTTTCAGTCACCTCGAACCACTCCAGGTGCTTGATGCTTTTGTTGGCTTCAGCCAGAGCATTGTTGATTGCGTCTTCGATGCTGGTGGTGGAAGAGCCCACCAGTTCGACTTTCTTGTAGGTGTGATGATCACTCATGGCGTTTCTCCTATAGGTCGTCAATCAAGACTAGCAGCGAATGTGCTTACTGCTTCTGGCGACCGCTGGGAGGTGAAAGTTCAGAATTACTGCACTTTCTGAAACCGGCGCAGTCGGTATCTACACACGCCACTCAATCACTTCAGGAGATGTCCACATGGCCAACACTTCTTTACGCAAAGCGTCGCTGGAAAGCATGGAAGCCGAGATTTCGAGCCTGCTCAAATCTTTGGAGAGCCTCAAGGACGACGCGTCCGATGAGTCGCGCAAAACGCTGAAGGCCCTGAAAAGCAATGCCGAGAACGCCCTCAAGCACTCTCGCCACCTGATCAGCGACGCCTATGAAGAAAGCAAAGTCAAAATTCGTGAAACCAGTGCTGCCACCCGTGACTATGCACAAGAGCACCCATGGACTACCGCCGGCGTTGCCGTAGGTGCACTGGGCTTGCTGGCAGCCTACCTGCTGTGCAAGCGCGGTGACTGATTGACCGGTTACACCGGTTGACGCAACAGCTCAGCCTTGAGCCATTGCGCCAACTGCCCGGCGCGCCCGTCTGCGGCGCGCTTGGGTAGCCACAACGCCAGGTGCGCCGGGGTTTCGCTGAAGCCCCACGGCGCCACCAGGCGACCCGCTTGCAGGTCCTCTGCCACCAGTGGTTCTGGCGCAATCGCCACTCCCAATCCTGCTACTGCCGCTTCCAGCAAATAATACAAGTGCTCAAACCCCTGGCCGAGTTTCAACGCGCCGGGCTCGATGCCGTGTTGCCGCGCCCAACTGGGCCAGGCCTGGGGTCGTGAGGTGGTGTGCAACAACGCTTCGCTTACCAATGCCGTTGCTGGAGCCTGACGCAACTGTTCAAAACCTGCGAAACGAGGGCTCAACACCGGGCCGATGCGCTCGCTGGCCAGCTCGTACACCTGCATGTCGGCCGGCCACGGCGGCTCGGCGAATAGCAGCAAGGCGTCCAGGCCTGGCCGCCGGGGGTCCAGATCGCCTTCGCCCGCCGACAGGTGCAGGCGCAAATCTGGCAAGTCCGCATTCAAGCGCCCCAGCCGGGGGATAAACCAGCGCGCCAGCAAACTGCCCGAACAGCCGAGCACGAAGGGCGCGTCGACGCCGCTTTGGGAGAGTTCGGCGCACGCGTCCCGCAGCCGCTCGAAAGCCTCCACGCTGGCATCCCGAAGCCGTACGCCTGCATCTGTGAGTTTAAGGCCACGTCCATCCTTGACGAACAGGCTCACACCCAAATGTTCTTCCAGTACTTTCAACTGCCGGCTGACCGCACCGTGGGTCACGTGCAGTTGCTCAGCGGCTTGGCTGACGCTACTGAAGCGGGCGGTGGCTTCAAAAGCACGCAAGGCATTGAGGGGTGGTAGGTCGCGGCTCATCTGTGAGTTTTCCTGACAGGTTACGGCGATCTTATCGGTTTTCAGGCCAAAGCGTCAGGGGTAGAGTGGCCGTCATTGCCTCTCAACACACATTCATTCCTGGAGCGCCCCATGACCCAGTCCCAGACCGATCTACGCAACGGCCCTGACGCCAACGGCCTGTTTGGTGCGTTCGGCGGCCGCTACGTGGCTGAAACGCTGATGCCGTTGATCCTCGACCTGGCCCGTGAATACGAAGCGGCCAAAGTGGATCCAGCGTTCAATGAAGAGTTGGCCTACTTCCAGCGCGATTACGTCGGACGCCCAAGCCCGCTGTACTTCGCCGAACGCCTGACGGAGTTCTGTGGCGGCGCCAAGATCTATCTCAAGCGCGAAGAGCTGAACCACACCGGCGCGCACAAGATCAACAACTGCATCGGCCAGATCCTGCTGGCACGGCGCATGGGCAAGAAACGCATCATCGCCGAGACCGGTGCCGGTATGCACGGCGTAGCCACCGCTACGGTTGCCGCACGCTTCGGCCTGCAATGCGTGATCTACATGGGCACCACCGATATCGAGCGCCAGCAGGCCAACGTGTTTCGCATGAAGCTGCTGGGTGCCGAAGTGATCCCGGTGGTCGCCGGCACCGGCACCCTCAAAGACGCCATGAACGAAGCCCTGCGTGACTGGGTGACCAACGTCGACAGCACCTTCTACCTGATCGGCACCGTGGCCGGCCCGCATCCTTACCCGGCCATGGTGCGCGACTTTCAGGCCGTGATCGGCAAGGAAACCCGCACCCAACTGCAAGCCCAGGAAGGCCGCCTGCCGGACAGCCTGGTGGCGTGCATCGGCGGTGGCTCCAACGCCATGGGCTTGTTCCACCCGTTCCTGGATGACACCAGCGTCGAAATCATCGGCGTCGAAGCAGCGGGCCATGGCATCGAAACCGGCAAGCACGCCGCCAGCCTCAACGGCGGCGTACCCGGCGTGCTGCACGGCAACCGCACCTTCCTGCTGCAGGACGACGACGGCCAGATCATCGACGCCCATTCGATTTCCGCCGGCCTCGACTACCCCGGCATCGGCCCTGAGCACGCCTGGTTGCATGACATCGGCCGCGTCCAGTACACCTCGGTAACTGATGACGAAGCCCTGGATGCATTCCACAAATGCTGCCGCCTGGAAGGGATAATTCCTGCGCTGGAAAGCGCCCACGCCCTGGCTGAAGTGTTCAAGCGCGCACCCACCCTGCCCAAGGATCATCTGATGGTGGTCAATCTCTCGGGCCGTGGCGACAAAGATATGCAGACCGTGATGCATCACATGGAACAGTCCAAGCAGGAGAAACACTAAATGAGCCGCCTGCAAACCCGCTTTGCGCAACTCAAGGAACAAAACCGCGCCGCCCTGGTGACCTTCGTCACCGCTGGCGACCCGGGTTATGACGCCTCGCTGGCGATCCTCAAGGGCTTGCCGGCCGCCGGCGCCGACGTGATCGAGCTGGGCATGCCCTTCACCGATCCGATGGCAGACGGCCCGGCGATTCAACTGGCTAATATCCGTGCGCTGGACGCCAAGCAAAACCTGGCGAAAACCCTGCAAATGGTCCGCGAGTTCCGCACCGACGACAGCGACACCCCCCTGGTGTTGATGGGCTACTTCAACCCCATTCACAAATACGGTGTGCCGCAGTTTATCGCCGATGCGAAGGCAGCCGGCGTCGACGGCCTGATCGTGGTCGACATGCCACCTGAGCACAACGGCGAGTTGTGCGACCCGGCTCAGGCCGCGGGCATCGACTTTATCCGCCTGACCACGCCGACCACCGATGACGTACGCCTGCCGACGGTGCTCAACGGCAGTTCCGGGTTTGTGTATTACGTGTCGGTAGCAGGCGTGACCGGTGCCGGCGCCGCCACGCTGGAACACGTCGAAGAAGCGGTCACGCGTCTGCGTCGCCACACCGACCTGCCGATCAGCATCGGTTTCGGTATTCGTACACCGGAACAAGCTGCGGCCATTGCGCGCCTGGCCGACGGTGTGGTGGTGGGTTCGGCACTGATCGATCACATCGCCAATGCCGGCAGCGACCAGCAAGCGATCGATGGCGTGCTGAGTCATTGCGCGGCGCTGTCGGCAGGTGTGCGCAACGCACGCAAGTAAGCACCTGCGTTTTGATACTTGCGCTACGCTGAGGGGTGACACCACGTCACCCCAACGCACTTCCATGCCTATTGCCGTCTAACCACCCTCGCAAGCCCCCCGCATTTCTTGCTTCCCGGTCGTTAAGTTAGTTGCATCAGAAGTCATCCCTGGCTCTCAGGAGTACATCATGGCCTTTGATCTCATTACCTCTTCAGACTCCCGTCACTCAACCTTGCAAAAGGGCTTCAACCTGCGCTGGCCGTTGGGCAATGTGCAGGGTCAGTCTTCGCAAAATGGCGCCAACCTGATCTACCTCTGCCGCAGCCCACAAGACATCATTGACGCCGCCGCGCAGGCATTGGCCCTTCCCGAGGGGCGCATCACCGTACGCAGTGGTGGTCATTGCTACGAAGGCTTTGTCGCCAACAAGATGCCCGACAGTCCACTTGAGGTACTGTCGATTCTGGATATCAGTGCGTTGAACCAGGTGGTCTACGACGCCAGCGGGCAAATCGGCTCCGAGCTGGACCCCAGCGCTGCTGAACGCTATAGCTTTCGCCTGGAAGCCGGCGGACAAAACTGGGATGCCTATGTCGCGTTATACAAGCTGGCCAACAAAACCCTGCCCGGTGGTTCGTGTTATTCAGTGGGCCTTGGCGGACATATTTGCGGAGGCGGCTATGGGCTGCTGTCGCGCAAATATGGACTGGTATGTGACTGGCTCAGCGGTGTGGATATCCTGGTGCCCGACAGCCTTGGCAAAGGCCTCGAACCGCGCCACGTTTCTCGCGACAGCACCAATCAGGACGAACTGGACCTGTTCGCCGCGTGTTGCGGTGCCGGTGGCGGACAGTTCGGCATCATCACCAGCTATTACTTCAAAGACCTGCCACCGGCACCGAAAGAGGTACTGTGGCTGGTGTTGGAATGGGACTGGTCCGTACTGACCAAGCCTGCACTCGATAACCTGCTGGCGGCCTATCAATCATGGTTCGCCAGCAATCAAAGCAACACGGACACTTGGGGCCTGGCGACCAAGCTGGAGATGCGCCACCAGCACACAGGCAATGTGACCCTGGGTATTCACTATGTGGACAAGGATGGCGAACTGAACGAGCGAGCCCCTTTCGATGATTTTGTCGACAAGATGCTGACAGCCATCGGGCTACCTGCTACCGAGTCACTGGTGCCGTTTCACGTCATCCATCAGCCGCGTGGTAGCTGCGCGGGACGCACCATCAATTCATTGGAATCCGCCGAGGAAGCTACCCAACGCCTGGATTGGCTGGTATGCCAACAGACATTGAATGGCTCGGGGGACAACCAGCGTGGGCGTTATAAGTCGGCTTATCAGAAGGGCGTGTTCAGCCCTCAAGTGCTGGACGCCATCTGGACCACATTGACCTGGCCAGACCCTGATAACCACCTGACACAAAGCCTCATTCAGATTCAGTCTTTCGGTGGCCAGATCAATGCCGCCAGCGAGCCAGTGCGCAGGGAGTCGTCAGCCGCTCAGCGCTCGTCATACCTCAAGTGGCAACCGCAATGTTACTGGCGCGGCGATAGCGCCGCCTCGGATCAAGCCCATGCCGACTGGATCCGAGGGTTGTACTTCAACGCGTTCGCCGATGATCAGGGCGTACCGGTCAACGACGAGTTTGAAGGTTGTTACATCAATTACCCCGACCTCGATATGACCTACATCGGTGGCAATCCGGCCAATGGCAAAAACCCACAGTGGTACAAGATCTTCTTTCCCGACCTGATCATCGAAAGCCGCCTGCGGCGTACCAAGCAGCGCTGGGACCCACACAACATTTTCCATAACGAAATGTCGGTGCCGTAATCGCGAAAGAAGGGCGACTCCAAGGTCGCCCTTTTTTACAGCTCGATCCGCTCGACTTTACCTACAAGCAATATGTAGGAAAGTGCTCCCAGCAACGCCAGCACCGCGATGTAAGTAATCGCCGGCGCAAACGACGAACCACTGGCCAGAAAGCCAATCACGATGGGCGTAGCGATTGCCGACAGGTTACCGATGAAGTTGAACACGCCTCCGGTCAGCCCAAGCAACCGCGCAGGCGCCAAGGTCGAAACCAGCGACCAGGTGATCGACGCCAGGCCATTGCCGAAAAATGCCACCGCCAGAAACGCGATGACCCACGCCGTGGAGTCCACGTAATTGGCACCGATGATCGCCGTGGAAATCAGCAGCCCACTGATGATCGGCAACTTGCGGGCAAAGCCTACCGAGGCACCACGACGGATCAACCAATCGGAAAACACCCCCGAACACAGCACGCCCACAAAAGCGGCCAGGAACGGCAACGACGCCAACAAACCTGACTGGATAAAGTCCATGCCGCGATATTTCACCAGGTACGTCGGGAACCAGGTCAGGAAGAACCATAGCGTAGAGTTCAGGCAAAACTGCCCCAGGTAGATGCCCCAGAGTTTGCGCTTGCTCAGCACGATACCGAGGTCGACCCAACTGAAGGGTGCCTTGGCCGTTTGCGCCTGCATGTCCACCAGCCCACCACCGTCACGGATCAACTGGATTTCAGCCTCATTGGCGCCTTTGAAATCTTTGGGCTCGCGATACACCGCGTACCAGATCGCGGCCCACAGGATGCCGACGCCACCGGTAACGACAAACACCATGTGCCAGCCGTACTGGTGTTGCAGCCAAGCCAGTACCGGCGTGAGGAACGCCAGGCCGACAAATTGCCCGGAGGTGTAGACGCCGATAGCCGTGGCGCGCTCGCGCTCGGGAAACCAGGTGGTGACCACACGGCTGTTGATGGGATAGGCCGGTGCCTCCAACGCGCCAACGGCCATGCGCAACACGAACAACGCGATAAAGCTGGCGGCGAAACCGAGCATCACGGTGGCAATCGACCACAGCAGCAGGGCGGCCGTATACAGAATGCGCGGCGGCACCCGGTCTACCAGCCAGCCGCCGGGGATTTGCATGGCCGCGTAAGTCCAGCCGAAAGCGGAAAAAATAAGCCCGACCTGCACCGGGTCGATACCCAGCTCGCTGGTCAGCGCAGGCGCGGCAATCGACAGGTTGCTGCGGTCCAGGTAGTTGATCACCACGGTGATGAACAGCAGCACCATGATGAAGAAGCGCTTTCGGCTAGGCGTGACTAAAGAAGCCTGCCCGGTGTGGGATTCAGGGTGCATGGGGTGCCTCTTTTTATGTTTGTTGAGGACAAAACGTGCTGAAGGAACGCGGTCAATGTGGGAGCGCATTCCTTCAGATAAAAATCACCACTCGGCAAAACTGCCGTCGGCGTGGCGCCAGATCGGATTGCGCCAGCGATGGCCGATAGCCGCGCGCTCAATCACGTATTCCTCGTTGATCTCGATGCCCAGGCCCGGGCCGTTGGGGATCTTCACAAAGCCCTGGTCATAGTCGAACACGCCCGGGTCGCGCACGTAGTCGAGCAGGTCGTTGCTTTCGTTATAGTGGATACCCAGGCTTTGCTCCTGGATAAATGCGTTGTAGCAAGCCGCATCCAGTTGCAGGCACGCTGCCAGGGCAATCGGGCCCAGCGGACAGTGCAGGGCCAGGGCCACGTCGTAGGCTTCGGCCATGTTGGCGATCTTGCGGGTTTCGGTAATCCCGCCTGCGTGGGAGGCGTCCGGCTGGATGATGTCGACGTAGCCTTCGCTGAGCACACGCTTGAAATCCCAACGCGAAAACAGGCGCTCGCCCAGGGCAATCGGCGTACTGGTCAGCGGCGCCAGTTCTTTCAATGCTTCGTAGTTTTCGCTGAGCACCGGTTCTTCAATGAACATCAGTTTGTAAGGATCAAGCTCTTTCATCAGCACCTTGGCCATGGGCTTGTGCACGCGGCCATGGAAGTCGACGCCGATACCGACGTTAGGGCCCACCGCATCGCGCACGGCAGCGACATTGGCCAGTGCCAGGTCGACTTTGTCAAAGCTGTCGAGGAACTGCAGTTCTTCGGTGCCGTTCATTTTCACCGCAGTGAAGCCACGAGCCACGGCCTCTTTGGCTGCACGGGCAGTGTCGGCGGGGCGGTCGCCACCGATCCACGAGTACACGCGAATCTTGTCACGCACCTGGCCGCCCAGCAGATCGCTGACCGAGACGCCCAGCGCCTTGCCCTTGATGTCCCACAACGCCTGGTCGATACCGGCGAGGGCGCTCATGTGCACGGCACCGCCGCGATAGAACCCGCCGCGATAGAGCACCGTCCAGATATCTTCAATATTGCGTGGGTCTTTGCCGATCAGGTAGTCGGACAGTTCTTCGACGGCGGCGGCCACTGTGTGAGCGCGGCCTTCGACCACGGGCTCACCCCAGCCAGTCACGCCCTGGTCGGTTTCGACCTTGAGGAAGCACCAGCGCGGCGGGACGATAAAGGTCGTCAATTTGGTGATTTTCATCTCTTGTCTCTCTTATGGATGCAGCGCCTGCGGGCGCGGAACTTGCTATCAGCTCAGGGCTTTCCAGGCGGCGACATAAGCCTGGGCACGGCTCGCGACCTGATCCACTGTCATTCCCGGCTTGAACAACCCGGAGCCCAACCCGAACCCTTTTGCGCCGGCGTCGATAAACACCTGCATGTTGTCCGGCGTAACACCGCCTACCGGCAGCAGCAGCGTGCCCGCCGGCAATACCGCCAGCCACGCCTTGATCACCGAAGGACCGATCTGCTCGGCCGGGAACAGCTTCAATACGTCGGCGCCTTCGGCCAGTGCGGCAAACGCCTCGGTTGGCGTCGCCACGCCAGGCGACAAGTACAGGCCTGCGGCCTTGGCGGCGCGCAGTACTTTGGCATCGCTATGGGGCATGACAATCACCTGTCCACCAGCCGCCTTCACCTGCTCGACCTGTTCAGGCGTCAACACCGTGCCGGCGCCGATCAGGCAATCGGCGGGCAGGCTGTCGCGCAGGGTGCGAATGCTGGTGTACGGCTCCGGCGAATTGAGCGGGACTTCGATCACACGAAAACCCGCGTCGTACAACACCTGGCCGATGGCCTGGGCTTCGTCCGGGCGTATGCCACGCAGGATTGCGATCAAACCGTTTTGCGCGAGTGCTTGCTTGAGCATGTCAGGCCTCCGTTACAGGTTGAGTGAGCCCAGCCGCCACGGCCAATTGCCACAGGCCGCGCTCGGTGGCTTCCTGCGCCAGGCTGACGTGGGCGAAGCCGCAAAGGGCCAGAGCGCGTTGATAGCGGGCGCAGAGTGGGGCGGCGCCAACCAGGATGATCGGCTTGGTTTTGGCGCTGTCTGGCAAACCGGCGAGTTCGTGGCCGATCAACAGGCCGGACAGGTAGTCGGGCTGCTGGTTGGGTGCAAGCTCAGCCGTCAGGCCCAGGGTACGGGCACTGAACAAGGTCGACAGCACGCCACGCCTGCCATCCTTTGAAAGCGCCACGTGCACGCCACGATCAAAGGCCTCGGCCTGGAATTGTTCGCTCGGCTGCTGAGTGCGGCCCAGGATGCTGTGCTTGCTCAATACCGCGAACAGTTCGCCGGTCATGAAGGTGTCGAAATGCGTAATGCAGCCTTCACTCACCTCGACCCATTTGGAGTGGCTGCCGGGCAACCCGATCAGCACTTGGGCCCCAAGCCCCTGCAGCACGCCGAGCACCTGGGTTTCTTCGCCGCGCATCACATTGGGTAAACCCGCTTGCTCAATCACCCCCGGCACAATATGCACATCCACCCCACGCAGGCTGCGCACGCGGTGCAACGCCAAGCCCAGGCTGGCGACATCCACAGGCGTGGCGCAATAAGCCGCCTCGCTCCAACCCTGCGCGCTGCCAACCATACCGCAGGCAATCACTGGCAATTCAGGCTGGGCGTCGAGCCAATCGCCGCAGGCGCTATCGAACGCCAACTCGAAGCCGTCAGTGCAATGAATACCGTTGATGTCCCGTGGCTCGCTGGGCAAATGCATGATGCCCCAGGCTTGCGCGCGCTGTTCCAGCACAACGCCCGCCGAGCCGAGTTTGTAAGCACGAAGGGAGCTGGTCCCCCAATCGAGCGCGATCAATTGCGCCTGCATCGCTTCACCTGAAATGAGTGGGTGCTGAAAAAAGCAGATGGGCGAATATAAACCTACGCGCCGGAATATCTCAATATATAAATATCGATCCCACATAATGAGACGAAGCAAGATTAATCCTACACCGTTCCCTGTTTTTACTTAGGGAAAGGCAAGGCGTTATCTGATAAGGAAAGTTAAAAAACCGACAGATCTAGCTCGCGCATCGCACCCATCCAGATCGCGTAGTCGGTGTGGTCCTTCAGGTCATCGCCGGTTTCAGGGTGCAGGAAGACCACCAGGCCATCGCGGTGCAGCGCCAGCCACGGCAACACCACGCCGATGTATTCCGGCTCGAATGCCAGCTGGCAGCTCCAATCCGGATGCGGGCCCACCGGCCGCTCATGCACACGGCCCATGCGCAACGGGAACAGCCTGGCGGCGTCCTCACACAGCGTGCGCGCCTGGTCGATGGTGCTGGCGTCGAAGTAGATATGGGCGTGATAGCCCTTGATACGTTGCATGACGGACTCCGGATCCACGATGTGCCGATCCTAGACCGCAATCGAAGGCAGGGCCAGCCCGGTCAACGACTGCGCACTGCTGGCCTGTTCCGCCATCAGCCATTGGACAAAACGCTCAACCAACTGCCCGCGGCGTTTGCGCTGGGGTTGCACCACGTAATAACCGAAACGCGAGGTCACCGTGGGGCTGATCGGTCGGCACAGCCAGTTCTGTTCCAGCAGGTTATCCACCAGATGGCGCCAGCCGATGGCAACGCCCTGGCCGGCAATCGCAGCCTGAATCAGCAAGGTGTAGTTGTCGAAGCGCAATTGCCCGGGAGTTGGCGCAGCGGATATACCCAATTGGCGGAACACCCCGCTCCAGTCGAACCATTGGCTGTTGTTTTCCTGACGCAGGTGCAGCAACGGGTACTCGGGCAAGGATTGCACCGTCATCGGCGCGGCCTGAGCCTTGAGCCACTGCGGGCTGCATACCGGGAACACTTCCTCATTGAACAACCACAGGCTGTCGCCCTGCTTGAAACGGCCATCGCCGAACAGCACCGCCACATCGATATCGCTGCGCAAGCTGGCGTGGTTGCGCTCACTGGTAACCAGGCTCACATCCACCTGCGGGTTGGCCTGGTGAAAGCGATGCAGGCGCGGCATCAGCCAATAGGCGGCGAAGGCGAAGTCGGTAGCCACTTGCAGTACTTCGTGCTGGTCCTGTTGGGTGATGGTGCTGAGCCCTTGATTGATGCTTTGCAGGGCGCCCTGTACGTGCTCGAACAACAGCACGCCGGCGTCGGTCAGTTCGATACCGCGATAGATGCGGTCAAACAGGCGGATTGCCAGTTGTTCTTCAAGACGCTTGATCTGCTGGCTGACCGCCGGCTGGGTGGTGCCAAGCTCCATCGCCGCGGCGGTAAAACTGCGGTGGCGCGCCGCCGCTTCGAAGGCTCGCAGCAGATCGAGAGAGAGGTTACCCAGCGCTTCATACATAAGCTGTCGTTATCCTAGGCATTGCTTGTCATGGGCTTTACCCTGATTTCCATGGGCCGCATTCTCATTGGCATAAACACTTACTATGGAATGCCGAGAAACCATGAAGCGCAAGAACATTCTTTTCATCATGGCCGATCAAATGGCCGCTCCCATGCTGCCGTTCTACGGGCCTTCCTCGATCAAGCTGCCCAACCTCAGCCGCCTCGCCGCCCAAGGCGTGGTATTCGAGGCCGCCTATTGCAACAGTCCGTTGTGTGCGCCTTCGCGCTTCACTCTGGTCAGCGGCCAGTTGCCGAGCAAGATCGGCGCCTACGACAACGCTGCCGATTTCCCCGCCGATGTGCCGACCTATGCCCACTACCTGCGTCGCCTCGGCTACCGCACCGCGTTGTCGGGCAAGATGCATTTCTGCGGCCCCGACCAGTTGCACGGCTATGAAGAACGCCTGACCAGCGATATCTACCCCGCGGACTATGGCTGGGCGGTGAATTGGGATGAGCCCGACGTACGCCCCACCTGGTACCACAACATGTCTTCGGTGCTGCAAGCGGGCCCGTGCGTGCGCACCAACCAGCTGGACTTCGACGAGGAGGTGGTGTTCAAGGCGCAGCAATACCTGTTCGATCATATCCGCGAGGACGGTGATCGGCCCTTCTGCCTGACCGTATCGATGACCCATCCCCACGACCCTTACACCATTCCCAAGCCGTTCTGGGACCTGTACGACGACGCCGACATCCCTTTGCCTGCAACGCCGGCGCAAGCAGAGCTGGACCCACACTCCCAGCGTCTGCTCAAGGTCTATGACTTGTGGGATAAACCGCTGCCTGTGGACAAGATCCGCGATGCCCGTCGCGCCTACTTCGGTGCGTGCAGTTACATCGACAGCAATGTCGGCAAACTCCTGCAAACCCTGGAAGACACCGGCCTGGCTGACGACACCCTGATCATCTTCTCCGGCGACCACGGTGACATGCTCGGCGAGCGCGGCCTCTGGTACAAAATGCACTGGTTTGAAATGGCCGCCCGCGTGCCGCTGCTGATCAGTGCGCCGGGCCAATTTGCGGCTGGGCGGGTCACTCAGGCCGTGTCCACCGCCGACCTGCTGCCGACCCTGGTGGAGCTGGCCGGCGGCGAGCTGGACCCACACTTGCCGCTGGACGGTCGCTCTCTGGTCCCGCACCTGCAAGGGCAGGGCGGGCATGACGAAGTGTTTGGCGAATACATGGCCGAAGGCACCATCAGCCCATTGATGATGATTCGCCGGGGCGCCTACAAATTTATCTACAGCGAAGACGACCCTTGCCTACTGTTTGATGTGCGCAACGACCCGCACGAGCGGGAGAACCTCAGCCTGTCAGCAGAACATCGCTCGCTGTTCGAGGCCTTTTTGCATGAGGCGCGGGCCAAATGGGACATCCCGGCGATCCATCAGCAAGTGCTTGCCAGCCAGCGTCGCCGCCGCCTGGTGTTTGAGGCACTGACTCAAGGCACGCTCAAGAGCTGGGACCACCAGCCACAGGTGGATGCCAGTCAGCAGTACATGCGCAACCATATCGACCTCGACGACCTGGAGCGCAAGGCACGTTATCCACAACCCTGCCAAAACCAATAAACAGACAGAGGGAAGGCCATGCAAAAGTTGACCGTGGTACTGAGCATATTGGCGCTGGGCAGCGCCAACGTGTACGCAGACGCTCGCTGTGAAACGGTAAAGATGGCCGATCCAGGCTGGAGCGACATTGCCGCCACCAATGCCATTACCGGCTTTTTGCTGACGGGCATGGGCTACAAAGCCAAGGTCGATACCCTGGCGGTGCCGATCACCTTTGGCGGGCTCAAGGACGGCCAGGTGGATGTGTTTCTCGGCAACTGGATGCCGGCGCAACAAGGTTTTTATGACAAGTTCGTGGCCAACGGCGATGTGGTGCAACTGGCGAAGAACCTCGACGGCACCGAGTTCACCCTCGCGGTGCCGGACTACGTATGGGACGCCGGCGTACGTGACTTTGCCGACCTGAACAAGTTTGCCGACAAGTTCGACAAGAAGATCTACGGCATCGGCTCCGGCGCGCCGGCAAATATCTCGTTGCAGGAGATCATCAAAAAGAATGACTTCGACCTGGGCCAGTGGAAGCTGATCGAATCCAGCGAGCAGGCGATGCTCGCCGAGGTGTCGCGAGCGGTGAAGAAACAGCGCTTCGTCACCTTCCTCGGCTGGACGCCGCACCCGATGAACGTGCAGTTGAAGATGCATTACCTCAAGGGCGGCGAGCAGTATTTTGGCGCCACCGGTAGCGTGTATACCTTGACCCGCAAGGGTTACGCCCAAGCCTGCCCGAATGTCGCCAAACTGCTGACCAACCTGAGTTTCACCCAGGAGATGGAGAACGGCATCATGGCGCAGGTGGCCAACAACAAGGTCAGCAATGCCGAGGCGGCCAAAGCGTGGATCAAGGCCAACCCCGCGGTGCTGGACAAGTGGCTCGACGGCGTGAAAACCCTGGATGGCCAGGATGCGTTGCCCGCGGTCAAAGCCCAACTCTAAGATGCGCCTGGATCCAAATGTGGGAGGGGGCTTGCCCCCGATGACGGCCTATCAGCTATGAATGTATTGGCTGAAACACCGCTATCGGGAGCAAGCCCCCTCCCACAGGGAGCCGGTGTGTACTGATACTCTAAGCCAAACCTTCTACCCGAGCCTGCGATGCCCCGGCCCAACCGCCACACACTCTTCCCCTTCCTCAGCTGGCTCCCGCGCCAAACCCGCGCCAGCGTCGGCCGGGATGCGATCGTCGGCCTCAGTGGCGCCGTACTGGCCCTGCCACAGTCGATTGCCTACGCACTGATCGCCGGCCTGCCACCGGAATACGGGCTCTACGCGGCGATCATCCCGGTCTTGATCGCTTGCCTGTGGGGCTCTTCCTGGCACCTGATCTGTGGGCCCACGGCGGCGATTTCCATCGTGCTTTACGCCAGTATCAGCCCATTGGCCGTGCCAGGTTCCCAGGACTACATCACCCTCATCCTGTTGCTGACCTTCCTCGCCGGGGTGTTCCAGTGGTTGCTCGGCCTTCTGCGCTTTGGCGCGCTGGTGAATTTTGTCTCCCATTCGGTGGTGCTGGGTTTCACCCTGGGCGCCGCGGTGGTGATTGCCCTGGGGCAGTTGCCGAACCTGCTGGGGCTGGACTTGCCGAGCCAGGCCACCGCCCTCAACAGCCTGCTGGCGCTGGTCGACCATGGCGGTGAGTGGGATCGTGCGTCCCTGATCCTCGGGCTCGGCACTTTGCTGGTGGGCGCGCTGCTCAAGTCTCTGGTGCCACGCTGGCCGACGCTGTTGATCGCTTTAGTCCTGGGTAGCCTGACGGCATGGCTGTGGCCGACGATGTTCGGGCATGTGGCGCTGGTCAGTTCGTTTATCGGCCAGTTGCCGCCGTTCAGTCCATTGCCGATGGACCTGGACCTGGTACTGCGCCTGTTGCCCAGCGCGGTGGCGGTGGGGATGCTGGGGTTGGTGACCAGCCTGTCGATTGCGCGCTCACTGTCGGCTCGCTCGCAACAATTACTCGACGCCAACCAGGAAGTGCGCGCCCAGGGTTTATCCAACATCGTTGGCGGATTTTTCTCCGGCTACCTGTCAGCGGGTTCGTTCACCCGTTCGGGCCTCAGTTACGAGGCGGGTGCTTGTTCGCCCCTGGCTGGGGTGTTTTCGGCGCTGTGGGTGGCGTTATTTGCGTTGTTCGGCGCGACGTTGATCGCGCATATTCCCATCCCCAGCATGGCCGCCAGCATCCTGCTGATTTGCTGGGGTTTGGTGGATCATCGAGGGATTCGTGCTTTGTTTCGTGTCAGCCGCGCCGAATTCGTGGTGATGGGCCTGACGTGTGTCGCCACCTTGCTGCTGGAGCTACAAACGGCGATTTATGCCGGGGTGTTGGCATCGCTGTTTTTCTACCTCAAGCGCACTTCGCAACCACGGGTTCAGCAATGGCGCGATGGGGACGAGGATGTATTACGCGTGGGTGGCTCGATCTTTTTTGGCGCCAGCCATTACCTGCAAGTACGCCTGCAAAGTCTGCAGGGCACGCGGGTGGTGATCGAAGCGCAGCAGATCAATTTTATCGACTACTCCGGGGTGGAGATGCTGCATCAGGAGGCGCGACGGTTGGCGCGGTTGGGGCGTAGCCTGACCTTGCGTGGGGCCAGGCCGCAAGTAATCGAAGAGTTAAGAAAACTGGAAGGGGCCAAGAGTTGCCCCCTCCATTTCCAAGATTGAACACGATCAGGCCAATTGACGGCGTAGTTCGGCTAACACCGGCGCTGAATCAGGGCGCACACCACGCCACAGGAAGAAGGCTTCCGCTGCCTGCTCCACCAGCATCCCCAAACCATCCATCGCCACCACAGCGCCGTGTTCCGCAGCCCAGCGGCAGAACGCGGTAGGTTCCTTGGCGTACATCATGTCGTAGCAGAACGTCTTGCCCGGCTCGATCAGGCTGCCGGCAATCGGCGGTACATCGCCTGACAGGCTGGCGGACGTGGCATTGATGATCACGTCCACCGGCTCACGTAGCCAGTCGAAACCACTGGCAGACACCGGGCCCAGGTCGTCGAACAGCTCAGCCAGCAGCTCGGCCTTTTCCACGGTGCGGTTGGCGATGATCAACGAAGAGGGTTGCTGTGCCAGCAACGGCTCAAGTGCACCGCGCACCGCGCCACCGGCTCCCAACAACAGGATGCGTTTGCCTTGCAGGTTCAGCCCGGCGTTGACCGTCAGGTCGCGCACCAGGCCGGCGCCGTCGGTGTTGTCTCCCAACAACGTACCGTCCGCCAGTTTGCTCAGGGTGTTCACGGCTCCAGCGCGCTGGGCACGTTCAGTCAAGGTATCGGCCAAACGATAGGCGTCTTCCTTGAACGGCACGGTCACGTTGGCGCCACGGCCCTGGCGAAAAAACTCACGGGCGCAGTGGGTGAAATCCTCCAACGGCGCGAGCAACGTGCTGTAGTCCAGTTGTTCGCCGGTCTGCTCGGCGAACATACGGTGGATCAGCGGCGATTTACTGTGGCCGATGGGGTTGCCGAACACGACATAACGGTCCATCACACCGCCGCCTTGGCTGCAACGACGCCGAGCCAGTCGCGGTCTTGCAGGAAATAATCGGTGAGGCGCGCCTCTTCGCTACCGGCCTCGGCCTTCCAGTCGTAGCTCCAACGGACCTGGGGCGGCAGCGACATCAGGATCGACTCTGTACGCCCGCCCGACTGCAAACCGAACAGGGTGCCACGGTCATAGACCAGGTTGAATTCGACGTAGCGGCCCCGGCGGAACTCCTGGAACTGACGCTGCTGCTCGGTATACGCCATGGCCTTGCGACGTTGCACAATCGGCAGGTAGGCATCGATATAGGCATCGCCGATGGCACGGATAAAGGCGAAACAGGTGTCGAAGCCCCATTCGTTCAAGTCATCGAAGAACAGGCCACCGATACCGCGAGGTTCATTGCGATGCTTGATGTGGAAATAGGCGTCGCACCAGGCTTTATAGCGTGCGTACACGTCCGGGCCAAAGGGCGCACAAGCTTGCTCGGCCACACGGTGCCAGTGGACGCAGTCTTCTTCGTTGCCGTAATACGGGGTCAAGTCAAAGCCGCCACCGAACCACCACACCGGCTCTTCGCCTTCTTTTTCAGCGATGAAAAAGCGCACATTGGCGTGGGATGTCGGCACATGGGGATTATGCGGATGAATCACCAGTGACACGCCCAAGGCTTCAAACCCCCGACCAGCCAGCTCAGGCCGATGGGCACTGGCGGACGGTGGCAAACCGCTGCCAAACACGTGGGAAAAGTTAACACCGCCTTTTTCGATCACCGAACCGTTCTCGATCACACGGGTGCGACCGCCACCACCGGCAGGCCGGGTCCAGGCGTCTTCGATAAAGCGAGTATCCGTCTCGAAGGTTTCCAGGGCGTTGCAAATGCGATCTTGCAGGTCAAGCAGGTAGGCTTTAACGGCCTCGGTGCGGGTAGTCATGGCATCACCTTGAATCGGGCAAAGCTACGCGAGGCCATCGGGCGTCGGCGGCAAATGGGCGCACAGGATACCACTGCGCCCACATGCCACTGCACTTAGGTGCGCGGCAGTTGACGAAGATCAAGCTTAGGAGTCCGATAGGGGGCTACGCAGATTCGAACCTAAGGAGAAGTGCAGATGGCCAAACGTATCCAGTTCAGCGCCCACGGCGGCCCCGAAGTACTTGAGTATGTGGACTACACGCCAGCGGAGCCTGGCCCACAACAGGTGCGGGTGCGTAACGAGGCCATCGGTCTGAACTTCATCGACACCTATTTTCGCAGTGGCCTCTACGCACCGCCCGCGCTGCCATCGGGCCTGGGCGCAGAAGGCGCTGGTGTAGTCGATGCCGTGGGCAGTGAAGTCACCCAGTTCAAAGTCGGCGACCGCGTGGCCTACGGCAGCGGCCCGCTGGGTGCCTACAGCGAGTTGCATGTGTTGCCCGCCGCCAACCTGGTGCACCTGCCGGATGACATCAGTTTCGAGCAGGCCGCAGGGGCCATGCTCAAGGGCCTGACCGTGCAATACCTGTTGCGCCAGACCTACGAATTGAAAGGCGGCGAAATCATCCTGTTCCACGCCGCTGCCGGTGGCGTGGGCTCCCTGGCCTGCCAGTGGGCCAAGGCCTTGGGCGTGAAGCTGATCGGCACCGTGAGTTCGCCGGAAAAGGCCGCCCTGGCTAAATCGCTCGGCGCCTGGGAAACCATCGACTACAGCAAGGAGAATGTCGCACAACGTGTGCTGGAATTGACTGACGGTAAAAAGGTGCCGGTGGTGTACGACGGCGTCGGCAAGGACACCTGGCTGACCTCTCTGGACAGCGTGGCGCCACGGGGTTTGGTCGTGAGCTTTGGCAACGCGTCGGGCGCGGTGGACGGGGTGAACCTGGGCATTCTGTCGGCCAAGGGCTCGCTGTACGTGACCCGCCCGACGCTGGCGACCTACGCCAACAATCCGGCGAACTTGCAGGCGATGGCGGACGATCTGTTTTCGATGATCAAGAGCGGCAAGGTGCGCATTGATATCAACCAGCGCTACCCGCTGGCGGATGCGGCCAAAGCGCAGACCGAGTTGTCGGCGCGACGCACGACTGGCTCAACCATTCTGTTGCCTTGAGTGCGTCATCGCAGGCAAGCCAGCTCCCACATTTGACCGCGATGACTGATCAAATGTGGGAGCCGGGCTTGCCCGCGATGGCCGTGCCTCGATCTCAGGAGGGGCGCACAACCTCACCTGTCACCAGGTCCCGAATCAGGCTTGGGTTCTTGCGCCCACCCAGCGCGCCACCCAACACCAAGTCCACTTGCCCGCGGAAATACTGCTCCACGCGAATACGCGTGCGTGCCGCCGGGCGCCCCTGAGGGTTGGCCGACGTGGAGATCAACGGCCCGACCTGAGCGCACAAATCCCTCACCAACGGGTGATCAGTGACCCGCAACGCCACGGTGTCATGCATACCCGTGACCCATTCGGGCAACAAGTCCTGGTGGGGCACCAGCCAGGTATTCGGCCCGGGCCAGGTGCTGGCCATGCGATCGATCCAGGTGTCCGGGAAGTCTTCGAACAGGAAGTCGAATTGACGAATGTTGTCCGCTACCAGAATCAGGCCCTTGTCCACCGAGCGGTTCTTGATCGCCAATAGCCGATCCACCGCTTCTTCATTCCACGGGTCGCAACCCAGGCCCCAGACCGCCTCGGTCGGATAGGCAATCACCGCGCCTGCGCGAATTTCCCGTGCGGCTTGCAGCACACGCCACCTGTTGACCATTATTTAATCTCCGGACTAAAGCTCTGGGCAGTTTACCGATCTTCGTTACAAAACCCAGCGCCAAAAACCGGCAGCACCTAAACCTGGCAACGCGCCAGCCAGCGCCCGCTTTCGCAGATGACCTGGCCTTCCAGCTCCAGCTCCGTAAGAGTCGCCAGCACCTGGGACAACGGCCGACCACTGGCAATCGCCAGGGCTTCACTTGTATGCGGCGCAGCATGCAGCAGTGCCACCAGTGGGTGGGTGATCGGCACCGGCGCAGGGCGCGATAACGCCTGCCAACCGCGCAGCGCCTCAAGGATGTGTTCGATGGTTTCCACCAGCACCGCGCCATCACGGATCAGTTGATGGCAACCCTTGGCACCGGGATGGTGAATGGAGCCCGGGATCGCATACACCTCGCGCCCTTGCTCTGCGGCCAACCGTGCGGTGATCAGCGAACCGCTGGCCATGCTGGCTTCCACCACCAGAACCCCCAGCGAGAGCCCGCTGATAATCCGATTGCGCCGTGGAAAATTACCGGCCTGGGGCCCCGCGTCCAACGGAAACTCAGAAACCACCGCGCTGCCTTGGGCAATCATCGCGGCAGCGAGCTTGCGGTGGCGCTGTGGATAAAAATTTTCCAGCCCGGTGCCAAGCACCCCGACTGTACGACCGCCCACCCCCAGCGCTGCCTGGTGTGCTGCGCCGTCAATGCCCAGCGCCAAACCACTGGTGATGACAAAACCGGCGCTCGCCAGGCTGCGGGAAAACGCGGCGGCCGTGTCCATGCCGGGGCGGGAAGCACGCCGGCTACCGACCATGGCCAACTGTGGTTTTTCCAGAATGCCCGGGTCGCCCGCAACGAATA
Source organism: Pseudomonas sp. W2Aug9 (assembly GCF_023127755.1). Classification (NCBI taxonomy): domain Bacteria; kingdom Pseudomonadati; phylum Pseudomonadota; class Gammaproteobacteria; order Pseudomonadales; family Pseudomonadaceae; genus Pseudomonas; species Pseudomonas sp. W2Aug9. Next base: position 245,885 of record NZ_SPKL01000002.1, on the reverse strand, counting down.
ACAGCGGCGGTGCGTCGTCGATCTGAGCAAGCAAGGCCGGGTACTCAGGTTGGTCCCACATCAGCAAATGCTGGGCCGGACGCTCTAACCAGGCCAATGCCGTACTGGCGCCATCACGGATTTGCGGGCTACGCCGGGCATCGGCGCTGATGGCGGGCAACCCGAGGGAACGCCAGGCACTGGCGGGGGCACTGAGGGCCTTGGAGGCGCAGCCGAACGCTTGAATCAATACGTGAAAACGCTTGGGACCCAGTTCTGGCAGCCTGTGCAAGCGTAGTCGGGCTTCCAGCTCTGCCGGAGAAATTTCGCTACTGTTTATCGGATTCATTTGATCATCCTTGACCGGAACAAGCTGTGGATAACTCTGTTGGTAACTTATTTAGCAGGCTATTTATTGCGCTTGTTGGCGGGTCTCGAAACGATCCTTTACAGCCAGCGCGCGTGAAGCACTGAGCACCAAGGCGTAGCTGAGTTTTTCATAGGTGCGAAACACCAGAAGAGTGCCGGCCCGTTCTTCCGGGAGTTGTGTTGGCGTGCCGGTAAGGACGTCTCGCACCGTGGCACCCGCCTTGATCACCGTCAGTAACTGGCCTTCGATCAATCCATCGCGGCGGCCCTTGTTCAGGGTCACGGCGTCCAGCACACCAATCTGCGTGACGCCCCTGGGGATGTCGATGATGTGCCCTGCGATGAATGCCGTTGATTTGGCTGACGCCAGGGTGTTCAGCGCGATCGGAGGTTGGGCACCAAGCAAGCGGTCACCTGGACGGATTTCCTGGGTAACCCGCTGCACCGCCAGGGTGGTGAGGTCGTCGGCGAGCACAAAGCGTGCGGTGCCGATATCGTCGGCATTGATGCCCAGTAGCTCCTGGGTGCCTGGGTCGGTGTAGACCTTGCCTCGACGAAAGATTCCGTAGCTTGGCTGGGCCGGGTCCAGCTGACCGCGAGCATGCACGCGCTCACCGTTGGCCCCCAGCACGCGACCGCCTTGCGCTGCGACGATATAAGGCGCGTTGTCCAGGTCCTGGGGCGTATCGACAATCCGGTTATGCAGTAAAAAGTGCTGGATGGCCTGTTGCGTCGCGTGATCCAGGCGTTCAGTGGGCTTGGGAATCAACGCCATGGCGACGGGGGCCCACAGCAGCAAGACGAGTAGCGATTTCCTCATGGGGTGAATCTCCTTTATTATGTGCGTTCGCGTGAAATGCCTTGGCCCTCGTGGCTTCTGAGCACTTCACACCGGCCGTGTGGGTCCATCCCACCGCCGATTGGTCTTTACCTCACATGTGCAGCAATTACGCTTATGGCTATTTTGAACATCCTCGAATTTCCCGACTCGCGCCTGCGCACGATCGCCAAACCGGTGGCCGTAGTGGACGACAAGGTTCGTCAGTTGGTCGATGACATGTTTGAAACAATGTATGAAGCTCCGGGCATTGGCCTTGCCGCTACCCAGGTCAACGTGCATCTGCGTGTCGTGGTCATGGACCTGTCGGAAGATCGCAGCGAACCCCGGGTGTACATCAACCCCGAGTTCGAACCGCTGACCGATGAGATGGGCGAATACCAGGAAGGCTGCCTGTCGGTGCCGGAGTTCTACGAGAACGTCGAACGCCCGTTGCGCGTGAAGATCAAGGCCCTGGACCGTGATGGCAAACCGTTTGAGCTGATTGCCGAAGGTCTGTTGGCAGTGTGCATCCAACATGAATGCGACCACCTTAACGGCAAGCTGTTTGTCGATTACCTGTCCACGCTCAAGCGGGACCGGATCAAGAAGAAGCTGGAAAAAAAGCATCGCCAGCAAGCTTGATGCCCTTCTTCCAAAGGCTTGCTGCGGCAAGCCTTTTTCTTTTGTGACTGTTTTTAACCGAGAACTCCCATGACCGAGCCATTGCGCATTGTTTTTGCCGGCACCCCTGAATTCGCCGCCGAACACCTCAAGGCGCTGCTTGCCAGCCCTTATGACATCGTCGCGGTGTACACCCAGCCGGATCGCCCGGCCGGTCGCGGGCAAAAACTGATGCCGAGCCCGGTCAAGCTATTGGCGCTTGAACACAACATAGCGGTGCTGCAACCGCCGACCCTGCGTAACGCCGAAGCCCAGGCCGAACTGGCCGCGCTGAAACCGGACCTGCTGGTGGTGGTGGCCTACGGTTTGATCCTGCCCCAGGCGGTGCTGGATATCCCGCGCCTGGGTTGCATCAACAGCCATGCTTCGCTGCTGCCTCGCTGGCGTGGTGCGGCGCCGATCCAGCGCGCCGTGGAGGCGGGCGACAGCGAAAGCGGCGTGACCGTGATGCGCATGGAGGCGGGCCTGGACACCGGACCGATGCTGCTCAAAGTCACCACCCCGATCACCGCGCAAGACACCGGTGGCAGCCTGCACGACCGCCTTGCCGAAATGGGCCCACCTGCCGTAATCCAGGCCATCGCCGGCCTCGCAGCAGGCACCCTGGAAGGCGAGGTACAGGACGACAGCCTGGCCACCTACGCGCACAAATTGAACAAAGACGAAGCGCGCATCGACTGGAGCCGCCCGGCCGTGGAGCTGGAGCGCCTGGTACGTGCCTTCAACCCATGGCCAATTTGCCATAGCACCCTGAACGGCGAAGCCTTGAAGGTGTTGAACGCGACCCTGGCCGACGGCAAAGGCGCCCCCGGCGAGATTATCGGCGCCAGCAAAGACGGGCTGTTGGTCGCTTGCGGTGAGCAGGCGCTGTGCCTGACACGTCTGCAATTGCCCGGCGGCAAAGCGCTGAACTTCAGCGATTTGTTCAATAGCCGCCGTGAGAAATTTGCCTTGGGCACGATCCTCGGGGTGGCCACTCAATGAACCCACGTCTGGCCGCCGCCAAGGCTCTCGCTGCCGTGCTCAACGGCAAGGCTTCGCTGAACAGTTCATTGCCCACGCAATTGGACAAGGTCGAAGACCGGGATCGCGGTTTCACCCAAGACCTGGCCTTTGGCACCGCCCGCTGGCAGCCAAGGTTGTCGGCACTGGCAGCCAAGCTGCTGCAAAAACCGTTCAAGGCGGCAGACGCTGATGTCGAGGCGCTGTTGCTGGTGGGCCTCTATCAATTGCTCTACACCCGCGTACCGGCCCACGCCGCCATCGGTGAAACCGTCGGTTGCGCCGACAAGCTGAAAAAGCCCTGGGCCAAGGCCCTGCTCAATGCCGTACTGCGCCGGGCCCAGCGTGAAAGCGAAGCACTGCTGGCCGAGCTGGAACATGATCCGGTGGTGCGCACCGCCCACCCGCGCTGGCTGCAAAAATCCCTGAAAGCCTTCTGGCCCGAGCAATGGGAGGCTATCTGCGCGGCCAACAATGCGCACCCGCCGATGATCCTGCGGGTCAACCGTCGCCACCATAGTCGTGATGCGTATCTGCAATTACTGGCCGACGCCGCCATCAACGCCACCCCGTGCGTGTACAGCACCGACGGCATCGTGCTCGAAGCCGCCACTGATGTGCGCAGCCTGCCGGGCTTTGCCGAAGGCTGGATCAGCGTGCAGGACGAGGCCGCGCAATTGGCGGCCGACCTGCTCGATTTGGCCCCCGGCCAGCGCGTACTCGACGCCTGCTGCGCGCCAGGCGGTAAGACCTGTCACATCCTTGAGGTTGAAAAAGACCTGGCCGGTGTAGTGGCTGTGGATCTTGAAGCCAAACGCCTGGTGCGCGTGCGGGAAAACCTTGCACGCCTGGGCCTCAGCGCCGACCTGATCGCCGCCGACGGCCGCGACACAGCGACCTGGTGGGACGGCAAGCCATTCCAGCGCATCCTGCTGGACGCACCTTGCTCTGCCACCGGCGTGATCCGTCGGCACCCGGACATCAAGCTGACCCGCCAGCCCGACGACATCGCCGCCCTCGCGGTGCTGCAAGGCGAATTGCTTGACGCCCTGTGGCCAACCCTGGAAGTCGGCGGCATCCTGCTGTACGCCACCTGCTCCACGCTACCCACCGAAAATACCGAGGTCATCCAAGCCTTCCTCGCCCGCACCAGCGGCGCGCGCGAACTGGACCTCGCTACCAGCGCCGGCATCAAGCAGCCCCACGGCCGCCAACTGCTCGCGCAGGAAGGCGGGCACGATGGCTTCTACTACGCCAAACTGATCAAGATCGCCGCCGCACGCGGCTGAATGGGTTTAAGGGAGTGACCGGATGAAAATCATCATCCTTGGGGCAGGGCAGGTCGGAGGCACGCTGGCCGAACACTTGGCCGGCGAAGCCAACGACATCACCGTGGTCGACACCGATGCCGAGCGCCTGCGCAACCTGGGCGACCGCCTGGACATCCGCACGGTACAAGGCCGGGCGTCGTTTCCAACGGTGCTGCGTCAGGCGGGTGCCGACGATGCCGACATGCTTGTGGCGGTGACCAACAGCGACGAGACCAACATGGTCGCGTGCCAGGTCGCTCATACGTTGTTCCACACCCCAACCAAGATCGCCCGGGTGCGCGAAGCGGCCTACCTGACTCGCGCCGGCCTGTTCGATAATGACGCCATTCCGGTGGACGTATTGATCAGCCCGGAACAGGTGGTCACCCACTACATCAAGCGCCTGATCGAAATCCCTGGCGCCTTGCAGGTGATCGACTTCGCCGAGGGCAAGGCGCAACTGGTGGCGGTAAAGGCGTACTACGGCGGGCCGTTGGTTGGCCAACAACTGCGCCAGCTGCGTGAGCACATGCCAAACGTGGAAACCCGCGTGGCCGCGATTTTCCGTCGTGACCGGCCGATCCTGCCCCAAGGCGACACGGTGATCGAGGCCGACGACGAAGTGTTTTTCATCGCCGCCAAGGCGAATATTCGTGCGGTCATGAGCGAAATGCGCAGGCTCGACGAGAGTTACAAACGCATCGTCATCGCCGGCGGCGGGCAGATCGGCGAGCGGTTGGCCGAGGCCATCGAAAGCCGCTACCAGGTGAAGATCATCGAGATGAGCCCGACGCGTTGCAGGCATTTGTCCGACACCCTCGACAGCACTGTCGTACTGCAAGGCAGCGCCTCGGACCGCGACCTGCTGATGGAAGAAAACATCGCCGACGCCGATATCTTCCTCGCCCTGACCAACGATGACGAAGCCAACATCATGTCGTCGTTGCTGGCCAAGCGGCTGGGGGCGAAGAAGGTGATGACCATCATCAACAACCCGGCCTATGTGGACCTGATCCAGGGCGGCGATATCGACATCGCCATCAGCCCCCAACTGGCGACCATCGGTACCTTGCTCGCCCACGTGCGGCGTGGCGATATTGTCAGCGTGCACTCCCTGCGCCGGGGTGCGGCGGAAGCCATCGAGGCGATTGCCCACGGTGATTCGAAGTCGAGCAAGGTGATTGGCAAGGCCATCCGCGATATCGGCCTGCCGCCGGGTACCACCATTGGTGCAATCATCCGCGATGAAGAAGTGATCATCGCCCACGACGACACGGTGATCGCCACTGGAGACCATGTGATTTTGTTCCTTGTGGATAAAAAACATATCCGCGATGTAGAGAAGCTGTTCCACGTGGGCTTGAGCTTTTTCTGATCAAACGGAGTGACCGACATGCTCGAATCCCTGGAAAAAATGCTCGCCAAGGGTGTGGATAATTCGCTGCTGCGCTTCGGCTTGGGCAAGGGTTATCTGGACTTGAAGGACAACGCCAAAGCCGCCGAGCATCTGGGCAAGTGTGTCGAGTTCGATCCGAAGTATTCGGCGGCGTGGAAGCTGTTGGGCAAGGCGCACCAGGCGCAGGGTGACAGTGCCTCAGCACGACAGGCGTGGGAAAAAGGCATTGAAGCGGCCCAGGCCCACGGCGACAAGCAGGCCGAAAAAGAGATGACCGTGTTCCTGAAGAAACTCGATCGCCAGGCTTGATACAGGACTAAATGTGGGAGGGGGCTTGCTCCCGATGGCAGTGTGTCAGCCAATGCATATTTGACTGAACCACCGCTATCGGGAGCAAGCCCCCTCCCACATTGTTTCTATATCGGTCTTGAGTCAGGTGTGAATCAGTACCACCGCGCCTCACCCGGCGGGCGCTTCTTGAAGCGCTTCATGCTCCACATGTACTGGCTCGGGTAGGCGCCCACATAGCGCTCCACCACTTTGCTCATCGCCGCGCAGGAGGTGGCGGTGTCGGTGCTGTACATGTCTTCCGGCGCCGCTTCCAGGATCACTTTGTAGCCTGAGCCGTCCGGCAGGCGCAACGCGTGCAGGAATACGCCAACAGCCTTGTGGCCCGCGAGCATGTTCGGCACGAATTTGCTGGTGAGGGCCTGGGTGGCGAAAAACGGGACGAAGATGCCGGCGGATTCGGCTGGTTCCGGGTCGGCAGGAATGCCTACCTGGCCGCCTTTGCGCACTTCCTTGATCACGCTGAGAATGCCTTCCTTGGTCGACGCCGCCACGCGGTTGCCCAATTGCACGCGTTGTTTGCGCAGCAGTTCGTCCACCGCCTTGAGCTTGGGCGGGCGATAGAAAATGATCGGTTTGCACTGGCTGCAATAGAAGTGGTTCAGCACTTCCCAGTTGCCCAGGTGACTGGTGATACCCACCACGCCTTTGCCCGAGGCCAGGGCTTGGTGCAACACTTCCAGGCCCTCGACTTCCCGCACCAGGTCGATGGAGCGCTGGGCTGGCCAGATCCACGCGCAAGCACTTTCGGTCAGGGACTTGCCGATGTCCATCAGGCTGCGGCCCACCAGGCGCTCGCGCTCGGCCGGGTCCATATCCGGGAAGCATTTGGAGAGGTTGATCCGCACGGTGTCGCGGGAGCGGTTGGGGGTTTTCCACATGATCCAGCCGATGCCCGTGCCGACGGCTTGTACGGCGCGCCAGGGCAGCAGGGCAAACAACCGGAGAGCGCCTACCAGCAAGGCGCCTTTAAACTTTTCCACAGGTCACTCCTGATCGTGTGTGGTGCGCAAAACCGGCATTCTAACCGGCGTTGACCAAGTCCGCGTAACGGTCACAGTCCTGAGTGTGGTCCATGACCATGCCCGAGGCCTGCATGAAGGCGTAGCAGATGGTCGGCCCGACGAAGGTGAAACCGGCTTTCTTCAAGGCGCGGCTCATGGCTTCAGCCTCGGGTGTAATGGCCGGGACGTCGCTGCGATCCTTGAAGTGATTGACCTTGGGTTTACCGCCGACAAATGACCACAGCAACCCCACCGGGTCTTCCAGCGCCAGCCAGGCCGCGGCGTTGCGCCGGGTAGCATTGAGCTTCAAGCGATTGCGCACGATGCCCGGATCCTGCATCAGCGCCTCGATTTCTTCATCGCTTAACCGCGCCAGACGCTGCGCATCAAAGCCGAACAAGACCTTTCGATAATGCTCGCGTTTGCGTAAAACGGTGATCCAGGACAGGCCCGCCTGGAACCCTTCGAGCAAAAGCAACTCGAACAAACCCTGCGCATCGCGCAGCGGCGTTCCCCACTCTTGATCGTGATAAGCCATGTACAGCGGATCTTCAGAACACCAAAAGCAGCGTGGCATAAGGCTCCAGGGAGTGGTGGCGGGGCCGAATCGGGTATACTCCCGCTCTTTAAATCGCAGCCCAAGTAACAGGTGAATTTCGTGAGCCAGCCTACGCCAGCCGTGCGTACCTTCCAAGACTTGATCCTCGCCCTCCAGCAATACTGGGCCGAGCAAGGTTGTGTGGTACTTCAGCCCTACGATATGGAAGTAGGCGCCGGCACTTTCCACACCGCTACATTCCTGCGGGCCATCGGCCCGGAAACCTGGAACGCCGCTTATGTGCAGCCCAGTCGTCGCCCGACTGACGGCCGCTACGGCGAAAACCCGAACCGTCTGCAGCACTACTACCAGTTCCAGGTGGTATTGAAGCCCAACCCGGATAATTTCCAGGAGCTGTACCTGGGCTCGCTGAAACACGTCGGCCTCGACCCACTGGTGCACGACATCCGTTTTGTCGAAGACAACTGGGAATCGCCAACCCTGGGCGCCTGGGGCCTGGGCTGGGAAGTCTGGCTCAATGGCATGGAAGTGACGCAGTTCACTTACTTCCAGCAAGCCGGCGGCATCGAGTGCTACCCGGTGACCGGCGAGATCACCTACGGCCTCGAGCGCCTGGCCATGTACCTGCAGGGCGTGGACTCGGTCTACGACCTGGTATGGGCTGACGGCCCGTTCGGCAAAGTGACCTACGGCGATGTGTTCCACCAGAACGAAGTGGAGCAGTCCACCTACAACTTCGAACACGCCAACGTCGAGAAGCTGTTCGAACTGTTCGACTTCTATGAAAGCGAAGCCAAGCGCCTGATCGAACTCGACCAGCCGCTGCCGTTGCCAAGCTATGAAATGGTGTTGAAGGCGTCCCATACCTTCAACCTGCTGGACGCCCGCCGTGCCATCTCGGTAACTGCGCGCCAGCAATACATCCTGCGTGTGCGCACGCTGGCACGTTCCGTCGCCCAAGCCTATTTGCTGGCTCGCGCCAAGCTGGGCTTCCCGATGGCAACCCCTGACCTGCGTGATGAAGTGTTGGCTAAGCTGGAGGCTGCACAATGAGTGCTCAAGATTTCCTGGTTGAACTGGGCACCGAAGAGCTGCCACCCAAGGCACTCAATACCCTGGCCGATGCATTCCTGGCCGGTATCGAAAAAGGCCTGCAGACTGCCGGCCTGAAGTTTGAAGCCAAAAAAGTCTACGCCGCGCCGCGCCGCCTGGCTGTGCTGCTGACCGCGCTGGAAACCCAGCAGCCGGACCGCAACATCAACCTGGACGGCCCACCGCGCCAGGCAGCTTTCGATGCCGAAGGCAACCCGACACAAGCCGCCCTTGGCTTTGCCAAGAAATGTGGCGTAGAGCTGAGCGAGATCGACCAGAGCGGCCCGAAACTGCGTTTCAGCCAGGTCATCACCGGCAAGCCGACCGCCAGCCTGCTGCCGACCATCGTTGAAGACTCCCTGAACGACCTGCCTATCCCCAAGCGCATGCGCTGGGGTGCGCGCAAGGAAGAGTTCGTACGTCCGACCCAATGGCTGGTAATGCTGCTCGGTGACCAGGTCATTGATTGCACCATCCTCGCCCAGAAGGCTGGTCGTGATTCCCGTGGTCACCGCTTCCATCATCCCGAAAGCGTGCGCATCACTTCGCCGGCCAACTACCTCAACGACCTGCGCGCCGCTTACGTATTGGCCGATGCCAATGAGCGTCGCGAGCTGATCAGCAAGCGCACCGAAGAATTGGCCCGCCTGCAGGAAGGCACCGCCATCGTGCCGCCAAGCCTGCTGGACGAAGTGACCGCCCTGGTGGAATGGCCGGTGCCGCTGGTGTGCTCGTTCGAAGAGCGTTTCCTCGACGTGCCGCAAGAAGCGTTGATCACCACCATGCAGGACAACCAGAAGTATTTCTGCCTGCTGGACGCAGACGGTAAGTTGCTCCCGCGCTTTATCACCGTGGCCAACATCGAAAGCAAGGACCCGCAGCAGATCATCGCCGGTAACGAGAAAGTCGTTCGCCCGCGCCTGACCGATGCCGAGTTCTTCTTCAAGCAAGATAAGAAACAGAAGCTCGAAGACTTCAACCTGCGCCTGCAAAACGTGGTGTTCCAGGAAAAACTCGGCAGTGTCTACGACAAGGCCGTGCGGGTTTCCAAGCTGGCGGCCTACATTGCGCCACGCATCGGCGGCGACGCAGCCTGGGCCGCCCGTGCCGGCTTGCTGTCCAAGTGCGACCTGGCCACCGAGATGGTTGGCGAGTTCCCTGAGATGCAAGGTGTCGCCGGTTACTACTACGCCCTCAACGACGGCGAGCCGGACGACGTCGCCCTGGCCCTGAACGAGCAGTACATGCCACGCGGTGCCGGTGCAGAATTGCCGACCACCCTGACGGGTGCGGCCGTGGCCATCGCCGACAAGCTCGATACGCTGGTGGGTATCTTCGGTATCGGTATGTTGCCCACCGGTAGCAAAGACCCGTATGCCCTGCGCCGTGCGGCATTGGGCGTGCTGCGGATCCTGATCGACAAGAAGCTGGATCTCGACCTGACCCAGGCCGTGGTGTTCGCGGTCGGCCAGTTCGGGACCAAGGTCAAGCAAGCCGGCCTGGCCGAGCAAGTGCTGGAGTTCGTGTTCGACCGCCTGCGTGCGCGTTACGAAGACGAAGGCGTGGACGTTTCCGTCTACCTGTCGGTACGTGCCCTGCAACCGGGTTCGGCACTGGACTTCGACCAGCGCGTACAAGCCGTACAAGCGTTCCGCAAGCTGCCGGAAGCCGATGCCCTGGCGGCCGTGAACAAGCGTGTGTCGAACCTGCTGAGCAAGGCCGACAACCTCGGCAATGCCGACGTTGACCCAAGCCTGTTTGCCGATGCCAAAGAGTTCTCGCTGAACTCCGCCATCGCCAAGGCCGAGAACGCTGTGAAACCGCTGATAGCGGAGCGTAACTACGCTGAAGCGTTGGCGCGCCTGGCGTCTCTGCGTGAGCCGGTAGACGCGTTCTTCGAAGCGGTGATGATCAATGCCGACGATGCCGGCGTGCGGAAAAACCGTTACGCCATGCTCGCGCGTTTGCGTGGCCTGTTCATCAATATCGCTGACATTTCCGTATTGGGTTGATCATGTTGAAACTGCTGATTCTCGATCGGGACGGGGTGATCAACTACGACTCCGACGCTTACATCAAGTCGGTACAGGAGTGGATCCCCTTGCCCGGCTCGATCGAGGCCATCGCGCAGTTGAGCAAAGCCGGCTGGACGGTGGCCATCGCCACCAACCAGTCCGGCATCGCCCGCGGTTACTACGACATCGCCACCCTGGACGCCATGCACGCGCGCTTGCGCACGTTGGTGGCCGAACAGGGAGGTGAGGTGGGGCTGGTGGTTTACTGCCCTCACGGGCCGGATGAGGGCTGCGATTGCCGCAAGCCCAAGCCTGGCATGTTGAAAACTATTGCAGAACATTACAAGGTGCCCTTGGCTGGGATATGGTTCGTCGGGGACAGCCTCGGTGACCTGGAGGCGGCCAAAGCCGTCGACTCTCAGCCAGTTTTGGTAAAGACCGGAAAAGGCGAAAAGACCCAGGCGAAAAACCTGCCGGTAGGCACTTTGATTTTTGACGATCTGGCGGCGGTTGCCGCAGAACTTATTAACAACTAGCCGCCCTCGACTTCCTGACCAAGGATTGTTCGGGAGTGCGCTTTTAACAGGCGGGCCGTGTCCCGCAACGGTAAATGCCGCCATGTCGATCTTGCAGGCCATCAGAACCTTTTTCTTTTACCTGCTGCTGGGCACCAGTTCGTTTCTCTGGTGCACCCTGAGCTTTTTTATTGCCCCCTTCCTGCCGTTCAAGGCGCGTTATCGCTTCATCAACGTTTATTGGTGCCGTTGCGCGTTGTGGCTGAGCAAGGTGTTCCTGAACATCCGTTTTGAGGTCAAGGGCGCAGAAAACGTCCCGGACCAACCCTGCGTGATTTTGTCGAACCACCAAAGCACTTGGGAAACCTTCTTTCTTTCCGCGTACTTCTCGCCCCTGAGCCAGGTGCTTAAGCGTGAACTGTTGTACGTACCGTTCTTTGGCTGGGCCATGGCCATGTTGCGCCCGATCGCCATTGACCGTGACAACCCCAAGGCGGCGCTCAAGCACGTGGCCAAGAAGGGCGACGAGTTGCTCAAGGACGGCGTCTGGGTACTGATCTTCCCCGAAGGTACGCGTGTGCCCTACGGCACCGTAGGCAAGTTCTCACGGGGCGGTACGGCATTGGCGGTCAACGCCAACCTGCCGGTGCTGCCCATTGCCCACAATGCCGGCAAGTTCTGGCCGAAGACCGGCTGGGCCAAACGCGCTGGCACCATCACCGTGGTTATAGGCGAGCCGATGTACGCAGAAGGCGAGGGGCCGCGTGCGATTGCTGCACTGAACGACCGCGCCGCTGCATGGAATGAAGCACAGCAGCGAGCCATGGGTTCCCTGCCTCCTGAGCCCTTGGTAGTCGAGACCCCGGCGATTTGAGGATCTGTGGATAACCTGTGCACGCTTTGTTGGCGAATTGGCTTTTTTGATTCATAACCTTCTGATTTAGCTGCATATTTCTGAAGGTCATAAAATCTCGAAAAACGTGCATAAGTTTTTTCTTCATAAAAAAACCGGTCCTTGTGACCGGTTTTTTATGCACAGCAGAAAAGTCGGTTTTTTAGTCTTCCAACTGCGGCAATAACAGGATGAATGTCGAGCCCTTGCCCAGCTCACTTTCACAAACGATGCGTCCACCGTGCCGTTCCACCACGGCCTTAACCATCGTCAGCCCCAGTCCAAGACCATCACTGCCCTGGGCCGAATCGAAACGCCGGTATTGGCTGAACAGTTCCGGTAAATCCTCGGGGGCAATCCCCGGCCCCTGATCGCTGATGCGGCATTCCAACCAACCCTGTGCACTGCCGTGCCTCAACCTGACGGTAGTGCCGGATGGGGAATATTTGATCGCATTCTCCAGCACGTTGAACAACGCACGGGTAAGCAATGATTGATCGGCATGGATCATGGCTTCATCCGCCTCATCCAGGTCGTTGACCAGATGGATGCCCTTGAGCTGCGCAATCACCGCAACCTGATCAAAGGCGTCCATCACCAGCATGGCGAACAAGGTAGGCTGGAACTGGTAACCGTCAGCCTCGGCCTTGGCCAATTGCACAAAGGATTCGGTAAGGCTCAATGCCCGTCGGACCTGTTGTTCGACCTGGGCAAAGACTGGCGATTCGCCGTTATGCACATCCAGCAGGGCGAGGATCGCCGAATGGGGTGCGCGTAGGTCGTGGGAGAGGAAACGCAGCATGGTCTCGCGATGCTGCTGGGCTTCTCGCTCCTTGCTCAGGTCCGTCAGGCTCAACAGCCATCCGAGGGCGAAGTCACCTTCGGCCGGAAGCAAGGGCGCAAGCTCCATCCGCAGACTGCGCTGGTGGATATCGCGGAACTCAACCAATTCCAGTGCTGACAGGGCAGGGCGTACGCCGTTATGCAGCGGGGGATAACCCAGATCGGCGAGTTGTTCGATGAGGTTTGAATTGACCAGGTCGTTACCAAACACATCACGGGCTACACGGTTGGCCAACAGAATATTGCCCTGTGGGTCGGTTATCAGCGTAGCCACCGGCAGGCACTCCAACCCGTCAGCCATAAAGCGCCGCGTATCACGCGTACGACTGACTGCCTGCTCAAGGGCAAAGATCCGCCCCTGCAACACATCACCCTTGCTGGCGGGCGCACGACGACGCTCCGGCAGCACCTTGGGCTCGTTATCCAGCCGCGCCAGTTCCCAACCAAAGTAGGCCAGGATGACGCTCAGGCGCCGCCAGTTCCAGATGAGATAGCTGAGTAACAGCCCGATCAAACACGCGGCGGGAGACCACCAATGCCCAAGGCGCAGCAATGCCCATGAGCCCACCAGCGCCGCGGTCATGCCACCCAGGGTCATCCACAGGGCGTAGCGAGGGCGATACAGCAGAAGGCCCAGCAGCAAGGTCACCAGGGATGTCGCCAACAGGGCAGCAAGCCATCCGGGCAGGTCGACAATGCTGCGTCCCTGCAACAGACCATTGAGGATATCGGCCTGGATCTCCACTCCTGCGGTCGTGCCGACGGTGGAGGAGAGCGGTGTCACAAAACGATCGGCCATTCCATACGCCGTGGCACCTATCAGAATCAGCCGGCCGCGCAGTGTCTCGGGAGCTACCTCGCCGCGTAATACGCTGAGGTAGGACACGCTGGGAAAGTGGTCATCTTCCGAGGTGAAAGGCACGCGGATTTCATGCTCCTGATGCCACTGCTGGCTGCTGGGCTCCTGGGTCAGGCCCGGCATTACCGGTGCTTGCTCACTCAGCGCAAACGCCAACCATGCCAATTGAGGGAGCGTGCTTCCCGGCGGGCCTTCACGCAGATACACGCTGCGTACGATGCCGTCGCTATCCGCTTCGACGTTGATATGCCCCACGCCCTTGGCGCACTTGAGCAACGGTGACAGCGGCTCTCCTGGCAGGCTGGGACTTACGCTGCTATCACCGACGATGGGCAGCAGTACATTGCCAGCATTGCAGACCGCATCAGCCAACCGTCGTCCATCGGCCCCCTTGCTAGGTTCGCTGAAGACTACGTCAAACAGAATGCCTGCCGGCTGGGCGGCGCTAAGGCGTTCAATCAGATCTGCATGCACACTGCGCGGCCACGGCCATGGGCCGAGTATTTCCAGGCTGGGCGCATCAATGGTGACCAGCAGAATCCGTGGATCCACCGGTAAAGGTGTCAGGCGGCGCAGGCTGTCGTAGAGAGGGTTATTCAGTGCCAGGCCCGGGCTCAAGGACAGGTAAACGGTAAAGGGCAGTAACACCAGACCGATCAGCAGCCATTCACGGACCAACCCGTGGAACAACAGCTGTGCCTGGGTGGGTTGGCGTTTCTCGGCTCTGCGCCATAGTTTCACAGGGCTACCACCGAAAGTATGCGAAGGCATTGATGGTCATCGGGTAAAGGTGCCATAGGCCCGCTCCCTCTCCATGTGGTGACGTTCAACAGTGTTCTGAAACAAGTGAAGCTTATTTCGGTCTCAGTTGAGGACTTTACCCAGAACCGTGCAACAAACCATACCTCACCTTGTTGCAGGGCAGGGTATGAGCGAGTCCTTTTCCTCACAGACAGGAGCCGGTATCTTTGCTTTGAGCATCACGGGATCTTATCAGCGTATCGAGAGATACAAGGATCGTAGAATCCGCCCATAATTGTTCAGATTCAGAGGCTGGCTTTGCACAGTCGCCTCTCATTAAAGCAGTCGTATTTTTTGTAGGAAGGACCCCCATGCGAGTCGCAATACTGGATGACGAGCCCGCCGAGTTGCGACGGGTGGAACAGACACTGCGACAGATTCCCAGCACTGCGGAACAGCCATGGTCGCTGCATTTCTTTGAGCGCGGCGAAGACCTGCTGCGCCAACTGCGGCGGGAAACCTTTGACCTGCTGATCCTGGACTGGCAACTGCCGGATATCTCGGGCATTGCCTTGTTGCGCTGGACCCGCGAACACATGGAATCGCCCCCCGCGGTCATCATGCTCACCAGTCGCGATGCCGAAAGCGATATCGTCACCGCATTGAACAGCGGCGCAGATGATTACGTCAGCAAACCCTTTCGCCCCAACGAGCTCAAAGCACGCGTCAGCGCCGTCCTGCGACGTCACGGCTTGCAGAAGTCGGCTACCCAGGAAGTACAGAGCTTTAATGATCTAACCTTCGACGATGCCGAACTGACCGTCACCCGCGCCGGCAAACCCATTAACCTGACAGAGCGGGAATACCGCCTGGCCAGTTGCCTGTTTGCCAACCTGGCCCGGCCGCTGTCTCGCGAGTACCTGTATGAGCGGTTTTGGAGCCATGAGGAAATGGTCTCGTCACGGCCTTTGGATACCCATATCTACCGTCTGCGTAACAAGCTCGGGCTGACGGCGGATCGCGGCTGGCAGCTGTTGACGATCTATGGATATGGGTATCGTTTGGAGAGTGTGGCGACAACGGCGCAAAGTTGAAATCTTGATGTTCCACGTGGAGCATTTTAAAACGCTTAACCATCACCCAATAAAAAAGGCCAACGCTAAGCGTTGGCCTTTTTGTTCAAGCAGGTTTACCTGATCAGAAATCCAGGTTAGACACCGCCAAGGCGTTGCTCTCGATGAAGTCACGACGAGGCTCGACCGCATCACCCATCAGGGTGTTGAAGATCTGGTCTGCGCCAATGGCGTCTTCGATGGTCACACGCAACATACGACGCTGAGCCGGGTCCATGGTGGTTTCCCACAGCTGATCCGGGTTCATCTCGCCAAGACCTTTGTATCGCTGGATGGTATGGCGCTTGGTGCTTTCAGCCATCAGCCAGTCCAGGGCTTCCTTGAACTCTTTGACCGCTTTCTTGCGCTCGCCACGCTGAATGTAAGCACCATCGTCCAGCAGGGTGCTCAGTTGCGCGCCGAGGGTGACGACCGTTTTGTAATCGTTGCTGCCGAAGAAGTCGCGGTTGAAGGTGACGTAGTTCGACAAACCGTGGGAGATCAGTTCGACCTCCGGCAGCCACACGTTACGTTCGCGGTCTTCGCGCAGGCTGGCTTTGTACACCAGGCCAGACTTCTCAACGGTACGCAGACGCACTTCGTACTGGGCCAGCCAATCCTGCATGGCGGCGTGATCGCCCAACTGCTCCAGGCTCACGGCCGGCAGGTAGATGAAGTGCTCGGTCAACTCCTGAGGATACAAGCGCGACAAACGCTTGAGCGTCTTCATGACCATACGGAAGTCGTTGACCAGACGCTCCAGCGCCTCACCGGAGATGCCCGGGGCTTCGTCGTTCAGGTGCAGGCTGGCATCTTCCAGGGCCGACTGCGTCATGTACTCTTCCATGGCGTCGTCGTCTTTGATGTATTGCTCTTGCTTGCCTTTTTTCACCTTGTACAACGGCGGCTGGGCAATGTAGATGTAGCCACGCTCGATCAGCTCTGGCAACTGACGGAAGAAGAACGTCAGGAGCAGGGTACGGATGTGCGAACCGTCGACGTCAGCATCGGTCATGATGATGATGTTGTGGTAACGCAGCTTGTCGATGTTGTACTCATCACGGCCAATACCGCAGCCGAGTGCAGTGATCAAGGTGCCGACTTCCTGAGAGGAAATCATCTTGTCGAAGCGCGCCTTCTCAACGTTGAGGATCTTGCCCTTCAACGGCAGGATGGCCTGGGTGCGACGGTTACGACCCTGCTTGGCGGAACCGCCAGCAGAGTCACCTTCCACCAGGTACAGTTCGGAGAGGGCAGGGTCCTTCTCCTGGCAGTCAGCCAGTTTGCCAGGCAAGCCGGCGATATCCAGCGCGCCTTTACGACGGGTCATCTCACGGGCTTTACGCGCGGCTTCACGGGCGCGGGCAGCATCGATCATCTTGCCGACAACCAGCTTGGCCTCGTTGGGGTTTTCCAACAGGAAGTCGGAGAAGTACTTGCCCATTTCCTGTTCAACCGCGGTCTTCACTTCGGAAGACACCAGCTTGTCTTTGGTCTGGGAGCTGAACTTCGGATCCGGAACCTTGACCGAGATAATCGCCGTCAGACCTTCACGAGCATCGTCACCGGTGGTGGCGACTTTATGCTTCTTCGCCAAACCTTCCGCTTCGATGTAGGTGTTCAGGTTACGCGTCAACGCAGAACGGAAACCCACCAGGTGAGTACCGCCATCGCGCTGGGGAATGTTGTTGGTGAAGCACAACAGGTTCTCGTTGAAGCTGTCGTTCCACTGCAGGGCGATTTCCACGCCGATGCCGTCTTCACGCTGGATGTTGAAGTGGAACACCTGGTTGACCGCAGTCTTGTTGGTGTTCAGGTATTCAACAAACGCACGCAGGCCGCCTTCGTACTTGAACAACTCTTCCTTGCCGCTGCGCTCATCCTTGAGGACGATGCCAACACCGGAGTTGAGGAAGGACAGTTCACGAATCCGCTTGGCCAGGATGTCCCAGCTGAAGTGGATGTTCTTGAAGGTCTCAGCCGATGGCTTGAAGTGGATCTGGGTACCGGTGGTTTCACTGTCACCAACGATTTTCATCGGTTCCTGTGGCACACCGTGGACGTAAGTCTGTTCCCAGATCTTGCCGCTACGGCGAACGGTGAGAATCAACTCTTCGGACAGAGCGTTCACTACCGACACACCTACACCGTGCAAACCGCCGGATACTTTATAGGAGTTGTCGTCGAATTTACCGCCGGCGTGGAGCACGGTCATGATGACCTCTGCCGCCGAAACGCCTTCTTCTTTGTGCACGTCTACCGGGATGCCACGACCGTTGTCACGCACGGTAATGGACTCATCCGGGTGGATGATAATGCTGATGTCGTCGCAGTGACCGGCCAGAGCTTCGTCGATGGAGTTATCGACCACCTCGAACACCATGTGGTGCAGACCGCTACCATCATCGGTGTCGCCAATGTACATACCGGGACGTTTGCGTACGGCATCCAAACCTTTCAGCACTTTAATGCTGGTCGAGTCGTACGTGTTTTCTTCGCTCATGCCTTCACTCCCGATGGTCGTGGGTCTGGGTGATACGGCCTTGTTCCACGTGGAACAAAGCGACTGGCGTTTCCGTCTGCCAGCCTTCCCTCAATAATTCGTGGTCTACACAGGTAATGAATACCTGGCAGCGTAAGTCTTCCAACAAGCGGCATAGCGAACGGCGGTGCTGCTCGTCGAGCTCCGACGGCAAGTCATCCACCAGATAAATACACTGACCGCGCCTTGCCTGGCTAACCAAGTGCCCTTGCGCAATACGCAGCGCACACACCACCAACTTCTGCTGGCCGCGGGACAAAATATCCGCAGCATTATGTGCACCTAATCTAAGGCGCAAATCAGCGCGTTGGGGGCCGGCCTGGGTGTGTCCGATTTGCTGATCCCGCTGCAGGGACGTCGCAAGCACAGCACTGAGCTCACGGTCTTTATCCCAACCTCGGTAGTAACTCAGCGTCAGCCCCTCGAGGTCCAACAACTCGCTCAAGGTCTGCTCAAAGACTGGTTTCAAGGCTTTGATATAGGCACGACGGTACTCATCTATTTCGTCGCTGGCCAGGCATAGCTCTCGGTCCCAGGCTGCTTGCGAAGCGGCGTCAAGTGTACCATGCCGCAGCCATGAGTTCCGCTGCCGCAGGGCCTTCTGCAGGCGCTGCCAAGTGGCCATGAAGCGGGGTTCCACGTGGAACACACCCCAGTCCAGAAATTGGCGGCGGATTTTCGGTGCACCTTCCAACAGACGGAAGCTGTCGGGGTTGATCAACTGCAACGGCAGAATTTCTGCCAGTTGTGCGGCACTGCGCGCATTTTGCCCGTCGATACGAATCTGAAACTCCCCGCCGCGATCGCGGGATATCCCCAGTGCACTCTGACCACCTTCCGCCAACTCGACTTGGCCAAACACTGTACACGCCAACTGTTCGTACTGAATCACCGGCAACAGGCGGGCACTGCGGAAGGAACGGGCCAGCCCCAACAAGTGGATAGCTTCCAGCACACTGGTTTTGCCACTGCCGTTGGCGCCATGGAGGATATTGATGCGGGGGGAAGGGGAGAAGGTCACCGGGTGCAGATTACGCACCGCGGTGACAGAGACGCGACTAAGGGACATCTAGCTTCTGCTGAGCATGATTACAGGCGCATCGGCATGACAACGTAAGCCGAGTCGTCGTTATCGGATTCTTGCACCAGGGCGCTGCTGTTGGAGTCCGACAGGATCAGGCGAACCTGTTCGGTAGTCATGACGCCCAGCACGTCCAACAGGTAGCTCACGTTAAAGCCGATTTCCAGAGAGCCGCCGTTGTAGTCGACGCCAACTTCTTCTTCTGCCTCTTCCTGCTCCGGGTTGTTGGCCTGGATTTTCAATTGCCCGTTGGCCAATTGCAGGCGAATACCACGGTACTTTTCGTTAGACAGAATCGCAGTACGGCTGAACGCTTCACGCAAGGCCTGGCGATCGCCAATCACCAGCTTGTCGCCACCTTTAGGCAACACACGCTCGTAATCCGGGAACTTGCCGTCAACCAATTTGGAGGTGAAGGTGAACTCACCAGTGGTCGCGCGGATATGGTGCTGACCCAACACGATGCTGACATTGCCGTCCGGCTCGGTGAGCAAGCGCGCCAACTCAAGGATACCTTTGCGCGGAACGATCACCTGGTGACGATCAGGCTGGCCGATATCGGCACGCATCGAGCACATCGCCAGACGGTGACCGTCAGTGGCAACCGCACGAATGATGCCTTCGGATACTTCCAGCAACATGCCGTTAAGGTAGTAGCGCACGTCCTGCTGGGCCATGGCGAAGCTGGTGCGCTCGATCAAGCGACGCAGCTTGCTTTGCTCCAGGCTGCACGTCAGCGAGCCTGGCCCTTCTTCCACGGTTGGGAAGTCATTGGCCGGCAAGGTCGACAGAGTGAACCGGCTACGGCCAGCCTTGACCACCAATTTTTGCTCATCGACCTTGATGTCAATCAGCGCATCGTTGGGCAGGCTTTTGCAGATGTCCATCAGCTTGCGCGCCGGCACAGTGATTTCGCCGGGTTCGGCGGGCTCTTCAAGCTGCACACGACCAACCAGCTCGACTTCCAGGTCGGTACCGGTCAAGGACAACTGCTGGCCTTCGACCACCAGTAATACGTTGGAGAGCACCGGCAAGGTCTGTCGGCGCTCGACGACGCCTGCGACCAGTTGCAGGGGTTTCAACAGGGCTTCGCGTTGAATGGTGAAATGCATGGTCTAGTCCCTTGCCTTAATAAGCTGCGCTGGTGTCATCACGTAGTCAGTGTACGCAGCAGGTTCTTGTAGTCCTCGCGAATATCCGCGTCGGATTCCTTAAGTTCGTTGATTTTGCGGCAGGCGTGCAAGACCGTGGTGTGGTCGCGACCGCCAAACACATCGCCGATTTCCGGCAGGCTGTGGTTGGTCAGCTCCTTGGAGAGAGCCATAGCCACCTGACGCGGGCGTGCAACCGAGCGCGAACGGCGCTTGGACAGCAGGTCGGAAATCTTGATCTTGTAGTACTCGGCCACGGTGCGCTGGATGTTATCCACACTCACCAACTTGTCCTGCAGGGCCAACAAGTCTTTCAGGGATTCGCGAATCAACTCGATGGTGATATCACGGCCCATGAAGTGCGAGTGAGCGATGACCCGCTTGAGCGCGCCCTCCAGCTCACGCACGTTGGAGCGAATGCGTTGGGCAATAAAGAAGGCAGCGTCGTGAGGCAGATCAACCTTTGCCTGATCGGCCTTCTTCATCAGGATCGCAACCCGGGTTTCCAGCTCCGGCGGTTCCACCGCAACGGTCAGGCCCCAGCCGAAACGCGACTTCAGGCGCTCTTCCAAGCCTTCAATTTCTTTCGGGTAACGGTCACTGGTCAAGATGACCTGCTGGCCACCTTCGAGCAGGGCGTTGAAGGTGTGGAAAAACTCTTCCTGGGAACGTTCCTTGCGAGCGAAGAACTGAATGTCATCGATCAGCAAAGCATCAACGGAGCGGTAGAAACGCTTGAACTCGTTGATCGCATTGAGCTGCAGGGCCTTGACCATGTCAGCCACGAAGCGCTCCGAATGCAGGTACACGACCTTGGCGTTCGGGTTCTTCTTTAGTAGGTGGTTACCTACGGCGTGCATCAAGTGCGTCTTACCCAAGCCAACGCCACCATAAAGGAAGAGCGGGTTGTAACCGTGCTTGGGGTTATCGGCGACTTGCCAGGCAGCTGCACGGGCCAGTTGGTTGGACTTGCCCTCGACGAAGTTCTCGAAGGTGAAGGTGCGGTTCAGATAACTGGTGTGCTTGAGCCCACCCTCAACCTGCACAGTGCGCTGTTCGGCACGAACGGGAGCCTGCTGGGAGCTGGCGCCTGCCATCGGATCGAAGCTGTCGCGAGACGGTTCTTCATGCTCTGGCGCATTTTTTTGCGCAGAGGATTTGGACGACGTTGCAGCAGGTGCAGTAGAAGCAGCAACCGGTGCCGCTGCCGCCTGGGCTTGCGATGCCGCTGCAGCCAAAGGCGCGTTCGGCGCAGCACGGGGTGCTGAGCTACGTTTGCTGCCTATTAATAAGGAGAGCACGGGCGCGAGGCCATTGCCATGTTCATCGAGCAATTCGAGAACGCGGCTCAGGTACTTCTCATTGACCCAGTCGAGAACAAAACGATTGGGTGCGTAGACACGCAACTCGTCGCCTTCGGCTTCGACCTGTAGCGGACGGATCCAGGTGTTGAATTGCTGGGCAGGCAGCTCATCGCGCAAAAGCTCAACGCACTGCTGCCAAAGTTCCACTGACACGGATATCCCCTAAGTTGAAAGCCGGTGAGGCAAAAACAGCCGCCATTGTAGCGACCAGCCGCCCACTTATCCACATGTAGGTTGCTCACAGGGCACCCAAAATCAATGTGTTAACCGCAGAAAAGGCGACCAATGGTCTGTGCATAAGCTCTGTGGATAAGCCACCCTGAGCTCGTTGCACAAGTGGGGGCAAAAGTCTGTGGGTAACCGGCCTGTGGATAACAACCCATTCCACGCACAGCTTATCCGATAGCGCAGCACAGGCAGAGCACTGCTTCTCCCCCGTGTTGTCATTCTCTGTACAGCGCGCAGAATAAGGGCTAAAGGCAGTTATCCACAGATGATCGCCTGGCTAGCTTTTATAAGCTTTACAGAAAAGCTTTAAATAACTTCCTTCTTTATTTTTATATCTATGGCATGGCGGATGAAAGCAGAACGGCTCGGAAGGCGGCAAAGATCTAATTGAAGGAAAAGCTGGTTGGAAATTGACCTAGAGGCTTGCTTTCTCTAGAATCGCCGGTCTCTTAAAACGGGGGCCATTCCGGCCCGTTGTGGACGAACCAGGTAACAACGCCATGAAACGTACTTTCCAACCAAGCACCATCAAACGCGCCCGTACTCACGGCTTCCGTGCTCGCATGGCTACCAAGAACGGCCGTGCTGTCCTGTCGCGTCGCCGCGCCAAAGGTCGTGCGCGTCTGGCAGTTTGATAATCCGGTACTGGTGGTGAGTCAGGACTTCAGTCGGGAAAAGCGTCTGCTTACCCCCCGGCATTTCAAGGCAGTCTTTGACTCCCCCACCGGCAAGGTTCCGGGGAAAAATCTCCTGCTCCTTGCGCGTAACAACGATCTTGATCACCCCCGTCTCGGGCTGGTGATTGGCAAGAAGAGCGTCAAGCTCTCCGTTGAGCGCAATCGCCTCAAGCGTCTGATGCGCGAATCGTTTCGCCTCCACCAGGACACTCTGGTTGGTTGGGATATTGTTATCGTCGCGCGCAAAGGCTTGGGTGATGTAGAAAACCCCGAATTGATTCAGCATTTCGGCAAGCTCTGGAAACGTTTGGCTCGTACCCACAAGCCAGCACCAGCAGTCAGCACCGAAACTGTAGGGGTAGACAGCCTTGATGCGTAAACTGGCAATCGTTCCGATCCAGTTTTATCGCTATGCCATTAGTCCTCTGATGGCCAGCCACTGTCGTTTCTACCCCAGTTGTTCCTGCTACGCGTTAGAGGCCATAGAAAATCATGGTCTTCTGCGCGGTGGCTGGCTGACCTTTCGTCGTTTAGGTCGCTGTCATCCGTGGAATCCCGGTGGTTATGACCCGGTTCCACCTATCCCTACCTCCCGTTCTTCTTCGATGGCCGAGTAATCATGGATATTAAACGCACAATCCTGATCGTCGCCCTGGCAATCGTGTCCTATGTCATGGTCCTTAAATGGAACCAGGACTACGGCCAGGCTGCCCTGCCGACTCAGAATGTTGCTACCAATCAGGCTGCGCCGGCTATTCCGGACACCCCGCTGGGTAACAATGCGTCCGCGAGTGCCGATGTTCCCAGCGCGAATGGCGAGACAAGTGCCCCGTTAGAAACGCCAGTGGTCACCAACAAAGACCTCATCCACGTGAAAACGGATGTGCTCGACCTGGCTATCGACCCACAAGGTGGTGATATTGCACAGCTGAAGCTGCCGCTTTATCCACGTCGCCAGGATCATCCGGATGTTCCGTTCCAGCTGTTCGATAACGGCGGTGAACGTACTTATCTGGCGCAAAGCGGCCTGACCGGCACCAATGGTCCGGATGCACGTGCTACCGGTCGTCCGGTTTATTCGACCGAGCAAAAGACTTATCAACTGGCAGACGGCCAGAACCAGTTGAACGTCGACCTGAAATTCAGCCTCGACGGCGTCAACTACATCAAGCGTTTTAGCTTTACCCGTGGTTTGTACGATCTGAAGGTCACTTACCTGATCGACAACACCAGCGACAAAGCCTGGAGCGGCAACCTGTTTGCCCAGCTCAAGCGTGACGCCAGTTCCGATCCGTCTTCCAGCACCGCCACCGGCACCGCGACTTACCTGGGCGCCGCCCTGTGGACAAGTAACGAGCCGTACAAAAAAGTGTCGATGAAAGATATCGACAAGGGCACGCTGAAAGAAACCGTCCAGGGTGGCTGGGTAGCGTGGCTGCAGCACTACTTCGTGACCGCCTGGATTCCGAACAAGGGTGACGCGAACCTGGTTCAAACCCGCAAGGACAGCCAGGGCAACTACATCATTGGGTTCACTGGCCCGGCGTTGACCGTCGCTCCAGGTGCCAAGGCTGAAACCAGCGCTACCCTGTACGCCGGTCCTAAAAGCCAGGCCGTATTGAAAGAGTTGTCCCCAGGTCTGGAATTGACTGTGGATTACGGCTTCCTGTGGTTCATTGCCCAGCCGATCTTCTGGCTGTTGCAACATATCCACAGCATCGTCGGCAACTGGGGCTGGTCGATCATCTTCCTGACCATGCTGATCAAGGGGATCTTCTTCCCACTGTCGGCAGCCAGCTACAAGTCGATGGCGCGTATGCGTGCCGTTGCCCCGAAACTGGCGGCACTGAAAGAACAACATGGCGATGACCGGCAGAAAATGTCGCAGGCCATGATGGAGCTGTACAAGAAAGAGAAGATCAACCCGCTGGGTGGATGCTTGCCTATTCTGGTACAGATGCCGGTGTTCCTGTCGCTGTACTGGGTACTGCTGGAAAGCGTGGAAATGCGCCAAGCGCCGTTCATGCTGTGGATAACTGACCTGTCGATCAAGGACCCGTTCTTTATCCTGCCGATCATCATGGGCGCGACCATGTTTATCCAGCAGCGTCTGAACCCAACCCCGCCGGATCCGATGCAGGCCAAGGTAATGAAAATGATGCCAATCATCTTCACCTTCTTCTTCCTGTGGTTCCCTGCTGGCTTGGTACTGTACTGGGTGGTCAACAACGTGTTGTCGATCTCTCAACAGTGGTACATCACACGTAAGATCGAAGCGGCTACCAAAAAAGCCGAGGCGTAATTTACTCTGTGGATAACCACTCAAGACGCCCCCTAGTGGGGCGTTTTGCTTTCCGTCACTTTTGTTCTGGAACCTGCTGATGAGCGCTCCTCGTGAAACCATCGCTGCTGTCGCCACCGCTCAGGGCCGAGGCGGAGTCGGTATCGTTCGAATTTCCGGCCCCTTGGCGGGCGTTGCGGCCATGGCAATCAGTGGCCGAGAGCTGAAACCCCGTTATGCCCATTACGGCCAGTTTCTGGATGCTGACCAAAGCGTATTGGACGAGGGCTTGGCGATCTATTTTCCGGGACCCAACTCTTTCACCGGTGAAGATGTCCTGGAATTACAGGGGCACGGTGGTCCTGTGGTCCTGGATATGCTCCTGCAGCGTTGCTTGCAACTGGGTTGCCGCTTGGCACGGCCTGGGGAATTCAGCGAACGGGCATTTCTGAACGACAAGCTCGATTTGGCCCAAGCCGAAGCGATTGCGGATTTGATCGAAGCCAGTTCTGCACAGGCTGCACGTAACGCTTTGCGCTCATTGCAGGGGGCTTTTTCCCTGCGTGTGCATAACTTGACCGAGCAATTGATCAGCCTGCGTATTTACGTCGAAGCGGCGATTGATTTTCCCGAAGAAGAAATCGACTTCCTCGCGGATGGCCATGTGTTGGCGATGTTGGATAAGGTCCGTGAGGAATTATCCACAGTCCTGCGTGAAGCCGGGCAGGGCGCGTTGCTACGCGATGGCATGACGGTGGTGATTGCCGGGCGGCCCAATGCCGGAAAATCCAGCCTGCTCAACGCCCTGGCAGGGCGCGAGGCGGCGATCGTCACCGAGATTGCCGGCACTACCCGGGATATCTTGCGCGAACATATCCACATCGACGGCATGCCGCTTCACGTCGTCGACACCGCCGGGCTGCGCGACACCGACGACCAGGTGGAAAAAATTGGTGTGGAACGCGCGCTCAAGGCTATCGGGGAAGCCGATCGTGTGTTGTTGGTCGTCGATGCCACGGCACCGGAAGCTGTGGATCCTTTTGCGCTGTGGCCAGAATTCCTCGAGCAACGACCTGACCCGGCCAAAGTCACCTTGATTCGTAACAAGGCCGACCTGACGGGTGAAGCGATTGCCCTGCAAACCAGTGAGGATGGCCATGTCACTATCAGCCTGAGCGCCAAAGCGGCAGGTGACGGCCTGGAATTGCTGCGTGAGCATCTCAAGGCCTGCATGGGCTATGAACAGACCTCGGAAAGCAGCTTCAGTGCACGTCGCAGGCATCTTGAGGCACTGCGCCATGCCAGTGCCGCCTTGGAGCACGGCCGGGCGCAGCTGACCTTGGCGGGTGCTGGGGAGCTGCTGGCTGAAGATTTACGTCAAGCACAGCAACTGCTGGGAGAAATTACCGGCGCGTTCAGCTCGGACGATTTGCTGGGCAGGATCTTCTCCAGCTTCTGCATCGGTAAATAGACCTTCGTTGTCCACAGACAGGCCATTCGCGCCTGTCTGTTCAGCCCGTTTCAGGGCAACCCAATCCATTTTTTGACTGACTCGCCGAGCAATCGGTGTTTTTCCGTGCGCGCTATTCGCCTCGGCTGGTACTTTTCTGTGGATTAAACCCTGTGAGTAACCGCGCCTGTGCCCAGTTGATAACAGGGCTTGAAACCTGAGTAAAAACCCGTCTGTGGATAACCATCACTTTAATCCACAGGCTTAAAGCACTTATCCAAGGGCCTCATTGGTACATGACCACAGACTTTTGAATCGCTGTACACATTGAATATAAAGGGCTGTAGAGATCTATCCACAGAAACGTTGCTCAGTAGAAATAAACATAAAAACAAAGATTTAATAAATTTCTCTCTTTTAATTTCTATTGTCTGTGATTCATCCACAGCTGGTTAAATTTTGTGCAAAGGGTTCTTTAGGAAGGGCGAAGTCCCTATACTTGCCGCCATAGCTCCAAAACTCTTTCAACAGACAATTCCTGATTACCTACATAAGCAGGCACGAGGTGCGTGGTGGATTTCCCTTCCCGTTTTGAAGTGATCGTCATCGGCGGCGGTCATGCCGGTACCGAGGCAGCACTGGCGTCAGCACGCATGGGCGTAAAAACCCTGTTGCTTACGCACAACGTGGAAACCCTCGGTGCCATGAGTTGCAACCCCGCTATTGGCGGGATTGGCAAAAGCCATCTGGTCAAGGAAATCGATGCCCTTGGCGGTGTAATGGCGATGGCCACCGACAAAGGTGGTATTCAATTTCGCGTGCTAAACAGCCGTAAAGGCCCGGCCGTAAGGGCTACCCGAGCCCAGGCCGACCGCATCCTGTACAAGGCAGCGGTGCGCGAAACCCTGGAAAACCAGCCGAACCTGTGGATATTTCAGCAGGCTGCCGATGACCTGATCGTCGAGCAGGACCAGGTACGCGGTGTCGTCACGCAAATGGGTCTGCGTTTTCACGCAGATTCGGTAGTACTGACCACAGGGACGTTCCTCGGCGGACTTATCCACATCGGTATGCAAAATTATTCCGGTGGTCGCGCTGGTGATCCGCCGTCGATTGCCCTGGCAAAACGTCTGCGTGAACTGCCGCTGCGCGTCGGCCGCTTGAAAACCGGTACCCCGCCACGCATTGACGGGCGCTCTGTGGATTTCTCGGTGATGACCGAGCAAGCCGGCGATACGCCGATCCCGGTGATGTCGTTCATGGGTTCCAAAGAACAGCACCCCAAACAGGTCAGTTGCTGGATTACCCACACCAACGCCCGTACCCACGAAATCATTGCCGCGAACCTTGATCGTTCGCCGATGTATTCCGGGGTAATCGAAGGCATTGGCCCGCGGTATTGCCCGTCGATCGAAGACAAGATCCACCGCTTTGCCGACAAGGAAAGCCACCAGGTCTTTATCGAACCCGAAGGCTTGACCACTCACGAGCTGTACCCCAACGGGATTTCCACCTCGCTGCCGTTCGATGTGCAGATCCAGATCGTGCAATCGATTCGCGGTATGGAAAATGCGCACATCGTGCGTCCCGGCTACGCCATTGAGTACGACTACTTCGACCCGCGTGATCTGAAATACAGCCTGGAAACCAAGGTGATCGGGGGGTTGTTCTTTGCTGGCCAAATCAACGGGACCACCGGTTACGAAGAAGCCGGCGCCCAAGGTTTGCTGGCCGGAACCAACGCGGCATTGCGTGCACAAGGCAAAGACAGCTGGTGCCCGCGTCGTGATGAAGCGTACATCGGCGTATTGGTCGATGACCTGATCACCCTGGGCACCCAGGAACCGTACCGCATGTTCACTTCCCGCGCGGAATACCGTCTGATCCTGCGCGAAGACAACGCCGATCTACGCCTGACTGAAAAAGGTCGCGAGTTGGGCTTGGTCGATGACGCGCGCTGGGCTGCCTTCTGCAAAAAACGTGAAAGCATTGCGCTTGAAGAGCAACGCCTGAAAAGTACCTGGGTTCGCCCAGGCACCGAGCAGGGCGACGCGATCGCGGAAAAATTCGGCACGCCGTTGACCCATGAGTACAACTTGCTCAACCTGCTTTCTCGTCCGGAAATCGACTACGCTGGTCTGGTTGAAGTGACAGGCCAGGGCGCAGAAGACCCACAAGTCGCCGAACAGGTGGAGATCAAGACCAAGTACGCCGGTTACATTGATCGCCAGCAGGACGAAATCGCTCGCCTGCGCGCCAGTGAAGATACCAAGTTACCTGTGGATATCGACTACACCGGGATTTCCGGGCTGTCGAAAGAAATTCAAAGCAAGCTGGGGATAACTCGGCCTGAAACACTCGGGCAGGCTTCACGTATCCCTGGCGTGACCCCAGCAGCTATTTCTCTGTTGATGATTCATTTGAAAAAACGCGGCGCGGGCCGTCAGTTGGAGCAAAGCGCTTGAGTTCGTTGGTCACCTCGCAACACGCCGAAGAGTTATCCACAGGGGCGCGCCAGTTGGGCGTAGCGTTGAACGAAGTCCAGCATGAGTTACTGCTGGGCTACCTGGCCTTGTTGATCAAATGGAACAAGGCCTACAACCTGACCGCAGTGCGTGATCCAGACGAAATGGTCTCGCGCCATCTGCTCGATAGTCTCAGTGTGATGCCGTTCATCGAAAACGGTCGCTGGCTGGATGTCGGCAGCGGCGGCGGGATGCCTGGTATTCCGCTGGCCATCCTGTTTCCCGAGTCGCAAGTGACCTGCCTGGACAGCAACGGCAAGAAAACCCGCTTCCTGACCCAGGTCAAACTCGAACTCAAGCTGGACAACCTGCACGTTATCCACAGTCGCGTCGAAGCCTTTACGCCTGAACAGCCTTTCCACGGAATTGTTTCCCGGGCGTTCAGCAGCATGGAGAACTTCAGCAACTGGACTCGCCATCTAGGCGATCGCGACACGCGCTGGCTGGCAATGAAGGGCGTCCATCCAAGCGACGAGCTGTTAGCATTGCCGGCAGACTTCCACCTCGATAGCGAACACGCCTTGGCCGTCCCCGGTTGCCAAGGCCAACGCCATCTGCTGATACTGCGCCGCACGGCATGATTGGGAACACAAGCAAGAATGGCTAAGGTATTCGCGATTGCGAACCAGAAAGGTGGTGTGGGTAAAACCACCACCTGTATCAACCTCGCAGCATCCCTGGTCGCCACCAAGCGTCGGGTGCTGTTGATCGATCTCGATCCACAGGGCAACGCCACCATGGGTAGCGGTGTGGATAAACACGGCCTTGAAAACTCGGTCTACGATTTGCTGATTGGTGAATGTGACCTGGCCCAGGCCATGCACTATTCCGAGCACGGTGGTTACCAACTGCTGCCGGCCAACCGCGATTTGACCGCGGCGGAAGTGGTGTTGCTGGAAATGCAGATGAAAGAAAGCCGTCTGCGCAGCGCCTTGGCACCTATCCGCGAGAATTACGACTACATTTTGATCGACTGCCCGCCGTCGCTGTCGATGCTCACACTCAACGCGCTGGTTGCCGCCGATGGGGTGATTATCCCCATGCAGTGCGAGTACTTCGCCCTTGAGGGCTTGAGCGACCTTGTGGATAACATCAAGCGTATCGCCGAGTTGCTCAACCCGAACCTGAAAGTCGAAGGCCTGCTGCGGACCATGTATGACCCGCGCCTGAGCCTGATGAACGATGTCTCGGCGCAGCTCAAGGAACATTTTGGCGATCAGTTGTACGACACCGTGATTCCACGCAACATCCGCCTGGCCGAAGCACCAAGCTATGGCATGCCCGCGCTGGCGTACGATAAATCCTCGCGTGGTGCCATTGCCTACCTGGCGCTGGCTGGCGAGATGGTTCGTCGTCAACGCCGCAATTCACGCACCGCTGCAGCCCAGCCAACTTAAGGAATCCCCATGGCCGTCAAGAAACGAGGTCTCGGACGTGGACTGGATGCACTCCTGAGTGGTCCGACCGTCACATCGCTTGAAGAACAAGCGGTGCAGGCCGACGAGCGCGAGCTGCAGCACTTGCCCCTGGACCTGATCCAGCGCGG
Source organism: Pseudomonas sp. W2Aug9 (assembly GCF_023127755.1). Classification (NCBI taxonomy): domain Bacteria; kingdom Pseudomonadati; phylum Pseudomonadota; class Gammaproteobacteria; order Pseudomonadales; family Pseudomonadaceae; genus Pseudomonas; species Pseudomonas sp. W2Aug9. The sequence continues at coordinate 215,503 of NZ_SPKL01000002.1, read as the reverse complement.
CAAATACCAGCCACGCCGGGACATGGATCCCCAGGCGCTGGAAGAACTGGCCAACTCGATCAAGGCCCAGGGTGTGATGCAGCCCATTGTGGTGCGCCCGATTGGCGGTGGCCGCTTTGAGATCATCGCCGGTGAGCGTCGCTGGCGCGCCAGCCAACAGGCAGGCAAGGAAACCATCCCGGCGATGGTGCGTGATGTGCCGGATGAAACTGCCATCGCCATGGCGTTGATCGAGAACATCCAGCGTGAGGACCTCAACCCGATCGAAGAAGCGATCGCGTTGCAGCGTTTGCAGCAGGAATTTCAGCTGACCCAGCAACAAGTGGCCGAGGCGGTCGGAAAATCCCGTGTCACGGTTTCCAACTTGCTGCGTCTGATCGCCTTGCCGGAAGTCATCAAGACCATGTTGTCCCATGGCGACCTGGAAATGGGCCACGCTCGTGCTTTGCTGGGTTTGCCGGAAAATCAACAGGTTGAAGGGGCGCGACACGTTGTCGCACGAGGGCTCACCGTTCGTCAGACCGAGGCCCTGGTTCGCCAGTGGCTCAGCGGTAAACCTGCACCGGTTGAAACCGCCAAACCTGATCCGGATATCGCGCGCCTCGAGCAGCGCCTGGCCGAGCGGCTAGGCTCTGCGGTGCAAATTCGCCACGGCAAGAAGGGCAAAGGCCAACTGGTCATCGGATATAACTCCCTCGATGAGCTTCAGGGCGTCCTTGCCCACATCCGCTGAAACATTTGCTTATGTAGCGCGTGATCGGAAATCACTACCCGACAGTTGAATAGGGGCAGAACCGCCCCTATACTCTGCGCGCATTTTGTCGGCACAAATTATGCCAAGTTATTGATTTCCGGCAGCCGACCATTGAGGAGCAAGAGTGATGGAAACCCGCACGCCAAACACGTTGCCGTTCCATCGCTTGGCTGTTTTTCCGGTTTTGTTGGCTCAATTTGTCATTTTGCTGATCGCCGCTTTGGCGCTTTGGTACTGGCATGGAGTCGTAGCCGGATATTCAGGACTCTGCGGAGGCCTGATAGCCTTGCTGCCCAATATGTATTTTGCTCACAGGGCCTTTCGGTTTTCCGGCGCCCGAGCAGCCCAGGCTATCGTGCGGTCTTTTTATGCCGGCGAAGCAGGGAAACTGATTTTGACGGCAGTGCTGTTTGCACTGACCTTTGCAGGTGTGAAGCCATTGGCGCCGCTGGCTGTATTCGGCGTCTTCGTGTTGACCCAACTGGTCAGCTGGTTCGCTCCCCTGCTAATGAAAACAAGACTTTCGAAACCTTAGGGCGTTTGAGGCAACCATGGCAGAAACAACCGCTTCGGGCTATATCCAGCACCACTTGCAGAACCTGACCTTCGGTCAGCTTCCTAATGGCGGCTGGGGCTTTGCCCACACCGCAGCAGAAGCCAAAGAAATGGGTTTCTGGGCTTTCCACCTGGATACTCTGGGTTGGTCGGTCGCATTGGGTCTGATCTTCGTCCTGATTTTCCGCATGGCGGCAAAGAAGGCGACTTCCGGTCAGCCAGGTGCTTTGCAGAACTTCGTTGAAGTATTGGTCGAATTCGTCGATGGCAGCGTGAAAGACAGCTTCCATGGCCGTAGCCCGGTGATTGCACCGTTGGCACTGACCATCTTCGTCTGGGTATTCCTGATGAACGCCGTCGACCTGATCCCGGTGGACTGGATCCCTCAGTTGGCCATGGCGATCTCTGGCGATCCGCACATCCCATTCCGTGCCGTATCCACCACTGACCCGAACGCTACCCTGGGCATGGCCCTGTCGGTGTTCGCGTTGATCATTTTCTACAGCATCAAGGTCAAGGGCATCGGCGGTTTCATCGGCGAACTGACCCTGCACCCGTTCGGCAGCAAGAACATCTTCGTTCAAGCCCTGCTGATCCCGGTGAACTTCCTGCTGGAATTCGTGACCCTGATCGCCAAGCCGATTTCCCTGGCTCTGCGACTGTTCGGCAACATGTATGCCGGCGAGCTGGTGTTCATTCTGATCGCTGTGATGTTCGGCAGCGGTCTGCTCTGGCTTAGCGGCCTGGGCGTAGTACTGCAGTGGGCGTGGGCTGTGTTCCACATCCTGATCATTACCCTGCAGGCCTTCATCTTCATGATGCTGACCATCGTCTATCTGTCGATGGCGCACGAAGAGAACCATTAAGACCAGTCTCGACTAGTCTGATGTCCTTCCCGGTCAAACGGGAAGGTGGCCCAACAGGGCTATGAAACGATTTGTTTTACCGCTTTAAAATCTAAAAAACCTAAACCATACGACGTAAAAGTCGGGAGGAAAGATGGAAACTGTAGTTGGTCTAACCGCTATCGCTGTTGCACTGTTGATCGGCCTGGGCGCCCTGGGTACTGCCATTGGTTTCGGCCTGCTGGGCGGCAAATTCCTGGAAGGCGCAGCGCGTCAGCCAGAAATGGTCCCAATGCTGCAAGTTAAAATGTTCATCGTCGCCGGCCTGCTCGACGCCGTGACCATGATCGGCGTTGGTATCGCACTGTTCTTCACCTTCGCGAACCCCTTCGTTGGTCAACTCGCTGGCTAATCACTCGAATTTTCGAGTGATTGGGGTGATGGACAACGAATGAGCGAGGTGTTGGCGTGAACATTAATGCAACCCTGATTGGCCAATCCGTTGCGTTCTTCATTTTTGTAGTGTTTTGCATGAAGTTCGTGTGGCCTCCGGTCATCGCGGCTTTGCACGAACGTCAGAAGAAGATCGCGGATGGTTTGGACGCTGCCAGCCGTGCAGCTCGCGACCTGGAGTTGGCCCACGAGAAAGTGGGTCAGCAACTGCGCGAAGCTAAAGCACAGGCAGCCGAGATCATTGAGCAAGCCAAGAAACGCGGTAACCAGATCGTCGAAGAGGCTGTTGAAAAAGCCCGCGTCGAAGCTGACCGTGTGAAGGCTTCGGCTCATGCCGAGATCGAACAGGAACTGAACGGCGTCAAAGACGCGCTGCGTGCCCAACTGGGTGCTCTGGCGGTCGGCGGTGCTGAGAAGATCCTCGGTGCCACAATCGATCAAAACGCGCACGCGGAGCTGGTTAACAAACTGGCTGCTGAAATTTAAGCGAGGGCGATCATGGCAGAACTGACCACGTTGGCCCGACCTTACGCTAAGGCAGCCTTCGAGCACGCCCAGGCCCACCAGCAGCTGGCCTCTTGGTCAGCCATGCTCGGCCTGGCTGCAGCAGTGTCGCAAGACGACACCATGCAGCGCGTGCTCAAGGCCCCGCGCCTGACGAGCGCAGACAAGGCCGCCACTTTTATTGAAGTGTGCGGCGACAAGTTTGATGTGAAGGTGCAGAACTTCATCCACGTCATTGCCGAAAACGACCGTCTCCCGCTATTGCCGGAGATCGCCGCTCTGTTCGACCTGTACAAGGCCGAAGCAGAGAAATCGGTAGACGTTGAAGTGACCAGTGCTTTCGCATTGAACCAAGAACAGCAAGACAAACTCGCCAAGGTTCTCAGTGCACGACTCAATCGGGAAGTGCGCCTGCAAGCTTCGGAGGACGCATCCCTGATTGGTGGTGTTGTTATCCGTGCCGGCGACCTGGTTATCGATGGCTCGATTCGCGGCAAAATCGCGAAACTTGCCGAAGCATTGAAATCTTGAGTTTGAAGGGGCAGCAGAGCAATGCAGCAACTCAATCCTTCCGAAATAAGTGAAATTATCAAGGGCCGCATCGACAAGCTCGATGTGACCTCCCAAGCCCGTAACGAAGGCACTGTCGTCAGCGTATCTGACGGCATCGTGCGGATTCACGGTCTGGCCGACGTAATGTACGGCGAGATGATCGAGTTTCCGGGCGGCGTCTACGGTATGGCCCTCAACCTGGAGCAAGACTCCGTAGGTGCCGTTGTATTGGGCGCGTACACCAGTCTGGCTGAAGGCATGAGCGCCAAGTGCACAGGCCGCATCCTGGAAGTTCCGGTTGGTAAGGAACTGCTGGGTCGCGTAGTCGACGCACTGGGTAACCCTGTTGACGGTAAAGGTCCACTGGGCAACACCGAGACCGACGCGGTCGAGAAAGTTGCTCCAGGCGTGATCTGGCGTAAGTCGGTAGACCAGCCTGTACAGACTGGCTACAAGGCTGTCGATGCCATGATCCCGGTCGGCCGTGGCCAGCGTGAGCTGATCATCGGTGACCGTCAGATCGGTAAAACCGCTCTGGCGATCGACGCGATCATCAACCAGAAAGACAGCGGCATTTTCTGCGTCTACGTAGCCATCGGTCAGAAGCAATCGACCATCGCCAACGTGGTTCGCAAGCTGGAAGAAAACGGCGCCCTGGCCAACACGATCATCGTGGCTGCCAGTGCTTCGGAATCTCCTGCGCTGCAATTCCTGGCACCGTACTCCGGTTGCACCATGGGTGAATTCTTCCGCGACCGCGGTGAAGACGCGCTGATCGTTTATGACGATCTGTCCAAGCAAGCAGTGGCTTACCGCCAGATTTCCCTGCTGCTGCGCCGTCCACCAGGCCGTGAAGCCTACCCAGGCGACGTGTTCTATCTCCACTCCCGTCTGCTGGAGCGCGCTTCCCGCGTTTCGGAAGAATACGTAGAGAAGTTCACCAACGGCGCAGTGACCGGCAAAACCGGTTCCCTGACCGCACTGCCGATCATCGAAACCCAGGCTGGCGACGTTTCCGCGTTCGTTCCGACCAACGTGATTTCCATCACTGACGGTCAGATCTTCCTGGAATCGGCCATGTTCAACTCCGGGATCCGTCCTGCTGTGAACGCAGGTGTTTCGGTATCCCGTGTGGGTGGTGCCGCTCAGACCAAGATCATCAAGAAGCTCTCCGGTGGTATCCGTACCGCTCTGGCTCAGTACCGTGAACTGGCGGCATTCGCCCAGTTCGCTTCTGACCTGGACGAAGCGACCCGTAAGCAACTTGAGCATGGTCAGCGCGTTACCGAGCTGATGAAGCAGAAGCAATACGCCCCAATGTCGATCGCTGACATGGCGTTGTCGCTGTATGCCGCTGAGCGTGGGTTCCTGACCGACGTTGAAATCGCCAAGGTCGGCAGCTTTGAACAAGCGCTGATTGCTTACTTCAACCGCGATCACGCCGAATTGATGGCGAAGATCAACGTGAAGGGTGACTTCAATGACGATATCGACGCTGGCATGAAAGCCGGTATCGAGAAGTTCAAGGCCACCCAAACCTGGTAAGCCGCAGCGGGAGCCGCAAGGCTCCCGCTTGCTAACCTGATAGGTGTTACATGGCAGGCGCAAAAGAGATTCGCAGTAAGATTGCGAGCATCAAAAGCACGCAAAAAATTACCAGCGCCATGGAAAAAGTGGCGGTCAGCAAAATGCGCAAGGCACAAATGCGCATGGCTGCTAGCCGTCCTTATGCGGAGCGTATCCGCCAGGTAATTGGGCATCTGGCCAACGCCAACCCGGAATACCGCCACCCGTTCATGATCGAGCGCGCCGTCAAGCGTGCAGGTTATGTGGTAGTGAGCAGTGACCGTGGTTTGTGCGGTGGTCTGAATACCAACCTGTTCAAGGCCCTGGTCAAGGACATGGCGGTAAACCGCGAAAACGGCGTCGAGATCGATCTGTGTGTGGTGGGTAGCAAGGGTGCGGCCTTTTTCCGCAACTTCGGCGGTAACGTCGTTGCAGCTATCAGCCATCTGGGTGAAGAGCCGTCGATCAATGATTTGATCGGCAGTGTGAAGGTGATGCTGGATGCGTACCTGGAAGGCCGTATTGACCGCCTTTCCGTGGTATCCAACAAGTTCATCAACACCATGACCCAGCAGCCAACCGTGGAGCAATTGATTCCACTGGTGGCGACTCCGGATCAGGAACTCAAGCACCACTGGGACTACCTCTACGAACCAGACGCCAAAGAGCTGCTTGATGGCTTGATGGTGCGCTACGTGGAGTCGCAGGTGTACCAGGCGGTGGTCGAGAACAACGCAGCTGAACAAGCGGCGCGGATGATCGCGATGAAAAACGCTACCGATAACGCCGGTGATCTGATCAGCGATTTGCAGCTGATCTACAACAAGGCGCGTCAGGCTGCGATCACCCAAGAGATCTCGGAAATCGTCGGCGGCGCTGCCGCGGTTTAACGGTTCAAATATTCAGAGGATCCAGCTATGAGTAGCGGACGTATCGTTCAAATCATCGGCGCCGTTATCGACGTGGAATTTCCACGCGACAGCGTACCGAGCATCTACAACGCGCTGAAAGTACAAGGCGCGGAAACTACCCTGGAAGTTCAGCAGCAGCTGGGCGACGGCGTAGTTCGTACCATTGCGATGGGTTCCACCGAAGGCTTGAAGCGCGGTCTGGACGTTGTCGACACTGGCGCTGCCATCTCCGTACCGGTCGGTAAAGCGACCCTGGGCCGGATCATGGACGTACTGGGCAACCCGATCGACGAAGCTGGCCCGATCGCTACCGAAGAGCGCTGGGGCATTCACCGCGCAGCACCTTCGTTCGCAGAACAAGCGGGCGGCAACGACCTGCTGGAAACCGGCATCAAGGTTATCGACCTGGTTTGCCCGTTCGCCAAAGGCGGTAAAGTCGGTCTGTTCGGTGGTGCCGGTGTAGGCAAGACCGTAAACATGATGGAACTGATCCGTAACATCGCCATCGAGCACAGCGGTTATTCCGTGTTCGCAGGTGTGGGTGAGCGTACTCGTGAGGGTAACGACTTCTACCACGAGATGAAGGACTCCAACGTTCTGGACAAAGTGGCACTGGTTTACGGTCAGATGAACGAGCCGCCGGGAAACCGTCTGCGCGTAGCACTGACTGGCCTGACCATGGCCGAGAAGTTCCGTGACGAAGGTAACGACGTTCTGTTGTTCGTCGACAACATCTACCGTTACACCCTGGCCGGTACTGAAGTATCCGCACTGCTGGGCCGTATGCCTTCTGCAGTAGGTTACCAGCCGACCCTGGCTGAAGAGATGGGCGTTCTGCAAGAACGTATCACTTCGACCAAGGAAGGTTCGATCACCTCGATCCAAGCGGTATACGTACCTGCGGATGACTTGACCGACCCGTCGCCAGCCACCACCTTCGCCCACTTGGACGCCACCGTCGTTCTGTCCCGTGACATCGCTTCCCTGGGTATCTACCCAGCGGTCGATCCACTCGACTCGACTTCGCGCCAGCTGGATCCGAACGTGATCGGCCAGGAGCACTACGACACCGCTCGCGGCGTTCAGTACGTGCTGCAGCGTTACAAAGAACTGAAGGACATCATTGCGATCCTGGGTATGGACGAGCTGTCGGAAGCCGACAAGCAGTTGGTAAACCGTGCTCGTAAGATCCAGCGTTTCTTGTCGCAGCCGTTCTTCGTGGCTGAAGTCTTCACCGGTGCCTCGGGTAAATACGTTTCCCTGAAAGACACCATTGCTGGCTTCAAAGGCATCCTCAACGGTGACTACGACCACCTGCCAGAACAAGCGTTCTACATGGTTGGCGGCATCGAAGAAGCGATCGAGAAAGCCAAGAAACTGTAATCCAGGCGCCCGGCAACGGGCGCTCATCAGGTTGAGGCAATCAGATGGCTATGACAGTCCATTGCGATATCGTCAGCGCGGAAGGGGAAATTTTCTCCGGTCTGGTCGAGTTTGTAACAGCGCACGGCGACTTGGGTGATCTTGGTATCGCCATGGGTCACGCCCCGCTGATCACAAGCTTGAAGCCAGGTCCGATCACTCTGACCAAGCAAGGCGGGGAAAAAGAGGTGTTCTACATCTCTGGTGGTTTCCTCGAGGTTCAGCCGAACATGGTCAAGGTACTTGCCGACACCGTGCAACGTGCTGGCGACCTGGATGAAGCCTCCGCTCAGGAAGCCGTCAAGGCTGCCGAGAAGGCCCTGAACGAAAAAGGCGCAGACTTCGACTACAGCGCTGCTGCAGTTCGTCTGGCCGAGGCTGCAGCTCAGCTGCGCACGCTCCAGCAGATCCGCAAGAAGTAAGCGGCCTTGCCGTTACACTTCATGCGTGATTGATTAAAAAGGGTGGCCTCGGCTACCCTTTTTCTTTTTTTGCAAAACACTTCTTTGGTCTGAACCCGGACCGCCCAGGATTGGTAGCCATTCATGTCTCTTGAAATCGTCATTCTCGCCGCAGGCCAGGGCACCCGTATGCGTTCAGCCCTGCCCAAGGTGCTGCACCCGGTCGCGGGTAACTCCATGCTGGGTCATGTTATCCACAGCGCCCGGCAATTGGACCCGCAACGTATTCATGTGGTGATCGGCCACGGTGCAGACGTGGTCCGTGAGCGTCTGGCTGCGGACGATCTGAATTTCGTATTGCAAGACAAGCAACTGGGCACCGGCCACGCTACCGCGCAAGCTGTGCCCTTCATTACCGCCGACACGGTGCTGATCCTCTATGGCGATGTACCGCTGATTGAAGTAGAAACCCTGCAACGACTGCTCAAGCACGTAGTGCCTGGCCAGATGGGCTTGCTCACCGTTGAGTTGGACGACCCTACCGGCTATGGCCGCATCGTGCGCAATGCCGACGGCAAGGTTGCCGCGATCGTCGAGCACAAGGACGCCAGTGAAGCCCAGCGCGCCATTACCGAAGGCAACACCGGCATTCTTGCCGTACCTGCCGATAAGCTGGGCGACTGGATGAGCCGTCTGTCCAACAACAATGCCCAGGGCGAGTACTACCTCACCGATGTCATTGAGATGGCCGTCAGCGATGGCCTGGTGGTCGCCACTGAGCAGCCCCACGACCCGATGGAAGTGCAGGGCGCCAACGACCGCAAGCAGCTTGCAGAGCTGGAGCGTCACTACCAGTTGCGTGAAGGCCTGCGTCTGATGGCCCAGGGCGTGACCCTGCGTGACCCGGCGCGTTTCGATGTGCGTGGCGACGTAACAGTAGGCCGCGACGTGCTGATCGATATCAACGTGATCCTCGAAGGCCGGGTGATCATTGAAGACAATGTGGTCATCGGCCCGAACTGCGTGATCAAGGACAGCACCTTGCGCAAAGGCGTGGTCGTCAAGGCCAACAGCCATGTCGACGGTGCCGTGATGGGTGAGGGCAGCGATGCGGGGCCGTTTGCGCGCTTGCGTCCAGGTAGCGAGCTGGGGGCCAAGGCCCATGTGGGTAACTTTGTCGAACTGAAAAACGCACACCTCGGCGAAGGTGCAAAAGTCGGTCACCTGACTTACCTGGGCGATGCCGTCATCGGCGCCCGCACCAACATTGGTGCCGGTACCATCACCTGCAACTATGACGGTGCCAACAAGCACCAGACCACCATTGGTGAAGACGTGTTCATCGGCTCCAATAACTCGCTGGTTGCTCCTGTGACCATCGGTGATGGTTCCAACACCGCAGCAGGCTCGACCATCAACCAGGATGTGGATAAGTCCCAGCTGGCTGTAGCCCGCGCCCGTCAACGCAATATCGACGGTTGGAAACGCCCGGTAAAAATCAAGAAGACCTGAGTTATCCACAGCCTTGGCAGCGTCAAAACTCCAATGTGGGAGGGGGCTTGCTCCCGATGGCGGTGTGTCAGTCACCTGATGAGTTGACTGGTTCACCGCCATCGGGAGCAAGCCCCCTCCCACATTTGCCGGTGTTGTTTCGAAAAATAGTTATCGCCCCCGCTTGACGATCTTTCGCCAATAGGTTTTGATTGCCTTCGTTATCTTTCGGAACGAAACTTATCACTGCCATGTCGAAACGAAATACTCCCCAGCGACGCCACAATATCCTGACCTTGCTCAATGAACAGGGCGAAGTCAGCGTGGACCAACTGGCCAAGCGTTTCGAAACTTCGGAAGTCACCATCCGCAAGGACTTGGCCGCCCTCGAAAGTAACGGCCTGCTTCTGCGTCGCTACGGTGGCGCAATCACCATGCCCCAAGAGCTGGTGGGCGACGCCGCCCAGCCCATCTCGGCCTACAAGCGTGCCATCGCACGTGCGGCCGTGGTGCGCTTGCGTGAACATGCGCGCATCATCATCGACAGCGGCAGCACCACCGCCGCCATGATTCCGGAACTCGGTCATCAACCCGGGCTGGTGGTTATGACCAACTCCTTGAATGTGGCCCGCGCCCTGAGCGAACTGGAACATGAACCGGTGCTGTTAATGACCGGCGGTACCTGGGACCCGCATTCGGACTCGTTCCAGGGGCAGGTTGCCGAGCAGGTGCTGCGTTCTTACGATTTCGATCAGTTGTTCATTGGCGCCGACGGCATCGACTTGCAGCGCGGCACCACCACCTTCAACGAACTGCTGGGCCTGAGCCGGGTGATGGCTGAGGTCGCCCGTGAAGTGGTGGTGATGGTCGAGTCCGACAAGATTGGCCGCAAGATTCCCAACCTGGAGCTGCCCTGGAGCAGCGTCCATACCCTTATTACCGATGATCGCCTGCCACTTGAGGCCCGCGACCAGATCCAAGCCCGCGGCATTACGCTGATATGCGCGGCAGTCATCTAGGAGAAACACCATGTGTGGAATTGTTGGCGCAGTCGCCGAACGTAACGTAACTGCTATCCTGATCGAAGGCCTCAAGCGCCTGGAATACCGCGGCTATGACAGCGCAGGCGTGGCTGTCTTCACCAACGCCGGCAAGCTGGAGCGTATGCGCCGCCCGGGCAAGGTCAGCGAGTTGGACCAGGCTCTGGCCGGCGAGCCTCTGGCGGGTCGCCTGGGTATCGCCCACACCCGTTGGGCCACCCACGGCGCGCCGTGCGAACGCAACGCCCACCCGCATTTTTCCGGTGACCTGGCGGTGGTGCACAACGGCATCATCGAAAACCACGAAGTGCTGCGTGAGCAACTCAAGGGCCTGGGCTACGTGTTCACCTCGGACACCGACACCGAAGTGATCGCCCACCTGCTCAACCACAAGCTCAAAGACCACAGTGACCTGACCACGGCCCTCAAGGCCACAGTCAAAGAGCTGCACGGCGCCTACGGCCTGGCCGTGATCAGTGCCAGCCAGCCTGACCGCTTGGTTGCCGCGCGCAGTGGCAGCCCATTGGTAATCGGCTTGGGCCTGGGCGAGAACTTCCTTGCCTCCGACCAACTGGCCCTGCGCCAGGTGACCGACCGTTTCATGTACCTGGAAGAAGGCGATATTGCCGACATCCGCCGTGAAAGCGTACAGATCTGGGACGTTGACGGTCAGTCGGTCGAGCGTGAAGCCGTGCAATACCGCGACGGTGCCGAAGCCGCCGACAAAGGCGAGTTCCGCCACTTCATGCTCAAGGAAATCCACGAGCAGCCATCCGTGGTGCAACGCACCCTGGAAGGTCGCCTGAGCCAGAACCAGGTGCTGGTCAACGCCTTCGGCCCGCAAGCCGCCGAACTGTTCGCCAAAGTGCGCAATGTACAAATCGTTGCCTGTGGCACCAGCTACCACGCCGGTATGGTCGCGCGTTATTGGCTGGAAGAATTGGCCGGCATCCCCTGCCAGGTCGAAGTCGCCAGCGAGTTCCGCTACCGCAAAGTGGTGGTGCAGCCAGACACCCTGTTCGTGACCATCTCCCAGTCCGGCGAAACCGCCGACACCCTGGCTGCCCTGCGCAACGCCAAGGAGCTGGGCTTCCTCGGCAGCCTGGCCATCTGCAACGTCAGCATCAGCTCCCTGGTGCGTGAATCCGACCTGACCCTGCTGACACAGGCTGGTCGCGAAATCGGCGTGGCCTCCACCAAAGCCTTCACTACCCAATTGGTAGGCCTGTTGTTGCTGACCCTGTCCCTGGGTCAAGTACGCGGCACCCTCGCCGAGGGCGTCGAAGCCACTCTGGTGGAAGAACTGCGTCGTCTGCCGACCCGCCTGGGTGAAGCCCTGGCCATGGACAGCACCGTGGAAAAAGTCGCCGAGCTGTTCGCCGACAAGAACCACACCCTGTTCCTCGGCCGTGGCGCGCAATACCCGGTGGCAATGGAAGGCTCGCTGAAACTCAAGGAAATCTCGTACATCCACGCCGAAGCCTACCCGGCCGGCGAGCTGAAGCACGGCCCATTGGCCCTGGTGGATGACGATATGCCAGTGGTTACCGTGGCGCCGAACAACGAACTGCTGGAGAAGCTCAAGTCCAACCTGCAGGAAGTACGCGCCCGTGGCGGCCAATTGATCGTCTTCGCAGATGAAAAGGCAGGCATGACCAATGGCGAGGGCACCCACGTGATCAACATGCCGCACATCCACGACACGCTGTCGCCGATCCTCTACACCATCCCGCTGCAGTTGCTGTCGTACTACGTTGCGGTGCTCAAGGGCACCGACGTTGACCAGCCGCGTAACCTGGCTAAGTCGGTGACGGTGGAGTAAGGCTTACTGACGTACCCAAAAGGGGCTGTTTTCAACAGCCCCTTTTTTACGTTTTGGATTCGCTTAATTCAAGGATGCGTACTGATGCAACACCCTTCTGCTACTGTCCACGCACGTTTGCACGATCGTCGGTTTGCGGTCGCGAACAACGCCCAAGGGGTGTCCGGCACCGGCACCGTGTTTCATTACCAAATCGAAGATGGCGTGATTTCGAGCACTTACCACGGTGGCCGGATTCGCGTGGGCACGCAGGTCGGGCGGGTGACCGGTGCAGAGACCATCGAGCTGCTATTTCAGTGCGTAACCCTGGAAGGTGAACTGCGCGCGGGGTGGTCACGTGGCACGGTAGGCGTGGATCACGCCGGGCGCACCACGCTGAGTTTCGTTTGGGGCTGGCTATCGGGTGCGATAGGCGGAGGGGAGTCTAGCTATGTCGAGATCACTGCTGCACCAGTTTCAGACTTTGCTTAAACCCTGAAAGCACCACAAGTCCAAGGTGGGAGGGGGCTTGCTCCCGATTGCGGTGTATCAGCCAGCATAGGCAGTTACTGACAAACCGCTATCGGAGGCAAGCCTCCTCCCACATTTTGATCTTCATTGGTGCTGAAAAAGGGATGGGGTCAGGTCCACCAGTACCGCACAAGATGAAAGAAAATCGGCGCCGCAAAGCACACCGAATCCAGCCGATCCAGCATCCCACCGTGCCCTTCGATCATGTGCCCCCAGTCCTTCACGCCGCGGTCACGCTTGATCGCTGACATCACAATCCCGCCGGCAAAGCCCAGCAAGTTGATCAGCAGCGCGATCAGGAACGACTGCCAAGGGTTGAACGGCGTGGTCCACCACAGCGCTGCACCGATCAGTGAAGACAACAGGATCCCGCCGACAAAACCTTCCACGGTTTTCGACGGTGACAGGTTGGGCGCGATCTTGTGTTTGCCGAACAGCTTGCCGCATACGTACTGCAGCACGTCCGAGAGTTGCACCACGATCACCAGGTAAGCGATCAACAACAGGTTACGGCCTTCGTAGCCGGGGATGTCCAACGTCAGCAGGGCAGGGACGAAGGACACGCAGAACACCGCGATCATCAGCCCCCATTGCACCTTCGAGGCGCGTTCCAGGAAGTGTGTGCTGTCGCCGCCAAGGGAGGCGAGGATCGGCAGCAGCAGGAACACGTACACCGGGATGAAGATCGAGAACAGCCCATACCAGTCGGCGTAGATCAGCACGTATTGCAGCGGCAGGGCCAGGTAGAACGCGGCCACCAGGGCCGGGTAGTCGCTGCGCCTGGTGGGTGTGAGAGTGAGGAATTCACGCAGGGCGTAGAACGACACGGCGTAGAACAGCAGGATCACCGCACCGGTGCCGAGCCACAAGGCGATGCCGATCACCACCACCATCACCCACCAGGCGTTGATGCGGGCGTTGAGGTTGTCGATGACTGCGTTGGGGCTGCCACGGGTGCGCAGCTTGAGGATCAGGCCGATCAGCGAGGCGATGACCAGGATCGCGCCGATGCCGCCGAACAACATCAGGGTTTGGCTATCCATTTCAGGAGTGCTCCGGGGCGAGGGCGAGCAGGGCGGCGCGGGTGCGGGCGAGGAATGCGGCTTTGTCTTCGCCTTCTTCCAATTGCAGGGGGGCACCGAAGCTGGTTGTGCATAACAACGGCAGTGGCAGCACGCGCCCTTTGGGCATAACCCGGTTGAGGTTGGCTATCCACACGGGAACCAACTCGGCCTGTGGGTAACTTTTTGCCAGGTGATACAAACCGCTTTTGAACGGCAGCAAGCCATCCTCAAGATTACGCGTGCCTTCTGGAAAGATGATCAGCGAGTCACCGCCTTCCAGAGCCGCGAGCATGGGCAGCAATGGGTTATCCACAGGCTCTTTGCGCTCGCGGTCGATCAGCACGCCATTGAACACCCGGTTGATGATGTAGCGGCGCAGCGCGCTCTTGTTCCAGTAATCACTGCCCGCCACCGGGCGTGTGAATTTGCGCAGGTTCTGCGGCAGCGACGCCCACACCAGCACGAAGTCACCGTGGCTGCTGTGGTTGGCGAAATAGATGCGTTGCACCGGTACTGGCGCGCACCCCAGCCACAGGCTGCGAGCGCCGGTGACGGTGCGGGCCATGGAGGTAATCAGCGTGGCGACCACGGGTTCGAACATGGGAATTCCTTATCCGGCGAAAGGCAGCCAAGGGCTGGCGAGGATGACGCCCAAAGTCAGCAGCGCTTGCGCGCCCAGCAACCAGGCTTGTTTACGCAATAGTTTAAGGGCGCCACGGCGGCGTTCGGTCCACGGCCGACCGGCTCGCTTGGACGATTGCAGGCCGAGGGTTTGCAGGGCCTGGTCAAGGTCTGGAGTGCGGGTAACGTCGCGGGCCAGCATGGCGAACAGGTCGGCGTCGAAGGCCACTCGCAGCGCCCAGTACTTTTGCAGCAGGCCCAGCACGATCATCCACAGGGCCAGCAGCAGGCAGATCGTCGAGATACTGGCCAACAACAATTGGGCGAGGCCGAACAGTATGCCGAGCAACGTCAGGCCTGTGGATAACTGATCCAGGGAACGGCCACGGCGTAGAAGGCTGGCAACTATCTGGAGTTCCATATCAGGGTGCATGGTGCAAACCCTCCAACGCTTTACGGTGTGCGGGGTGCAGGACCACAGAGGCCCGTGCTGTACGAATAATAGCCAGTGCTTCATCGACCGTGGCGGCTCGGCCAGTATTCAGCAGCCAGGCGGCGACAGCAGTGGCGCTACGGGAGTAACCGAGGGCGCAGCACACCAGCAAGGGGCCGCTCGTTCGCAGGCGTTCAATGGCGTGTGCGGCTTTCAGGCATTCGTCGGCTGTCGGGGTGACGAGGTCCAGTACCGGCACGCAGGCATAAGCGCGGCCCAGTGGATTAATCGGCAGTTCGGCGCACAGATCGACAATGGCCCTGAACGAGCCCTGCTCGCTGGCCGTAGGAATGCGCCCCAGCCAGACGTTATCCACAATCAGGTCCGGCTGTGGATGTTTGCGTGTCCACAGCCGCGAATTGACCCACGCACCCGCTAAATAAGGCGCATACAACCAGCGGGCTGCAGGCGTAAGGCGGCCATCCGCACGTTTTTGAAAGCCCGACGCGCCGATCACAAGGTAGTTGGCGGTGATCAAACCCAGGGAAACCGCTGGCCACAGCAGCCACAGCCAGCCGCCGCCCAGTACCAGGGCAAGTGCCAGCAGTAATAGCGTGCCCAGCCCGTAGCGCACAGCCAGGCGCCAGCGTTGGGTATCCCGCGTCAACCGCGCACTCAACAATGGGCTCGGGTGCTCCACTGGCCATAACCACACGCACAGCCACCCCGCGAGGGCGCCTGTGGGTAAGTCGATAAAGTGATGTTGATAAGTGGTCAGCACCGAGATGCCGATCAGCGCAAACCAGCCGTTCACCACCCAGCGCCAGCCCCCCTGGGTGTGCCGCTGGTACATGACCCACAGGATCACCAGCAGTGCGATATGCAGCGAAGGTGCCTGGTTGAACGGTTTGTCGAAACCGGCCAGCACCGCGAATAGCCAGCCAAACACCCCGTCCAGCTCTGGCCGCTCAAAGGTGAAGCGCAGCGGCCAGATCAGGAAGCAGCTGACGGCAATCACCTGCGCACTCAGCAGGCGCAGTGCATGTTGTTTCAGCTCATGCCGTGTATTGGGCAGCAGCAGAGAGAAGCCGTAGAGCAGGTCGATGGACCAATAGGGCACGATGGTCCAGGCCCAGAACGGCATATGGCTTTCCCAGCCGAACACCAGCGTGCCGACGTCGCTGCGCTGGCTGGTGACCCAGGTGGCGAAGCCGTAGGTGCTGAAAAACAGCGGCGCCAACAGCAGCAGCCAGAGCACCGCTGGTTTCAATAAGCCGGGTTCGCGCATGTTCAGATCTTCTGTGCCAGGGACACAGTGAAAATGCCCCATTCATCCACGCGCTGGGTGATCTTGCGAAAGCCTGCGGCTTCAACCAACTGGTCCATTTCCGCCTGGCTGCGCCGACGCATCACCCAGGCCTGGCCCTGGCGGTGGCTGGTGAGCGCGCGGGCAATCAGCTCCAACTGCGGGTGCCACGGCTGCCCGGTGTAGACCAGGTAACCCCCCGGCTCCACGGCGTCGGCCAGCCCCGCCAGTGAACCACCGACCATGGCGTTATCGGCGAACAACTCATACAGGCCAGACACCACGGCCAGGGTCGGCTTGGGGTCCAGGGCGGCCAGGTCAGCGCGGTCGAACGCATCGCCTTTGACGAACTGGGCGATGTCCCCCAAGCCCTTCTCGCGAATCAGCGCGCCACCGTCGCGCACGTTGATGTCGCTGTAGTCGCGCAGCAGGATCGACTCCGGCAACGGCGATACGCCCTGCAAGGCTTCAAGGATGTAACGGCCGTGGCCGGCGGCGATATCGACGATACGGACCTCGCGGTGCTCGTCACGCAGCTTGGTCATGGCCAGGCGCAGCAGTTCCTCGACGTTCAGCTTGCGCTGGCGAATACCGCGCCAGCCAATGGAGTTGAGGTAGTTGGTGTCGATCATCCGCCCCAGCCCGCCCTTGCCGGTAGGCTTATTGCGATACACGTAGTCCAGCGTGCTGCCGGAGTCGAAACCGGTGTCGAAGCCCAGTTTCACGCCGTCCGACAGGTTCTTGCCCAGGCCCATGCTGGCGCGGGTCATGCGCCAGTAGAGGTCGCGCAGGGAATTGCGTGGCAGTGGCGCGGCGAGGGATTCGGATTCGGCGCACGTGGCGCCGAGTTTATCGGCGTCCAGTAGAGAGGCGCGGTCCAGCGGGTGTACGAAGTTCTGCAGGATAAAGCGTTTGGCGCTGCTCACGGCCACGGCTCGGTCACGTTCACCGAGGGTGTCGTGGAAAAACCCAGGGAGGATATGCAGCTCTTTTTTCAGGCTGCCGAGGCGGTCGAAAAATTGCTGCTGGGGTTTACGGTGCACCACAAAATCGGAGCCGGAGATAAGCAACTGGATTGGCACCTGGATCGCCTGGGCGTCGGCTACAACCCGGTCGGCCGCTTCGTACAGGCCAAGCAGCACATTCACCGAGATGGCTTTGGTGATCAGCGGGTCGCTGTCGTAGGACGCCACCCGTTCCGGGTCATGGCTGAGGAACTTGGCCTTGACGTAGCTGTTGACGAAAAAGTTGCCGCGAAACCTGCGCATCAGGGCCAGGCCCGGGCGGGCGAAGGGCACGTACAGCTTGACCTTGAAGGCGGGCGAGGCGAGCACCAGGGCGCGGATCTTCGGCGCGTAATCGTGAACCCAGGTGGCCGCGATCACTGCGCCGACGCTTTGGGCGATCACGGCCAGGTTTTGCTCTTCGATGCCGTAGGTGGCGCCGATATGGTCGCAGAAGGTCTGCACATCACGGGCACTGGTGGCAAAGCTGGGGCTGTCGCCGCGCTCGCCGGGGGATTGGCCGTGGCCGCGGGCGTCCCAGGCGAAGAAATCAAACCCCGGCAAGTCCAGTTCATCCACCAGGTGGGCAATACGTCCGGAGTGCTCATGGCCGCGATGGAACAACAGGATTGCCTTGCGCGGCCCGGCGTCTGCCGTGGCCGGCCAGTGCCGGTAGAAAAGCTCGACGCCATCATGGGTACTGAAGGTGTGCTCTTGCTGTTCGCGCATCGCAAATTCCTTATGCAGAAGGGGGAGTTTGTGGCTGTTCTTTGAGGCCCTGGCGCACCCGGTTGACCAAGGTATAGGCGAGCAGGGCGGCGACCAGCCACATCACCGCCTCGACCCAACCGGCGCCGAGCCAGCCCAGCGCCACGCCGGTGGCCAGTACACCCAGTACAAAAGCCCGATCACTCTTGCCCATCGGCCCGTCATAGCGACGCGAGGCGCCCACCATCGGCCCCAACACACCGGCGTACTCGCTGAAGACCGCAAGCAGTGTCACCAGCACCACCGGCACCGGGCTCACGCCGGGGATCAGGGCAAAGGGCAGGATCAGCGCGCTGTCGGCGATCACATCGCACAGTTCATTGAGGTAAGCGCCGAGGCGTGACTGCTGGCCGAACTCCCGAGCGAGCATACCGTCGATGGCGTTGAGGGCCATGCGCACGATCATCCATAAAGGGATCAACGCAAACAGCCAGAGGTGTTGGGCGAAGCCTGCGATCAACAACCCCACCAGCAGGGAAATAACGCCGGCCAGCACGGTGATCTGGTTGGCGGTGGTGCCGTTGTCGTAGAGGCGCTGCACAAGCGGGCGCAGCAGGTTTTGAAACCGCGGTTTGAGTTGGT
This sequence comes from Pseudomonas sp. W2Aug9, assembly GCF_023127755.1. Classification (NCBI taxonomy): domain Bacteria; kingdom Pseudomonadati; phylum Pseudomonadota; class Gammaproteobacteria; order Pseudomonadales; family Pseudomonadaceae; genus Pseudomonas; species Pseudomonas sp. W2Aug9. The sequence continues at coordinate 196,899 of NZ_SPKL01000002.1, read as the reverse complement.
AGATGGAAATCATGGGGTGGCGCTTCCTTGTCCGTGAACCCGCGAAAAGCTGTTTCGGAGTGTGCCGATTAATCGCAGCCGACACCAGTGATGGCTCGTGTTTATAGGGGGTTAGTCACACTCCAGAGAGCACAGCAAAACAAATGTGGGAGGGGGCTTGCCCTCGATTGCGGTGTATCAGTAACTAATCAGTCGACTGACACACTGCTATCGGGGGCAAGCCCCCTCCCACAAGGGATTCAGAGTGGATGCAAAAGCGAACAAAAATTTCACGCTTCGTGTTATATCGTAACGAATTGTGTGCAAGTGGGCATTGAGCGGATGCAGGTGGATTTAGAAGCTGACGGCGCCTCCGTAGAAGGCCTGGCGCGTTTTCAGCAAGGGCTGTTCCATGCCCGTCGGTTACGCCAAGCGGGTATCAGCCTGACGACCCTGGCGATCAGCGGATGGGTGTTGGCGCTGTTCGTGGCGTTGTTTGCGCCACTGTCGATCTGGCCGGTGGTGTTGATCAACTGCGCTTCGGCCCTGCTGCTGTTGGTGGCTGGGTTGCAGTCGGCCTGGTGGGTGGCTGATTGGCGTGCCCAGGCGCTGGAGGTGCCGAGCGCTGAGTTGATTGAGCAACCCATTGAGCCCACTGCCTGGCACAAGGGGCTGATCAACCGTTTCGGCAACGGCCTGCTGGCGCAGGTTGGCGCACCGGTGCTGTGGTTGGCGGGCTGGTCGTTGCTGGCGTTGGTCAGCGTTATCCAGTTCTGGAACCTGGCCTTGCCTGCTGCGGCCATCGGTCAGTCCGCCAGCATCGGTGCGGCGCTGGCATTGGGGCTGGCTTTTGGCTTGCTGGTGTTCGAGCGTCGCCTGGCCCAGGAAACCGCCGCCCAGTGGCCGGAAGCTTCACAGCTGGCGCAGTTGAGTCGGGTGGCGATTATCTGCCTGGTGCTGAGTGCCATCTGCCTGTTGTTTGCCAATGCCGAGTCGGTGTGGCCGCTGCGTCTGGCGACACTCGTCGGCCTGTTGCCGGCGCTGGTGGCGCTGGAGTTCCTGCTGCGGGGCGTGCTGTCGCTGTTCAGCCCGCGCCAGCCGCGCCTTGAGCCGCGCTTGATGGCGCAGAGTTTTATCGCCGGCCTGCTGCGTTGGCCGCCACAACCGTTGCTGGCGTTGCAGCATGAATTGCACAACCGTTTTGGCATCGACCTGCGCCAGATCTGGGCCTTCACCTACATGCGCCGGGCTTTCCTGCCGGTGTTGCTGGTGGTGCTGACGGTAGGCTGGGCGCTGACCGGCGTGCATGAAGTCCCCCTGCAAGGGCGTGGGATTTATGAGCGCTTCGGCAAACCGGTCGAGGTGTTCGGCCCCGGCCTGCATACGGGTTTGCCGTGGCCGCTGGGTCGCGTACTCAACGTGGAGAACGGCGTGGTGCATGAGTTGGCGACCAGCGTCAGCGAAGCCGCCACACCGGAGCTGGCCGCTGCCGAAGGCCCGGCGCCGTTGATTGCCAACCGCCTGTGGGACGCCAGCCATGTGAATGACAAATCCCAGGTCATCGCCAGCAGCAGCGGCGATAAGCAGGGCTTCCAGATCGTCAACATGGACGTGCGATTTGTCTACCGCATCGGCCTCACCGACCAGGCTGCGCTTGCCGCCACTTACAACAGCGCGGACATACCCACCCTGATCCGCAGCACCGCCAGCCGCATCCTGGTGCATGACTTTGCCTCGCGCACTCTCGACGAATTGCTCGGTGAACAACGCACCAGCCTCGCCGAGGAGATTGGCCGAACGGTGCAAGCAGACCTGCACACCCTCGACAGCGGGGTGGAGATCCTCGCCACGGTGGTTGAAGCGATCCACCCACCGGCTGGCGCCGCCAATGCTTACCACGGTGTGCAAGCCGCCCAGATCGGCGCCCAGGCACTGATCGCCCGTGAACGTGGCGCGGCCAGCGAGCAGACCAACCAGGCGCTGCTGCAAGCCAGCACCGTCCGTGATCAGGCCCAGGCCGGCGCCCGCGAAGTGAATGCCGGCGCGCAAGCGGCGAACCTGCGCTTTGCCGCCGAACAAAAAGCCTATGCCGCTGCGGGCCAGGCTTTCGTGCTGGAACAGTACCTGAGCCAACTGAGCCTGGGCCTGGCCCACGCCAAGCTGCTTATTCTGGATCATCGTTTGGGCGCCGACAGTGCGCCGACGATTGATCTGCGTTCTTTTACTTTGCCCGCCGATCCACTGGCGCCGCGCAAAGCCGTTCAATAAGGAGTCTGTCTGTTGAGCGCTCATTCTCACGATCACGGTCATCACCATCATCACGGCCACCACCATCACCACCATGGTGATGAACAAGCGGCCGGGCCTTTCCCTTGGCGGCGCATGGCCTGGGCGGCGTTACTGGTGCTGTTTGCCGTGGCAGCGGCGAGCCTGGTGCAGGTGCGCTCCGGCGAGGCCACGGTGATTACCCGCTTCGGCAACCCCGCGCGAGTGCTGTTGGAGCCGGGCCTGGGCTGGCGCTGGCCGGCGCCATTCGAAGCGGCGATCCCGGTGGACCTGCGCCTGCGCACCACGTCCAGCGGCTTGCAGGATGTGGGCACCCGCGATGGCCTGCGGATTATCGTGCAGGCCTATGTGGCGTGGCAGGTGCAGGGCGATGCCGACAATGTGCAGCGCTTCATGCGCGCAGTGCAGAACCAGCCGGACGAAGCGGCGCGGCAGATCCGCACCTTCGTCGGCTCGGCGCTGGAAACCACGGCGGCCAGCTTTGACCTGTCCAGCTTGATCAACACCGACGCCAGCCAAGTGCGCATCGCCGATTTTGAAGCGCAGTTGCGCCAGCAGATTGATCAACAATTGCTCGCCACCTACGGCGTGCGCGTGGCGCAGGTCGGCATCGAGCGCCTGACATTGCCTTCGGTGACACTCACCGCCACGGTTGATCGTATGCGCGCCGAGCGGGAAACCATCGCCACTGAACGCACCGCCGTGGGCAAGCGCGAAGCGGCGCAAATCCGCTCCGCCGCCGAGCGTGATGCGCGCATTGTGCAGGCCGATGCGACGGTGAAAGCCGCCGATATCGAAGCGCAATCGCGGGTAGAAGCCGCGCAGATTTATGGCCGTGCCTACGCGGGTAATCCGCAGCTGTACAACCTGCTGCGCTCGCTGGATACCTTGGGCACGGTGGTCACGCCGGGTACCAAAATCATCCTGCGCACCGACGCCGCGCCGTTCCGCGCCCTGGTGGATGGGCCGAAGGACATCCAGCCATGAGCGAACGCGGCAGTCCCGACAGCCCTTGGATTCAGGCCGGGCGCCTGACCTTCCTGGCGCTGTACGCGGTCACTGTGTTGGCGGCGTTGGCCTGGGCCTTTTCCAATGTGCGCCAGATCGACCCGCAGAATCGCGCGGTGGTCCTGCACTTCGGCGCCCTTGATCGCATTCAGAACGCCGGGCTGTTGCTGGCCTGGCCGCAGCCGTTCGAGCAGGTGGTGTTGTTGCCGGCGGCGGACCGGGTGATCGAGCGCCGAGTGGAGAACCTGCTACGTTCCGACGCGGCGCTGCAGGCTGATCGCGTGGCCAGTTTCGCTACGCCGTTGAGCGATGCCCTGGCCGGTTCCGGCTACCTGCTGACCGGCGATGCCGGGGTGGTGCAGTTGGATGTGCGGGTGTTCTACAAGGTGACCGAGCCCTATGCCTTCGTGTTGCAGGGCGACCACGTGTTGCCCGCGCTGGATCGGTTGGTGACGCGCAGTGCCGTAGCCCTGACGGCAGCGCGGGATCTGGACACCATCCTGGTAGCACGCCCGGAACTGATCGGCAGCGACAACGGCGCCGCCGAACGCCGCGAGCGCCTGCGCGGCGATCTGGTGCAAGGCATCAATAAACGCCTGGCCGATTTGGCCGCCAGCGGTTTGGGCCTGGGCATCGAAGTCACCCGCATCGATGTGCAATCGAGCCTGCCGGGCCCGGCGGTGAATGCCTTCAACGCAGTGCTGACTGCCAGCCAGCAAGCGGATAAAGCGGTGGCCAACGCCCGCACCGAAGCGGAAAAACTCACCCAGACCGCGAATCAGGAGGCTGACCGCCAGGTGCAAGTCGCCCACGCCCAGGCCAGCGAACGCTTGGCCAATGCCCAGGCGCAAACCGCTACCGTCGCCAGCCTCGCCCAGGTCAAAGACCCCGGCTTGCTGTTGCGCCTATACCGCGAACGCCTGCCGAAGATTCTCGGCCAGGCGGGTTCCGTGACCACCGTCGACCCCAAAGACGACTCCCGCTTGATCATCCAGGGAGCCGAACAATGAGCGCACCCATGCTGACCTCGGCCGAACAGCGCAGCGCTGCCCGGCAATTGACCCTGGCCATGCTCGCCCTTGGGTTGCTCGTGCTGGGCCTGGTGTGGCGCTGGCTGGCGCCGGACCAGAACGGTGTGAGCCAATTGCTGCTGGGGGTGGCATCGCTGTTGGTGGCGGTGCCGGTAATGCGTTCGGCCTGGTACAGCCTGCGCTTTCCCAGCTTGCACGGCATCACTGACCAACTGATTGCCCTGGCCATGCTTGGCGCCTGGGCCACCGGCGATCTGCTCACCGCCGCGTTGTTGCCGATCATCATGATCTTCGGCCATGTGCTGGAAGAGCGCAGCGTGATCGGCTCCCAGGAGGCGATCCATGCCCTGGGCAAACTCACCCGCAGCCACGCCCGTTTGGTACAGGCTGACGGAACCATCACCGAAGTGGATAACGCCACGCTGAACCCCGGTGATATCGTCGAAGTGCGCGCCGGCGACCGCGTGCCGGCCGATGGCGTGGTGCTGTCCGGCCAGGCGAGCCTGGACACGGCACCAATCACCGGTGAGTCGGTGCCGTTGGAAGCCAGCGCGGGTGTGCAGGTGTTTGGTGGCGCGATCAACCTTGATGGTCTGCTGCGCCTTGAAGTGACGCGCACTGGCAACGAATCGACCCTGGGCAAAGTCATCGCACTGATGCAGAACGCCGAGCGCTCCAAGCCGCCGATCACGCGGCTGCTGGAGCGTTATGCCGGTAGCTATATGGTGTTGGTGCTGTTGCTGGCGGCGGTCACCTGGTTCGTCACCAACGATGCGCAGGCGATGCTGGCGGTGCTGGTGGCGGCGTGCCCGTGTGCCTTGGTGCTGTCGGCGCCGGCCACGGCGATTGCCGGGATCGCCGTGGCGGCGCGTCATGGGATTCTGATTCGCAGCTCGGCGTTTCTCGAAGAATTGGCTGACCTGACCTCGTTGGTGGTCGACAAGACCGGCACCCTGACCTTTGGCACCCTGCGTTTGCAGTCCATCGAGACCACCGCACCGGATCGCCAGGAGCTGCTGAACCTGGCGGCCAGCCTCGGCTCGGCGAGCAGTCACCCGGTCAGCCGAGCGTTGGCGGGGTTGGCGACTCAGGAGCAGTTACTGGCGCTCACCGACATTCGCGAGCGTCAGGGCCTGGGCGTGGTCGCACAGACCGAACAGGGCGAAGCGGCGCTGGGGCGGCCGGAGTTGTTCGAACAATTGGGCATCGTCACCAGCGGCGTTCCCAACCATGACGGCCCTATTGCCGGGTTGGCGTTGAACGGCGATTTCCTGGCCTGGCTGTTGCTGGCCGACAGCGTCAAGCCGGAGGCGCGCCAGGCCCTGCAAGAGTTGCGTGATTTGGGCCTGGGCCGCCAGTTGCTGCTGACCGGCGACCGCCAAAGCGTGGCCGACAGCCTGGCGCTGGAGGTGGGCATCAGTGATGTCGAAGCCCAAGCCTTGCCGGAAGACAAGCTCAACCGCGTGCTGGGTGAAATCAGCAGCGGCTTCCGGCCGATGGTGGTGGGCGATGGCATCAATGATTCGTTGGCGCTCAAGGCCGGTGTGGTTGGTGTGGCGATGGGGGCGGGCGGTGCCGATATCGCACTCGCATCGGCGGACGTGGTGTTGATCGGCAGCGACTTGCGCCGCCTGGGTACCTGCGTGCGCTTGAGCCGCCAGTGCCGGCAGACGTTGCAGGTGAACGTGATCATCGGCCTGGGCTGGACGTTGGCCATTGTGGTGTTCGCGGCCTTTGGCTGGCTGGGCGCGGCGGGTGCCATGATTGCGGCGGTGCTGCATAACCTCAGTACCTTGCTGGTGCTGGGTAACGCTGGGCGGTTATTACGCTTCCAGGAGCCGCTGTTGAAGCTTGATGAATAATTTCAGAAATATTTGCACACGGCTGTAACGCCGATGGGGGGCCTCACTCTAGTGGTGTGTCGAGACTGAACAATCCGTTCGGACCGACTTCACCACTGATCATGAGGAATACAACAATGAGCATTAAATCCGCTGCTGCTGGCGCCGCCCTCGCGATGGCTGCCGCCACTATGTTTGCCGGTGTGGCCACTCAGGCACACGCAGCCGATGCCACTGTGCATTGCTATGGCGTCAACGCTTGTAAAGGGCAGAACGACTGCAAGACCAAAGATCACGCGTGCAAAGGTCAAGGTTCCTGCAAAGGCCAGGGCTTCCTGTCCATGAGCAAGGCGATGTGCGACGAGAAGGGCGGTACCGTCGGCGAGTAACGGCAACCGAGTGCAACCGCAGCGACCGCCCCCCGTCGCTGCGGACACTTTTCCTGGAGCGTCTTATGCCCACTTCTTTTTCGAGCCTCGGTTACGGCCTGGGGCTGCGCAGTGAGTACTACCAGCAGATCCTCGAACAGTCGCCGGCCGTGGATTGGTTCGAAGTGATCTCCGAGAATTATCTGGTGCAGGGCGGCAAAGCCTTGTACTACCTGGATGCGATAGCCGAGCGTTACCCCGTGGTAATGCACGGGGTGTCCTTGTCCATCGGTGGGCCCCATGCCCTCGATACCGATTACCTTGCGCAAATCAAACAGCTCTCCGAGCGCATCCAGCCGGCCTGGATTTCCGATCACCTGTGCTGGAGCCGCGGCAGCGCGCATCAGCTGCATGACCTGCTGCCGCTGCCCTACACCGAAGAAAGCCTCTATCACGTGGCCGGTCGTGTGCGTCAGGTGCAGGACGTGTTGCAGCGCCCGCTGGTGCTGGAAAACGTCTCCAGCTATGTGCGCTCCAAGGCTGATGAGTTCACCGAGTGGGAGTTCCTCAACGCTTTGGCCCACCTGAGCGGGTGCCAGTTGTTGCTGGACGTGAACAATGTGTATGTGAGTGCGCGTAACCATGGCTTTGATGCCTGGACGTTTATCCGCAACCTGCCGCCCGAGAGCATCCGCCAACTGCACCTCGCCGGGCATATGGACTACGGCGACTATGTGGTCGACACCCACGACCATCCCGTGTGCGACCCGGTGTGGGCGCTTTACCAACAGACCCTGGAGCATTTGGGGCCGGTGTCGACGCTGTTGGAGCGCGATGATCATTTCCCGCCGTTCGAAGAATTGCTCACTGAGTTGAGCAAGGCCCGCGAGCTGGCAGCCAGTGCCCTGGCCAGGAAATCGCTATGCGCCTGATCGACTGGCAATTGGCTTTTGAAGAGCACCTGTTATCTGAACCTTGCGCGGCCAACAGCAGCTTTGCCGCCACCTTGCTGGGGGGGCCGACCCTGGATGTGGACACCGGCCTGGCGATTTACCACAACGCCTATCTGTCGCGATTGAAGGAAGTGCTGTGCCATGACTTCAGCGCTATCCGATATTGGCTGGGGGATGATGAATTTGCCGCGCTGAGCGAAGCCTACATTCGCCGTTACCCCTCGGCCCACTACAGCCTGCGTTGGCTCGGTGAGCGCTTTTCGATGTTTATCCTTGAGCACTTGGTCGCAGAACACAGTGCGCCGCTGGCTGAGTTGGCGCGCCTGGAGTGGGCGTTTACCCTGGCGTTCGATGCACCCCAGGGTACGCCGCTGACCGTGAATGACATGGCGCAATTGGCGCCTGGGGACTGGCCGGCGCTACAGGTAAGCCTGGCGCCTTCAGTGCAGCATTTGCTGTGCCGTTTCAACACGGTGGCGATCTGGCGAGCCAGCAAGGATGCATCGGGTTTTCCCGGCAGCAAGGCGCTGGACCCGATGCAAATCTGCCTGGTATGGCGTCATCAGAATGTGTGTCACTACCGCAGCCTGGAGCCGGACGAGGCCTGTGCACTGGCAGGGATGGTGACTACCGGCTGGAATTTTTCAGAACTGTGCGCAGAGTTGGCAGTCACTTATTCAGAGGGTGCGTCGCTGCAAGCGGCCACATGGCTGAAACAGTGGATCCAGGACGGTTTGCTTGAACTCCGAGCCCCATAGAGACGTGCTATTAAATCGATAGCCTCCTACTTTGTCTTCGGATGGTCTACCCTCACTCCAGACGTCTGAAACAAGGGGGGATTACTCATGCTCGCGCAACTTCCACCGGCCTTACAGAATCTTCAGCTACCGTTGCGTCTTCGACTCTGGGACGGCCATGAATTCAACTTGGGTCCTGAGCCCAGTGTGACGATTGTGGTCAAGGACCCCACGATGGTGTCCAAGCTGACCCACCCAACGCTCGATTCACTGGGCGAAGCCTTCGTCGAAGGCAAACTGGAGCTGGAAGGCTCCATCACCGAGGTGATCAGGGTATGTGACGAGTTGAGCCACGCCTTGATCGATGACGACGAAGGCAGCCGTCCGGTGCGCTCGATCCACGACAAGGCCACCGACGCGGCGGCCATTTCCTACCATTACGACCTGTCCAACGAGTTCTACCAACTATGGCTGGATCAGGACATGGCGTATTCCTGCGGTTATTTCGAAACCGGCAGCGAATCCATCGACCAGGCCCAGCAAGACAAATTCCGTCACCTGTGCCGCAAACTGCGGCTGCAGCCGGGCGAGTACCTGCTCGACGTTGGGTGTGGTTGGGGCGGGCTTGCGCGGTTTGCGGCGCGGGAATTCGGAGTCAAGGTGTTTGGTATCACCTTGAGCAAGGAACAGCTGGCGCTGGCCAGGGAGCGGGTGAAAGCCGAAGGCCTGGAGGATCAGGTCGACCTGCAACTGCTCGACTACCGCGACCTGCCCCAGGATGGCCGCTTCGACAAAGTGGTGAGCGTGGGTATGTTCGAACACGTCGGCCACGCCAACCTGGCACAGTACTGTCAGACGCTGTTCGGTGCCGTGCGTGAAGGCGGCCTGGTGATGAACCATGGCATTACCGCCAAACATACCGATGGCCGCCCGGTAGGCCGAGGCGCCGGGGAGTTTATCGAGCGCTACGTATTTCCCAACGGCGAACTGCCTCACCTGGCGATGATGACTGCCGAGATCAGCGAGGTCGGGTTGGAAGTGGTGGATGTCGAAAGTTTGCGCTTGCACTACGCCCGCACGTTGGACCATTGGAGCGAGCGCCTGGAAGACAATCTGGAAGCGGCGGCAAAGATGGTGCCGGAGCAGGCGCTGCGCATCTGGCGGCTGTACCTGGCCGGTTGCGCTTATGCGTTTGCCCGGGGCTGGATCAACTTGCACCAGATATTGGCGGTCAAACCCCATGCCGATGGTGGTCATGAACTGCCGTGGACGCGGGAAGATCTCTACCGCTAACCCGATTTTCCAGAACACTGAAGATCCAAATGTGGGAGGAAACTTGCCCCCTCCCACATTTTCCCTGCGTTGTCTGTTAGAGAATCGGTGAGATCAAGCGCGCCACCCGCATCCCCAACTGTTGCAGGCGTCGCGTCTCGCGGCTTTCTTCCTGACTGACTTCATGGGACAGGGCAAAATCGTCCAGCAGCATGTGTTCAACCTGGCTGGCGAAAGCCTCATCCACTGTCAGCAACATCACTTCGAAATTCAGTCGGAACGAACGGTTGTCCATGTTGGCGCTGCCAATGGCGCTGATTTCGCTGTCTACCAACACCACCTTCTGATGCAGAAACCCGGGCTTGTAGCGGAACACCCGCACACCTGCGCGCACGGCTTCGATGGCGTAAAGGCTGGAGGCGGCATATACGATACGGTGGTCGGGCCGCGATGGCAGCAACAGGCGCACGTCCACCCCGCGCAATACCGCCAGGCGCAGTGCGGCGAATACGGCTTCGTCGGGGACGAAGTACGGGCTGGTAATCCATACCCGCTCGGTCGCGGCGTGGATGGCCTCGACGAAAAACAGCGAGCAGGTTTCATAGGGGTCTGCCGGGCCACTGGCGAGCAGTTGGCAGAGCACGCCGTCTTCGGGGTAGGCATCCGGCAGGATCAGCGGCGGCAGTTGCCGCGCCGCCCAGAACCAGTCTTCGGCAAACGACTCCTGAAGGCAGGCCACCACTGGGCCGGTGACCTGTACATGGGTATCGCGCCATGGCGCCAGCGGCGGCTTTTTGCCCAAGTACTCATCGCCCACATTGTGCCCGCCGACAAAGCCGGTGATACCGTCCACCACCACGATCTTGCGATGGTTACGGAAGTTGACCTGGAAACGATTGAGCCAGCCGCTGCGGGTGGCGAACGCCTTGACCTGCACCCCGGCGTCGCGCAGCGATTGTACGTAGCGATGGGGCAGGGCGTGGCTGCCGATGCGGTCGTACAGCACGTAAATGTCGACGCCCTGGGCGGCCTTTTCCTTCAATAGCACCTGCAATTGGCGGCCAAGCTCATCGTCATGGATGATGAAAAACTGGAACAGCACGGCGGTCCTGGCGTTGCGAATCGCCTCGAAAATCGCGCCAAAAGTAGCCTCGCCATTGATCAACAGGCGCACTTCATTATTGGCCAGACACGGCATGCGCCCGAGCTTGGGCATGGCTCGCAGGGAGGCATAGGCACTGGAGTTGCGCGCCGCGAGCGCTTCCTCTACCCACGGGCGCCAATTCAGTTCGGCGATCGCCGTGTGCATTTCCTGGTTGGCCTGGCGGCGGGCCTGGATGTACGCGTCGAAGGTGCTGCGGCCGAAGATCAGGTAAGGGATCAGCGTCAGGTAAGGCATGAACATCAGCGACAAGGCCCAGGCGATCGAGCCTTGGGCGGTGCGGACAGTCAGTACCGCGTGAATTGCGGCGAGGCTCCCGAGAACGTGCAGCGTGGCAATGAAGTAGGCGAGCAGGTGCGGGCCAAAGAAATCCATGAACGACGTAACTCCAGGCAGTCCAGTGCGTAACAGACCATGAACCGCTGCGAATGTCGCTATTTTATTTGCCGTGCAACACTGGCCGCTTTACGACGTCTAACGCCGACAATTACCCAGGAGTTACCCGATGAATGCTCGTCTGCTTGGTTTGGCCATGGTTGTTGGTTTGTCGCTGCCGGTGGCGGCGCAGGCGCAGATGCTGGCGCCGGGCTTGTGGGAATTGACCACCAGTAATATGAAAGTCGATAACCAGGACCTGCCGGACCTGTCGCTGATCCTCGGTCAGCTCAAGCAACAAATGACTCCTGAACAGCGCGCCATGCTCGAGAAGCAAGGCATCAACATGGCCGGTAAGGGTGTGCAGGTGTGCCTGACCCCAGCCCAGGTTGCCACCGATTCCATCCCGCTGACCGACCCGCAATCGGGCTGCAAGCAGGAAGTGACTGACAAGACCGGCAACCAATGGAAGTTCCGTTTCAGCTGCCCCAAAGCCCAGGGCACTGGTGTAGCGACCTTCCAAAGCCAGAAGGAATTCACCACCACCGTCAACGGTACGTTCAATGCCACCGGCATCCAGCAGAAGGGCAGCCTGGACAGCCACGCTCAGTGGCTGGGCAACGATTGCGGTACGGTCAAACCCCGCGCTTAACGCAGAAAATGCAGGGGCAAGCCCTGGCAACTGTCGACCACCTGGCCGTTGTGCCAGGCCAGGTGGCCGGACACCAGCGTGGTGCTCACGCTGTGACGAAAGCTGCGCTCTGCAAAGGGTGTCCAGCCGCAACGGGCGAGAATCGGTTGGCTGCTGACCGGTTTGCCCTGAGGCTCAGGTTTGATCAACACCAGATCGGCCCAATAGTCTTCACGCAGGTAACCGCGATCAGGAATGGCAAACAGGTCGGCCACACGATGACTGGTTTTCGCCACCAGTGTGGTCAGAGGCAAATGCCCGTCGGCCACCAACTCCAATAGTGCCGGCAGGGCGTGCTGCACCAGGGGCAAACCCGAGGGTGCTTCACGATAGCCCAATTGTTTTTGCGCCCAGGTATGCGGCGCATGGTCAGTGCCAATCACATCCAGACGATCACTTAATAACGCCAGGCGCAGCGCGTCGCGGTCGGCGCGTGTCTTGATGGCCGGGTTGCATTTGATCTGGTGGCCGAGGCGGTGATAGTCGCGATCGTCGAACAGCAGATGATGCAGGCAGACCTCGGCGGTGATGTGTTTTTCGGCCAGGGGCTTGTCTTCGAACAACGCGAGTTCACGGGCGCTGGTCAGGTGCAGCACGTGCAGTCGCGTGCCGTGGCGCTGGGCCAGTTCCACGGCATACGATGACGAGCGATAACACGCTTCGGCGTCGCGGATCAGTGGATGAGCGACAGCGGGAATGCGCTCGCCAAAACGCTCGCGCAAGCGTTGCTCGTTGGCCAGGATGCTCGGAGTGTGTTCGCAGTGCGCGAGCAGAATGGTCGGCACGTCGGCAAACAAACGTTCCAGAATACGTGGGTCGTCCACCAGCATGTTGCCGGTGGAGGCGCCCATGAACACTTTGACTCCAGCCACTTCACAGGGGTCGAGGCCGGCGACGATATCCAGATTGTCGTTGCTTACGCCAAAGTGAAAGCCGTAGTTGGCCACTGAGTGCAACGCAGCACGGTGCTTCTTATCGGCCAAGGCTTGCAGGTTCAAAGTGGCTGGCTGGGTGTTGGGCATGTCCATGAAGCTGGTGATACCGCCGGCCACCGCGGCACGGGATTCGCTGTAGAAACTGCCTTTGTCTGGCGCGCCGGGTTCGCGAAAATGCACCTGGTCATCGATCATTCCCGGCAGCAACCACTGGCCTTTGGCGTCGATTTCCACCGGTTCGTCAGCGCCTTCAATGCTGGCGGCAATCTTCTCGATACGGCCATTGGCGACCAGCACGTCGGCGTCGAATACCTGGCCCTCGTTGACCAGGCGGGCGTTGCGTATCAGCAGGCGACTCATGGTTCAGAACTCGTTTTGCAAGGCTTTGTAGCCGCGCACCAGGTCGACGTTGGTGCGTGCCACGTCTTCGGAAAACTCCGAGGCACTGACACTCACCGGCGGGAATTGCGACAGGTCGGTGTTAGGCCCGATGCGGGTGGTGGAGGGCACGTAGAAGGCCGCGGGCAGGTCGCGGCCATCGACCACCGAGTTGTGGCGCACCACGCAGCCATCGCCGACGGCGCAATTGAACAGCACGCTGTTGAAGCCGATGAACACGCGGTCGCCAACTGTGCAGGGGCCATGGACGATGGAACGGTGGGCGATAGAGGTGAACTCGCCAATGGTCACCGCCGCGCCGGACTTGGAGTGGATCACCACGCCGTCCTGGATATTGGAGTTCGCGCCGATCGTGATCGGGTCCATGGCGCCGCTGGCATCGACTTCGTCGGCGCGGATCACGGCGTACGGGCCGACGAAGACGTTCTCGCCGATGATGACCTTGCCGCAGATGATCGCGGTCTTGTCGACGTAGGCTGACTCGGCAATTACCGGCAGGTCACCTGAAGGATTTTTGCGGATCATGGTTTGCTCAACGCCGCGCACAGGGTGTTCAGGTTGTATTCGAACAGCCCGATAAAGGTGCTGGCCGGGCCTTGAGCGGCGAGGGCGTCGGAGTACAGCGTGCCGCCTATCTGCGCGCCGCTTTCATCGGCAATCTGCTTGAGCAGGCGCGAGTCCTTGATGTTTTCGATAAACACGGCTTTGACCTTGTCTTTACGGATCTGGGTGATCAGCGCGGCGACTTCGGCGGCCGACGGGTCACGCTCGGTAGACAAGCCCTGGGGCGCGAGGAATTGGATGCCATACGCCTGGCCCAAATAGCCGAAGGCGTCATGGGAGGTGACGATGCGGCGGTTGCCTGAAGGCAGTGCAGCGAACTTGGCTTTGGCCTCAGCCAGCAGGCTGTGGATTTGCTTAAGGTAAGCCTGGCTGTTGCGCAGGTAGTCGGTTTTATTGGCAGGGTCGGCGGTCACCAATGCCTTGGTGATGTTGCTCACATAAATTTCGGCGTTGGCCAGGTTGTGCCAGGCGTGTGGGTCGGGAATGGTCTCGCCGTCTTCCTCCATGGTGTGCGAGATCACGCCTTTGCTGGCGGTGACGACCGTAGCGGTGGTTTCAGTGCTGGTGACCAGGCGATCCAGCCACGGCTCGAAACCTAGACCGTTCTTGATGATGACCTTGGCCTTGAGCAGCGCTTTGGCGTCATCCGGTGTGGGTTCATAGGTATGAGCATCGGCGTCCGGGCCGACCATGTTGCTGATCTGAATATGGTCGCCACCGATCTGGTGGGTGATGTCATCGAGAATACTGAAGCTGGTGACTACCTGGAGTTTGTCTGCGGCGTGAGCCATCGACAGCGGCAGCAATAGACTGAACAACACAAGAAGAGCGCGCATCGGGAAACACCTCATGAGAATGTAGGCAAAGGTGGGCGGCGCAATAAGCCATGCACCGGACCGAATACCACGGACAACACATATCCAGCGCCCGCCACCAACACGATCGCCGGGCCGCTGGGCAGTGAGTAGTAGAACGACAGCAGCAAACCCAGCCACACCGACAGGCATCCCAGCACCGCCGATACCGCGATCAACACCGGCAGGCGTCGGCTCCAGAAGCGTGAAGCGATGGCCGGCAGCATCATCAAACCCACCACCATTAGTGCGCCGATGGCTTGAAAACCGATCACCAGGTTCAGCACCACCAGGGTCAGGAACAGGCCGTGGGCCAGTGGGCCAAGGCGGCTGACGGTTTGCAGGAACAGCGGGTCAAGGGTGTCGAGCAGCAGGGGTTTGTAGATCAGTGCCATGGCGATCAGGCTGAAGCTGGACACCCAGAGCATTCCGGTCAGTGTGGTTTCGTCCACGGCCAGGGCGGAGCCGAATAACAGGTGCAGCAGGTCCAGGCGTTTGCCGGCAATGCCCAGGATCAATACACCGGCCGCGAGCGAAATGGGGTAGATGGCGGCGAGGCTGGCGTCTTCGCGCAGGCCGGTGCGGCGGGTAATCCACGCCGCCAGGCCGGCCATGCTCAGGCCTGCGCCGAGGCCGCCGAGGGTCAGGGCGGGCAGGCTTAGCCCTGCGAGCCAGAAGCCCAGTGCGGCGCCCGGCAGAATGCCGTGAGCCACGGCGTCACCGATCAGGCTCATGCGTCGCAGGATCAGGAACACGCCCAAGGGGGCGGTGCTACATGCAAGCACCAACCCGCCGATCAGTGCGCGGCGCATAAACACGAAATCCTGGAATGGCATCCACAGGTGAGCGGTGAGGTGCATTAGGCCACCTGCATCTGTGGTTGCGGGCGGATCAGCTCTTTGCTGGGGCCGAACACGCAGCCGGTGTTTTTAAGCTGCAGCACGTGCTGGGTGTGGTGACGCACGGACGCCAAGTCATGACAGACGACCACCAGCGTGCGGCCTTGGTTGTGCCAGGTATGGATGTGTTTCCAGCACAGTGCCTGGCCGTCTTCGTCGAGGGCGGCGTGGGGTTCGTCGAGCAGCAGGATGGAGGAGTCGGCCAGGCTCATACGGGCGAGCAGGGCGCGTTGCAGTTCGCCACCGGATAACGCCATCAGCGGGCGCTGTTCCAAACCGCTGAGACACCAGTCGTCCAATACGGCGTGCAGGCGCTCGTTGCGTTCATGTGAATTCAGCTGGGTGCCCCAGAAGCCGGCAGCCACCAACTCTTGCAAACTGATCGGAAACTGACGATCCAGGTGCTGTTGCTGGGGCAAGAACGACAAGCCGCCGCGACGTGGAACATCGACACGCACCTTGCCCGTCAGCGGCTTTTGCAACCCGGCGATCACTTTGACCAGGCTGCTCTTGCCGGTGCCATTGGCGCCGATAATCCCCGTGAGGCTACCTTTTTCCAGCGTCAGGTTCAGCGCCGGCGTCAGTGGTTGGCCGGGGGCGCCCCAGCGCAAAGCGTGGCAGGTAATCATGCAAAGTCTCTCGTCCAACGGCTTTCAGCCACCGCATCGTGGGCGTGCAGGCTTTCAGCGTGGATCACTTTGAGGTGGAAGGCTTTGACGGCATCCGAGCGCTTCAAGGCGAGGTTCAAGCGGCGAGCGGCATCTTCGCAGAACATGAGGTTCTGTCCGTTAGCCAGGGCGAACGCTTGTTCATCCGCACGTTTCACCGCGGTTTGTACGGCAGTGCCCAGAGCTGCTTCGGCAGCGTTGATCAAGTCGACTATCGCCAGATCGTCACCCTGCAGCTGAACGTTTAACTGCGCGGTACTGCGTTGGCTATGGGGCGTGGCCACAATACCGTGGGCGCTGCCCAGCCAGCTCAACACGTCTTCATGCTGCAGAGGAGTGTCGGCAAAATCTTCGAGAAACTGCTGCTGAATCAGCTGTCTGGCCAGGGCAGCGGAGCAAGGGCAGGTTGAGGAATAAGTAACGTCAATTTTTAGTTCCACGTGGAACATCTGATTTTCCAGACGCGCTTCGATGCTGACCGGATAGCTTTTCCACCCCTCCAAAGGGCTGACCAACGCTGGGCGTTTTAACAACAGATTTGTGTGAATACGCAGGTAGGCGTTCTTAGATAAATCTTCATGTGTGTCGAGAAAACGCTGCAGTACATTACGCAAAAGTGCAGATGTAAGGGGTTGCTGTTCGAGCATTTCCAACGCCAGGTAGAGGCGTGACATATGAATGCCACGGGCCGTGCCGTCGTCCAGGCTTACGCCCGCATCGGCGGTAGCGGCCAGGTGTTGGCCGCCGAGCAGCACAGGCAGGGCAATGCCGCACATGCCCACCCAGTCGAGTGGCAAGGCTTGGCGTGAAGCCTGCGCGGCGATATCCGGCAGAGTCAGCGCATTCATGAGCAGGTCCATCGTTGGAAATGATTAGTCATGTTATAGTATAACAATAACTGCCACGATGAAATTTCTGTCCCAGCCTTTGTTCAGTCCTGTCGAGTAGGGATGCTCCTTTATCTGCGGTATATGTCATGTACAGACGTCAGCTCCTTAACCTACTGCTTGTCAGCCCCTTGTTCACGTTGCCTTTGGGGGCCTACGCCACGCAGATCCGCAATGCGCGGCTGTGGCGTTCGGACGATAAGCTGCGGCTGGTGTTCGACCTTAGCGGCCCGGTGCAATACAAGACGTTCTCCCTGACGTCGCCGGACCGCCTGATCATCGACTTGAGTGGCGCCGGCCTCAGCGGCGACTTTTCCCAACTGGCGCTGAAGAACAGTGGGATTACCTCGATCCGCTCCGGGCATTTCGGCAAGAGCGATACGCGTATCGTCCTGGATTTGGTCGCGCCGATGCAGCTCAACAGTTTTGTGCTGCCGCCCCAGGATGGCCAAGGCCATCGCCTGGTACTGGACCTGACCAACGCCACGCACGCGCCCCGTCAAATCGCTGCTGACCCGGCGCCCTTGGTGGTGCCGGTGGACAAGGCGCATCCCAAACGCGACATCATTGTGGTGGTTGACCCCGGCCATGGCGGCAAAGACCCGGGCGCCGTCGGCTCCAAGGGCCAGCGCGAAAAAGATGTGGTGCTGTCGATCGCCCAGTTGCTGGCGAAACGTTTGAAACGTGAAAAAGGTTTTGCCGTAAAGCTGGTGCGCAACGACGACTTCTTCGTACCGCTGCGCAAGCGCGTGGACCTCGCCCGCAAGCACAAGGCCGATATGTTCATCTCGGTGCACGCCGACGCCGCGCCACGGCTTACTGCATCGGGCGCTTCGGTGTATGCGTTGTCGCAAGGCGGTGCCACTTCTGCCACGGCGCGGTTCATGGCTCAGCGCGAAAACGGCGCAGACCTGTTGGGCGCCACCACGTTACTCAATCTGAAGGACAAGGACCCGATGCTGGCCGGGGTAATTCTCGACATGTCCATGAACGCCACCATCGCCTCCAGCCTGCAACTGGGCAGCGCGGTATTGGGCAGCCTGCAAAGCATCACCAGCCTGCATCAGAAGCGGGTGGAACAGGCAGGGTTCGTGGTGCTCAAGTCACCGGACGTGCCTTCGATCCTGGTGGAGACCGGGTTTATCTCCAATGCACGGGACGCCCAGCGGCTGGTGACGGCGCGTCATCAACAAGCGGTGGCGGATCGGCTTTTTGAAGGGTTGAAACAGTACTTCCAGAAGAACCCGCCCATCAACAGTTACATGGCTTGGGTGCAGGAACAGCAGAAAACCCAGGCTTAACAGCCGGTCATTCGGTTACAGGTGAACTTGGCGCTGGCGCCGCCTGAACTGGAAAACCGGTTGATGGTGGTCCAGCCCACGCGACGTGTGTAGCCAACCCACGCCTCGCCATCCGATGCCAACCCGGTGAAGAACGTCAGTTGCCCGTAGCGGCTATTGGTCTGTGCCCAATAGCGTTTGCCGATCACTTCGAAACCGCGCAGGTAAGTGATGTTGCCCGCAGTCGCCACGCTGTAGGCATTGCCCAGCGGGTCCACGCAAGCCAGCAGGGTGGCGCTGCGGGTGCAGTTGGCCAACGGGCTTGGGACTTGGGCGCAGGCAGGTCCTGCGGTTGCCAATAGCAGGGCGCACAGCACGTATCTCATCGTGTTTCTCGGGGGGCGAAAGTGATCAAGCATTGCGCCCTTCGTCGTGAGGAGCAAGGGAAGTTGGCTTATTTATATTGTTATACTATAACATAAATGCACAGCCCCACCCGTGAACCGATTCCCATGACCGAACAAGAATTGCTGGCCCAACCGGCTGCTGACTACATGAATGAAGCCCAACAGCGCTTCTTCCGCGAGCTGCTGCTGGCTCAGCGCAATGAACTGCAGGCCCGTATCGACACGCAGTTCCAAGTGCTGCGCGAGCAGGAAACCAATAGCGACCTGGCGGATATCGGCAGCGCTGAAGAGCAGCGCCAGTGGCAGTTGCGCCTACTGGAGCGGGAAAAAAAGCTGTTGGACAAGATCGACGATGCCCTGGAACTGCTGGCCCGCGGTGAATACGGATGGTGCCGGGAAACCGGCGAGCCCATCGGCCTGCAACGCCTGCTCCTGCGCCCCACCGCAACCCTGTGTATCGAAGCCAAAGAACGTGAAGAGCTGCGCGAACGCCATAAACGGGCAGTTTGACCGGCCAACCCTGATGAGGAATACCTGATGCCCAATCGTCTCCCCGTGACCGTGTTGTCCGGCTTTCTCGGCGCCGGTAAAAGCACACTGCTCAACTATGTCCTGCGCAACCGCGACAACCTGCGGGTGGCGGTGATCGTCAACGACATGAGTGAAATCAACATCGACGGCAGCGAGGTGCAGCGCGACGTCACGCTCAATCGTGCCGAAGAAAAACTGGTGGAGATGAGCAACGGCTGCATCTGCTGCACCTTGCGTGAAGACTTGCTGGAAGAAGTCGCCAAGCTCGCCAAGGAAGGGCGTTTCGATTATCTGCTGATCGAATCCACCGGTATCTCCGAGCCGCTGCCCGTGGCCGAAACCTTCACCTTTCGCGATGAAAACGAGCAAAGCCTGGCCGACATTGCACGCCTGGACACCATGGTTACCGTGGTCGATGGCATGAACTTTCTGCTCGACTACCAGGCCGCCGAAAGCCTGGCTTCCCGCGGCGAAACGCTGGGTGAAGAAGATGAGCGCTCTATCACTGACCTGTTGATCGAACAGATCGAATTCGCCGACGTCATCCTGATCAGCAAAATCGACCTGATCAGCAGCCGCGAGCGTGAAGAATTGATGGCCATCCTCGAGCGCCTCAACGCCCAGGCGGAAATCATCCCGATGGTCATGGGCGAGGTGGCGCTGCACAAGATCCTCAACACCGGCCGTTTCGACTTCGAACGCGCTGCCCAGGCGCCGGGTTGGTTGCAGGAGCTGCGCGGTGAGCATGTACCGGAAACCGAAGAATACGGTATTGCCTCCACCGCTTACCGTGCGCGCCGCCCCTTCCATCCACAGCGGTTTTTTGATTTTATCGATCGCCCTTGGGTGAACGGCAAACTGTTGCGCTCCAAGGGCTTCTTCTGGTTGGCCAGCAAACATCAGGACGCCGGCAGTTGGTCCCAGGCTGGTGGCTTGATGCGCCATGGCTTTGCCGGACGCTGGTGGCGCTTTGTGCCCAAAAGCCAATGGCCCCAGGACGAGGAAAGCGTGGCGGCGATCATGGGCAACTGGCAACTGAGCACGGGGGACTGCCGCCAGGAGCTGGTGTTTATCGGGCAAAACATCGACTTCAACCTGATGCGTGCGGAACTGGATGCCTGCTTGCTCAATGATGAAGAAATGGCCCTGGGTGTCGAAGGTTGGCGCCAGCTGCCTGATCCTTTCGGCCCTTGGTATGAGCAGGTCGCCTGATGCTGGCCCCGGTTATCCCCCTGCGCCCCGTGATCCGCCAGACGTGTGGGCAAACTCCGTTGGCACTGTCCGATATCCTCGAAGATGGCGTCAACCTGGCGCTGTGGCAACGTCAGTTGCCCCTGCATATCGCCGAGTTCGGCGCCTTGCTGGTGGCGCTCAATGAGCCGCTCGCCGAATCCCTGGTGATTGAGCTCGACAACGAGGACGCCGTGCCGAACTTGCAGGGCCTGGCATCCAGTTGTCGCGATCTTGAGGGTTACGAAGGTTTTATCGCCGATGTGTCATGGCTGGTCAGTGCATTTGCCTGCCTGCTCGGCGCCAAGCGTATTGGCGTACGTTTGCGGCTGTTGGACAAGGCCATGTGCCCGCGTTTTCACGTTGATCATGTGCCGGTTCGGCTGATCACCACCTATGCCGGTATCGGCAGCCAATGGTTGCGCGAAGGTGTGATGGATCGCCGCAAACTGAGCCAGGCGGACGCCGAACCTACCGAGCGTATCGAGCAGATCCACTGCGGTGAGGTGGCGCTGCTCAAGGGCACCAAATGGCATGGTAACGAAGGGCATGGCCTGATCCATCGTTCGCCAGCGCTCAAGGCCGATGAGCGCCGGTTGATCCTGACGCTGGATTGGCTGGCGTAACCGCGTAGGATCAAACGCTCTACACGGCCAGAATGATGTTTCCAATGTTGCAGAACATACCCACCCATGTGATTGCCGGCCCATTGGGCGCCGGCAAGACCAGCCTGATCAAGCACCTGCTCGCTCAGCGCCCGGCCAACGAGCGTTGGGCGGTGCTAATCAACGAATTTGGCCAGATCGGCCTGGACGCTGCCTTGCTGACTCAAGACGCTGACGGCGTCGCCTTGGGCGAGGTAGCGGGTGGGTGCCTGTGCTGTGTGAATGGTGCACCGTTCCAGGTAGGCCTGGGCCGTTTGCTGCGTAAGGCCAAACCGGATCGGCTGTTTATCGAACCTTCGGGTTTGGGTCATCCCGCGCAGTTGCTCAAACAACTACGGGAAGCGCCATGGCAAGACGTGCTGGCCGTGCAGCCCAGCGTGCTGGTGCTGGATGCCCAGGCGTTGGCAGCAGGCAAGCCCTTGCCGCAGGCACAGCAAGCGGCGCTGGCAAGTGCTGGCCTGCTGGTGTTGAACAAGGATGAGGCCCTGAATGCCGCGCAGCGTCAGGCGATTGAACGGCAGTTACCCGATTGCGCGATTTACTGGACACGCCAGGCTCAGCTGCCAATCGACCAGTTGCCGGGCTTGAATGCGCAGGCCCAAGCGGCTGTGGATAACTTGGCGGCGCCTGAAGGCCTCGCGCAAATGCCGGCCATCTGGAGCGATCCTGCCTTGCCCATCTGTTTGAGCCAGGGCCAGGAGGGGGGGTGGAGTATCGGCTGGCGATGGCACCCCAGCCAGCAATTTGATGTCAGCCGTCTGCATCGCTGGCTATCAAGCCTCGACTGGCATCGTGCCAAACTGGTTATCCACAGCGGCGAAGACTGGGTCTCGGCCAACGCTGTGGATAACAGCGTTTTAACCTGGCAACCTAGCGAATGGCGACGGGATTCACGTATCGAATTGATCTTCAGCGAACCACGGGACGTGGCCGCATTGCAGGCGGCGCTGGCAGCCTGCCGCTACTGACGGTTCTTGGTGGCGTGGTCCTGGCGCCATTGGCTCAATTCGATCACTTCGGCGCTAGGCAGTGGCTCCTTGGCTTCGAACGGGTAGGGTGCCAGTTCGATCTGCGCACTGTGGGCGCCGAATTGGGTGATCGTCCCGGCATGGCGGGTCTCCCCGGTCACGGTGAATTCGAAATTATAGACGCGTGCCAGGCGCCGCCGGCCATTGGCATCCTTGACGAAACCAATGCGTTTGAGCGCAACCGCACCATCGAGCAATTCGATATCAAGCTTGGCGCAATGCTGCTTGACCCGCTCCAGTGCCCGCTCACGCAGGCCGTGGTTGTGCCAAACCCAGGCGGCGCCAGTCGCCAGCAGCATCAGCACGAAGATGTTTCCCAGGGTCAGCATTCCATGAACTCCAACAAAGTGAGAGCAGCTTAACTGCGTCGCCGGTCTGTCGTACAGGCTGCGTTTAGTCGCATACTGCGCGGCCAGAATTTCAACGGCTTTACGGAAATCTCCCGCATGAAACGCACACCTCATCTGCTTGCGATCCAGTCTCATGTGGTCTTTGGCCACGCCGGAAACAGCGCCGCCGTGTTCCCCATGCAGCGTGTGGGAGTGAATGTCTGGCCGCTCAATACGGTGCAGTTCTCCAACCACACTCAGTATGGACAGTGGGCGGGCGAAGTGTTGGCGCCGCAGCAAATTCCGGCCCTGGTAGAAGGCATTGCCGCGATTGGTGAGCTGGGCAACTGTGACGCGGTGCTGTCCGGCTACCTGGGCAGCGCCGATCAGGGCCGTGCAATCCTTAGCGGCGTGGCCCGTATCAAAGCGATCAATCCGAAGGCGCTGTACCTGTGCGACCCGGTGATGGGCCACCCGGAAAAGGGTTGCATCGTGCCCCAGGAGGTCAGCGATTTCCTGCTCGATGAGGCTGCGGCCATGGCAGATTTCCTGTGCCCCAACCAACTGGAACTGGACAGCTTTGCCGGGCGCAAGCCGCAATCGCTGTTTGATTGCCTGGCCATGGCCAAGGCGTTGCTGGCCCGCGGGCCCAAAGCGGTGCTGGTCAAGCACCTGGATTACCCAGGCAAACTGCCGGAAGGTTTTGAAATGCTGTTGGTGACGGCTGAGGGCAGTTGGCACTTGCGTCGGCCGCTGCTGGCGTTCCCGCGTCAGCCGGTGGGTGTGGGTGACCTGACGTCGGGCCTGTTCCTGGCGCGGGTGCTGTTGGGCGATAGCCTGGTGGCAGCCTTTGAATTCACCGCCGCAGCGGTGCATGAAGTGTTACTTGAGACCCAGGCCTGCGCCAGTTATGAACTGGAACTGGTGCGGGCCCAGGACCGTATTGCCCACCCTCGTGTGCGCTTCGAAGCCACACCGATCAGTTTGTAAGCACAGGGAGCCCGTGGGTTTACAAATTACGGCGCGTCGGCTTTGATCTCCCGGTAACGCTTTTCCAGCTCCTGACGAATCTGCCGACGCTGCTGGGCCTGCACAAAGCGGCGCTTGTCCTCGCTGTTCTGCGGTTGCAGCGGCGGCACGGCGGCAGGTTTGCGCTGGTCGTCCACGGCCACCATGGTAAAGAAACAGCTGTTGGTATGGCGCACCGAGCGTTCACGGATGTTCTCGGTCACTACCTTGATGCCCACTTCCATCGATGTATTGCCGGTGTAGTTGACCGACGCGAGGAAAGTCACCAGTTCACCGACATGGATCGGTTCGCGAAAAATCACCTGGTCCACCGACAGCGTGACCACATAACGACCGGCATAACGGCTGGCGCAGGCGTAGGCCACTTCGTCGAGGTACTTGAGCAGCGTGCCGCCGTGGACATTGCCTGAGAAGTTAGCCATGTCAGGGGTCATCAGTACCGTCATCGACAGCTGGGCGTTTCCGGGTTCCATAGCACACTCACGGGTTGTAGGCATTGGTTGGGGGGAGGGCACCTCTGCGGGTGCTGGAGTCTTTGCAGCGCCATCCCTAACGGGACGCTGGTGGGCAGCTTGCCGTCACGCGTGCATCGATCTGTTTCCATATATTGCACCGGCTTTTCAGCAGAAGTCGCGGTGTTAACCTTCAAAAGCCCATCTCAGGGCATTTCTTACGATCAAGGCAGACTTTTCCTTCCGCTCTTTGCGACCGTACAAAGGCGGCCGGAAGTGGGAAAAGCGCTGGTACCTCAAGGAGTCCCTCGCCATGCACGCCATCAGCTTTATCCAGGACCTGGCCGTGATCATGCTGGTGGCAGGGGTTGTGACCATCCTGTTTCACCGCCTCAAGCAGCCGGTGGTGCTGGGCTACATCGTCGCTGGCTTTATTATCGGGCCGCATACCCCGCCGTTTGGCCTGATCCACGATGAAGACACGATCAAGACCCTGGCTGAGCTAGGGGTGATTTTCCTGATGTTCTGCCTGGGCCTGGAGTTCAGCCTGCGCAAGCTGTTCAAGGTGGGCGCCACGGCGTTTATCGCGGCCTTCCTGGAAATCGTCCTGATGATCTGGATTGGCTATGAGATTGGCCGCTGGTTCGACTGGAGCACCATGGACTCGCTGTTTCTCGGCGCGATCCTGGCGATCTCCTCGACCACCATCATCGTCAAGGCCCTCAATGACCTGAAGATGAAAGACCAGCGTTTCGCCCAGCTGATTTTCGGGGTATTGATCGTCGAGGACATTCTCGGCATCGGCATCATTGCCCTGCTGTCGAGCATCGCCGTCAGTGGCACGGTCAGCTCAGGCGAAGTGTTCTCCACGGTCGGCAAACTCTCACTGTTCATGATCGTCGCGCTGGTGATCGGCATTTTGCTGGTGCCGCGCCTGCTGGCCTACGTGGCCAAGTTTGAAAGCAACGAAATGCTGCTGATCACCGTATTGGGCCTGTGTTTCGGCTTCTGCCTGCTGGTGGTGAAGCTGGAGTACAGCATGGTGCTCGGCGCCTTCCTGATTGGCGCGATCATGGCTGAATCCCGTCAGTTGATTAAGATTGAGCGCTTGATCGAACCCGTTCGCGACATGTTCAGCGCGATCTTCTTTGTGGCAATTGGCTTGATGATCGACCCGCAGATCTTGCTGCAATACGCGTGGCCGATCGCCGTGATCACCGTGGCTGTGGTACTGGGCAAAATGCTCTCCTGTGGCCTGGGCGCTTTTATCGCTGGCAATGATGGTCGTACTTCGTTGCGGGTCGGTATGGGGCTGTCACAGATTGGCGAATTTTCTTTCATCATCGCAGCGCTGGGGATGACTTTGCAGGTGACCAGCGACTTCCTGTACCCGGTGGCCGTGGCTGTTTCGGCAATCACGACCTTGCTCACCCCCTACCTGATTCGCGGGGCTGACCCGCTGTCGTTGAAGATCGCAGCGGTAATGCCCAAGCGCATGAGCCGGGTATTCGGACTGTATGGCGAATGGCTGCGCAGCATCCAGCCCCAGGGCGAGGGTGCAATGCTGGCGTCGATGATCCGCAAGATCATCCTGCAAGTCGGGGTGAATCTGGCACTGGTGATCGCGATCTTCTTCGCCGGCAGTTTTTTCGCGGCGCGCATCGGCGGGTATCTGGAAGGCTGGATCAGTGATCAGAGCTGGCAGAAGGCGTTGATCTGGGGCGGGGCGCTGCTGTTGTCGCTGCCGTTCCTGATTGCGGCGTATCGCAAGCTCAAGGCGCTGTCGATGTTGCTGGCCGAGATGAGTGTGAAGCCGGAGATGGCCGGGCGGCATACCCAGCGTGTGCGAAGGGTGATCGCGGAGCTGATTCCGCTGCTCTCGCTGCTGATGATCTTCCTGCTACTGGCAGCCTTGTCGGCCAGCATTCTGCCGACCAACAAGTTGCTGGTGCTGATCGCCGTGGTCACGGCGGCTGTGGCTGCGGTGCTCTGGCGCTGGTTTATCCGGGTGCATACGCGGATGCAGGTGGCCTTGTTGGAAACATTAGATAACCACAAGGATACGCCGGAGCACTAAAGGTTGGGTGTGGGACTCAGCTTTCCAGCCAGACGTCCCGCGCCCAGTGCCACACCGATTCCCAGGATTCTTCGGTGACGATTTCTTCTTCGCCAGACCACAGCACCACGGTGCCGTCTTCTTCGACGCAGTAGTAGTCGTCACCGTCTTGGCAGATTGGGATCAGCTCACGAGGTACACCAAGGTCCCAGGCGTTTGCAGCCACTTCAGGCAGGTAGGTATGGGAGCCCGGGTCAGTAATGGTCACTGGCTCCAAGCTGCCGTACACCACATCACTGACGGTCAGCAGGAATTCCTTAAAGACGAACGGAATATTGATGAACAGCTGTTCTTCAACTTCCACCAGTTGGTCTTCGTCAGGCAGCTCCAAAGGAACCGGGACCGGTTCGTTGGCTTCACGCAATTGTTCGATGATTTCTTCCACGGCCGGGATCCTCTTGCTAGATGGCGCGGTTTATAGGGGCGTTTTATACAGTAGCTCGCTATAAGTGCAACCGTGAAATAGAAAACCCCGGACATGTCCGGGGTTTTTGTTACCGCTTGCTCAAACGCGTGAGTATCAGCTGTTCTGGCGGATACCGGCGACCAGCCATGGCTGGTTCTCGCCCTGAGCACGTTCCATGTTCCAGCTTTCGCTGAACACTTCGCCCTGGTCGAAACGCGACGACTTCGACACGCCGCTGAAGGTCAGGGTGGCGATAGTCTTGTCGGCACGATCATCCACACCTTCAAGCTGTACGCGCAGGTCGTCGATGTAGGTCGACTGGAACGCGTCGCCGATCTCGGCGCGTTCGCGCTTGAGGAACTCCAGCAGTTGCGGAGTCACGAACTCGGCAATCTTGTCCATTTCGTTAGCGTCCCAGTGCTGTTGCAGGGACTGGAAGTGGCTGCGGGCCGCTTCGACGAAACGCTCTTCGTTGAACCAGGCCGGAGCATTGATCACCGGACGGGCGGCGGCAGGTGCTGCCGAACCACCGAAGATCGAACCCATGGCTGGCTTCTGCTCGAACACTTCACGCTGCATCGGCGCGCCGGCTGGAGCAAGGTGCTCCTGCTGCTTGCGGCGACGGGCAGCGATAAAGCGGAAGATCACAAAAGCGATGACGGCCAGGATCAGGATGTCGAAGATCTGCATGCCCTGGAAGCCGCCGCCCATGAACATGGACGCGAGCAGGCCACCGGCGGCGATACCGGCCAGAGGGCCCAACCAGCGCGAAGCACCGCCGGCCTTGGCAGCAGCGCCAGCCGCACCGGCTGCACCCGCAGTTGCGGCAGCACCGCCGGCACCGGCGGAGGGAGCCATTTGACTGGTTTGGTGAGTCGGCGCTGCGCCAGAGCTTTTGCCGCCACCGAAGCGTTTGGCGTTGGCGTCCAGGCTCATCGTCAAGCCGATGCACAACGCCATGGCGATGCTAAGAAAACGTTTCATAAAGGGAATTCCCATTTGTGGATTGCACGCGCGCCATGTTGCACAGGTGTCGTGGCAGTGGCTAGCGGCATAATGTTTCGGGCTTTTGCGTAAGACCAAATCCGAAGGGTCTGTAGGACTAACTACAGATATTGGCCCGTGCTCTTCTAAAACAAGGGTGGGCCAATAATCTTCATGTTACGCAGTGTTTCTTATGGCGAGGGAGCTTGCTCCCGCTGGGCTTCGCAGCAGCCCCAAAAAACGGGCGAGCTGCCTCGCCACAAACAGCTCGCTTCAGACCGCTTCGAGCTTCGCGTAACCCATCATCAGCCACTTGCTGCCTTCGGCGAAGTTCACCTGCACCCGGGCCTGTGCACCGGCGCCTTCGAAATTGAGGATCACACCTTCGCCGAAGATCGCATGTTTGACCTGCTGGCCAAGGCTGAACGGGGTTTCAGGAATCTCGGAACCGGCAAACATAGTGCTGGAGTTCTGCTGCTGGCCGCCCCCGAACGGGCGACTGACGCTGTTGGACAGGCGCACTTCCTGGATCAAGCCTTTCGGCACTTCACGTACGAAACGCGACACCTTGTTGTAGGTCTCGCTGCCATACAGGCGCCGGGTCTCCGCGTAGGTCATCACCAGGTTCTGCATTGCCCGGGTAATGCCCACGTAGGCCAGGCGGCGCTCTTCTTCAAGGCGGCCGGGCTCTTCCAGGCTCATCTTGTGGGGGAACAGGCCTTCTTCCATGCCCACCAGGAACACATAGGGGAATTCCAGGCCCTTGGCGCTGTGCAAGGTCATCAACTGGATGCTGTCTTCATGCTCATCGGCCTGGGTATCGCCGGCTTCCAGTGATGCATGACCCAGGAAGGCGGCGAGCGGCGTCAGCTCTTCATCTTCCTCGGTGTTTTCAAAGGCGCGGGCAGCGCTGACCAGTTCCTCAAGGTTTTCTACCCGGGCCTGGCCTTTCTCGCCTTTTTCCGCCTCGTGGTAGGCGATCAGGCCGGACTGCTCGATCACGGTCTGGGTCATCAGGTGCAGGGGCATTTCTGCGCACTTGGCGGCCAGGTTCTCGATCAGCTCGACAAACACACCCAGCGCCCCGGCCGCACGGCCGGTCAAGCCTTTGTTGGCGATGAGCAAACGCATGGCTTCCCACATCGACACATCGGCATGGCGTGCATGGTCGCGGATCGCTTCAACGGTTTTCTCGCCAATGCCGCGGGCCGGGATATTGATCACCCGCTCCAGCGCCGCGTCGTTACCACGGCCTTCGAGCAAGCGCAGGTAGGCCATGGCGTTCTTGATTTCGGCACGTTCGAAGAAACGCTGGCCGCCGTAGATGCGGTACGGGATACGCTCGCGCAGCAAGGCTTCTTCCAGCACCCGCGATTGGGCGTTGGAGCGGTACAGAATCGCGATATCGCTACGGGCCAGCCCGGTTTTCAGCGCGCTTTCGATGGTTTCCACCACGTAGCGTGCTTCATCGTGTTCGTTGAACGCGGCATACAGGTTGATCGCTTCGCCTTCGCCGCCATCGGTCCACAGCTCTTTGCCCAGGCGCCCGGTGTTGTTGGCGATCAAGGCGTTGGCGGCCTTGAGGATCCCGGCGGTGGAGCGGTAGTTCTGCTCCAGACGGATGGTCACCGCGTCCGGGAAGTCCTCGGAATACTGATAGATATTCTCGATTTTCGCGCCGCGCCAGCCGTAGATCGACTGGTCGTCATCACCCACCACCATGAGGCTGTCGCCGCCCTTGGCCAGCAGGCGCAACCAGGCGTACTGCACGGCGTTGGTGTCCTGGAACTCGTCCACCAGGATGTGGCGGAAGCGCTTCTGGTAATGGGCCAGCAAACCGGGGTTGTCACGCCACAGGTCCAGCGCGCGCAGTAACAGTTCGGAGAAGTCGATCACGCCGGCGCGTACGCAGGCCGCCTCGTAGGCTTCATAAATGCTGCGCATGGTGGCCAGGAACAGGTCGCCGCTGGCCTGGATATGTTGCGGGCGCAGGCCCTCGTCTTTCTGGCCGTTGATAAACCACTGGGCCTGACGCGCCGGCCAGCGTTGTTCATCCAGGCCCAGTTCGCGGATCACCCGTTTGACCAGGCGTTGCTGGTCATCGCTGTCGAGGATCTGGAAGGTCTGGCTCAGCCCCGCTTCCTGCCAATGGGCTCGCAACAGGCGGTGCGCCAGGCCGTGGAAGGTACCCACCCACATGCCGGCCGGGCTGATGCCCATCAACTGCTCGATGCGATGGCGCATCTCGGCAGCGGCCTTGTTGGTGAAGGTCACCGACAGGATGGAATGCGGGGACGCGTTTTCGACCTGGATCAACCAGGCGATACGGTGCACCAGCACTCGGGTTTTACCGGAGCCAGCACCGGCCAGGACCAACTGACGGCCAACGGGGGCCGCTACGGCCTGGCGTTGGGCATCGTTGAGGGAGTTCAGCAAAAGAGAGAGATCATCGCGCATCGACGCATTCTATGGGCCTAAAGGGGCTCGGGCAAATCCCAATGCCCGGTGGTCGACGCAAAACACTTCGCACACCACCCAGCGGGCAAAAATTCTGTCGTGCGGGATGACCGGTTGGTCATGGGCCGCAGCCCGCGCCGCGTCTTGCTCGAGCTGTCTGGGCCAAAGGTTTGCGGCCCATTGCAGGCGGTTTTTTATGACGTGGGGCAGTTTGGCCCAGGCGCTTGCTTGTGTATGCTCCGTCGACGTTTCGGGCTCACCATTATAAGAACATCGCCTATGACCCTTAGCACTGATCTGTTTGGCCCCTCAGTGGCGCCCGCGCAGGTCATCCGCAAACACTATGCAACCCAAATGGCGGTCGAGCGCACACGCCTGCTGTATCAGGGCTCGTTGCTGCCGACGCTGCTGATGCTGGTCAATGGCCTGGTCTGCGCCTGGTTGTTGTGGAATCCCGAGCACTACCTGCTCGACAGTCTCTGGTTGCTCTGGTTACTCGCTCTGGTGGCGATGCGCGTGATCCAGGTGGCGGCTTTTGATTCGGCCATGCCCAGCCGCCAGGCCCAACCGGTGTGGCGGCGTATGTTCATGCTCGGCTCAGCGGTCAGCGGCCTGACCCTGTCCATTGCCGCCATCGCCCTGGTACCCGCCGACAGTTTCATGCATCAGGCCTGGGTGTTCGGCCTGATCGGCGCCGCTACCTTGTCGGCCAGCGTGGCCTATGCCGTGAGCCTTTGGGCCTTCCTGTCATTTGCCTTGCCCTGCCTGTTGCCGGCCATTATTTATCTTTTCTGCAATGGCACCCCACAGCAGCAGGGCTGGGGCGTGCTTGGCCTGATCCTGCTGGCGTCCCTGAGCCTGGTGGCGTGGCAGGTCAACCGCTTGATCCAGCGCGGGCTGTTGCGTCGCTTCCAGAACCAGGCCCTGATCGAGCACCTGCAGCAGGCCCGGCAGCGCAGTGAGCAGCTGAACCTGGAGCTGGTGCGTGAAGTCGAGCAGCGCCGCCAGGTCGAGCAGGACCTGCGCGAAGCCCAAATCGGCCTGCAAGACCGCGTGGCGCAACGCAGCCAGGAACTGGATGCCGCCAGCCTCGCCCTCAATACCAGCGAAGCGCGCCTGGCCATGGCCCTGCAAGCCAGTGAACTGGGCCTGTGGGACTGGAACCTGCAAACCGACGAAGTCCATCACACTCAGCTCAAGGAGCTGTTCGGCCTGGAGCCTGAATACGTCAAGGCGATGCTCAGCCACCTCAAGCCGCGCCTGCACCCCGACGACCTGCCATTGCTCAAGCACGCGCTGGTGGAGCACTTGAAAGGTCGCAGTGAGGATTATCAGGTGGAATACCGGATACGTCATGGCGATGGACATTGGATGTGGATCCAGGACCGTGGGCGTGCGGTAGAACGTGCGCCCAATGGCCGCGTCGTGCGGATGCTCGGCACGCGCCGCGACATCAGTGCCAGCAAGGCGCTGGAAGAACAGCAACGGCTCGCCTCGACGGTGTTCGAGGCGGCCAGCGAAGGCATCGTGATCCTTGATCCCGAGTACGCGCTGATCGCGGTGAACCAAGCGTTCAGCCGTGTCACCGGTTTTGACATCGACGACATGCTTGGTCGCAATGTCGTGGAGCTGCCCAGCAGTCGCGATGCGCGGCGCCACTTCCCGATGATCCGCCAGGCCCTGCTCAGCCATGGCACCTGGCAGGGCGAGCTGGTAGAAACGCGCAAGAACGGCGAGCTCTACCCGCAGTGGCTGCAATTGAATGTGGTGCGCGATGTTCGGGGAAACGTCAGTCATATTGTAGGCTTTTTCGCCGATCTGTCGGCACGGCGCGAATCCGAAGAACGTATGCGCTACCTCACTCACTATGACGAGCTGACCGGCCTGGCCAACCGTTCGCTGTTTCGCGAACGGCTGCACGAAGCCCATCAACGCGTGCGCCAGGGCGGGCGCAGCCTGGCGCTGCTGCATATCAACCTGGACCGCTTCAAGTTGCTCAATGACAGCCTGGGCCATGAAGTGGCCGACCAGTTGTTACAGAAAATGGCCCGGCGTTTGATCAATGCGCTGCCCGAAGCCGACACCATTGCGCGCTTGTCCGGCGATGAGTTCGCGGTGCTGTTCGATGCCTACGGCAATTTGTCGAGCCTGGCGCGCGTGGCGACGCGGCTGTTGGCGAAACTGCGGGTACCGGTAACGGTGGAGGGGCACGAACTGGTGGTCAGTGCTTCTATGGGGGTCAGCTTGCTGCCGGATAATGCGCGGGAGATCTCTGCGTTGGTCAGCCAATCGAATATGGCCATGCAGCACGCCAAGCATCTGGGCGGCAATAATTTCCAGTTTTACACCGACAGTTTGCAAGCCAGCACCCTGGAGCGTCTGCAGTTGGAAAACCACCTGCGCAAAGCGATCGAGGAGCGCCATCTGAGCGTGTTCTACCAGCCGAAGTTGTGCCTGGCGACCGGCAAGCTGAATGCCGCCGAAGCGCTGATTCGCTGGGAGCATCCGCAGTGGGGCATGGTGCCGCCGGGGGACTTTATCGGCCTGGCTGAAGAAACCGGCTTGATCGTGCCGTTGGGAGAGTTCGTGCTGCGCCAGGCGTGCTGGCAAGCTTGCGAGTGGCAGCGCCAGGGGCTGGCGCCGATTCGCGTGTCGGTGAACCTGTCGGTGCATCAGCTGCGTCAGGGCAAGCTGGTCAGCCTGGTGCGTCAGGTTCTGGAAGAGACCGGGCTGGACCCGCAATACCTTGAGTTGGAACTCACCGAAAGCCAGTTGCTCGATAGCGTTGAGCACATCATCGCCACTTTCCAGCAGTTGCGTGACCTGGGGGTGAAGCTGGCCATCGACGATTTTGGCACCGGTTATTCGTCCCTCAGTTACCTCAAGCGTATTCCTGTGGATTACGTGAAGATCGACCAGGCCTTTATCCGTGGCCTCGGTCAGGCGCGTGAGGATGCCGCTATCACGCGGGCGATCATCGCCATGGCCCATGGGCTGGCGCTCAAGGTGGTGGCCGAGGGCGTGGAGGATCAGCAGCAGCTGGATTTTCTGCGCGGTGAACAGTGCGATGAGGTGCAGGGTTATCTGATCAGCCCGCCAATGCACGCCGAAGGGCTGGCGGATTTGTTACGCAAAAATGCAGATTTTTCTTAACGCCGCGTTGGCCGCCTTTATGGCTACATGGCGTCTGCCTGCTGAAACCAGAGGGGAGCAGGGCGATTTAGTGATGCATCGAACGGGCAAAACGACAATTCTTGTAGTATAACTACAAGCTTGCTACATCCCTGGCACCTGCCAATAACAAGAGTCCTGCCCTTTGAACCTGTTGCAACATATCGCCCAGTCGCGCCACCTGTTACGCAAATCGGAACTCAAGGTTGCCGATCATGTGCTGCTTGACCCTGCGGCCGTGATGCACAGTTCCATGGCCGATCTGGCTCACAGCGTGGGTATCAGCGAGCCGACCATCGTGCGCTTCTGCCGCGCCATTGGTTGCTCCGGGTTTCAGGATTTGAAACTCAAGCTGGCGCAAAGCCTGGCGGCCGGCGCAAGCTTCGGCCAGTTTGCCATCCATGAAGACGACTCCGTCGCCGACTACAGCCTGAAAATCTTCGACACCACCCTGCACACCCTGATGGAAGTGCGCGAGAAGCTCGACCCGGTGGAGCTGCAAAAGGCTGTGACCGCGATGTCCCAGGCCCAGCGCGTCGAGTTCTATGGCTTTGGCGCTTCCGGCGCGGTGGCTGCCGATGCCCAGCACAAATTCTTCCGTCTGCTGCTGACGGCCGCGGCCTACAGCGACCCGCACATGCAGGCGATGTCGGCAGTGACGTTGAAGCCCACTGACGTGGCCATCTGTATTTCCCAGTCCGGTCGCTCCAAAGACCTGCTGATCACCGCCAACCTGGTGCGTGAAAGCGGCGCTTCGCTGATCACCCTGTGCCCGAGCCAGACGCCATTGGCGGAGCTGTCCACGGTTAAC
This sequence comes from Pseudomonas sp. W2Aug9, assembly GCF_023127755.1. NCBI lineage: Bacteria > Pseudomonadati > Pseudomonadota > Gammaproteobacteria > Pseudomonadales > Pseudomonadaceae > Pseudomonas > Pseudomonas sp. W2Aug9. Next base: position 163,094 of record NZ_SPKL01000002.1, on the reverse strand, counting down.
CTGGCGATCGACGTGCATGAAGACACCGAAATCTACACACCGCTGACCTCGCGTATTGCCCACCTGGTGGTGATCGACGTGTTGGCGATGGGCGTGGCCATGGCTCGCGGCCCGAGTCTGGTCAACCACCTCAAGAGCGTTAAACGCAGTTTGCGCAGCCTGCGTCTGTCACCCAAGTCCGTCAAAGCCCTGGACGACTAAATACCTGCACACAGAACTCAATGTGGGAGGGGGCTTGCTCCCGATAGCAGTAGGTCAGTCAATGAATCTGTGACTGAAACTCCGCTATCGGGAGCAAGCCCCCTCCCACATTAGATTCTCCATGCATCCAGAATCTTCATGAGGCTGTCATCCCCCCGTCATCCGTCGCGCCCATCCTGTACTCCCCCGTACTCGCATTGGGAGACTCCACATGACTCGGCATTACGAAGACAGCAACAGCACCGTCAAGACCCGTCGTCAGCAGGAAGACCAGCGCCGCATGGCGTTCCGTCGCGCCATCGAAGACCGTTGCGAAGAGCGCCAGTTGCTCCAGAGCATCAGTGACTACCCGGAACTCCATTGGCAGGCACCCGTGGCTGCCCAGCGAAACGCTCAGCCAGTGCGCTGATCTGCACCCGTTCGCTGCGGATAAAGCCCAGGAACGCATGGGCCACCGGTGACAGGCGTTTGGCCTTGGCCTGCACCAGGCACCAACTGCGGTACAGCGGCAGTTCTTCCACCGGCAGCTCTTTGAGCCCGCCGGTGGCCAGTTCCAGGTTCAAGGCGTGGCGCGTCAGCAGCGCCACACCCAAACCTGCGACCACGCACTCTCGTTGCGCCTCGGCCGAGGCCACTTCCACGGTCTGTGTGAAGTGCACGCGTTTTTCCTTGAAGTACTCTTCGCACGCCAGCCGCGTGCCGGAACCCGGCTCGCGGATAAGTAGCGTGTAAGGCTCCAGGTCTTGCAGGCGCAGCGGCCCTTGCAGGCTCAACGGATGATCCGGCAGCGCCACCGCGACAATTGGATTATTGAGAAACGGCAGGAATTCCAGGCCCATGTCCTGGGGCACCATGGACATGATCACCAGATCATCGCGGTTATCCGAAAGCCTGCGGATTACCTGGGCACGATTGACCACGGTCAGGTGCAGTTGCACTTCCGGGTGCTGGCGCTTGAAAGCCGCAAACAGGTGCGGCACGAAGTACTTGGCGCTCGATTCCACCGCCAGCTTCAGTTGGCCCTGCAGTGAGCCCTGCATATCCGATAGCTGCATATCGAGGTTTTCCAGGCGCCCGAAAATATCGCGACTGGCCCGTTGGAGGGCTTCGGCGGCCTCGGTCATGTAGAGCTTCTTGCCGACGTAATCGAACAGCGGTTGGCCGATCAGTTCTTCCAGCTGGCGGATTTGCAGGCTGACGGCCGGTTGCGTCAGGGACATTTCCTCGGCGGCACGGCTGTAAGAGCGCAAATCGCACACCTCATGAAAGATCTGAAGTTGCCTTAATGTCAGCCTCATCAATGACTTACGCATTATTTATCCCCTCTCAACCCCGGCCATACCGTCAACTATAAGTCTTTGCTTATGCATGACCCAATAATTATTGATTTTTGTTAATCCCTTGGCGGGCTTAGTGTGTGTCTCGCGACTGTCATGAAACATTTGGTCACGCGCCGACCCACCTCAAGCGGGTCGAAGAACGCAGCAATCGGCTCAAGGGAATTTCCAAGTGATAAAAAAGATCCTGATCGCCAACCGTGGTGAAATTGCCGTACGAATCGTGCGTGCCTGCGCCGAGATGGGCATTCGCTCGGTCGCGGTTTACTCGGACGCCGACCGCCACGCGTTGCACGTCAAACGTGCCGACGAGGCCCACAGCATTGGTGCCGAGCCCCTGGCCGGCTATCTCAACCCGCGCAAGCTGGTGAACCTGGCGGTGGAAACCGGTTGCGACGCGCTGCATCCCGGCTACGGCTTCTTGTCGGAAAATGCCGAGCTGGCGGATATCTGCGCCGAGCGCGGCATCAAGTTCATTGGCCCTTCGGCCGAAGTGATTCGCCGCATGGGCGACAAGACCGAAGCGCGCCGCAGCATGATCAAGGCCGGTGTGCCGGTCACTCCCGGCACCGAAGGCAACGTCGCGGATATCCACGAAGCGCTGACCGAAGGCGACCGCATTGGTTACCCGGTGATGCTCAAGGCCACTTCCGGTGGTGGCGGGCGCGGTATCCGTCGTTGCAACAGTCGCGAAGAACTTGAACAAGCCTTCCCCCGCGTCATTTCCGAGGCCACCAAGGCGTTCGGCTCGGCGGAAGTGTTCCTGGAAAAATGCATCGTCAATCCCAAGCACATCGAAGCGCAGATCCTGGGTGACAGCTTTGGCAACGTGGTGCACCTGTTCGAACGCGATTGCTCGATCCAGCGTCGCAACCAGAAGCTGATCGAAATTGCCCCCAGCCCGCAATTGACGCCTGAACAGCGCGCCTACATCGGCGACCTGTCGGTGCGTGCGGCCAAGGCCGTGGGCTATGAGAACGCCGGTACCGTGGAGTTCCTGCTCGCCGAGGGCGAGGTGTACTTCATGGAGATGAACACCCGGGTGCAGGTGGAACACACCATCACCGAAGAAATCACCGGCATCGATATTGTCCGCGAGCAGATTCGCATCGCCTCGGGCCTGCCGCTTTCGGTCAAGCAGGAAGATATCCAGCACCGTGGCTTTGCGTTGCAGTTCCGTATCAACGCCGAAGACCCGAAGAACAACTTCCTGCCCAGCTTCGGCAAGATCACCCGTTACTACGCACCCGGCGGCCCCGGCGTGCGCACCGACACGGCGATCTATACCGGCTACACCATCCCGCCGTTCTACGACTCCATGTGCCTGAAACTGGTGGTGTGGGCGCTGACCTGGGAAGAAGCCATGGACCGCGGCCTGCGTGCCCTGGACGACATGCGCCTGCAAGGCGTGAAGACCACTGCCGCCTACTACCAGGAAATCCTGCGCAACCCGGAATTCCGCAGCGGCCAGTTCAACACCAGTTTCGTGGAAAGCCACCCTGAGCTGACCAACTACTCGATCAAGCGCAAACCCGAAGAGCTGGCCCTGGCCATCGCCGCCGCCATCGCCGCCCACGCAGGCCTGTGAGGAACATTCCAATGACTAAAAAGATCTTCGTAACCGACACCATCCTGCGCGACGCCCACCAATCGTTGCTGGCCACCCGCATGCGCACCGACGACATGCTGCCGATCTGCGACAAGCTCGACAAAGTCGGCTACTGGTCCCTGGAAGTCTGGGGTGGCGCAACGTTCGACGCCTGCGTGCGCTTTTTGAAAGAAGACCCGTGGGAGCGCCTGCGCAAACTGCGCGCCGCGCTGCCTAACACACGCCTGCAAATGCTGCTGCGTGGCCAAAACCTGCTGGGCTACCGCCATTACAGCGATGACGTGGTCAGGGCCTTCGTGGCCAAGGCTGCCGTCAACGGTATCGATGTGTTCCGCATCTTCGACGCCATGAACGACGTGCGTAACCTGCGCGTGGCCATCGAAGCGGTCAAGGCTGCCGGCAAACATGCCCAGGGCACCATCGCCTACACCACCAGCCCGGTGCACACCGTCGATGCATTCGTGGCCCAGGCCAAACAATTGGAGTCCATGGGTTGCGACTCTATCGCGATCAAGGACATGGCCGGCCTGCTGACTCCTTATGCCACTGGCGAACTGGTCAAGGCGCTCAAAGCCGAGCAGAACCTGCCAATCTTTATCCACTCCCACGACACCGCCGGTTTGGCTGCGATGTGCCAACTCAAGGCTATCGAAAATGGTGCCGACCATATCGACACCGCCATCTCCAGCTTCGCCTGGGGCACCAGCCACCCGGGCACCGAGTCGATGGTCGCCGCCCTTAAAGGCAGCGAGTTCGACACCGGCCTGGACCTGGAGCTGCTGCAGGAAATTGGCCTGTACTTCTACGCGGTACGCAAGAAGTACCACCAGTTTGAAAGCGAGTTCACGGCGGTCGACACCCGTGTGCAGGTCAACCAGGTACCGGGCGGGATGATTTCCAACCTGGCCAACCAGTTGAAAGAGCAGGGCGCTCTCAATCGCATGAGCGAAGTACTCGCCGAAATCCCGCGTGTACGTGAAGATCTCGGCTTCCCGCCGCTGGTGACCCCGACGTCGCAGATCGTCGGCACCCAGGCGTTCTTCAACGTGCTGGCCGGTGAGCGCTACAAGACCATCACCAACGAAGTGAAGCTCTACCTGCAAGGCGGCTACGGCAAGGCCCCGGGCACTGTGAACGAAAAGCTGCGCCGTCAGGCCATCGGCAGCGAAGAGGTCATCGACGTTCGCCCGGCTGATTTGCTCAAGCCGGAAATGACCAAGCTGCGCGGTGAAATCGGCGCGTTGGCCAAGTCCGAAGAAGACGTGCTGACCTACGCCATGTTCCCGGATATCGGGCGCAAATTCCTTGAAGAACGCGACGCAGGCACCCTGGCCCCTGAAGTCCTGCTGCCGATTCCGGAGGCAGGCGGTGTGGCCCGTGCCGGTGGTGAAGGCGTGCCGACCGAATTCGTCATCGACGTGCACGGCGAAAGCTACCGTGTAGACATCACCGGTGTCGGCGTGAAGGCTGAAGGCAAACGCCACTTCTACCTGTCCATCGACGGTATGCCGGAAGAAGTGGTGTTCGAGCCGCTCAACGAGTTCGTCAGCAGCGGCGGCAGCAAGCGCAAGCACGCCACCGAACCCGGCCATGTCAGCACGGCGATGCCGGGCAATATCGTCGACGTGCTGGTCAAGGAAGGCGATGTGGTCAAGGCCGGCCAGGCTGTATTGATTACCGAAGCCATGAAGATGGAAACCGAAGTGCAGGCCGCGATTGCCGGCAAGGTGACCGCTGTTCATGTGGCCAAGGGCGACCGGGTCAACCCGGGTGAGATCCTGATTGAGATCGAAGGCTGATAACAGCCTTCGACACTACCGCTTAATCCTCGGGGGGGCAGGTGCCCTCCTTTTTTTTGCCTGAAACTCAGGCCTCTGTAGAGGGTTTGCGCCTGAAACTGACAAAGACCCCGCTGGGTGTGTAGATCAGCCTCGGCGTCAAGGTTTTAAGGTTGCTGGTGATCCTGTTGAAGCGTCCCTCAATCTGAGCAGCGTCGATAACACGTAACTGGCGGGTAAGCAGTTCGTCGTTTTCGTGTTCGACCTGGATATTCAGTGTTGTGGCCTTGAGGCGGGCGCTGTTGCCGACTTTCAAGGTGCTGTGCGCTTCACCCATGCCGAGGGTGAAGGCCAGGGTCGACCCGTTTGCCAGGTCAAGGTCGTGCTTGATTCGCGTCTGGCTTTTCAGCGCAGGGTCCAGCAGCAGCGTGCCGGCAACGTCAAGATTGGTTACCGTGCCTGCGGTGTAGGTTGCGCCTGCATCAATCGTCATTGTGCCCCCGATGTAACTCTGGTTGATCAGCGTTGCCCCGCGAGAGACTCGGCCTTGCTGATTGGCGTCCAGCGCACCGTCGAGGGTCCAGGCACCGCTGCCTATCCACAGGTGCTGGATACGAAGGGCGCCGTTGAAAGTGCCACCTTGGACATCGTCCAGCACGACGTGATTGGTGCCACTGCCACCGTCTACTTTGCCGTTGAATTGAGCGTTACCGCGCACAGTCAACACATCATCGCCACCCCCCATATCCAGGGCGATGCCTTTGGTGCCGCTTATCAGCCCATCGTTGGTGACTTGGTCATTGTGTTCTCCGATCAGCCTCACGCCGTAGCCGTTGCGACCGGTGATGATGCCCTCGTTGATCAGCGAGGTGCTCCCATAGGCCGGGCCCAAGTCCCCATCGTCCACCAGCACCCCATGATGTGCGCCGCGAATAACTCCACGGTTATAGATTTCGCCGCCGCCCATGGCGATGCCTTCGCTGGTGTTGGGGGCTCCGTTCTTGTCCGCGCCATTGGCCCCGGTGCCTTCAATGAGCCCGTAGTTGTGCACGCGTGCGCGTTTGTCGATGTCCAGGCCATCACCGTCGCCATCATTCTCTTTGGATCGCTGGGCATCCGAGCCCCTGATGATGCGGTAGTTGACGACGTCTGCATTGCCCTTGGATTTCAGACCGGCCCCTTTATGGCCGATGATTACGCCGTGATTGATCAGCGTCACATCGTCGGTGGCTTTGATGCCGTTGCTGCCACCCGCTATCGCTCCGTGGTTGACGATTATGCTTGCTGCGCTGTTCGCGCTTATGCCGCTATACGACTCCTTGAAGCGCGTGGAAGGCCCGGTGGATATGTGCCCGTAGTTGGTAAAATGACCGCCGGTGGCGAGTTCGATAGCGTTACTTTTTTCAGCATAAACAGGGGCTGCTGCCGAACAGCCAGGCAGGGGGATATAGGCCGCAAGCTGGTGGGGTACTCGTAACATTGGGTTTCGACCTCAAGTGTGCTTGAGGTCGAAAACTAACGCAGGTAACAGCCGACAGATGTCGGCTGGCAGAGCAGATGATTGTAAGAAGGCTCGCTGTCGGGATGTCGTCTGACGATGCTCGGTTAAAAGCTCATCGTCCATTGCCCCTTCAAACCCTGGTTGCGGCTATGGGTGCCAGCTTGGCCGCTGTAGGCCAGGCCCAGGGTGTGTTGCTTGGATAACGCAAGATCAACGCCCAAGTTTACGTCGAGGCTATTGCGGTCCAGGGACGTGCCGGTAATGGTGAAGCCATCAAGCGCAACGGGCGCATTGCGATAGGTTTGGTGCACCTGGCTGTCAACCGCGCCGTAGAGGTGTTTCCAGCCGGCGCTGAGGTGAGGCGTGAGGCTGACCTGATCATCGAACCTGTAAACCGTCGCCAAGCGCAGGCCAACGGTGCTGTTAAGGTTCTGCTGGGTCTGCGCGCCGACGTTCAGCGCGGTCAGGCCGCCACTTTCCTTGAAACTGTCGCGGTGATGACGCTGGTAGCCGAGGCCAGCGAAAGGCTCGATGTGGAGGTCCTGGCTGCCCAATTGATAGCCCAGCTCAGAGAACAGCGTTTGGCTTTGAGCATCGTAACGAGACTTGAGCGAGTCCTTGTAAACGAGCAGGTTGACGTCGCGCCGGTTGGTCCCGGCATGGCTGCTGTAAATCGCCCCCAGGCGCAGGGCCAGCGGGCCGTCCTGACGCACCGCGTATGCGCCTAGGTGCAAGCTGTCCAGTTCGGTAGAGAAGCGTTGCGCCTTTAGGTCACTGGCCGATTTTGCCCCCATAACACCCACACGCCAGGCGTTATCCACTGCCCAGTCGGCGCCCAGCATCAGACCCTTGCTATCGTGCTTCAGTCCGGCGCTGCCGCTTCGTTGGTCGAGGTGGCCGCCGTTACTCACCCCTTGTACCCAGAAACGACCGTTGTCATCGTCGGGCAGGTTGCGCAGGGACGAGAGCAATTGGCTGCTGATGTGGCTGGTGACGGCGTGCGTGGCGCTGAGCAGGTTCGCGTTTTGGCTACCGGCCAATTGCTCCAGGGCTGCGCCGATGCCGCCGGGCTGTGCGGCGAGTGCGTCATTTACCTTTTGCAGCTCCTTGAGCTTCTCCGAGGTCAATTCGCCGGACTTGAGCAGTTCAAGCAGTGCGGGCTCCAGCACCTTGGCCACTTGCACGCCATTGTAGGTGGAGGCTTGGCCAATGAAGTAGCCGGGGTAGGGCCCAGGGATTGGCGGCGTATCGACTTCAGGTTTGAAGGCCCCCTCAGCGTCGAGCGAATCATAGGGTTGGTGAGGCCTGTATTCAATATCGCCTCGTGCGTGCGCAGGTTGCACACTGAGGGCAATTACAAGACTGATAAATGCTGCGATTCTTTGCGGTGTAAAGGGCATGAATTACCGACCTCTGATGAATGAGGCCGGGAATGTAGCGGGGGCACAGGCGGATAACTGTCAGGCCATTGACCGCTGGTTTGCGGGAGTTGTCTTTAGTCAGGTGCGATAAAAAGCCCATCTGCGTTTGGCCGACCAAGGCGCTATACAACGGGTGCTGCGCTTTAACTGCGGTGCATATACCCCTTGCCGAAATGCCGCTCCATGCGCGCCTGGATCAGCTCCAGTCCCAGTGACAGTACCCAATAAATGATTGCCGCCGTGGTGAGCATCTCGATGTAGCGGTAGCTGGAGCGGCCATAGGACTGTGCCAGGAACATCACTTCCCATACCCCCATCACCGAGACCAGCGACGAGTCCTTGAGCATCGAGATGAATTGGTTGGTGGCCGGGGGGATGATGGTGCGCATGGCCTGGGGCAGGGTGACGTGCCAGAAAATTTCCCTGTCACGCATACCCAAGGCCAGCGCGGCCTCGCGTTGACCATGGGGCACGCCGAGGATGCCGGCGCGGAAAATCTCGCTCAGGTAGGCACCATAGTTCAGCGACAACGCGATGATCCCGGCGACGATGGCGCCCGGCACCAGGCCCAGTTGCGGCAGGCCCAGGTAAATCAGCAGGATCTGGATCAGCAGCGGCGTGCCACGAAAGAACGAGGCGTAGAAACTGGCAATGCCAAACGCCACCGCGCTTTTCGACAGGCGCCCCAGCGCGGTGATAAAGCCCAGCACCGATGACGCAAGCATGGCGCACAGGCACAGGAATAGCGTCAGCGCCGCACCTTGCAGAAAACCGTTGGGCGCCAGGTGCAGGCCGACCAGGTTGGGCAGCTTGTCGAGAATGATCGAGAACTTCAGGTCAAAGCTCAGGAAGAAACTGGCAAACAGGGCGAACAGCGCCGCCCAGGTCAGGTAAAGCCGTATGCGAAAACTCATTGGCTGATGTCGGCGCCGATCCATTTTTGCGACAGCTTGCTCAAGGTGCCGTCCTGTTTAAGCTGGGCGAAGACCTCACGCACTTTGCTGTCCCACTGCGCGTCGCCTTTCTCGATGGCTACCGAGTTGGGCTCCGAATACAGCGGTGCGCCGGCCAGCTTGAAGCGCTTGTCCTGGGTCAGGCGCGGCTGCGCGGTAACCAGGTTGGTGAGGATTGCGTCCAGACGCACGCCGGCGCCCAGGCCCAGGTCCTGGAACGCCACATTGTCGGTATCGTACGGGGCGATCTGCACCTCTTCGAACGGGTACTGCAGCTGCGTGTCTTCGGCGCCTTCGATGACCAGGTTCTTGTTCAGGTAACTCTCGTAGCTGGAGGCACTGGTGAGCCCGACTTTCTTGCCGCTCAGGTCCTTGGCTTCGTGGATGCGATCATCCTTGGCGTTGACCACGATCACCGCGGGCGAGGCGTAATACTCAACCGGGAAGTCGAACACCTCGGCGCGTGCCTTACTCGGGGTCATGGAGCAGATGCAAATGTCATAGCGCCCGCTCCAGCGGCCAGCGGCAATGACGTCCCATGAAGGCGTTTCCAGGCGCAGCTTCACGCCAAGCTTTTGCGCCACGGCCTTGGCCACATCCACATCGAAACCGTCGAGCTGGTTCTGCTCGTTGAGGAATGAAAACGGCGGGTAGCTTTCCATCAGCACGCCGACCAGTTCCTTCTTCTGCTCGATACGATCCAGCGTGGCACCGCCAAAGGCTTGGGTGGAAGCAGCCAACATCGTCAGGCCCAGGGCCAACAGCGGTCTGAATTTCAAAATCGAACACCTGAATAAAAAAGAGGTTGTTATTAACCGAACGGTACGCATTAAATAGTTATAAGAACGACTCTCATAGTGAGTTATTTTCATAAGCATATGAGTAAAAAGCATATGGGCGCAGCACGCACAGTAATTCTCGATGGTGGCATGGGCCGTGAACTGCAACGCCGTGGCGCGCCGTTCCGCCAGCCGGAGTGGTCGGCATTGGCCTTGAGCGAAGCGCCGCAGGCGGTGGAGGCGGTACACGCGGCCTATATCGACAGCGGTGCCGACGTGATTACCAGCAACAGCTACGCGGTGGTGCCCTTTCATATTGGTGAGGCGCGCTTTGCCGCCGAAGGCCAGGCGCTGGCCGCATTGGCCGGTGAGTTGGCGCGACGGGCGGTGCAGGCGTCCGGCAAGGCGGTGCGTGTCGCTGGCTCCTTGCCGCCGCTGTTTGGCTCGTACCGGCCCGACTTGTTCCTGCCGGAGCGGGTCAGCGAGTTGCTGACACCGCTGGTGCTGGGCCTGGCGCCTCACGTCGACCTGTGGCTGGCGGAAACCCAGAGCTCAATCGTTGAAGCGCGAGCGATTCATGCCGGCCTGCCGCAGGACGGTAAACCGTTCTGGCTGTCGTTCACCTTGAAAGACGAAGACACCGACGACGTACCGCGCCTGCGCTCCGGCGAACCGGTAGCGGAAGCGGCCGAGGCGGCGGCGCAGTTGGGTGTGCAGGTGTTGTTGTTCAACTGCAGCCAGCCGGAAGTGATCGGCGCGGCGATCGATGCCGCGCGGGAGACCTTCGAGCGATTGGGCGTAGCGATTCAGATCGGTGCCTACGCCAACGCCTTCCCGCCGCAACCCAAGGAAGCCACGGCCAACGATGGCCTGGACCCGTTGCGCGACGACCTCGACCCGCCGGGTTACCTGCATTGGGCTGCTGATTGGCAGGCGCGTGGCGCTAGCCATTTGGGTGGGTGCTGTGGCATCGGGCCGGAGCATATTGCGGTGCTGGCGCAGCGCCTGACCAACTGATCCACCGCCCCTCCCACATGGGTTTTGTGTTGCGAGTGAGATCTAGATTCGGCAGTCGGCCAGCGTTTTCAGCTGGCCCGAACCACTCTGGTTCGCCTCAGACAACCAGGCCTCAAATCCCGCGCCCACTTTGGGCCATTCCGAATCGATGATTGAATACCACGCGGTATCCCGGTTCTTGCCCTTGACCACAGTATGCTGGCGGAACACGCCTTCAAAGCTGAAGCCCAGGCGCTCAGCCGCGTACTTGGAGCGGGCGTTGGCGTTGTTGCACTTCCATTCCAAGCGGCGATTGCCCTGCTCGAAGGCGTACTTGGCCAACAGGTACACCGCCTCGGTGCTTTTGGGCGAGCGTTGCATCGGAGCACCGAAGGTGACGTGGCCGATCTCGATGCGGCCTTGCTCGGGCACGATCGACATCAGGCTGAGGATGCCCTGGACCTGGCCGCTCGCGCGGTCGATCACGCTGAAGAAATACGGATCGTTATGGGCCGCGTGATTATTCAGCCAGGCATCGAATGCGCTGCGTTCAGGGAAGGGGCCGTAGGGCAAATAGTCCCATAGCTTGGGATCGGCGCCGGGGCCTTGCAGGGCGTTGAACAGATCATCGCCGTGGCGCGCCGGATCGAGTTTTTCCAGGCGGATAAAGCGCCCTTCAAGCAGTTGAACCGTGGGTGACGGGACGCCTTTCCAGTCGGCGAGGGAAGTGGACATGCTGGGCTCCTTAAAGACCTTGGCGAAATTGGATGAAACCAGGGCGTTCGGCGATGCGTTCGTAGAGTTGGATCGCGGTGGCGTTGGTCTCGTGGGTCAACCAGTGCACTTTGCAGCAGCCATCGGCCTTGGCGGTGGCGTAGACGAACTCGATCAGCTTACGGCCTACGCCGGTGCCGCGTTGGGATGGGTCCACTAAAAGATCCTGCAGGTAGCACGAGTTCTCGATGCTCCAATTGGAGCGGTGATAGATGAAGTTAACCATGCCCACCGCCTTGCCGTCCTGCCAAGCCAACGCCGAGTGGGTCGGCTCGCGGGCGTCTATCAGGCGTTGCCAGGTGCTTTGGCTGACGGCGTCCGGCAGTTCGGTGTTGTAGAACTTCAAGTAGGCCAGCCACAACGGTAGCCAGGCGGCGTGGTCCGCGGCGGTGACTTGGCGGATGTCGATCGGGGTCATTCTGCAACTCCTTGGGGAATGAAACGGGCGAGATTCTGGTCGCGCAGATCAGCGCTGCCGGCCAGGGCTTCACGTACGCCGGCCATATCGGCTGCGCTGCGGTTCTGACTGAGCTTGCGTTTGCCGACCAGGCGGTCGATAGGCAGGGCAAAGCCAACGATGGCCTTGAGCATGGCGTCGATGTAGTCGTCCGGCGCGTCGCCGACGGCCCAAGGTTGGGCGCGGCCGCGTTCGTGGTGATCAGTGAGGGCGCCGACGACCTTGAGTAATCGCTCGCCGTCGTTGAACACGTCGGCCTTGCCGTAGGCGTGCACGGCGAGGTAATTCCAGGTGGGCACCACTTTGCCGTGCTCGGCCTTGGAGGGGTAAAACGCCGGGCTGACATACGCCTCGGCGCCAGCAAAGATGACCAGTGCTTCACTGCCGTTTTGCAGGTCGCGCCACTGCGGATTGGCCTTGGCCAGATGCCCATAAAGCGTACCGTTGGGTCCTTCGTCGGGATTGAGCAGTAACGGCAGGTGGCTGGCCTGCAGGCCGTTTTCACCCACGGTCACCAACTGCGCAAGGCGCGTGTGCTGGATCAGTTGCTGGATTTGGGGCAAATCATCAAGGGCGAAGGCGCGAGGTGTGTACATGGAAAATTTTCCTTGGCGAATACCTGCATCCTAGGCAGGCTAATGGCTCGTTGTAAGAGCCATCTAGCCCTCATTTCATAGGTCCAATATGCCGCCCGTCATCCCCTCGATGTCGTTCGACCCTGCTGGCATCGAGTTGGATCGCCGCCAGGGCCTGACACGCCAGCTGTACGACGCCCTGCGTCAGCGCGTGCTGGATGGGCGGCTGGTCAGTGGCACGCGCTTGCCTGCCACCCGTGATATGGCGGCGGCGTTGTCGATCTCGCGCAACAGCGTGGTACGCGCATACGATCAGTTGTATGCCGAGGGGTTTATTGAAAGCCGGGTGGGAGACGGCACCTACGTCTCACAGCTGCCCACCGCAAAAAAACTATCCACAAAACTATCCACAGGGTTTTCAACAGGCTTACCCACAGCCTTATCCACAAATCGTCTGGATAATGCGCACACTCAGGCCAGCGAAGTTATCCACAGTGGTGGCCTGGACAGGGTCAGACATAACCATTTGGTCCAGCCTCCTTGCGGTCCGCCACGGGCTTTTCGGGTGGGGGTACCGGCCTTCGATCTATTTCCTTTTGAGGTGTGGGCCAAGCTTAATGGGGCGTTCTGGCGCAAGCCGGACCTGGCGCAGTTATGCTACGGCGACCCGGCCGGTGACGAGCGTCTACGTGGCCTGATCGCCGCTTACCTGCGCACTGCGCGAGGTCTGCAGTGCACGACTGAGCAAATAGTGATCACCAGTGGCGCGCAACAGGCAATCAGCCTTTGTGCACAGTTGCTGGTGGAGCCTGGGGATTGCGTGGCGGTGGAAAACCCGGGTTATCGCGCGGCAGGCCATGCCTTTGCGTTGGCAGGTGGTCGATTGAAGGGTGTGCCGGTGGATGGCGAGGGTATTGACTGCGAGGTCTTGAACCGCCTGAAGGATTGCCGGGTGACCTATGTCACGCCGTCCCATCAGTACCCGTTGGGCGTGGTGATGAGCCTGGCGCGACGCCTGCAATTGCTGGCCTGGGCCGAGCGTACTGGCGGTTGGATCGTCGAAGACGACTATGACGGTGAGTACCGTTACACCGGAGCCCCCTTGTCGCCCTTGGCGGCGCTGGACCGTAGTGGGCGCGTGCTTTATGTCGGCACATTCGGCAAGGTGGCATTCCCGGCTTTGCGCCTGGGTTACCTGGTATTGCCGCCGGGTCTGGTAGAGGCCTTTGCTCAGCGCCGCGCCGTGGACATGCGTCATTCCGAAGTCAGCACTCAGGCCGTAATGGCCGAATTCATCGCGGCGGGGCATTTCCAGCGCCATATTCGGCGTATGCGCCGTGCGGCCCTGAACCGCCGCAACGCTTTGTTGGTCGGCTGGCCCAGCGAATTGCCAGGTGTCGGGGCCTTGCCCAGCGTTGCAGCAGGCTTACACCTGACGGTGCGCGTGGACAGCCTGGCCCGTGAGCAAGCGCTGCTTGCCCAAGCCCGCGCGGTAGATGTCGAGATCAACGGCTTGAGCGGCTACTGGCTGGCAGATACCGGCCCACCACCGGACCAGCGTGCCGGACTGGTGCTGGGGTTCGCTGCCGTGCCTGAGGCGGCCATCGCACAGGCGCTGGCCCGCTTGCGTCGGGTGTGGCTGGCTTGAATACGATCCGGCACTGAGGTTACTTCACCTTGAAAAACAACCGCTGGGCCTGGTCCCGGTTTATTTCGCTGAGGTAGAACGCGGTTTTTTGCTGTTCGTTGAGGCCGTCAAGACTGTCGGCATCTACTCCCCGGGCGTGCTCTTGCGGGGTTTTCAAGCGGCCCCTGAGAAAAGCCCTGGCGGGCACCCATTCGGCCGAATAATGGAAGTGTGCATACCACAGCACAGTTTTATCACTGCGGTTACTCAGGGTGTACTCATCCAGGTAGACCTTGACAGGCCCTTTGAGCCGGCGGCGTTTGACGGTTCTCTTGATTACGATCTCGTTGTTTTGCTTAAGCCATTCCACGCTACTGATGGTGGGTGGGCGTTTCTTGATCATTTGCAGTTTCTGGCGAGCCGCCTCTTGATAGAGTGCCTGCGCCGCTTCGCTCAGTTGTTTGTTGACCAGAGCCGCAGAGCCCCCGTTGCTCTCGGTGGAGTTGCTCTGGGTCAGAGCCTGCTCAATGTTTGCAGAGGCCTGTTCCAGTTTTAACGCATGCTGGTGGTACAGCCATTCAATGCCAGTAGCGCTGCGCTCCGGTTTGATCGCCTGTTGGCCAGTGCGCTGCTTGAAGGCCCCCAACCCGTCCAGAAGCTCCTGGGCCTGGCTGATACTGGTGGCGACGTCCAGAGTAGTGGTGGTAGTGGTGGTCTCGACGGGATTGACGTGCTGCACCCACACACCTGGGGTTTTTTCGTGAAAGGTCGCCATGATCTGCTGGTTGAGAGGAGAGATGACATCCACCATGCCGGTTTCATCGCCAGCTTCTGTCAGTCGTGGTACTCCCACCAATACCCCGTTGTAGCGCGTGTGAATGATTTTTTTCTTTGCTCTTGGCGGTGTTGAAGGCGGTGTCGGGCGACTTCTGAGCGTGTCCCGATCCGCGTGCAGCAGTTCCAGGCTACCCAGGGTTTCGCGGTAGAAATCGCGGATTTTTTCGCGCAGGGTCGTGATACGTGCAGGCAGGGTTGCGTCAGGAAACTCGTCCGGAAAATCCTGCAGGCGTTCGTCGATGATCTTGAACTGTTCCACCAGGCTGCCAAGGGTTTCGATGCGTTCATCCAAGCGTGGCTGGCTACGCTCCATCGACGTTTCATGCAAGGCCTGAATCGACAGGTTGGCGGCGTCGACGATGGTGTCAATGGCACTCCAGGCTGACGAGGCTGTGGCGATGCTGCTGCCGTCCAGGCATAAGTTGCGCGCCATCGACACTTGCAAGGCCCTGAGGTCGCGTGCGGTGTAGCTTGGCAATTTACTCCGGTAATTGCGAATTTGCTCGAATCCCAGCTCACCCAGCGCTTTGAGTTGGGTAAGCCGCGATTGGCTGTAGTTCAGGCGCTGGATCATGTCCTGGCTCAATTCGGTCATGATGCGGGCATCGTCGATATGACGTTCCTGGGGATGGCTGATTTGATGTTCGATCTGGTCGAGCACGGTTTTGAGTTTAGGTGTGAAGGCTACTTGCGCCTCGGTGATACCGGTCCGAGTCAGCTCCAGTTGGGCGCTCACGTAGCGGATTGCGTGTTGCTGATAGTCCGCGCTGGGCGAGAACACATTCAATATCTTGAGCTGTTGCAGTGCCTTTTCGTAGTCGCTGCTCTGGCTCTTGAGTTTTTGCAGGTAGGTTTGGCGGCTGATCTCGGATGAAGTGGATGACGCGGTGTCCGACATTGCCAGACGGGCCTGCTGCAACTCCAATTGCGCAGTGGGTTTGTTTTGTTCAAATAGCGTCAGGCGTCTTTTGGCTTCTATCGCGTTGATCTCAGCTTTGGATTTTGACTGCTCCTGCAGCTGCTTGGAACCGGCGCCGCGCAGGCGCAGACGAGTGTCGATGAACCATTGGCCCTGAGCGTTGTGAATCAACGCAGGTCCTGTTCGACCGGGCTGCTTCGGGTCGATGATGACTACCGCTTCATCTTCACCGGCACTGACCTCAAACCAGCGCTCCCCTACGGGGACGTAATACTTCTGTGCCTGATGAAAGAGATGCTGGTATTGGTTTTTTGAGGTTTCAGCCGCGCCGAGGCCTTGCGGTTTGCTGACCTTGAAGCTGTCGAGCACGGTTGCGAGTTCGCTGGGTATGCGCTTGATTGCGCCGCTGGTGTGCAGGTGCGGTAAATGTGTGGCCGGCAGCTCCTTGGTCAGGGTCACCTCTTGTTTGATCGTGACCTGCTTTGTGCTGGTCGCTTTGGTCAGCTTTGGCGTGGTCTTGCGTGGGTAGCCGGTACGGTGGCTGCGGCTGGCGGCGTGCAACGTGATCGCCATGCCGAGGTTCAACAGGACATCGGTGAGTGCCGACCACTCGGCTTGTTTTTCGTCGTGGTCATGGGCTTGCACAAAAGTTTGCAGTTGATCGACCACCTGCCAGATCCAGGCGCCCGTGCCGATGGTGCGCCCCAGAAACGGCAGCACCCCATTGAAGATCACCCAGCCGGCGTGTTTAAAGGTCGCCCAACGGCTTTCGGCGTTGGACACCGATTGGCGGTCGGCCAGTTCTATCAGGGCCTGGGCATTGGCCTTGAACATTGTGGTGAATCGATCACCGTTGAGTACTTCGGTGCCCAGGGTCATTGGCCCGCTCATGGTCCATAGCTTGTCGGGCTCCACCAGGTAATCGGCGACCGCCCAAGGTGAAGGCAGCGAGCCGGGAAATACATAGTTGGTATAGTCGCTGCGGACCGCATCCGGCAGCCAGGCCAAGACCGACTCGCACAAGCTGCTCGATTGCGCGATCGTATAGATGAGGTTGGCCGGCGACGGGAACTGCATCAGGGCTGGCGTGAACAGCGGCCGGTACAAGAGGCATGGCCCGGCCGCCGGGTCTTCGGGGCCTATCACGTACATGTTGGCGACCGTGTCCACAGAGGTGTCCGTGCGTCGGGTGGGCACGAAGGCCAAGGGCCTGAGTACGATGGTTTGCCCGTCCACTTTGCTGTCAGTGGCCTGTTCTTGCATCACCGCGGTCACATAACGGTAGCCCTGCTCGTCAATGCTGCCTTCCTGGCGGATCTTGGCCTGCAAGGCCTGCATCGGCAGTTGGATACGCAGGTGTTGGCTATATAGCGTATTGCGGCGTGCAGATTCCCGAGTGTCATCCAGCAGCTTTTCCTTGATCAGCGCAGGGTAGGTACGGCCAATATCGGCATCGGTGGCCAGCGATTCAAAATAGGCAGGGGTCATCCACTCAGGCAAGTTGGAGCCATTGCTGGTCTTGACCACTTTGTTACCGACGGGCACTGCAATCAGGTTTTGCAGGGCCAGTTCAACCAGGCTGAACGTGTTGCTCTCAACCTGGCCCGGGACGACGAAAGCGCCCCACACGACCGGGCTCTCTATTTGCAGGAAGATCTTCTCCAAGGGCAGGTTAGTGCTATCCGGGTGGTCCTTGATCACCTTTGCCTTGATGACCTTCAACGCGTACGCCTCGATAGTAGGGACGTCGTCCAGGAACGACCGACCGGCATTCTGGTTATGCAGCGCGGCGAGGTCTTTGAGGTGCCGAGCATAGAAATTCGAGTCGCTGGGTGAAGCGTTTGTCAGCCAGTCGGGCATCTGCTCGCGGTACCAGGCCAGATCCGGGCTGCTTTGCGCAGGCGGCGGGGCAGCAGCAGGTGGCGTGCCCAGTGCCATGTCGACGTTGTTGGTTTTGCGCAGGTCGGAGAAGTCGATTTCAGCGATGGTATCGATCTGCAATGACACCAAGGCACAGGCTTGGTGATCAAAGAAGTTGCCGTCCGGTTCAAACAGACGCCATTGGATTTGCGGGTCCGTGACAGAGCCCGACAGGTGCGCGGGCAAGGATTGGCCCAGGTGCTCCAGCGAAGGAAACTTTTCATAACCCTTGAGCAGCGAATGCGTGAGGACTGTGGTTTTGCCTTCGTGTTCGCCGATCAATACCGCGATGATCACATCATTGACGTGCTTGACCTGCCCTTCATCGTCGACTCGGTCGATATCAACCAGGCAAGCCCTGAGCTTGTAGAGGTCGTTGCCCTTTCTGTCGGCTTTGTCGGGGTGAGTGAACAGGGCGCGAGCCATGGCACACTCGGTGGCGGTCCAGTCATCGGCGGCCTCGACATCCCACACCGTGCGCAGCAGGTTCGACAGCTCGTGCCAATGTGGGCCGCTGCCGTTGGTTTGATTCCAATAGTTGATCGTTTGTTGCTGGTAGGCCCGCAGCATCGAAGGCGCCAGTTGGTTGATGGTCTTGGCGATTTCAGTCACGCGCACGGGCAGGTGTACCGCCGGCTCGATGATCGGTTGCTGCGTGAGAAAGTGCTCGCCCTGAAGGTACAGGATCGGCACCGCGAGCACTGCCTGCCTGGCAAGGATGTCACTCAGGGCCTGGTACTCGGTGGGGCCGGCGCTGACCCGGTCGTCATCCAGGTTCCAGGTGGGCGTTGCGAGCATGACGGTGTCCGGGTCGATATCCAGCGTCGGGTACTGCTCCTGTAGCGCCTCGCGCAGCAGCAGGGTTGCAGTCTCCCTGAACGAAGGACCTGTAGAGAATTGGGTGAGCAGCGCTATGCGTGCATCCGGACGCGATGTGTTCGAGGGCGTGGTCGTTGAAGCGGGGGCGTTCATGGTGAGGCTTCCCTGTCTGGCCGTTTGGTGGAACCAGCCCTGAGGTCAAGGCTAGAAATTTCCATGCTAGGGCGCGGCCACACAGAGAGGCGGTGCTTAGATAGGCCACCTTCACAAGCGCATTCGAAGGTACACGTCAAACCAAGGTGCTTCAGGTGCCGGATTTGATCCTGGTCCAGGCCCTTGTCCTGGCGCGTTCGGCTTTGCTGTCCAGGGGGATGAGGGTGTAGAGCGTGGCCATGGCGGTGTCGGTCGGATACAGGTTGGGGTTGTGGCGAATGGTCGGGTCGACCCTCTCGGTAGCGTCCCTGTTTGGATTGGGGTACCCGACGAAGTCACTGATGGGTGCGATCACTGTGGGTTGCAGCAGGTAGTTGATGAAGGTGTAGGCGTCGTTCGGGTTTTTGGCGCCTTTGGGAATGGCGAGCATGTCGAACCAGATCGGCGCGCCTTCCTTGGGCAGGCGCATGTCCACGGTCACGCCATTCTTGGCGTCTTTGGCACGGTTGGCGGCTTGGGAAAAACTGCCGGAATAGCCCACCGCCACGCAAATATCCCCGTTGGCGATGTCGGCCATGTACTTGGAGGAGTGAAAGTAAGTGATGTACGGGCGGATCTTCATCATCAGTGCTTCGGCCTTGTCGTAGTCCTTGGGATTGCCGCTGTTGGGGTCCAGGCCAAGGTGTTGTAACGCCAGGGGCAGTATTTCCGAGGGCGAGTCCAGCAGTGCGACGCCGCATTGCTTGAGCTTGCTGAGGTTTTCCTCCTTGAAGATCAGGTCCCAGCTGTCCACGGGGGCGTTGTCGCCCAGGGCCGCCTTGACCTTGGCTGGGTTGAAGCCGATCAGGATGGTGCCGTACATGTAGGGCACGGCGTATTGATTGCCGGGGTCGTTGGCTTCGATCAGCTTCATCAGCTTGGGGTCCAGGTGCTTCCAGTTGGGCAACTGGCTTCGATCCAGGGGCTGGAACACACCGGCTTCGATCTGCTTGGCCAGGAACACATTGGACGGCACCACCACGTCATAGCCGGAGTTGCCGGTGAGCAACTTGGCTTCCAGGGCTTCGTTGGTGTCGAAGATGTCATACACCAACTTGATCGACGGGTTCTGTGCCTTGAAGTCTTCCAGCGCCTTGGGCGTGATGTAGTCGAACCAGTTGTAGACCTTCAGGGTTTTTTCTTCGGCCTGGGCTGCGCCACTGACAACCACGGCGCACAGGGCGAGCGACTTGAGTATGTTCATTGGGCTGCTTCCTCGAAACCTTCCAGCACGTTGACGGCGTTGATGCCGATTTCCTCCACCGCGTAGCCGCCTTCCATCACGAACAGCGTGGGCTTGCCCAGGCGGGCAATGCGCGCGCCCATGGCCAGGTAGTCCGGGCTGTCGAGCTTGAACTGCGAGATAGGGTCGTCCTTGAAGGTGTCCACGCCCAGGGACACCACGATGATGTCGGCGGCGTAGCGCTCGATCTCTGTGCAGGCTTGTTCAAGCGCTGCGCTCCAAGCCTCCCAGCCTGAACCTGCGGGTAGCGGGTAATTGAAGTTGAAACCTTCTCCGATGCCTTCTCCCTGCTCATCTGCATACCCGAGGAAGAACGGAAACTCTGCCTCCGGATGGCCGTGGATCGAGGTGAACAGCACGTCGCTGCGTGCATAAAAAATCGACTGTGTGCCGTTGCCGTGGTGGTAATCCACGTCGAGGATCGCGACCTTTTTGCAGCCCTGATCAAGGAACGCCTGGGCCGCGATGGCTGCGTTGTTGAGGTAGCAATAACCGCCCATCAAATCGCTGGCGGCGTGATGCCCAGGCGGGCGGCACAGCGCGAAGGCACTGTGGGCGCCTTGCGCGATGGCGGCCTGGGCTGTGAGGGCGACTTGCGCGGCGCTGTAGGCTGCTTGCCAGGTGCCGGCGGTAATCGGCGCGCCACCGTCGAAACTGTAATAGCCCAACTGGCCGTGCAGGCTGGTGGGAATCACGCGGCGCAACGTGCGGGCGGGCCAGGTGTAGGGCAGCAGGTCGCCGTCCTGGCCGTATTCGGTCCAGCGTTGCCAGGCGCCTTTGAAGAAATCCAGATAGTCGCGGCTATGGACGCGTTGCAGCGGCGCCAGGCCAAAATCCTGCGGGGCCTGCACGGGGCCAAGTTCCCGCGTCTTGACCCGTTGCAGCACGTGGTCGGCACGCGAGGGCATTTCAAAGCAGGGCATCAGTTGCCCGTCCATCAGTTCACAACGGCCGTGGTGCAGGTGGTGATCGTCCGAGTAGATCGTCAGCATTTGTTGTTCTCCGCAAGCTGTATCGGTGTATGCAGTCTTGCGGTGGGCGCGGTTTATGAGAACGTCAGGAGCGGCCAAAAGGGGATCAATATGGCCAAAGTGTGTGTCCGCAATTCGCCCCTCATTGGCGCGTCATGCACGAAATTGGCTCGGCGTTACGCCGCTCCAGCGCACGAAGGCATGTCTGAAACTCGCCGTTTCGCTGAACCCCAGCGTCTCGGCAATTCGGTGGATCGGCCACAGGTTGTCAGCCAACAACTGTTTGGCGCGTTCAAAGCGCAACTCATCGAGCAGTTCCTGATAGCTGCAGCCCAGGTCATGCAGGTGCCGGCGCAGGGTGCGCGCCGAACAGTTCATCTGCTGCGCCAGGCCATCGAGCCCAGGGGCGGCGTGCAGTTGTGCGGCCAGCAACTGGCGGATTCGCCCCAGCCAGGCCTCGCGCCCGGTGAATTCGGTGTTTTGTTTGCGGCAACGTTCGACCATGGCCTGGTGGGTGACCGTGTCGGCCAGGGGCAACGGTTGGGCAAGCCAGCGTTTATCAAAGGCGAACGCGTTGGCAATAGCCTGAAACTGTAGCGGGCAGTCGAAGCTCTCGGCGTAGCGCGCCTGATAATCCGGCGCGTCGTGCTCAAAACGAGCGCCCAGCAAGGGCAGGGGATGGCCGAGCAGGTCGTCACAGATGACCTTCAGTGATCCCAGACACAACTCGACATTGAAGGCGGTCAGGGCCGGGTTTTCGCGGTAGTCGCCGGCCGTGAACCAGATACGTTCGCCGTCTTCCTCCAGGCTCAGTTCGAAGAGTGTTCCCAACAGCGCCGGATACCGCAGGGCCAGGTGCAAAGCGTCACCGAAAGTGGCACTGGTGAGCAGGGCATAGCCCAGTATGCCGTAGGAAGAAACATGCATACGCCGGCCAACGATCAGGCCGATATCGCGCTGACGGGCCACGGCATTGGCGCACACTTGCATCTCCTGGTGCGTGGCGATGCGCGTGTCGGCGCGGCTCAAGTCCGCCGCGCAGATGCCGCTGCCGGCCAGCAACGCTTCGTGGGGCAAGCCTTCGGCCTCGAAGGTACTGAGTACCAAGGACACGGCATTGAGGGTGGTGAGGTGGGAGTGCAGCATGGGAACTTCCAGCCAGGAGAGGCTGGAAGTAGAGCAAGTTACATGCCGGTCAGCTCAGTTCGCCGCACAGGTCCAATTCCACCAGGCGACGGATTTCGCTGGTCTCCAGCCCGGCACCGAGCAGGGCGTTGAGCTTGCCGAACGCTGCCTCGCGGGTCATGCCGCCACCGGACAGTACGCCCACATCGCGCAGGCGGCTGCCGGCCTCGTACACGTCCAGTTCCACGCCGCCTTCATGGCATTGGGTGATAGCAACCACCACCACATCCTGGTCCTGCGCACGTTGAAGGCTGGCCAGGAAGGCTGGGTTGTCACTTGGCCCGGTGCCGCTGCCGAAGCATTCGAGCACCAGCGCCTGGATGCCGCTGTCGACCAGTGCATCCAATAGGTCGGCGGCGAGGCCCGGCACCAATGGCAGGACGCCGACCTTGGCGATGGACTTGGGTTGGCGGTAATGCAGGGCGGCAGGGATCATGTCGGCTTGGGAGACGCCGCCGTTACGTTGCAAGGCTGCAAATGGATGGCGACCAAAACTGCGGATCTTCGCGCAACGGGTTGGCGCCATGAGTGCACCGTGGAAGTACAACTGCACGCCGGGTGCCAGGCCTTCCCTGAGTGTTGTCAGCGCACCGCTGACGTTTTCCCAGGCATCACTGTCGGGTACGCCTGCCGGCAGCATCGAGCCGGTGAATACTACGGGCGCTGGCAAGCCCAGCAGTTGAAAGCTCATGGCCGCCGCGCTGTAGGCCAGGGTGTCGGTACCGTGCAGGATCAGCACGGCGTCGCAGCCGTCGTCTACCGCCTCGACCACGGCACTGCGCAGGCGCTGCCAGTACGCAGGGGTCATGTTGGCGCTGTCGATCAGTGGCGACATTTCCCGGAAGCGCCATGTAGGTACTGGTGCATCGGCAAACTGCTCGCGCATACGCGCCTCAAAACCTGAAGCGGGCGCAAGGCCATTGGCGCTGGCCTGCATACCGATGGTGCCGCCGGTGTAGAGCACCATCACATTGTTAGCTGGTTGCATGAGAAATCTCCTGAACGAAAAACGCCGCCGGGCCCAGAGCATGCCCAAGGCCGGGCGGCGTGTCATCTAGCGGTGATCAACGTTGCGTTTGAGCGCTCAGTTCAGCCGAGGGTGCTGCTTCAGGCTTCACCGGATTGGCCGGCCAGGCCTTGCGGTCCAGGTCCAGGTCAGGGAACTGGCTGGAGTCGAACACCGGGGTCTTGATGCCCGCCGCGCGCTGGTTGTCGTAGTCGTTGAGGATGCGCATGGCGATCTTGAACAGGAATGCCAGGGCGAACAGGTTGACGAACGCGAGCATGGTCATGGTGATGTCGGCAAAGGCGAACACGGTGCTCAGGTTCTCGATCGAACCCCAGAAAATCAGCACCAGCACCAGTGCGCGATAGCCCATCAGCACCTTGCGGTTATTGCCGACCAGAAAGCGCAGGTTGCTCTCGCCCAGGTAGTAGTTGTACATGATCGAGGTGAACACGAACAACGCCAGGGCCACCGAGATGAACATGCGGCCCCAGTCACCGACCACCGCCGCCAGGGAGTTCTGGGTCAGGGCAATGCCGTCGCCTTCAAAGCCTGGGGTGTAGAAACCCGACAGCAGGATCAGCAATGCGGTGCAGGTGCAGATCACGAAGGTATCGAGGAACACGCTGAACGCTTGCACCACGCCCTGGGCGATCGGATGCTCTACCGAAGCCACCGCGGCTACGTTAGGCGCACTGCCCAGACCTGCTTCGTTGGCGAACACGCCGCGCTTTACACCCATGATGATCGCGCTGCCCACCAGGCCACCGAAGGCTTGGTCGAGGCCGAACGCGCTCTTGACGATGGTCGCGAGCATGGCCGGCACGTGGTCGAATTGCAGCACGATCACGTACAGGGTCACGGCGATGTACACCAGGGTCTTGACCGGTACCAGCAGGTCGGCAATCGACGCAATACGCTTGATCCCGCCGATGAACACCAGGCCCAACAACACCGCCAGCGCGAGGCCGGTGTAAGTGGTGTCGAGGCCAAAGGCGTTATTGAGCGAGTGGGTCACGGCGTGGGCTTGCAGGCCGTTGAAGGCAAAACCGAAGGTCACCAGCAGCAGGAACGCCATGACCATCCCCAGCCAACGCTTCTGCAGGCCGTGTTGGATGTAATAGGCCGGGCCACCACGGTAGGTGCCTTCAGCGTCGGTGCGCTTGTACAACTGGCCGAGGGAGCACTCGATAAAGCTCGAAGACATGCCCACCAGCGCGGTGACCCACATCCAGAACACCGCCCCCGGACCACCCAGGGTCACAGCAATACCGACACCCGCGATGTTACCGGCACCCACGCGTCCGGCCAGGCTGAGCATCAGCGCCTGGAACGAGCTGAGTTGACCGGCGCTGCTCTTGAGGCTGTCTTTAAACACCGAGAACATGTGGAAAAAGTGACGCAATTGAACGAAACGCGAGCGGATCGTGAAATAACCGCCGAGCCCGACTATGAGCACGATCAGTACTTTCCCTGAGAGGAAGTCGTTGATGACTTCGAGCATGGAGTGTTCCTCGCTGATTTTTCTGATGGCAAACGCAGGACGGTCCGACGCATCGCTCAGCACCAGGCAGTGCACGACGCTTCGATCCCCATCCTTTTGCGGGTGTTGTTATTCATGCGGTTTCGCGTGGTACCCGGGCCTCGTTACCGATGGCCGCAGACGCGAGAGGGGCGGCACTATACCTAGGCGAGACTGATCCGTCTGCACGGGCTGATTAAAGGTTTCAGCCACGCGGTGGCAAGCAAGGTGGGTTTGCAGGGCGATATTGGAGTTTTTATGGGCTTCATTTCACAACCTTGAGGCAAAAAAAAGGGCCTGAAGAACGAGCCTTCAGGCCCTCAAAAGGTGAGAGGTGTCTAGTCCCTCAGCCTGGTGAGCGGTGCAACAAACGCTTAGGCCTTCAGCGGGACCAAGCGTGGAGCGATCATGTTTTCCGGGCGCAGGATGTCGTTGAGCATGGCGTCGTCGAGCAAGCCTTCTTCACGCACCAGTTCCAGCACGCCGCGGCCGCTTTCAAGAGCGATACGCGCGATGCGGGTGGCGTTTTCATAGCCGATGTAGGGGTTCAGCGCGGTGACCAGGCCGATGGAGTGCTCCACCAGTTCGCGGCAGCGTGCTTCGTTGGCGGTGATGCCGACGATGCAATGCTCGCGCAGCATGTCCATGGCGCGTTGCAGCAGGCGGATCGAGTCGAAGATCTTGAAGGCGATCAGCGGCTCCATCACGTTCAGTTGCAATTGGCCGCCTTCGGCCGCCATGGTCAGGGCCAGGTCGTTGCCGATGACCTGGAATGCCACCTGGTTAACGGCTTCCGGAATCACCGGGTTGACCTTGCCGGGCATGATCGAGCTGCCTGGCTGGCGCGCCGGCAGGTTGATCTCATTGATGCCGGTGCGTGGGCCGCTGGACAGCAGGCGCAAGTCGTTGCAGATCTTCGACAGCTTCACCGCGGTACGCTTGAGCATGCCGGAGAACAGCACGAAGGCGCCCATGTCGGAGGTGGCTTCGATCAGGTCGGCCGCCGGTACCAGCGGCTGACCGCTGATGGTGGCCAGGCGTTGTACGGCCAGGGCCTGGTAGCGTGGGTCGGCGTTGATGCCGGTGCCGATGGCGGTGCCGCCCAGGTTCACTTCGGTGAGCAGCTCCGGCGCCAGGGTCTTCAAGCGCGCCAGGTCTTCACCCAGGGTGGTGGCGAAGGCGCGGAATTCCTGACCGAGGGTCATCGGCACGGCGTCTTGCAATTGGGTACGGCCCATTTTCAGCACATGGCTGAACTCGGCGCCTTTGGCGGCGAACGCCTGGATCAGGCTGTCGAGGCTGGCCAGCAGAGCGTCATGGCCCAGCAGCAGACCCAAGCGGATCGCGGTCGGGTAGGCGTCGTTGGTCGACTGCGCCATGTTCACGTCGTTGTTGGGGTGCAGGTACTGGTATTCGCCTTTCTGATGGCCCATGGCCTCCAGCGCGATGTTGGCGATGACTTCGTTGGCATTCATGTTGGTTGAAGTGCCAGCGCCGCCTTGAATCATGTCCACCACGAACTCTTCGTGGAAATCGCCGCGGATCAGGCGGGCACAGGCTTCGCTGATGGCAGCGTGCTTGGCTTCGCTGAGCTGGCCCAACTCGCGGTTGGCGTCAGCCGCTGCTTGCTTGACCATTGCCAGGCCGACCACCAATTTCGGGTAATGCGAAATCGGAACGCCCGAGAGGCGGAAGTTGTTCACCGCTCGCAGGGTCTGGATGCCGTAATACGCTTGAGCAGGTACTTCGAGTACGCCAAGCAGGTCTTTTTCTGTACGGAAAGATGCAGCAGAGGACATGACGGAAATCATCTCGATATGGACCCGGAACTGGCCGGAACGCTGCGAATGCTAGGCTTGTAGAAGTTTTTGGGCCAATGCTGTTAAACACTGGGCTATGCACAAACGGCATAATGTGGATGTGACCCAGCCATGATGGCGGGCGTGTGTGCCAAAATGGTGCATTCGGCGTGGGAGGCAATGATGAACCTTGAAAGCAAATGGCTGGAAGACTTCAGCGCCCTGGCGGCGACGCGCAGCTTTTCCCAGGCTGCGGAGCGGCGTTTTGTGACGCAGCCGGCGTTCAGTCGCCGTATTCGCAGCCTTGAAGCCGCGTTGGGCCTGACGCTGGTCAACCGCTCGCGCACGCCCGTGGAGCTGACAGCGGCGGGGCAGTTGTTCCTGGTGACGGCGCGCACCGTGGTCGAACAGCTCGGCGAAGTACTGCGGCATTTGCATCATCTGGAAGGCGGGCAGGGTGAAGTCATGCAGGTGGCGGCCGCACACTCGCTGGCACTGGGGTTCTTTCCACGTTGGATCGCACAGCTGCGCAACGAGGGGCTGAACATCGCCACGCGATTGGTTGCCACTAACGTCGGCGACGCTGTGCACGCCCTGCGCGAAGGCGGTTGCGACCTGATGCTGGCGTTTTACGACCCGGATGCCGCCATGCAGATGGACGCCGAGATATTCCCCTCGCTGCACCTGGGCAACACCGAAATGCTCCCGGTGTGCGCCGCCGATGCCGATGGCAAGCCGCTGTTCGACCTGGAAAGCGAGGGCAGTGTGCCGTTGCTGGCCTACAGTGCCGGGGCGTTCCTCGGCCGCTCGGTGAATTTACTGCTGCGCCAGCGGGCCCTGCGGTTCACCACCATTTACGAAACCGCCATGGCTGACAGCCTCAAGAGCATGGCTCTTGAAGGCTTGGGCATCGCCTGGGTGCCTCAACTGAGCGTGCGTGCCGAACTGGCTCGCGGCGAACTGGTGGTGTGCGGCGGGCCGCAATGGCACGTGCCCCTGGAGATTCGCTTGTATCGCTGTGCGTTGGTGCGCAAGGCGAATGTGCGGTTGCTGTGGCGCAAACTGGAAGGAGGCGCGGCGCAAAGTACCTGAGCCTGACACAGATCCAATGTGGGAGGGGGCTTGCTCCCGATAGCGGTGTGTCAGGCGCTGATTAGGCCGCTGAAACACCGCTATCGGGAGCAAGCCCCCTCCCACAAGGTTTTGCGGTGTAGGGGACTGACTCAAGAGTCAATAAAACCGCCGGTTTGAGCGGCTAGACAGATGGTCATTCCAGGGGCTGTTTATCTGGATTATTACGGTATACTGCGCGGCCTTCGGCCGGTCCAACCGGCCGCGTTTCGAGGTCAGAACTCGCCGAGCGAAGATCAGGCAAGGCAAAAACAAGCGAGGAAGCGGAGTTGGCTTTAGCCAATGAGCATTCCGAGTTTGTTTTTAACGCAGCCTGACTGAGCGCAGGCAGTTCTGGCCCGAAACTAATTCGTACAACAAGCCACGCCGGTCTCCCGCGTGGCTTGTTGTTTTTTGACGCGCCTGCGGGCGCCCAGAGAGAAGAGGCACGACGATGAGTGCATTGGTTGGCGTGATCATGGGCTCCAAGTCCGATTGGTCCACCCTTAGCCACACCGCCGATATGCTGGAAAAACTCGGCATTCCGTATGAAGTGAAGGTGGTCTCCGCCCACCGCACCCCGGATTTGCTGTTCCAGTATGCCGATGAAGCAGAATCCCGTGGCATCGAGGTGATCATCGCCGGTGCCGGCGGCGCGGCGCACTTGCCAGGTATGTGTGCGGCCAAGACGCACCTGCCGGTGCTTGGCGTGCCGGTGCAGTCGTCGATGCTCTCGGGCGTGGATTCGCTGTTGTCCATCGTGCAGATGCCGGCCGGTATCCCGGTAGCGACCCTGGCGATCGGCAAGGCCGGCGCGATCAACGCAGCCTTGCTGTCGGCCAGCATCCTGGGCGCCAAGCACCCGCAGTTCCATGCGGTGCTGAAAAAATTCCGTGCTGAGCAGACAGACAGTGTGCTGGACAATCCAGACCCACGCATCGCCTGAGGTTGTTGACGATGAAAATCGGTGTAATCGGTGGCGGCCAACTCGGTCGCATGCTGGCCCTGGCGGGCACTCCGCTGGGGATGAACTTCGCTTTCCTGGACCCGGCGCCAGATGCCTGCGCCGCCGCCCTGGGTGAACACCTGCGCGCTGACTACAGCGACCCGGATCACCTGCGCCAACTGGCCGACGAAGTCGACCTGGTGACGTTCGAGTTTGAAAGCGTCCCGGCCGAAACCGTGGCCTTCCTGTCGCAGTTCGTACCGGTGTACCCGAGCGCTGAAGCCTTGCGCATCGCCCGGGACCGCTGGTTCGAGAAGAGTATGTTCAAGGACTTGGGCATCCCCACCCCGGCCTTCGCCGACATCCAGTCCCAGGCAGACCTGGACGCCGCTGTCGCCAGCATCGGCCTGCCGGCCGTGTTGAAAACTCGCACCCTGGGTTACGACGGCAAGGGCCAGAAAGTGCTGCGTACCGCCGCCGATGTGGTTGGCACCTTCGCTGAGCTGGGCAGCGTCGGCTGCCTGCTGGAAGGCTTTGTGCCATTCACCGGTGAAGTATCGCTGATCGCCGTGCGTGCCCGTGATGGTGAGACGCGCTTTTACCCGCTGGTGCACAACACCCACGACAGCGGCATCCTCAAGCTGTCCGTGGCCAGCACCGACCACCCACTGCAGGCCCTGGCCGAAGATTATTCCAGCCGCGTGCTCAAGCAACTGGATTACGTCGGCGTGATGGCGTTCGAGTTCTTTGAAGTCGACGGCGGCCTCAAGGCCAACGAAATCGCCCCGCGTGTTCACAACTCCGGGCACTGGACCACCGAAGGCGCCGAGTGCAGCCAGTTCGAAAACCACCTGCGGGCGGTGGCGGGCTTGCCGTTGGGCTCCACGGCCAAGGTCGGCGAGAGCGCCATGCTCAACTTCATCGGCGTAGTCCCGCCGGTTGAGCGGGTGATTGCCATCGATGACTGCCACCTGCATCACTACGGCAAGGCGTTCAAGGCCGGACGCAAAGTCGGGCATGCAAACCTGCGCTGCAAGGATCGCGCAACGCTGCAGGCGCAGATCCTCAAGGTCGAAGCGCTGATCGCCGAGTAATAAGCCGGGAGTCGGCGGGAACCATTGGTCACCGTCGTCTCTCTGATTGCAGGATGATAAAGCCTGACTAGGCTTTGTCATGACTCACATTCAATCAGAGGGAAATGCCATGGGTATCATTGGAACCATCTTTATCGGCTTGATCGTTGGCCTGCTGGCGCGTTTCCTCAAGCCGGGTGACGACAGCATGGGCTGGATCATGACCATTCTGCTGGGTATCGCCGGCTCCCTGGCCGCGACCTATGGCGGCCAGGCACTGGGGATCTACCAGGCAGGCCAGGGCGCGGGCTTCATCGGCGCGCTGGTAGGTGCCATCGTGTTGCTGGTGATCTACGGCCTGATCAAAAAGAAGTAATCAGCCGACAAAGTCCTCTGCGCTGCGCAGGCGCAGAGGGCTAGAATGCTCGGCACTTGTATTTGCCGAGCCTCTCCATGCGCCGTCTATTCTTCACTCTCCTCCTGCTGGGCTCTGGCCTGGCGCACGCTGGCGAACTGCCGGAAACCGACTGGCTCGACCTGATGCCGCTTTCGGACCAGAAAGCCCTCGAAGCCATGCCCGAGATCGACCATAACTCCCCCGAAGCCCAAGGCACGTTCACTGAAAAAGGTGGCTTGAAGCAGAGCAAAGGCTTGCCCGCGGTGATGTATTCCACCAAGACCGTGGCGGCCATGAACGGCAAGAATATCCGCATTGGTGGGTATCCGGTGCCGTTGGAAACCGATGCCAAAGGCCGCAGCACGCTGTTCTTCCTGGTGCCGTATCCGGGCGCCTGCATCCATGTGCCGCCACCGCCGCCTAACCAACTGGTGCTGGTGCGGTATCCCAAGGGGTTGAAGCTGGATGATATCTACACGCCGCTGTGGGTCACGGGCATGTTGAAGGTGGAGAAGGTCAACAATGACTTGGCCGATGCCGCGTATGCGCTGGAGGCGGGGAAGGTGCGGGTGGTGAAGGAGTCCGATCTCTAACTGGCGCTACCAATCCCTGTGGGAGCGGGCTTGATCTGCGATGCAGGCGACTCGGTGTGTCAGTTGCACTGAGGCGATGCTATCGCAGGCAAGCCAGCTCCCACATTCTGACTGGGTTTACAAAGTGATATTGGTGATACGAACGCCCAAGGTGTGGCTTTTACCGGGGGCCAGGCTTACCACATCATCCAACACATTCGCCGTCTCGATGCACAACATGCCCTGCCAGCCGTCATCGGCCATGTCATCAAGCGCTTTGGCTCGTTCGGTCCACGGGTTCCAGATCACGGTGGACTTCGAGCCTTCGCTGATGAGTTGGACGCGGCGCTGCCAGTCTTTATCCACAATGCTCAACTGCGCTGGCGTATCCAGGTAGATACGATCAGTTTCGCCAGTGAAGTGCAGCAAGCCGGATTGCTGCTTCTCGGTCCACCCATCAGCAGTGTCGATATAGGCCAAGCCATCCACCCCCTCGACCTGCACGTTGCGCACGTCGCTCACAGCAAAGTAGGTGTGCAGTGCCTGGCTGAAGGTCACGGTGTCGGTGCCACGGTTGTGGCTGGTGAGGCGGATATGCAGTTGCTCGTCCAGCAGCAGGCTCAGCGTCAAGTCAACCTGATGGGGCCAGCCGGGAAAGCCGTTCGCAGGAGTCGGCAGCACCAGCTCGATACGCAGGGCTTCACCTTCGATTGCCGTCCCGGCCAACTCCCAGAGCGCGGTGCGCACAAAGCCGTGGGCGCCGGCAGGCTGATCGCTTTGGCGCATGGCTTTTACGCTCTGCGGGTTACGGTCGAAAACACCAAACCACGGCCAGCACACCGGCACGCCGGTACGGATGCCTTTGCCCCGCTTGAACACCGCCGCGGGGTTCGGCCATATCAGTGGCTGTTCGCCCTCGCGCTGGTAACTGAAGATATGCGCACCCTGTTGGGCCACCATCAGCTCGGCGCCGTTGTGGCGGATGCGCCAGCAGTCCAGCTCGTCGATTTTCATCGTCTCAACGTGGGGCGTAGGCATAACAAAGCTCTCTCAAGTGGCAGGCAATGGGGCAATTGACCGTTAAAACCCGGCGAGGTTTAACGCGCCCGTGACGGTACCGAACGGGTGCGACCGCTGCCGTCGATGGCGACGAACACAAATACCGCTTCGGTGACCTTGCGCCATTCGCTGGACAGCGGGTCATCGCTCCACACTTCGACCATCATCTGGATCGAGCTGCGGCCAATTTCCAGAGCCTGGGTATAGAAGGAAAGCTGTGCACCCACGGCTACCGGTACCAGGAAGGCCATGCGATCAATGGCGACGGTGGCTACGCGCCCGCCGGCGACCTTGCTGGCCATTGCCGTGCCTGCCAGGTCCATCTGCGCGACCAGCCAGCCGCCGAAGATATCGCCAAAACCATTGGTTTCACGCGGCAGTGCAGTGATTTGCAGGGCGAGATCGCCTTGCGGGATAGGATCTTCTTGTTCGAGTTCGATCATGCCGAGGGTGCCTCTGACCCGTGACGCTTCATGGGTATTTGAAGTGGATAGCCGTCTTCTGGAAAAACGTTTCAGCACCAACATACACCGCTCGATGCGTTTCTCGTAAGGCGAACTAAAGGGAAACTCTGCCAAATCGGCTGGACGGTACCCAACAACGTTTTGGCACAGCAGCCCCTCAAGACAGCGGGTCTGGCGCTTGCACTGGCGAGTATATCGAGACCCTGGCGCCACGACGACCTCCGCACGCTCATTTGGTCGGTAAATAGACGCTGTATCGGGGCTTTTGCGCGCAACTGTGTTCCTGGCGCTGTGCTTTTTCAGGCGATTTGCTATCTTGCCAAACCCGCCGCAAGTCACGGGCGTGCAGTCCTTTACGATGATTACTATAAGAGAAGCCTTGCCATGTCCTCCGTGCCCGCAAGCAGTGCGCAGCCCTCGCGCCCGCTGACCCGCAACGACTACAAAACCCTGTCGCTGTCTGCCTTGGGCGGGGCGCTGGAGTTCTACGACTTCATCATCTTTGTGTTTTTCGCCACCGTGGTCGGAAAACTGTTCTTCCCCGTCGACATGCCCGAATGGCTGCGCATGATGCAGACCTTCGGCATCTTCGCCGCCGGCTACCTGGCCCGCCCACTGGGCGGCATCATCATGGCGCACTTCGGCGACCTGCTGGGGCGCAAGAAGATGTTCACCCTGAGCATCTTCATGATGGCCGTGCCCACCCTGATCATGGGCCTGCTGCCCACCTACGCGCAGATCGGCTTGTGGGCGCCGCTACTGCTGCTGCTGATGCGCGTCATCCAGGGTGCGGCGATTGGCGGCGAAGTACCGGGCGCCTGGGTGTTCGTCTCCGAGCACGTTCCGCCGCGCCACATCGGCTACGCCTGCGGCACCCTGACCAGCGGCCTCACCGCCGGTATTCTGCTCGGCTCGCTGGTAGCTACTGCGATCAATACGGCCTATACCCCGGAGCAGGTCTCCGATTACGCCTGGCGGATCCCATTCCTGCTTGGCGGTGTATTCGGTCTGTTGTCGGTGTATCTGCGCCGCTGGCTGCATGAAACGCCGATCTTCGCTGAGATGCAGCAACGCAAGACCCTGGCTGCCGAGCTGCCGTTGCGTGCAGTGCTGCGTGACCACCGTGGCGCCATTGTGTTGTCGATGTTGCTCACCTGGCTGCTGTCCGCCGGCGTCGTGGTGGTTATCCTGATGACGCCGACCGTGTTGCAAACCGTCTACCACTTCAGCCCCACGATGGCACTGCAAGCCAACAGCCTGGCCATCGTGACCCTGAGCCTGGGTTGCATCGCCTCGGGTGCCCTGGCCGACCGTTTTGGCGCCGGTCGCGTGCTGGTCACCGGTTGCGCACTGTTGCTGGCGACCTCGTGGACGCTGTATCACAGCCTGATGGCCCACCCGGACTGGCTGTTTCCGTTGTACGCATTGACCGGTTTGTTCGTGGGCACCATCGGCGTGGTGCCCTACGTGATGGTCAAGGCCTTCCCGCCGGTGGTGCGTTTCAGCGGCCTGTCGTTCTCCTACAACGTTGCTTATGCCGTGTTCGGCGGGTTGACGCCATTGGCCGTGTCGCTGCTGATGAAGGAGAGCCCGATGGGCCCGGCTTACTATGTGGCCGTCCTGTGTGTGATGGGGATGTTGGTGGGTGGGTATCTGTGGAAACGCGGCCGCTGAAACCAATTTGATCCAATGTGGCGAGGCGTTCATTCAACGTCTCGCTCCTCATCAGCCTTTGCTTCCCGATAGTGGCCTTTCATCTAATTGTCACATTGCAGACATAGAGTGTTCACACGGCCTCTCGATACTTGGCCCCGATCCAATTATCCCTATCTGCTAGGAGCAAGGCATGAAACTGAAACGTTTGATGGCGGCAATGACTTTTGTCGCTGCTGGCGTTGCGACCGCCAACGCGGTGGCCGCTGGTGTTGATCCGGCAATCCCGGCGTACGTCAAGACCACTGGTGTGTCGGGCAACCTGTCCAGCGTCGGCTCCGACACCCTGGCTAACCTGATGACTTTGTGGGCTGAGGGTTACAAAAAGGAATACCCGAACGTCAACATCCAGATTCAAGCTGCCGGTTCCGCCACCGCGCCACCTGCGCTGACTGAAGGCACCTCCAACCTGGGCCCGATGAGCCGCAAGATGAAGGACACCGAACTGGCGGCCTTCGAGCAGAAGTACGGTTACAAGCCAACCGCTATCCCGGTTGCCGTGGACGCCCTGGCGGTGTTCGTGCACAAGGACAACCCGATCCAGCACCTGACCATGGAGCAAGTCGACGCGATCTTCTCCTCGACTCGCCTGTGCGGCGCCAAAGCTGACGTTAAAACCTGGGGCGACCTGGGTGTGACCGGCGACCTGGCCAACAAGCCTGTGCAATTGTTCGGTCGCAATTCGGTATCCGGCACCTACGGCTACTTCAAGGAAGAAGCCCTGTGCAAAGGCGACTACAAGCCTAACGTGAACGAACAACCTGGCTCGGCTTCTGTCGTGCAGTCGATCAGCTCCTCGCTGAACGGCATCGGTTACTCGGGCATTGGCTACAAGACCGCCAGCGTGAAGACCGTGGCCCTGGCCAAGAAAGGCAGCACTGACTTCATCGAAGACAGCGAAGAAAACGCCCTGAACGGCAAATACCCGCTGTCACGCTTCCTCTACGTGTATGTCAACAAAGCCCCGAACAAGCCGCTGGCCCCGCTGGAAGCCGAGTTCGTGAAACTGGTGCTGTCCAAGCAGGGCCAGGAAGTTGTCGTCAAGGACGGCTACATCCCACTGCCTGCCAAAGTGGCCGCCAAGGCCTTGGCTGAGCTGGGTCTGAAAGAAGGCAACTAAGCCTGCGATACCCGGTGTAATACCGGGCCCGTGTGGGAGCCCGCTCCCACACAAAGCCCGGTTACATCCCTAATTTTAAGTCCGCTGCCAGCTTTGCTTCGCGGCGGATTTGTTGCGTCACTGCACTGTCATCTTTCTGTCATACAGGATCGCTAGGGTGTGCGCATGAATGATCTGGCCAATTCCACCATGACGACAACTTCTCCCCCCAAGCGCATTGATTTCAATACGCCTGAGCTGCAACGCAAGCGCCGCATTCGCGCGCTCAAGGATCGCCTGACCCGCTGGTATGTGCTGGTAGGTGGCCTCGCCGTCCTTGGCGCCATCACCTTGATCTTCTTCTTCCTCGCCTACGTCGTTGCACCTCTGTTCCAGGGCGCCTCGTTGACCAAGGAAGACGCGCTGACTCCCGCCTGGATGCAGGACGCCGGCAAGCCGTTGATGATCTCCCTTGAAGAACAGAACCAAGTTGCCATGCGGGTTTCCGACAAGGGCCAGGCGCTGTTCTTTGAAGTGGACTCCGGCGCCGAGCTCAAGCGTGTCGACTTGCCGCTTCCGGCCGGTGCCAGCGTTGCTTCTATTGGTGAAGACCAGCCGGGCAGCCCGCTGGTTATCCTTGGTTTGTCCAATGGCCAGTCCCTGGTGTTCCGCCACACCTATAAAGTGTCGTACCCGGACGGCAAGAAGACCATCACCCCAGCGATTGAATACCCTTACGGCGAAACGCCGATCGTGTTGGATGAGGCCGGTCGCCCACTGGAGCATGTCGCCCTCAACGCCACTGACTCCACCTTGGTGGTGGCCGGTTCGGCGGGTTCGTACCTGAACGTGCTGTCGTTGAGCCGCGAAGAAAACATGATGACCGGTGAAGTCACCAGCGAGCAGAAGCGCATCGAGCTGCCGCAGATGACCGAACCGGTGAAAGCCATCTTTGTCGACCCACGCCAGCAATGGCTTTATGTGATCAACGGTCGCGCCCTGGCCGATGTGTTCAGCCTGCGCGACAACAGCCTCAACGGTCGCTACAAACTCCTGGAAGACGGCGCAGCCGAAGTCACCGCCAGCACTCAGTTGGTGGGCGGTATCTCGCTGATCGTCGGCAACTCCAAGGGCGGCCTGGCCCAGTGGTTCATGGCCCGCGACCCGGATGGCGAGCAACGCCTGAAACAGATCCGCACCTTCCAGATGGGCACTGCGCCCATTGTCGAAATCAGTGCTGAAGAACGCCGCAAAGGCTTCACCGCGCTCGATGCCTCCGGCCAGTTCGGCGTTTTCCACAGCACCGCTCACCGCACCCTGCTGGTCGACCCGGTGGTCGACGGCCAGGGCCTGTTCGGTATGTCGCCACGGGCCAACCGCGTAATCGTCGAGGCCGGCGGCAAGCTGCAACCGCTGTTGCTCGACAACCCGCACCCGGAAGTCTCGTGGAGCGCGTTGTGGAGCAAGGTCTGGTACGAGAACTACGACGAGCCTAAATACGTCTGGCAGTCCACCGCCGCCAACACCGACTTCGAACCCAAGATGAGCCTGGCCCCGCTGACCTTCGGCACGTTGAAGGCTGCGTTCTACGCCATGCTGCTGGCCGCGCCACTGGCGGTTGCGGCGGCGATCTACACCGCGTACTTCATGGCCCCGAGCCTGCGCCGCAAGGTCAAACCGGTGATCGAACTGATGGAAGCCATGCCGACCGTGATCCTCGGCTTCTTCGCCGGCCTGTTCCTGGCGCCGTACGTGGAAGGGCACTTGCCGGGCATTTTCAGCCTGCTGATGCTATTGCCGATCGGCATCCTAGTCGCCGGTTTTGTCTTCAGTCGCTTGCCCGAGTCGATTCGCCTGCGGGTGCCGGACGGCTGGGAAAGCGCGATCCTGATCCCGGTAATCCTGCTGGTGGGCTGGCTCTCGCTGTACATGAGTCCATACCTGGAAACCTGGTTCTTTGGCGGCGACATGCGCATGTGGATCTCCCACGACCTTGGCATCACCTACGACCAGCGCAACGCCCTGGTGGTCGGCCTGGCCATGGGTTTTGCGGTGATCCCGAACATCTACTCGATCGCCGAAGACGCCGTGTTCAGCGTACCCCGCGGCCTGACCCTGGGCTCCCTGGCCCTGGGCGCCACGCCGTGGCAGACCATGACCCGCGTGGTGATCCTGACCGCCAGCCCGGGCATCTTCTCTGCACTGATGATCGGCATGGGCCGTGCAGTGGGTGAAACCATGATCGTGCTGATGGCCACCGGTAACACCCCGGTCATGGAGATGAACCTGTTCGAGGGCTTGCGCACCCTGGCGGCCAACGTCGCGGTGGAAATGCCCGAGTCGGAAGTCGGTGGCAGTCACTACCGCGTGCTGTTCCTCTCGGCGCTGGTGCTGCTGCTGTTCACGTTCATCATGAACACCCTCGCCGAACTGATTCGTCAGCGTCTGCGCAAGAAATACTCGTCGCTTTAAGAAAGGTAGAAGTCTGTGAAACAGAACTCCCTGAATGGATGGTTCAAGAGCGGCGCCCCAGGCGTCTGGATCAGCGGTGGCGCGGTGTCCATCGCGGTCATCATGACCATTGGTTTGCTGGCTGTGATTGCCGTGCGTGGCCTGGGCCACTTCTGGCCGGCCGACCTGATCCAGGCCAACTACAACGTGCCGGGCCAGGCCAACCATATCGTCATCGGCGAAGTGGTACAGAAAGAAGAAGTGCCGCGTGAGCGCCTCAAGAGCGCCGGCCTGCCGGTGCCGGACCAGGGCCCGGAATTCATGACCCGCGAGCTGATCAAGGTCGGCAACCGCGACTTGAACGGCAACGACTTCACCTGGATCGTCGGCGAATGGTTGAAGGACCAGACCAAGCCGGCCAACCTGATGGCCATTGAGCGTCGTGAGTGGGGCAACTTTTACGGCACCCTGGTCAACGTCAAGCAGGACGGCAAGGTCATCGCTGAAGGCGAGGCCGCATGGCCAGAGCTGCAAGCTCGCGTGGACCGTGTCAACAAGCTCGCCGCCCAGCTCAAGACCCTGGAAAAAACTGATATCGGTGCGATCAACGCCGGCCTGGAACGCATCCGCCTGCACGGGCGCAAACTGGAACTGGAAGGCAAGCTCGACGCCGCCGCCCAGGCCGATATGGATGCCGACCGCGCCGAACTGAATGCCCGCTACCAGGACATCGAGGCGCGCCTGGCTGACCTGCACGCTCAGTTCAACCGCGACGCCCTGACTGCCCGCGACGGCAACGGCAAGGAAGTGGAGATCGGCATCGGCAAGGTGGTGCACGCCTACCAGCCTAACGCCATGGGCACCCTGACCAAGATCGGCTTCTACTTCAGCAAGGTCTGGGAATTCCTCAGTGATGACCCACGGGAAGCCAACACCGAAGGCGGGATTTTCCCGGCCATCTTCGGCACCGTGATGATGACCCTGATCATGGCGATGATCGTGACCCCGTTTGGCGTGCTGGCGGCCGTGTACCTGCGTGAGTACGCCAAGCAGAACACCCTGACGCGGATCATCCGTATCGCCGTGAACAACCTGGCGGGCGTACCGGCCATTGTCTACGGCGTATTCGGCCTGGGCTTCTTCGTCTATGTATTGGGTGGCTCGGTTGACCGTCTGTTCTTCGCCGAAGCCCTGCCGGCCCCGACCTTCGGTACTCCGGGCCTGCTCTGGGCCTCGCTGACCCTGGCGCTGCTGGCGGTGCCGGTGGTGATCGTGGCCACCGAAGAAGGCCTGGCGCGGATCCCTCGCACGGTGCGCGAAGGCTCCCTGGCACTGGGCGCGACCAAGGCGGAAACGCTGTGGAAGATCGTGCTGCCGATGGCCAGCCCGGCCATGATGACCGGCATGATCCTCGCCGTGGCCCGCGCCGCCGGCGAAGTGGCGCCGCTGATGCTGGTGGGCGTAGTGAAGCTGGCGCCGTCGCTGCCGCTGGACGGCAACTATCCGTACCTGCACCTGGACCAGAAAATCATGCACCTGGGCTTCCATATTTATGACGTCGGCTTCCAGAGCCCTAACGTCGAAGCCGCAAGGCCGCTGGTGTACGCCACCGCGTTGCTGCTGGTGCTGGTGATCGCCACGCTCAACCTGTCGGCGGTGTGGATCCGTAACCACCTGCGCGAAAAATACAAGGCGCTGGACAGCTAACACGGCCCCCTGTGGGAGCTGGCTTGCCTGCGATGCAGACGACGCGGTGTATCAGTAAGACCGCAGTGATGCCATCGCAGGCAAGCCAGCTCCCACAGACACAGAATTTGAGTAAGCCGCCCCGGCGGTTCAACGAAACGAATTGGTAGCACAGGGAGCATCCCATGCAACACGAAAACCAACCTCACGGCATCAACATGTCTGCCCTGGGTCGCGACAAACAGAGCCTGAGCCTGGCCCAGGAAACCGTGGCCATCGAAGTCCCGGGCCTGAGCCTGTACTACGGCGAAAAACAAGCGCTGTTCGACGTCAGCATGAACATCCCCAAGCAGCGCGTGACCGCCTTTATCGGCCCGTCCGGCTGCGGCAAGTCGACATTACTGCGCACGTTCAACCGTATGAATGACCTGGTGGACGGTTGCCGTGTGGAAGGTGCGATCAATCTCTACGGCACCAATATTTACCGCAAGGGTGAAGACGTGGCCGAGTTGCGACGCCGGGTGGGGATGGTGTTCCAGAAGCCCAACCCGTTCCCCAAGACCATTTATGAAAACGTGGTCTATGGCCTGCGCATCCAGGGCATCAACAAGAAGCGCGTCCTCGACGAAGCGGTTGAATGGGCTCTCAAGGGCGCCGCGTTGTGGGACGAGGTCAAGGACCGTCTGCACGAGTCGGCACTTGGCTTGTCCGGCGGCCAGCAGCAGCGTCTGGTGATCGCCCGTACCATCGCCGTAGAGCCGGAAGTGCTGCTGCTCGACGAACCGTGCTCGGCGCTCGACCCGATCTCGACCTTGAAAGTCGAAGAGCTGATCTACGAGCTCAAGTCCAAGTTCACCATCGTTATCGTGACCCACAACATGCAACAGGCGGCGCGGGTTTCGGACTACACCGCGTTCATGTACATGGGCAAGCTGGTGGAGTTCGGCGATACCGATACCCTGTTCACCAATCCGGCGAAGAAGCAGACCGAAGACTACATCACCGGTCGCTACGGCTAGGAAGCTGTGGTTCTGATTGCACTGACGCTGCGGTTCTCCGCACCTTACCGGACGCTCCAAGGACGCCAACATGATTAGCAAAGAAGGCCTTACCCATCACATCTCCGCGCAGTTCAACGCCGAGCTTGAGGAAGTGCGCAGCCACCTCCTGGCGATGGGCGGGCTGGTGGAGAAGCAAGTCAACGATGCCGTCACCGCGCTGATCGAGGCCGACTCGGGCCTGGCCCAGCAGGTGCGCGAGATCGATGACCAGATCAACCAGATGGAACGCAATATCGATGAAGAGTGCCTGCGCATTCTTGCTCGTCGCCAGCCGGCGGCCTCGGACCTGCGTTTGATCATCAGCATCTCCAAGTCGGTGATTGACCTGGAGCGCATTGGCGACGAAGCCACCAAGATCGCCCGGCGTGCCATCCAACTGTGCGAAGAAGGTGAAGCGCCACGCGGTTATGTGGAAGTGCGCCATATCGGCGACCAGGTGCGCAACATGGTGCGCGATGCCCTCGACGCGTTTGCGCGTTTCGATGCAGACCTGGCGTTGTCGGTGGCTCAGTACGACAAGGTCATCGACCGCGAGTACAAGACCGCCTTGCGTGAGCTGGCCACCTACATGATGGAAGATCCACGCTCTATCTCGCGGGTCTTGAGCATTATCTGGGTGCTGCGCTCCCTGGAGCGGATCGGCGATCACGCGCGTAATATCTCGGAACTGGTGATCTACCTGGTGCGCGGCACCGACGTTCGGCACATGGGCCTCAAGCGCATGAAGGCCGAAGTTGAAGGCTCCGCCGATCAAACGCCTAATGTTCCAGGCGAACCTGACGATAAGTAAGGTTGCCCGTGAAATTAACGCCCGGCCATTGGCCGGGCGTTTTCGTTTGTGGCAGCTGAATTTTTTGCGCGGGCGGCGAATAAAGTCCGAACGTGACTGCAAGGTTTTGGCAAAATGCCATCAGTCAGGCGTACTGCCAGCCGAGGTTTTTATAGGATGAAGGGTCGATGAGCAAAGTCAGTGTATTGGTGGTGGATGACGCCTCGTTTATTCGCGACCTGGTGAAGAAGTGCCTGCGCAATTACTTCCCCGGAATCAAGATCGAAGATGCGGTGAACGGCAAAAAGGCGCAATCCATCCTGATGCGCGAAACCTTCGACCTGGTGCTGTGTGACTGGGAAATGCCTGAGATGTCCGGTCTTGAGCTCTTGACCTGGTGCCGCGAGCAAGCGCATCTGAAGGCCATGCCGTTCGTGATGGTGACCAGCCGTGGCGATAAGGAAAACGTGGTTCAGGCGATCCAGGCCGGCGTTTCCGGCTATGTCAGCAAACCGTTCACCAACGAGCAACTGCTCAACAAGGTCAAGCAGGCCCTGCACAAGATCGGCCGCCTCGACGCACTGATCGCCAGCGCGCCGACCAAGATGAACTCGGCCTTCGGCAACGACTCCCTGAGCGCCCTGACCGGCGGCAGACCCGAAGCGGTCAAGCCGGCCCCGGTGGCGGCACCCAGTAAAGGTCTGCTCAACACCCCACCCGTGAAGGCCCCAGCAGCAGCGGCGCCGGCTGGCAGTCGCGGTCAGGGCCAGTTGCGCCTCTCCAGCGGCACTCAGCAATGCGTGATCAAGGCCCTGAGCATCAAGGAAGCGTTGCTGGTGGTAAAGCGCGGCGACGTCCTGCCTCAGGTACTGGAAAGCGCCGTGCTCGACCTTGAGCAGGGCGACAACGCCGAAGTCGCACGCCTCAACGGCTACCTGCATGCCATCGTCGCCTACGAGCCCAAGCCCGACAGCGACTGG
This sequence comes from Pseudomonas sp. W2Aug9, assembly GCF_023127755.1. Taxonomy (NCBI): domain Bacteria; kingdom Pseudomonadati; phylum Pseudomonadota; class Gammaproteobacteria; order Pseudomonadales; family Pseudomonadaceae; genus Pseudomonas; species Pseudomonas sp. W2Aug9. The sequence goes on along the minus strand of NZ_SPKL01000002.1, from coordinate 121,293 downwards.
TTGCAACTGACCTTTCGCTTTATCGACCAGGATGCGCAGAAGCTGGACTACATCTCGCGCCTGATTGCGCGCGGTACGGCGCAGAAGCATTTTGTGCCGGGTGCCTGATGGCCTGAATCAAGCAATCGACCGGTTGTCTGATTCCTGCTAGATGGCTTGATTTATATCTGTTCCGATATAGGCTCTCGATAACGCTTCAGTGTTGTCGAGCCTTTGCTATGCCTTGAAACAAAGCTGCACCGCCTTTGGTTGAGTCGTCGATTACGCTTTTTCTTTCCAGGAAAGGAGAAGTCAATGCCAAGGCACAAGGATGTGGTGTTTCTAGGAAGCTCGCTCAAGGATCTCAAGGATTTTCCTCTCGACGCCCGAAGGGCAGCCGGTTTTCAGTTGGATCTGTTGCAACAGGGTGAGCAGCCCTTCGATTGCAAGCCGATGAAAACGATCGGGAGGGGCGTCAATGAGATTCGGATCACTGAAGAGTCGGGAGCGTTTCGAGTGTTCTACGTGGTCAATCGGCCTGAAGCTGTCTATGTGCTGCACGCGTTGCGCAAGACCACACGGAAAACCGAAGGGCGGGATATCGAATTGGCGCGTGCCAGATTGCAGGAATTAGGTTAAGCCCATGACAAATCAAAAGTTACATACCGAACGTTTCAACTCTGTGTGGGATGCTCTGGAGGACACGCCAGCGCAAGCCGCCAATATGCGCCTACGCTCAAAGCTGCTGTTGGAGTTGTGCAACACCATTCGTAGCTGGGAGCTGTCCCAGAAGGATGCGGCGCTAAGGCTGGGTATCAGCCAGCCTCGCCTGAACGACGTACTTAACGGCAAGATCGACAAGTGTTCTCTTGATGCGTTAGTCAATCTGTCGGCCGCGGCGCAGATGAATGTGGATATCTGTTTCAACGCGCTGCCTGCGTGACGATCGTTTAGGTCGTCACGACGCTTGGGATATTGCCCAATTTTGCATTGGGCAATCGAAGGTCAGTCCAGCAGCAAGACCTTGGCCAGTACTATCTTGGGCCCTTTCATCTTCTTGATGATGATCCGCAAGCCTTCCACTTCCAGCACTTCCTCTTCTTCCGGCACGCGCTTGAGGGTGTCGTAGATCAGGCCGGCCAGGGTTTCGGCTTCGATGTGGTCCAGGTCGACGCCCAGCAGGCGTTCGACTTTGAACAGCGGCGTGTCGCCACGTACCAGCAGTTTGCCGGGCTGGTAGGCGAGGATGCCGCGCTCGGCCTTGCGGTGTTCATCCTGGATATCGCCCACCAGTACTTCCAGCACGTCTTCCATGGTCAGGTAGCCGATGATCTTGCCGTCGGCTTCCTCCACCAGGGCGAAGTGCGCGCCGCCTTTGCGGAACTGCTCCAGCAGTTGCGATAACGGCATGTGCCGCGAGACGCGTTCCAGCGGGCGGGTCAGTTCGGCCAGGTTGAAGGATTCGGGAATATGGTCCAGGGCGGCCAGTTCCAGCAGCAGATCCTTGATGTGCAACAGGCCCACGAACTCATTGCGCACCGCGTCATACACCGGGTACCGGCTGAATTTGTGGCGACGGAACAGCGCGAGGATTTCCTTGAGCGGGGCGTTGAAATCCAGGGTCACCAGGTCTTCGCGGGAGTTGGCCCAGTCCACCACTTCCAGTTCGCCCATTTCCACCGCAGAGGCGAGTACGCGCATACCTTGGTCGCTCGGGTCCTGGCCACGGCTGGAGTGCAGGATCAGCTTGAGCTCTTCGCGGCTGTAATGGTGCTCATGGTGGGGGCCAGGCTCGCCTTGGCCAGCGATGCGCAGGATGGCGTTGGCGCTGGCGTTGAGCAGGTAGATGGCCGGGTACATGGCCCAGTAGAACAGGTACAGCGGCACTGCCGTCCATAGCGACAGCAACTCGGGCTTGCGAATCGCCCAGGACTTGGGCGCCAGCTCACCGACCACGATGTGCAGGTAGGAAATCACGAAGAACGCGGCAAAGAACGACACGCCCTTGATCACTTCCGGCGACTGCACGCCGATCGCGCCCAGCATTGGCTCGAGGATGTGCGCAAAGGCCGGTTCACCGACCCAGCCCAGGCCCAGGGACGCCAGGGTGATACCCAGCTGACAGGCCGACAGGTAGGCGTCGAGCTGGCTGTGTACGGTACGCAGGATCTGCCCGCGCCAGCCGTTTTTGTGGGCGATGGCCTCGACCCGCGTGGCACGCAGTTTGACCATGGCAAATTCCGCCGCAACGAAGAAACCGTTGAGCAGTACCAGGATCAGTGCAAAAAGAATCATGCCGAAATCGGCGAAGAGTGTAGCGAGGGTAATGCCAGGGGAAGGGTCCATGATGGGGTTTTGCAGGTTCCGTGTGTTCAATAAGGGATGACAGGTGAGCCTGAAAGGCAGGCGCAAGTCGGCCAATGTAGCGGCTGACGGGGCGCTTGCCTAGTGCCCGCTGCCGGGCGGGGCAAGGAACCTGTTCTCCAAAAGCATACAAATCCAATGTGGGAGGGGGCTTGCCCCCTCCCACATTTAGATTTGTGCTGTATTTGAGTTATTCATCATTGTCGATCACTGGCGAACGCGTTACCTGCGTTGTCGGAAAATGGCAGGTAAACGTACTGCCATGCCCCAGCACGCTGCTGATTTCCAGGCGCGCCCGATGGCGCAACAACACATGCTTGACGATCGCCAGGCCGAGCCCCGTGCCGCCGGTGTTGGAGTTGCGGCTGGAGTCAACGCGGTAGAAACGTTCGGTGAGGCGCGGCAGATGCTTGGCGTCGATGCCGATACCCGAGTCCTGCACGCTCAGGTGCGCGCCCTGTTCGTCGGCCCACCAGCGAATACGGATATTGCCCTTGTCCTGGGTGTACTTCACCGCGTTGAACACCAAATTGGAGAACGCGCTGCGTAACTCGCCCTCACTGCCCTTGAGCAGCACCGTCGGGTCGGCTTCCAGGGTGATCTGCTGGCCGCGTTCGCCGGAGAGCGCCTGGGCGTCATTCTTGATGGTGTGCAGCAGACTTTGCACTGCCACCGGGTGGTTATCCGAAGGGTAATCGGTGGCTTCAAGCTTGGCCAAAAGCAGCAAGTCGTTGAGCAGGGTCTGCATCCGCGAGCCTTGCTGCTGCATCTGCTGCAGGGCGCGGCTCCAGCGCGGGTTGATCTCGTCGACGTTGTCCAGCAGCGTCTCCAGGTAGCCGCAGATCACCGTCAGCGGTGTGCGAAGCTCGTGGGAGACGTTGGCGACGAAGTCCTTGCGCATCTGTTCAAGCTGATGGATGCGGGTCACATCACGCACCAGCATCAAGTGCTCATTGTTGCCATAGCGCGTCAGGTACAGCTGGATGCGTACGCGGTCGTTGGTGGGCGACGGGATTTCCAGGGCTTCTTCGTAGTTGTCCTGCTCGAAGTATTCCTTGAAGCGCGGGTGGCGCACCAGGTTGGTCACCGGCTGGCCGCTGTCTTGTGGCGTCTTGAGACCCAGCAGGGTTTCGGCGGCGCGGTTCCACCATTCCAGATTGCCGTCGCTGTCGAGCATGATCACGGCGTCCTTGAGCGCCGCGGTGGATTCCTGCACCCGGTCGATCACCGCTTGCAGGCGCCCGCGTACCCGTTGGTCGCGGCGTTGCAGGTGGTAGATGCTGTCGAACACCTCACCCCACAGGCCATAGCCATCGGGCGGCGCCTCGTCGGGTTTGTGCTGGCGCAGCCATTCATGCAGGCGCAGCAATTGTTTGAGGGTCCAGCCCAGGTACAACGCGATGCCGGCGGCCAGGCTCCAGCCGTAATAGCCACTGATCAGCCCGACCAGCAGGCAAGCAGTGATCAACAGAAGCATGTGGCGGATCAGGGTGCCATGCCAGTTCTGGTTCACTTAAACATGCGTCCTTGTCAGCTGTTAAGGGAGGAAGGGGCTGGCTCAGCTTTTGGTGGAAAACCGATAGCCGGTGCCGCGCACGGTTTGTACCAGATTCTCGTACGCGTCGCCCAAGGCTTTGCGCAAGCGGCGAATATGCACGTCCACGGTGCGCTCCTCCACATACACATTGCCGCCCCATACCTGGTCCAGCAATTGGCCGCGGGTGTAGGCGCGCTCCTGGTGGGTCATGAAGAATTGCAGCAATCGGTATTCGGTCGGGCCCATCTCGGCGGGCTTGCCGTCGATGGTCACGCGGTGGCTGATCGGGTCCAGAATCAGGCCGTCGACTTCGATCGGCGCTTCGCCATCGGTCGGTCCGGCACGGCGCAATACGGCTTTGAGGCGCGCCACCAGCTCCCGAGGGGAAAAAGGTTTGGTGATGTAGTCATCGGCGCCCACTTCCAGGCCCTGGATCTTGTTGTCCTCTTCACCCTTGGCGGTGAGCATGATGATCGGGATATCCCCGGTCAGTTCGTCACGCTTGAGGCGCCGGGCCAACTCGATGCCGGACGTGCCGGGCAGCATCCAGTCGAGCAGGATCAGGTCCGGCTTGCGGTCGACGATAATGGCGTGGGCCTGCTGGGAGTTTTCCGCCTCCAGGCAGTCATAGCCGGCCATTTCCAACGCAACGGCGATCATCTCGCGAATGGGCGCTTCGTCGTCAACAATCAGAATGCTCCTGCCAACCATGCTCAAAATCCTCTTGTCATTTAACTGTCTTGCGCCGCATTAGATAACGGAATTATTGCAGTCGTGTGACAGTAATTTAGTCGCTTGGGCAATTCAGGGCACTCTGGACTACCCTTTGGGTCCGAATCCTGACAACCACAAAAGGAAGGTTCCGATGACTTACAGCACGATTTCCTGGAAAGCCCTGCTGCTATCCGCAGCCTTGGCGCTGCCAGGCCTGGCGTTTGCGGCAGAGCCTGCGATGACTAAAGACGGGATGTGGGTGGATCACAAGGGCATGACGCTCTACACCTTCGACAAGGACGCCGATGGCAAGTCAGTGTGCAAGGACCAGTGCGCGACCAACTGGCCGCCGTTGAAGGCCGAGTCCACCGACACCACGACCGGTGACGGTGAGTGGACGGTGATCACCCGCGACGACCAGACCAGCCAGTGGGCCTACAAAGGCAAGCCGGTCTACACCTACAAGGACGACAAGAAAGCCGGTGACAAGACCGGGGATGGCAAGGGTGGCGCCTGGCACATCATCAAGCCTTAAGTCTGCGGCGCTGCTGAATCCATCGGGGGCAAGCCCCCTCCCACACTTGAATGTATCCACACATCAAAATGTGGGAGGGGGCTTGCCCCCGATGGCGTCAGTCCTGCACTACCGAACCGCGTAATCCACCACAATCCCGACAAAAATCGCCAACCCGGCCCAATGGTTATGCAAGAACGCCCTGAAGCACTTCATGCGGTCCCTGTCCCGCGTGTACCAGAACTCCCAGGCAAAACAGCCCGCCGCCGCCAGCAACCCCAGTTGGAACCAACCCCCCAGTTCAAACCGCGTGCCGGCCAGCAACAGGCACACCAGCGACAGCCCTTGCAGGGTCAGGATGATCACGCGATCAGCATCACCAAACAGAATGGCGGTGGATTTCACCCCGATCTTCAAGTCGTCATCACGGTCGGTCATGGCGTAATAGGTGTCGTAGCCCACGGTCCACAACAGGTTGGCGATATACAGCAACCACGCGGTAGCGGGCAGATGGCCGGTCTCGGCGGTAAACGCCATCGGCATGCCCCAGGAAAACGCCGCGCCCAGCACTACCTGCGGGTAATAGGTGTAGCGCTTCATGAACGGGTAGCTGGCTGCCAGCGCCAGGCCGCCCAGGGATAGCAGGATAGTGCTGGCGTTAGTCAGCAGCACCAGCAGGAAGCTGATACCCATCAGCACGGCAAAAAACACCAATGCCTCTTTCGAGCTGATCTTGCCGCTCACCAGTGGGCGTTGCTCGGTGCGCTTCACATGGCCATCGACCTTGCGGTCAGCCCAATCATTGATCACGCAGCCACCGGCGCGGGTCAGCACCACGCCCAACACGAAAATCACGATATTAAGCAGCGACGGCGAACCCTTGCCGGCGATCCACAGTGCCCACAATGTCGGCCACAGCAACAGGTAGATGCCGATGGGCTTGTCCATGCGCGTCAACTGAATGAAATCCCAGGCCCTGGGGTTCAGGCGGTTCAAGGACTTGAGCAAACGTTGATACATCAGCAGTTCTCCGGATGGTCATGCAGCGCGTGCCAGAAACTCGGCAGGAAGACTTCTGCCACCAGCACGCTCAGCGCGCCGCGATCGAAGCGAGAGCGGCGCGCCCACAAACCGTCGGTCTGGTCCGCTGCCGGCAGGCATGGGCGAGGGTAATGGCACACTTCGATGGCCTGGCGGGTAAAGGCGCGGTCGCAGAACAACAGCTCCCCCAGCGAGCGACTGCCCAGCTCGTCCATGTGCAGCCCGTCGCCCTGCAAGGCACTGCGCGCCGCCACGCTGCGGGCAAACACCCACGGCTGGTCATGCCCACGCAGGTACACCTCGCGCACCCAGCCGATGCTGGCCGGGGCCAGGCCCAGGGCGGCACATTCATCGTCGCGCAATGGCTGCCAGCCTTCGAACAGCGGCGTCACGCTGAAACCGTCGTTGGACAGCCCTGTCAGCCGTCGCGTCAGCGAGCCTTCGTCAAACAGCCAGTTGAGGGTCAAGGGCGTGGGCAAGGGACTCAGAAGGCTCTGGGTCAGCCATTGGCAAGCATCGGAAGGGGCGATTGAGTGCGGCACGGTGAGTCAGTATTGGCAGCAAAAGAGGCGGCGAGCTTACCATGGCACCCTGAACTTTTGCCGCGCCAAACCGGCCGTTTGCGTCGATCGTGCTTGCATCTGCCGGCCTCGATCAGTACAAAACGCCCTGAGCCGTGCGGCAACGCTGGATCCATCGACCGCCGGCCAAAATGCCTGGACTTGAGGAAGCACGTAATGAAGAAGTGGCAATGTATCGTCTGTGGCTTGATCTACAACGAAGCGGACGGCTGGCCGGATGACGGAATTGCTCCGGGCACGCTGTGGCAAGACGTCCCGGAAGACTGGCTGTGCCCGGACTGCGGCGTGGGCAAAATGGATTTCGAAATGATCGAAATCGGCTAATTCTTAGTTTAAGACACGTACTACAAGGAGAAAGGAATGAACGCACCCGTCGTGATCATCGGCACAGGGTTGGCCGGTTACAACGTAGCCCGGGAGTTTCGCAAGCTCGACAGCGAGACCCCATTGCTGCTGATCACCGCGGATGACGGGCGCTCCTACTCCAAGCCCATGCTCTCCACCGGCTTTGGCAAGAACAAGGAAGCCGATGGCCTGAGCATGGCCGAACCCGGCGCCATGGCCGAGCAGCTCAAGGCCGAAGTGCGCACCCATACACGTGTCAGCGGCATCGACGCAGGCCACAAGCGCCTGTGGATCGGCGAGGAAGCGGTGGCCTACCGCGACCTGGTCCTGGCCTGGGGCGCAGAAACCGTGCGCGTACCGGTTGAAGGCGATGGTGCTGAACTGATTTTTCCGATCAACGACCTGGAAGACTACGCGCGCTTTCGCGCCGCGGCTGCCGGCAAACGTCGCGTGTTGTTGCTTGGCGCTGGCCTGATCGGCTGCGAATTTGCCAACGACCTGATCCTCGGCGGCTATGAAATCGACCTGGTCGCACCCTGTGAGCAGGTCATGCCGACCCTGCTGCACCCGGCGGCTGCCGCAGCGGTGCAAGCCGGGCTGGAAGGCATCGGCGCGCGTTTCCACCTGGGCCCGGTGCTCAATCGCCTGCAACGCACGGCTGATGGCCTTGAGGCGCACCTGTCGGACGGTGATGTGATCCACTGTGACCTGGTGGTGTCCGCCATCGGCCTGCGTCCTCGTGTAGACCTGGCCGCCGCCGCCGGCCTGCAAATCAATCGCGGGATCATGGTGGACCGTCACCTCAAGACGTCCCACGCCAACATCTACGCCCTGGGCGACTGCGCCGAGGTCGACGGCTTGAACCTGCTGTACGTGATGCCACTGATGAGCTGCGCCCGTGCCCTGGCGCAAACCTTGGCCGGCAACGCCACGGCGGTGAGCTATGGGCCTATGCCGGTCACCGTGAAAACCCCGGTCTGCCCGCTGGTGGTGTCACCTGCGCCACGGGGCACCGAAGGTGTGTGGAGCGTCGAAGGGCAGGGCGCCGACATCAAGGCCCTGTGTCGCGACGCCAGCGGCCGCCTGCTGGGATACGCGCTGACCGGCAGCGCCGTCATGGAAAAACTGGCCCTGAACAAAGAACTTCCGCCATTGCTGGCGTAAATGCCAGCCGTTCTGTCGGAATCAGCACCGTTTCGCCTGTAGAAAGGTCGCCGGGAGACTGGCGGAGCGTGCGAGGGCGTGCCATCCTCACTCCCGTCTGCCGCAGAGTAGAGCCTGCGGCGCCTTGGGCGCTGCTCCACCAGAGAGCAGCACGGACATAACAACAAAAAACCGTCAAAGAGGCTTCATTTATGCGTAAACCAGATCTCGCAGCCGCCATCGCTGAAAAAGCAGACCTCACCAAAGAGCAGGCCAACCGCGTCCTTAACGCCGTACTCGAAGAAATCACCGGCGCCCTGCACCGCAAGGACAGCGTCACCCTGGTGGGTTTCGGCACCTTCCTGCAACGCCACCGCGGCGCCCGCACCGGCAAAAACCCGCAAACCGGTGAGCCTGTGAAGATCAAGGCAAGCAACACCGTCGCGTTCAAGCCGGGCAAGTCGCTCAAAGATAGCGTCAACCCGTAAGTTAAGCGGTACCGTCTCGAAGGGAGGCGGGGCGGTAAAGAAAATGGGCACGCCGACTGGGTCGGGTGCCCATTTTTGTTGGGGGTGAAAAAAGGGTAGTGGGGAATATAAGTAGTTGTCTCTTGCAGAATTATTAATGGTTGAAGTGGAAGCTGAGTTGTAGCGAGTTTTTATTGAGTAATAATCGAATTATATAGTTGATATGGAACTACATCGGTACAGATTGACACATATGGCATGAGACAGCAGGGAGCGCGCTCTAAACTAATTTTTAGAGGTGTATATATGAAAATATTCGATCAGTCCCGTGTTCCATTGCTCACGCCATTAACCCAGCAAAAAAAGACGGAGATCAAATCGCCGTCGACGTCGGGTAGTACGGGGGCCGAGGCAAATAGTTCAAACGATAAACCGGATTACAGTCAGAACAAAGGGAGCGCTCAATACCCTCAAGCGACCCCTGAGGAACTCGTTAGTCGAAGCAAAAGGACTGCAGAAAGATTCGGCGCGCCAAGGGCCAGCGTCAATCACAAGGGCAAGCCTCCCAAGTCTCGCAACCCTTCCAGGCGTCCACCTGGCAAGCCTGGCAAGCCTGGCAAGTCTGGCAAGTCTGGCAATACGCCTATTAAAAAGCCAGCGGGAGGATCGAACGGTCCCGGGGCGGCACGTAACACTGGAAATGACATTGCCGGCTTGCAACAGAACAACGCTTTCCCACCGGTTTCGCCGTCAGTCGCGATTACTATACGTAATGCGCTTCTAACGTCAGGGACCAGTAATTTGGTCAATAGCGGTTTTACCGTGGGGCAGCATTTCGTTTCCAAAGGCCTAGAAGAAAGGGTTGCAGCACAGGCAAAGATGCCTGGAGCAGAAGTAAAGAAACCAGACGGCACGACGGGTACCGTAGACCCTGCCGCGACGGAGGAGCAAAAAATGCAGGCGCGTCTTACAGGCGCAGAAATAAACACTGAGTCTCTGACCAACAGCATCATTTTAATCAACGAAGGCCCAGACGCGAAGGCTGTGGTAGCTAGCCCCGACGCGCCAACGGATACACAGGGGCGTTTGACCAACCTTGAGAAGCGGATGGACGCGATAGAAAGCCAAATGCCCGACATCGCTAAGCGTTACGGACTTATCTATACCCCGTATGAGGCGTCTGAGTCATCGGAGGCGCCGACTGACAAGGCGCGTATGGAAAATGTTGAAAAGCGCTACGCGTTTATGAATAAGATGATTAAAACATTGGTCACACTTAAGCAGAACGAAGCTGACGCTGACTAGATTTGTAAATGCAATGAGGGCGGATTTAGCTGAATAAATCCGTCCCGTCCTCTTTTTAGATTTTTTATGTGGAATAAAACCTTGAGGTTACTTGAGGATTTCCCACGTTGTTTCCCCCTCGTAAGTTTGCACAGCCATCCGATAGATATCGGTCCATATATCCCCTGATGGCCTTTTAACAAGGTGTTTTGCACCAAATACATAAACAGTTTCACCTAGCGATATCCTTTCTTTGATGTGCTGCGCTGTAGGGGGTACCAGGAATTGATGCAAAAAGACCATAGGGAGACCCTGATGATATAGCCAGGCAGGTTCGCCTACCCATACGGGTTTATCCTTCATGCAAAGGTATTCGTTATCGAGTCGCTCCGTTAGCCATTTTTTTTTATTTTTTGGTGCGCCTTGCGCTACATATTCCTCGTAAAGCTTGCGAGCAAAATCCTCCGCGCTTTCATCTTCCATCGAGGCAGATTTTTTTTCCGCGACAGTCATTGCCGTGCCCCAGAAAACGTGAAAATCAGTCAACTCACTCATATCTGCTGCTCCTGAAAGGGTTCTCTAAAATTGCCCTGTGGTTTTTACAATTCTCACCAAATCCCAGCCGGTATGGCGATACTTGTCCATTGACTCATGCCCCCAAGGCGTCGCCTTGGTCAAGTTCCAATCTTCATGAGCCACTTTTGATCCGGCGCGTTGTGGAATGTATTGATGATTCAGCTCCATCGACACCGTGATTTCCTTGGTCGTGCCAACACGTCCCTTTAGTCGGCTTCTCAGAGTATTACGATAACGAACCTCTATTCTCATCTGCGGTGCCTTGCCTAGGGCCATTCGAGCCAGGTTTCTAGTTGAGTACTGGCCTGGCCGGGCATTGGCACCCGCGGCTTTCCAAACACCTTTCCTTGCTGTGCTCCAACATTTCCAGCCCCACGGGTCGATCCAGGCGATTGGATTCGGCCCATATTGATAGAGATTGATCCCTCCCGCCAACCCAAGAGGATCCGGTGTGGTAAACCGCCCGATATCCGGGTCGTAAAACCGGAATGTATTAAAATGCAGTCCCGTTTCTCGATCTAGATATTGCCCCTGAAACCGTAAGTTCTGCTCTTCGATGTAGGTAGGCTCGCGCACTTCCTCCACCGTACCGCCCCACATTCGATAACTGGTCCGCCAGATGACTTCGCCGTCTTCTTCGGTTAGCTGCTCCGGCTGGCTATTGAGGTCGTTATGGTAGTGACGGATTTTTTGCACAGGCCCCGTGCCGTCGACCCGGGCTACGGGCTTGTAGCCTTCATCTTCATAGATATAAAGGCTGGACTGACTATGCCTGGATTCCTGCAAGAGACGCAGCTCGTCCCAGAGGAAGCGCGTCATCCCCAACTGATAGCCATCGCTGCCATACTCGGCTTTTTCAATGCGACGCCCCAGGGGGTCATAGGTCATCCTTATCCTGTTGCCGCTATCATTTCGTACTTCAATCAGACGACTTTCCGCATCGTAGACAAAGCGCTGTAAACCGCGAGAGGCACTGCGCTTTTCGACCATGCGACCCAAGGCGTCGTACCGGTAACGCTTATCTTGATAGGTCAGCAGCCGGTTATGTTTTACCAAGCCACCTTGATGTGAACTATCGAGCAGGTTGGCTGCGGCATCATAGGCGCAGGTTTCGCTCCGTCCTGCCTGGTGGCTGACAAGAATCCGTTCGGTACTGTCGTAACCCAGATGCTCTTGATGATCGTGCACGCGATCAACACGATGACGTCCAATCACGTTGTCGCTGGGATCGTAGCTATAGTCGGTCTCTACCAGTGGTGGCAGCTGCCATGGTTGGTCGATGCTGCGACGCTGTCGGGACCGAACCCTTCCGCTACGGTCGTACGCAGTGCTTGTCTTGAGTTGACCCTGAGTACGCTGCACTTCGCGATGCAAGCGATCACGCTCGAAGTCGCTGATAACCTTTCCATCGAGATTCAACTGATGCAGGTGGCCACTGCCGTAATACAGGCGGTTCAGCCATCGACCATCAGGCAAGCCGGTTTGAATCAGATTTCCCAGTTCGTCGTAACGATGCTGCACAGACCCTGCCGAGCTTTTCTCCTCAAGGAGCTGCCCCATGGCGTCATAGCTGAAGCCAAGTAATTGCTCACTACCATCAGGCGCCGTGAAAGTAACACCGACCAGTTGGTCGTTGAGGTCGTGCGCGTAGCTGGTGGTACCGTCCGCAGTTATTTTGCTGACCAGGCGTCCCACGGGATCTCGCTGAAACTGATGTGACAGCGGCGCTACCGGCTCACCTTCCGTTCCCGGCAGGTAGTCAACGGCGACGACATCATCCAGCGGATCATAGGTGTAGCAGCGCCGGCTTTTATCCAGGTCCTGCTGCTGCACCATGCGGTCGGCTGCGTCCCACTCAAAGCGATAACTCTCACCGTTCTCGTTGGTCAGCTTGCTCAGACGTCCGTAGGCATCATGATCGAACATGACCGAACGGTTATGCGCGTCCCAGCGCTGTTTGACCAGACCGCGAATGTCATAGGCATAGCGTGTGGTGCTGCCGGCAGGGTCTACGTGGGCAGTCAGATAACCACTTGCGCTGCGTTGGAATTGTTCGACGCGGCCGTCCGGAAGCTGACATTCCAGAAGCAGCGCCTGAGGGCCGTATCGGTAACGCACCGATTCACCTTCGGCATTGGTCTGCACCACCAGATTGCCAAACGCGTCATATTGATAACGCGTCGGATAACCGGAACAATCGACTTCTTCGACCAGTTGGCTCCACTCGTTCCAATGCAATGTTCTGGATTTTTCCGTCGCATCGATGATGCGCACCGGCTGGCCGAAACCGTCATAGACATAGCGCGTGCGGTTGCCCAGTGGATCGACTTCCTCAATGCAGTTACCACGTTGGTCGTAGCGGTAATGCCAACTATTGCCCGCAGGGTCGGTTTCAATCTGAGGCAATGCCCAATGCGCAAGCCATTGTGTGCCACGGGTCCTGCCCAGCGGATCGGTCACTGTACTCAGGTTGCCGGAGTCGTCGTAACAGAAGCGCCATCTGCCGTTCTTTGGGTCAATCGCGCCTGCAAACTGGCGATCTTCGTTCCATTCGAATTCCCAGATACTGCCCGCGTTATCAACGTATCGGGTGATCTGATATTGCGGGTTCCAATGCCGAGTGCTGACGCGCATCAACCCATCGGTTACGCGTGTAATGCCCGCATCCAAGTCGTAGTCGAAGGTGTATTCATCACCCGCATCTGTCCAGTGCCGACTGACGCGCCATTCCGGGCCGTTTGGCCCAGGTACTTCAACCCATTGGTAGAAGCAACGCAGACCACTCGCCAATTGGTGCTCGACCATGCGTCTGCTGCTGTCGTAGGCAAAGCGCCGTAGGGTTGTGCCTTGGGCATCCAATACTTCGGCAAGATCGCCGTTGCTGTCATAGCGATAACTGACAAGTACGTCGCTGCGTGCATCGAAATGGTCCTGGCGCAGGTAACGCCGCTCGATGTGGCTCACACGACGCGGATGCTGAGTTGTATAACTCAACTCGACGTGCATGAAATCATGGGTGTCACGCAAGCGGTGAAGCCTTCCCTGAGCATCGTAATCGAGAAAGATCCGTCCTTCATTGCGATCACCCAGCAGGTGCAAGCGCATCCGTGAGTTGTTCTGCGGGTCGATTTCGAACAGCCGATACAGACCGTCGATGCTCTCGATCAATACCGCGCCATCACCGCTGCGTCTCACCGCGAGGCCTTCGCCCGGATCGAACGCTCCACCGGACAACGGGATATAACCGATCTCCAGGCGCCGTCCCTGCTCATCGATATAGAACAGGTTTTCGTCGGCATCTATTTCGACCGACACCTCATAGTCGACGCTCCAGCCTGCGCCGAAGAGGCCGTTGCGACGTGTATCGAGACTGTTGTAGAAACGTTGCCAATCGATAGGGAGCAGGCCGGGCAGAACAAAGTCCAACTCCTCCTCTTCGCCCAAGACCTTGGCCCCCGTCGCACTGTGCACCGGATTGGGCGAGCCATTCATGGCGCCCTTGAGCGCAGAGGTGACCTTGGCGGTCCCATAAGAAATCGCTCCCCCCACCAGCGCACTTCCGATCATGCACGGCAGCTTGGTCCAGAAACATTTCAAGTTGCCCCGCAACGCCATCACCACGGCAATGGCCAGCCCCACCCCCGGCGTTTTCCCGCTACGAATCTCCTGCACCACAATGGTCTCGCCACCAATGCGCACATCCGGCGAAATCAGACCCTCAGCCGTTCCAATCTTGGCGTCACAGGTACTGCGATCCCCGCTGCGTGCCGCCGGCTGACCATTGATGAATACCGAACTGGAACCCTCGGCAATGAACTGCAGGGGCATGGGCGGGTGCTTGTTGCACGCCACGGTGTCCAGCGGGCAAGGCTCTGTGCCGGGCGCAGGCGAGGCGACCGTCGGGCGCCACATCTGCGAGAAAAACTCTCCGGCCATATCCAGGAAGCTTGGCGCTGGCGGCTCGCTGGGCGCGACGGGCACAGCCGTCATCTTGCCGGCAGCGCGGGCAGCCTTTTTGCCATTGATGAACACGTTGTGCGAGCCGCTGGTGATGAACGCATCGATCACCGGCGGAAACACCCAGTTGGCGGCGGACTCGCACCAACTGGATATCTTCAAGTCGGCGCCAGTGAGCCCAGCGGTGATGCCGACGACCGCGCCCACCACCAAAACCAATGCAACACCGCCTGTGGCAATGGTTGCACCGGTCGCGAGGAACACCGCTCCGGCAACGGCCAGGCAGCCCACAGTAGTGATCGCCGCATAGGCGGCCACTTCCAGCACACCGCCGAGAATATCGGCCATCACCGAGGTGTGCAGCAGTGCGTCGCCTTCGCGGGCAGCCCAAAGATCGTCACTCATCGCTCAGGCTCGACTCAGGGCGTAGCAGTAAAATTGAGCGTGTTTTTCAGCGTTGCCCAATGAGCCGCCTCGGCAGGGCCCAGGGGCTGGGTCTTGACGTAGCTCAGTGCAATCAGTTGGCGGGTGCCGGGTATCTGCATTGCCAGCTGATATTGGTAAATGTTGTCGCTGCCTTTGTTGAAACGGTTCTGTACTTCAAAGGCGTCGATGTCCTGCGTCGGACCGACCTTGACCGCTTGTGCTGGGGAATAGCGCAGATCCTTGACCTGCTGCTCGAGTTTTTTCAGCTGGCCTTCGAAATTGCTTTGCAGGCTCTCGCCGTCCGCCAACGGGCTGCGGCTCACCACTAGGGTGGTGCCCAGCTTGGCGAACTTGAGGATATTGATCGAGGTGTCCTGTACCTCGGCATCGGGCAGGGTGAATTGGGCTTCGTTGATCAGGTAATTCATGGTGAAGAAGTCTCGTTATTGACCAGCGCCGGGCTTGCCGGGGAATTTTGATTCGACGGCGGACTTGATCGTGTCTTGCACGCCCTGGGCGCCGGGCGATGTGCCCTTGTCACTGCCCAGGTTGATGTCCAGTTTGCCCTTTGTCTGGATCTTGCTGCTGCCGGTGGAAAACAGGTTGAACGAGCCGCAGGTCAGGTTGATATCCCCGCCTGCCTTGAGCTCGATCACACTGTCGCCGCACACCAGGCGAATACTCTCGCCGGCCTCGATGGTGTAGTGCGTGGCGGCGCTGTCGGACTTGGCGCCACCCACGATCACCGTGTCGTTGTTGCGCACAACCCGCAGACGATTGCTGCCGATGGTCACCGTCTCGTTATGGCCAATACTCTTGTTGCGGTCATGCCCCACCGAGTGGCTTTCATCCACCTCCACCACGATGTCCTGATTGCGCTCGGCATGGATATACAACTGCTCCAGACCCTTCTTGTCCTCCATGCGGATTTCATTGAAGTTGGCCGGCGTGCCGCCTTTGCTGGAGCGGCTTTTCATGCCGCTCTGGGTGGCGTTTTCCGGTAGGTCGTAAGGCACAGTCTGCTCGGCGTTGTACACCCGCCCGGTGATGATCGGGCGGTCCGGATCGCCTTCAAGGAAGCTGACGATCACTTCCTGGCCGATTCGTGGAATCTGCATCGAGCCCCAGTTCTTGCCGGCCCAGGATTGCGACACACGGATCCAGCACGAGCTGTTCTCGTTGGATTGGTCGTGGCGGTCCCAGTAGAAATGCACCTTCACGCGGCCGTACTGGTCGGTCCAGATTTCCTCGCCTTTGGGGCCCACCACCAATGCAGTCTGCGGGCCTTTGACGATAGGGCGATGGGTGTTGGCCAGTGGGCGGAAACTCTGTTGTGCGTCGATGCAGGTCAGGCTGCTTTCGAATTGCGCCGAACCGGAGCCGCCGCCGCTCTCCAGGCTTTCCTGGACGATGTAGTAGCGACAGCCGACGATCAGGTATTCGCGGTTCTGATCCTGACGACTGAAGCCGGTGAGGCTGAACAGGTGGCCCGACCCCAGGCCACGCGCATTGCCGGCGAACTCGATCTGCTCGTGCAGGGTTTGCAGGGCTTCGATGCGGGTACGTGCGTAGTGTTCGCCGTCGGCGCTTTGCACGTAGGTGCCGGGGTAGTCGTACAGCGGATAGTCGCCGCCGGTGTGTGGGCGCGGCATGGCCGAGCGCACGTCGATGCTCGCGCTGGGGCGTTGGAAGTCGTAGTCGTTGAGCTCCAGCGAACCCGGCTGCACCTCCTGCGCCAAGTGCCAGTTGTGCATATGGTCGCGTTCGCGTTGCTGCTCGTCCTTGGGGTAGTAGGGGATCGACCCGTAGCCCGGCACCGTGGTGTGGGCGCCATAGGCGTCGGCCAGCACCAGTACGTGGCGATCCTGTTCATGGCGAAAGAAGTAGTAGATGCCTTCTTGTTCCATCAGGCGGCTGACGAAATCGAAGCTGGTCTCGCGGTACTGCACGCAGTATTCCCACTCGCGATACGGTCGGCTCAGGGCGTCTTCGAAATCGGAAAAACCCAGGTCGCGGAACACCTGCTTGATGATCTGCGGGATGCTCAGGTTCTGGAAAATCCGGCAATCGGAGGTGCGGCTGAGCAACCACATCCATGGGCGCAGGGTGACCTGGTAACTGGCGAACTGACCCTGGTCGATGTTCTGGCTGCAACGCGCGACGATGCCGTGAAAGTGCCGCTCGCCACCGTCCGCCAGTTGCAGGCCCACGCTCATGGGCTTGCCGAGCAACTGGTTGAGGTCGATGTTGGCGTCCAGGGACGTCAGTTGCAGCTCATAGTTGAACAGCCTTCCTAACTCTTCACCGCCGCCCATTTCGTTGAGCAACAGCACATCCGGCCCGAGAGGGCTGGTGATCTTGGCCAGGCGTGAGGCTTGGTTGAATAGCATCGGTTAACCCGTAAGTGTCGTAATAACTGAAGAAACCGAATCCAATGTGGGAGCTGGCTTGCCTGCGATAGCAATTGAACATTCAACATTGATGTTGACTGATACACCGCTATCGCAGGCAAGCCAGCTCCCACATTTTGACCGTGTCCCGTCAGGTCAATCTGCGTCGCTGAAGTCGTAGTGCAATTCATTATCCCGGCTGCTGATCCGCACCCCCGCCAGCGCCTTGCCTTCCAACATGCGCGTGAGGAACTCACGACTCATGTCCGGCAGCAGGCTGTTGGTGAGGATAGTGTCGATCATGCGCCCACCGCTTTCGGTTTCAGTGCAGCGCGAGACGATCAAATCGACCACCGCATCGTCGTAGTCAAAGGCGACTTTGTGGGTGTTCTCCACGCGCTTCTTGATGCGGTTCAGTTGCAGGCGCGTGATCGCCTTGAGCATCTCGTCGCTCAGCGGGTAGTAAGGAATCGTCACCAGGCGCCCCAGTAACGCCGGTGGGAAAATCTCCAGCAACGGCTGGCGCAGGGCCTTGGCGATTTCTTCCGGCTCGGGAATGTTCGCCGGGTCCTTGCAGACGTGGGAGATCAGCTCGGTACCGGCGTTGGTAGTCAGCAGGATCAGGGTATTCTTGAAGTCGATCACTCTGCCTTCGCCGTCTTCCATCACGCCCTTGTCGAACACCTGGAAGAAGATCTCATGCACGTCCGGGTGAGCTTTTTCCACCTCGTCCAACAGCACCACGCTGTAGGGCTTGCGCCGCACCGCTTCGGTCAGCACGCCGCCTTCGCCGTAGCCGATATAGCCCGGTGGCGCGCCCTTGAGGGTGGACACGGTGTGGGCTTCCTGGAACTCGCTCATGTTGAT
The DNA here is from genome assembly GCF_023127755.1 of Pseudomonas sp. W2Aug9. Taxonomy (NCBI): domain Bacteria; kingdom Pseudomonadati; phylum Pseudomonadota; class Gammaproteobacteria; order Pseudomonadales; family Pseudomonadaceae; genus Pseudomonas; species Pseudomonas sp. W2Aug9. Next base: position 103,108 of record NZ_SPKL01000002.1, on the reverse strand, counting down.
GGTGATGACGTTCTGCTCGCCGCCGTACATGGCTTCGGCCAGTGCCAGGGCGGTTTCGGTCTTGCCCACACCCGAGGTGCCGGCCAGCATGAACACGCCAATCGGCTTGCTCGGATTGTCGAGGCCGGCACGGGAGGTCTGGATGCGCTTGGCGATCATTTGCAGCGCGTGGTCCTGGCCGATGATGCGTTTTTTCAGATGCTGGTCGAGGTTGAGCACGGTCTCCAGTTCGTTGCGCGCCATGCGGCCCACCGGGATGCCGGTCCAGTCGGCGACCACCGAGGCCACGGCCTGGTAATCCACGGTCGGCAGGATCAGCGGGGTTTCGCCTTGCAGGGCGGTGAGGCGCTGTTGCAGGTCGATCAGTTGCGTGCGTAATTCATCGCTGCCGCTGTCCACCGCGCCGGCTTTTTCACGCAGGGTTGCACGGGTGGCGAGCAGTTCATCCACCAGGGCTTTCTCTTCGGCCCAACGGTTTTCCAGGGTCGCCAGGCGCTCGCGCTCGGTGCTCAACAGGGCTTCGCTGTTGCTCTGGCGCGTACCAATGGCAATGCCGATGGCCTGTTCGCGGGCGATGATTTGCAGTTCGGTTTCCAGTGCTTCGATGCGTCGACGGCTGTCGTCCACTTCAGCGGGCACTGCGTGCAGGCTGATGGCGACACGGGCGCAGGCGGTGTCCAGCAGGCTCACGGACTTGTCCGGCAACTGGCGCGCCGGGATGTAGCGGTGCGACAGCTTCACCGAGGCTTCCAGGGCTTCATCGAGGATCTGCACCTGGTGGTGTTTTTCCATGGTCGAGGCCACGCCGCGCATCATCAGCAGCGCCTTGTCTTCCGACGGCTCGGCAACCTGTACCACCTGGAAGCGGCGGGTCAGCGCCGGGTCTTTCTCGATGTGTTTCTTGTACTCGGCCCAGGTGGTCGCGGCCACGGTGCGCAAGGTGCCACGGGCGAGGGCGGGCTTGAGCAGGTTGGCCGCGTCGCCAGTGCCTGCCGCACCACCGGCACCCACCAGGGTATGGGCTTCGTCGATAAACAGGATGATCGGCTTGGGCGAAGCCTGCACGTCTTCAATGACCTGGCGCAGGCGCTGTTCGAACTCGCCCTTCATGCTGGCGCCGGCTTGCAGCAGGCCCACGTCGAGGCTGCGCAGTTCCACGTCTTTCAAGGCGGGCGGCACATCACCGGCGACGATGCGCAGGGCGAAACCTTCGACCACGGCGGTCTTGCCCACCCCGGCCTCACCGGTGAGGATCGGGTTGTTCTGGCGTCGACGCATGAGGATGTCTACCAGTTGGCGAATCTCTTCGTCACGGCCGACGATAGGGTCGAGCTTGCCGCTACGGGCCTGTTCGGTCAGGTCAACGGTGAAGCGCTTGAGCGCTTCCTGCTTGCCCATCGCACTCGGCGCCATCGCACCGCTGGCTTCACCCGGCACTGCACCGGCATTGAAACCATCGCTGGCGCTCAAGGCATTTTCCGGCGAGTCGCCGACATACTCGTCAAAGCGCTCGCTCAGGGCTTCGGCCTTGATTTTGTCGAATTCGGCGGACAAGCCCAGCAGCGCGTGGCGCAGGCTCGGCGTTTTCAGAATGCCCAGCACCAGGTAACCGGTGCGCACCTGGCTTTCGCCAAACATCAGGCTGCCGTACACCCAGCCACGTTCCACCGCTTCTTCCACGTGGGAGGACAGGTCGGTGATGGAGGTCGAGCCGCGCGGCAGGCGGTCCAGGGCCTCGGTAAGGTCACGGGCCAGGCGCGCCGGCTCTACATTGAACTGGCGGATGATGCGGTGCAGGTCCGAGTCCTGCAATTGCAGCAACTGGTGAAACCAGTGGGCCAGCTCCACATACGGATTGCCCCGCAACTTGCAGAACACGGTGGCGGCTTCGATGGCCTTGTAGGCCACGCTGTTGAGTTTGCCGAACAGTGCGGCGCGACTGATTTCACCCATGCTCTGGATTCCTTGAGGTAGTGGCGTGGTCGGCGTAATGCCGGGCCAGGATTAGGTCGTTGGCGTCATGCGCAGGTTGGCCGAGCCAGGTATTGAAACCCAGGCGGAACTGGCCGTTGAGTTGCAGTGCCGGAACTTCGGGTTGTTGCAAAACCAGGTTCAGGTCCCAGTCCAGTTCGTGGCCCAGGTACTCGGCCACCCAGGCCACCAGTTCGTTGAACGGTTGATGACCAGGCAGCATCCCCATGTAGTCGTCCAGCTTGAGTGGGCCCAGGCGAATGCGGAATTTATGCTGGCGGTCCCACACAAAGCGGCCCAGGCAAAAGTCCACGCCCAACTGGTTGGCGCTCACACCGACGCGGCTGCGCTCGGGCAATTCCAGCCATTGGCCGACGTATTCCTCGATCGCTACCGGCAGGCCGAAATACTCGCCGAGGATCGCCTTCAAACCGTCCGGGTAGCGGGTTTGCGCCGACAGGTGGCCGCTGTAGTGCAGCTTGGCAGTATCGGCAATCAACCCCTGATTGAGCAGGCTCGGCATACCCCGCCCACTCAGGGCGGCGAGGCGTGCGGACCAGTAGTCATCGTCCGGCCGGTCGTGGCTGACCGTCGGACGTGCCTCGGCCCAGGCTCGGTAGAACAGCGTCAGCAAGCGATGGTGGAACACATCCAGGAACTGCTTGCTGGTGCTGTCGGCGTTATTGCGCTGACGCTCGCGCACGTACTCGGTGATATGCAGCGGCAGCGGGCCATTGGGGCCGCCGAGGCCGAAGAAGAACTGCTCCAGCCGCGCCGGCTTGCCGTCGCCGCCGGGGTCGACCGACGCCAGCGTGGCCGGCGCGAAGGTGCAATCGGCCTGTTGCCCGAGGCGCAACGGGTCATCCGCCAGGCGCAGGGAATGGCCCAGGCGCGGCAGGTCCGGCGATTCGCACTCGATACGTCGCAGCGCCTGGAAGAAGTCATATTCCCAGGGCTCCTGATGCATCGCATCCAGGGTACTCACAGGGTCGGACGCCGTCCGGGCTTGGCTTTCCATCGCATGATCTCGCCGCGTTCGGTGGTACGGATCACCGTTTCGGTAAAACTGTTGATCGACACATAACGTGCCAGGAAGCGCTCCAACACCGCACCGAGCAGGAACACGCCGGTACCGCGAAACGCGTTTTCATCGAATTGCAGGGTGATTTCCAGGCCGCGGCCAAACACGATCGGGCCGGGCATCGGCAGGCGCCGGGTCACCGCCTTGCTGCTGACTTCGCGCAAGCCTTCGATCTGCAATTGCAGAGCGGCGTCGTTACTGTCGCCGTACAGGCGCAATAACTCACGCAGGGCGCCGGCGCCCTGGCCCTGTTCGCTCAAAGACAGGTAATTGAGCGACAGCTGGCTGATCAGGCGCCAGGCCTTGGAATCGTGGGCATGGCTGGCGCGTGGGCGGCTGGGGCCTGCGACGCAACGCACAGAAAGCACCGGGGCGCTGTCGGCCAGGGTGAAATCGGTCTTGCCATTGCCCACGCTCATGAACAGCGGCAAGTCGCGGTTGGTGCACAGCGCCGTGACGCCCAACTGGCGCAAATCATGGCCGTAGGGCGCCTGGCGGCTGTCCACCAGGCTGACAAAGGTTTCGCTGCCCACGTAGGTGGAGCGCGGACCGTTGCGGCGCTGGTCGCTGGACAGCACGCGTGGCTCGCGGCGCACCGTGTAGTAAGCCTGGTCACGGCCATAACGCGACGGATCACGCACTGCATAGAAGGGTAAAAACGGCTGCTCCGGCCCGGTGCCGTGGCCAGTGATGCCGCTCAACGAGTGAATCTCGAAATCCATCGGCCGCGTGCGGTCGGCGATTACGTGGTGTTCGTTGACCCGGTCAGACAAGTGGATGCGGTCTACACGTTTTGGGAACAGGTTGATCGCGGGGGTGCAGAAGGGCAAAAACTGCGCTGCGCCAACGCTGCCTTCCAGGCTCGGTTCGTGGCGGTCGAACAGCACGATCAGTTCCAGCTCCTGGCCGTCGCAACGCTTGACCGCCCGGCCCAGCTCGGCGAACTCGACGAACAGGAAGCGGTGGGGCAGGGCGAAGTATTCCTGCAACAACCGGTAGCCCTGGAACGCCCGCGCCACTACCGGCATCGCCGCGTCGGCATCGTCAAACCCACGGGAGCGCAACGCGTCTTGGGGCAAACGCTCAACCCAATCGCCGCCGGGTTTGCGTGCAAACACCGCGCAGGCATTGCCCAGCAGTTGTTCGTAGAGGCGGAATGGTTGCTCGTCGGCACCACTGAGGTACAGCGGCAGGTTATCCAGCTCAAGGCCGCTGAACGGCAATTCGGCGCCGGTGCGCAAGGTCAGGCGCAACCCCGCCTTGGCTTTCGGCTCACTGGCGGCCAGGCGACCGAGCACGGCGGCGGGGTTGCCGAAGTATTCGGCGTGACTGACCTGCAAGGGCCACAGCGTCACCGGATGTGCGGTGCGGTACTCGCAGCAGGTCTGGGTTTCGCGGCCCAGGGCGGCGCGCAGTACCGTGTCGCGGGGCAGGGGGAAACCGCTGGCCAGGGAGCCTTCATCCGGGTCGGTCTGCAATTGCACTACGGTCATCGACGGGGTGGGCGCCAGGTAATGCGGGTAGGCGATTTCCAGCAGGTTGTGGGTGAAGGTCGGGTACTCGGCGTCGAGCTTGAGCTGCACCCGGGCCGTGAGGTAGGCAAAGCCTTCAAGCAAGCGTTCGACGTAGGGGTCGGCGCAGTCCATACCGGACAGGGTCAGCCGACTGGCGATCTTCGGGTATTCCTTGGCGAACTCGGCGGCGCTTTCGCGCACGTGGTGCAGTTCCTGGTTGTACAGCTCCAGCAGGCGCGGATTCATGGGCGTCTCCGCTGGTCGGCATTGACCACGCGTACGTGGCCGGACTCCAGGTCCAGGTCGGTTTGCAGCAGCAGGCGCAACGGCACTGGCTGCGCCCACAGGTCACCTTCGATCTCGAAACTCAGGGCGTTGTGGTTCATCTCGCCATGGCCGACACGGGCTTTGACCCGCAGGGTGTGGCGCAGGATGCGTGGCTCGAAGGTGGCGATGGCCTGGTAGATCAGGGCTTCCAGGGCCTTGATGTCGACGCTGGAAACGCTGTTGCCCGCCAGTGCCGGCAGGCCGTAATTGACCACCGAGGTACCGGCCGGGGTGTGCAGCGTCGCATCGGCATCAAGTAACGAGGTGGTGTTGAGCAGCCACGCCAGGTCACGCAGTACCGAGGCTTTCAATTGGGTCAGGGATAGCACGCGTTTGTCGGCGCTTTCCTTGGGATTGGTCGGGCCGTCGTCGGTCAGCCGGTCCAGCAGGGACGGTTGCAGACGGTCGCGGGAAGCGATTTCAGTTACCACCAAAGCAGCTCCACGGACGGGTTGCGAGAGAGACAAGATGCCTGTGGCCGTGGCGCGGGGTCACGGCCACAGGGGCTATCAGCGCTTGGTGTTGGAACGGATGTTCCAGCCAAACTTGATCGCGCCGCCGTCTTTGGTGCCGTCGGCTTTCTGCGGCTGGTAGTCGACCATCACTTGGGCGAAGTTCAGGGTCACGTTCTCGGTCAGGCGATCATCGGTGCCCGAGCCGCCGGTGCTCAGGGAGGTGACCAGCACTTCTTCCAGGTTGATCACCATGTACTCGACCTGGCTTTCGCCACCGGCCTTGCGCACGGTCAGCTTGACCTTGTCGATGTGCTTGCCGCTGGCGCAGTGCATCATCAGGTTGGGCGAAGCCTTGTCGACGTACTTGGTCAGCGACAGGTCCTGGATATTCACCTTGCCCGCACCGCCGCCACCGCCAACGTGCATGTTGCCGGACTGGGCCATGCCCCAGCTCCAGTTCAATACGTCGATTTCGTCCTTGTGGGCCTTGTCCATGGACTCGCCCTTGATGTCGCCGATCTTGATGAAAATATCAACAGCCATGTTTTCTCCCTGTGTGGTCTCAGCCACGATATTGGGTTACCGCCAATGGGGCAGTGCTTTTCTGGGGGGCTGGCTTGCCTGCGATAGCATCACCGCGGTCTGGCTGGCAGACCGCGTCGCCTGCATCGCGGGCAAGCCCGGCTCCCACAGAAGAACCGGTTCAACAGTTACTTATGCGCTCTTGGCAGAAGGCAGCTTCGATACCAGTCGCAACGACACCGTCAGCCCTTCAAGCTGGTAGTGCGGGCGCAGGTAGAACTTGGAGTTGTAATACCCCGGGTTGCCTTCGACTTCTTCCACGATCACTTCGGCAGCCGCCAATGGGTGCTGGGCCTTGGTGGTTTCGGTGGAGTGCGCAGGGTCGCCGTCGACGTAGTTGAGGATCCAGTCCTGCAACCAGCGCTGCATCTCGTCCTTCTCTTTGAAGGAGCCGACCTTGTCGCGCACGATGCACTTCAAGTAGTGGGCGAAACGGCAGGTGGCAAACAGGTACGGCAGGCGCGCGGCCAGGTTGGCGTTGGCGGTGGCGTCCGGATCGTCGTATTCGGCCGGTTTCTGCAACGACTGTGCGCCGATGAACGCGGCAAAGTCGGTGTTTTTCTTGTGCAGCAGCGGCATGAAACCGTTCTTCGCCAGTTCCGCTTCACGGCGGTCGCTGATAGCGATTTCGGTCGGGCACTTCATGTCCACACCACCGTCATCGGTAGGGAAGGTGTGGGCCGGCAGGTTTTCCACTTCACCGCCAGACTCGATACCACGGATGCGCGAGCACCAGCCGTAGTGCTTGAACGAACGGTTGATGTTCACCGCCATCGCGTAGGCGGCGTTGGCCCAGGTGTACTTGGAGCTGTCGGCGCCGTCGGTGTTTTCTTCGAAGGCGAAGGCTTCCACTGGGTCGGTCTTGGCGCCATACGGCAGGCGCGCCAGGAAGCGCGGCATGGTCAGGCCGATGTAGCGCGAGTCTTCCGATTCACGCAGCGAGCGCCAGCCGGCGTATTCCGGGGTGGTGAAAATCTTGGTCAGGTCGCGTGGGTTCGACAGTTCCTGCCAGGAGCCCATGCCCATCACGGTTGGCGATGCGGCCGCGATGAACGGCGAGTGCATGGCGGCGCAGACTTTCGACAGCTCGCCCAGCAGTTCCACGTCGGGTGGCGACTGGTCGAAGTAGTAATCGCCCACCAGGCAGCCGTAGGGTTCGCCGCCGAACTGGCCGTATTCTTCTTCGTACATCTTCTTGAAGATCGGGCTCTGGTCCCACGCGGTGCCCTTGAATTTCTTCAGGGTCTTGTGCAGCTCCGGCTTGGAAATGTTGAGCACGCGAATCTTCAGTTGCTCATCGCTCTCGGTGTTGTTGACCAGATAGTGCAGGCCACGCCAGGCGCTTTCCAACTGTTGGAAATCCTGGTGGTGGATGATCTGGTTGACTTGGGCAGTGAGCTTGGCGTCGATGGCGGCGATGATCGATTCGATCGACTTAATCGCATCGTTGGACACCAAGTCGGTTTGCGCCAGGGCTTGTTCAGCCAGGGTGCGCACCGCGGTTTCCACGGCTTCGCGGGCGCGCTCGGTCTTGGGTTTGAATTCTTGCAGCAGCAGGTTGGCGAACTCGCTGGCTTCTTCGGTGGCACCCAGGATCTGGCTGCCTTCGCGGGCGGTATTGTCAGTCATGATTACTGCTCCCCTGCAGGCTTGGGCGCGCTGGCAAGTGCCTGAAGCAGTGCCGGGTCCTTGATCGCCTTCATGATGATTTCTTCAGCGCCGGTCTTGCCGTCCATGTAGGTCAGCAGGTTGGCCAACTGAGTGCGGGCTTCGAGCAACTGGTTCAGCGAGTCAACCTTGCGCGCCACGGCGGCCGGGCTGAAGTCGTCCATGCTTTCGAAGGTGATATCCAGGCTCAGGTTGCCTTCGCCGGTCAGCTCGTTGGGTACGTGGAACGCCACGCGTGGCTGCATGGCCTTGAGGCGTGAGTCGAAGTTGTCGACGTCCACTTCAAGGAACTTGCGGTCGGCCACGGGTGCCAGCGGCTCGGCGGGCTTGCCGGCGAGGTCGGCCATCACACCCATTACGAAGGGCAGCTGGACCTTTTTCTCGGCGCCGTAGAGCTCGACGTCGTACTCGATCTGCACTCGAGGCGCACGGTTGCGCGCGATGAATTTCTGAGAACTTTGCTTCGCCACGTTGCTGCTCCTGGTCGCTTGAGCGACGGTGTTGTTACTGCACGGTCCGGCGGCTTACTCGCTGTCCGGGCCGCGCAGGTTTTCAAATTGGGACATGCCGTCGGGAATCAGATTGCGCACGATGGCCGCGAAGTCGGCGTGCACCAGATTTTTCGCTCGGTTTAACAACACCGGCAGCGGGCTCGAAGGCTCGTGCCGGGTGTAGTACGCAAGGATCTTGTCGAGGCTGCGCAACACGTCATCGCGAGTAGCGATGTCGCCCGTCGGGCGAGGGGGTGCGGGCGCAGCGGCGAAATCGACCGAGGGGGCATTGTCTTCACTGACTGCCTCGGGTTCGCTGCTGCTGTCGGTGCCGGGCACCGCTTGATTGAGTATTTGCAGGGCCTGCTTGAGCGGCTGCTTCAAGGCGCTGAGGTCCACGCCCTGGGCGGAACCGACCTGGTCATTGACCTGTTGCTCGATGGCTTCGCAGGCCGTACGCGCTGCGATCAACGCGTCGCGGGTGGCTTGCAGCAGCTCGGGGTCGCTGTCGAGGAATGCAGCGTTGAGCTGCTGGTTGCCCAGTTGCTCATCGGCAAAACTCTGCAGGCCGCTGGCGTTGAGCGCGGCGCGCAGGCTCACGGGCCCGAAGGTGCGTGAGCGTGTCAGGATGCTTTCGCGCAACAGGCGAATATTGGTGTCGCAGGTCAGGCCGGTCAGGGCGTTGATGCGCACGGTGGGGTCGTTGTCGTCGTCGGCATCCAGGCGCGGATGCACGTCGGCCCAGTATTCGCGCAGCAAGGCGTTGATCAGGACAAGGACTTCAGCCAGCCCGGCCACGCCCTGCAAGGCGAGGGAACTTTGCAGCAGGAAATGAGTGATGCGCAGGTCTTTGCTGCGCTGCAACAGGTCGAGGCTCTGCTGCTGGATGCTGCGCCACTCCGGCGGCTCGGCGGGCAGGATCGAGTCGCCCATGCTGCGCTCGGGCTGGCCCTTGGCATCACGTTCCAATTGCAGAAATTGCGCGTCATATTCCATGTCTTCGCCACAGGGCGAAGTTGCAGAAACGGCGGTGAGCAGCAACGGCACATCCACTGAGTTCGATCTCCTTATCAGCCCGCTGGAAGGCGGGCAACGCATGCATTAGTTGCGCAATGAACTGTGCATGTTTTCTTGGTCATACAATCAGAGTGCCACTACTGCGCCATCACTGATGTTCAAGAAGTTGTGCATTTTTGGTGTAGTAGTTATGCCTTGTCAAGGTAAGCTATTCGCCCTCTGTGACAGATGTGCGGTGTTTAACAACCTGTGCGACTGGCGGGTCGAAAGGCGCGCCCATGGAGGATTTTTGTCATGCAAGCCAGTTAAGATCAGCGATCATGCTGGTAAAAGCAGATTTTGGCGGTCGTTTTCGCGACCGCGGGCAAATCTTCAGGGAAGCGTGGCCCTTTGGGTAGACCGCGCGCGATGCATCAGCAAGGAGGCAAGATGTCGCTGTGTTTGACTATCACTAGTTATCACAAGATTACCCCAGGGCAATGCGCTGAAAAGTCCATGGATCAGGGCAGGATAGCTATTGGTCGCAGTTCGGATAATGACTGGGTATTGCCTGATCCTGAGCGTCTCGTCTCCTCCCAGCATTGCGTTATTCAATACAAAGATGGCCGTTATTACTTAACCGATAACAGCACCAATGGTGTGGAGTTGGTCAAGGCCGGTATTCGTATGCGCCGGGGTAACAGCGAGCCGCTGCAAGATGGCGAGTTGATCCGCATCGGCGATTACGAAATCCAGGCGCGCATCGACTTCAACGTGCAAGCCGTCGACAGCCAACCGTTTGCCGGTGAGTCGCCAAACAGCTTCGAAGCGCTGATGGGCGCTGTGGCGAGTCCGCCTGCGCCTACGCCGATGATCGCACCGCAATTCCACGGCGCCTCGTCGATGGAAACCCTGCCAGACCTGTTCGACTTCCTCAGCCCCACCGCCGTGCCGCCGCCCACCGTGGCGGACCATGTGCCATCCGAACAACACGATTTCCGCCCGCCGGCTCCGGTTGCTGTACCGGTAGTCGAGAAACCGGTGGTGCAAGGCGCTGTCATTCCTGAAGACTGGGACCTGTTTGGCGACGCGCCTGCGCCCGCGCCGGTCGCCAATGCCGCGCCTGCACCGACGCCGATTGCCCCAGCACCGATTGCTCCGCCGCCTGTGGTCGAGCCGGTTGCGCTGGCCGTGGCCGACACTGCGCAACCTAGCGACCTCTTGCAAGCCTTCCTGCGTGGCGCCGGTCTCGACCAGTTGCGCCTGGACCAGGCCGACGCCAGCGCCCAGATGGAAAGCATCGGCCGCAGCTACCGGCTGATGGTCGAGGGCCTGATCGACGTATTGCGCGCCCGGGCCAGCCTCAAGGGCGAGTTCCGTATGCAGCAGACGATGATCCGCCCCGCTGAAAACAACCCGTTGAAATTCGCCCCGAATGCCGACGAAGCGTTACTGCTGCTGCTTCGTCATGGCAACCAGGCGTTTATGGCGCCGGACATCGCGGTACGGGACAGTTTCGATGACCTGCGCGCCCACCAGTTGGCCGTGATGGCTGGCGTGGAAGCGGCGATCAAACACCTGCTCGCGCGCTTTGAACCGGCGCAGTTGGAGGAACGCATGGGCAAGCCCGGTGGCCTTTCGAGCATTTTCAACGGCTCGCGCCAGGCCCAGTACTGGCAGCAGTTTACCGAGCTCTACAGCAACATTTCGCGCGAGGCCCAGGAGGATTTCCAGGACCTGTTCGGTCGCGAATTCAGCCGGGCCTACGAAGAGCACAGCGCACGACAGCGACGCTAAAGCGCGTCGCACTTATGGATAAAACGGATAGCTAAACACGTCATTGAGGACGCAGGATGATTCCCAGGTTTTTACTCGCAGCCGCTACCGCGCTGCTGCTGACCGCGTGTGCAAACGACGCGGCCAAACCCGAAGCGGCTGCCGACACGCAAGCCAACAGCGCCGCCGTCGAGTTGCATTTCCACGCGATCGCCGGGCTCAACCCCGGTGCCAATGGCCAGGCTGCGCCGGTGCGGGTGCGTATTTTCGAACTGAAAAACGCCGCGACCTTTTCCCGCTCCGATTACTTCGCCCTGGCTGACCGTGCGCAATCCACCCTCGGCCTCGACCTGCTGGACCAGGATGAAGTGGTGGTGCAACCCGGCCAGCAACTGAGCATTCAGCGTGACCTCAACCCGGCCACGCGCCAGATCGGCGTGCTGGTGGGCTATCGCGAGTTGGACCGCGCGCAATGGCGCGCCGTGATCAACGTAGCGCCGCGCCAATCCAGCGAATACCAGATCAGCCTCGATGTGCGTGCCGTGCGCGCCGACGTCGTGGTTTCCCCCTCCAGCCCAGCCCAATAACAAGCAATCGGAGCCCCCATGTCCTGGAACAATCGCGTGGTCTGGTCGGAAGGCATGTTCATCGCAACGCAGCACTTCCAGCAGCATGACCGTTACCTGGAAAACCTGATCGACGCGCGCAGCCGTCCGTTGTCGGCAGGGGCCTGGGGTTTTTCCGAGTTGCTGATCGACCAGGGCCTGCTGGCCCAGGGCAAGCTGGCGATCGTATCGGCCCGCGGCCTGTTGCCCGATGGCACGCCCTTCAATATCCCCCAGGATGACCTGGCGCCGAGCCCGTTGAGTATCGACGACAACCTGCGCGACGGCTTGGTGTACCTGGCCCTGCCGCTCAAGCGTGCCGGTGCGCGTGACACGGTTGAGGAAGGCGAAGCCCTGGAAGCTGCGCGTTATGTCAGCCAGGTGCGTGAAGTGCGCGATGACAACGCGCCGTTCGAAAACCGCGCCCCGGTAGCCGTGGGGTCGCGGGCATTGCGCCTGCTGACGGCGCAGGACGGCATCAGCGACTATGCCGCCATTGGCCTGGTACGCATCAAGGAAAAACGCGCCGACCGCGCGCTGGTGCTCGACGACACCTACATCCCGCCGGTGCTGAATGTGACCGCAAGCAAACCGCTGACTGCGTTTCGCAGTGAACTGCTCGGCCTGCTGCACCAGCGTGGCGAAGCCCTGGCGGGGCGCGTGGTGGCCTCCGGCGCTGGCGGCGCTTCGGAGATTGCCGACTTCATGCTGCTGCAGCTGGTCAATCGCGCCCAGCCGCTGATCCAGCATTTGAGCCAGTTGAGCCCGCTGCACCCGGAGCGCTTCTTCAGCGAACTGGTGAGCCTGGCCGGTGAGTTTTCGACCTTCTCCACTTCAGGTCGCCGCCCGCAGGAATACCCGCAATACCAGCACGATGACTTGGCGCTGAGCTTCACTCCGGTGATGGCGGCCCTGCGTGAAGCGCTGTCGATGCTGATCGACAGCAAGGCCACGCCGATCCCGATTGTGGAGAAGGCCTACGGTATCCACGTGGCGATGCTGGCCGACAAGACCCTGCTCGACAACGCCAGTTTCATCCTCGTGGTGCGTGCCGATGTGCCCGGCGAAACCCTGCGCGCACGCTTTGGCCAGCAGAGCAAAGTCGGTTCGGTGGAGCACATTCGCGACATGGTCAACCTGCAACTGCCAGGCATTGGCTTGCTGCCGTTACCGGTGGCGCCGCGCCAATTGCCGTACCACGCCGGTAGTACCTACTACGAGCTGGACCGAGGCAGCGAGCACTGGCAGCAGTTGAGCAATTCCGGCGGCTTTGCCTTCCATATCGCCGGGCAGTTCCCGGGTTTGAACCTGGCCTTCTGGGCGATCCGAGGATAATCTGCGATGCACCCCAATGATGATGACCGCACCCAGTTCATGCCGCGCCCGGGTGGCCGAGCGCCGGAGCCTGCACGCGCAGAACCGACGCCGCTGTCGATGCCGGCTGCGCCGATCCTCACCGGCAAAAGCCAGGGCCTCAACCCGCTGGAAAGCGCCGCCGGCCCTTTACTGGCGTTGCTGACGCGGCTGCGCAACACCATCGCCCACCCGGCACCGGCCAGCCTGCGTGCGCAGTTGTTGGCCTATCTGCGCCAGTTCGAAGAACGCGCCGAAGCGGCTGGTGTGGCGCGCAACGAAGTGCTGCTGGCCCGTTACGCGCTGTGCACCGCCCTGGATGAAGCGGTGTTGAGCACGCCGTGGGGCAGCACCAGTGATTGGGGCAAGCAAAGCCTGCTGATCACCGTGCACAACGAAGCCTGGGGCGGTGAAAAGGTCTTCCAGTTGCTCGACCACTGCCTGCAAAGCCCACGGGAACGCCTGTACCTGTTGGAGCTGTTGTACCTGTGCATGTGCCTGGGTTTCGAAGGCCGCTACCGCGTGATGACCGACGGTCGCAGCCAATTGGAAGCCTTGCGCGAGCGCACCGCCGCAGCGATTCGCAGTGCCCGTGGTGAACACGAGCGTGAGCTGTCGCCGCACTGGCGCGGCGTGACCGTGGCCCGTGATCGCCTGGCGCAGTTCATGCCACCGTGGATCGCCGTGGCGATCGGCGTGGCGCTGCTGCTGGCGTTGCTGTTTGGCCTGCGCATGAAACTGGCCTCGGACGCCGAGCCAGTGTTTAAAAACATTCATGCACTGGGCGAGATCCCGGTGCAGGCCATCGACCGTCCGGTGGCGCAGCCAAAAGTGATCGAGCGGCCGCGCCTGGCCGGCTTCCTGGCCGAAGACATCAAGGCCGGTCGCGTGGCCGTGGAAGACAAGGTTGACCGTTCGGTGGTGACCATTCGTGGCGATGAGCTGTTCGCCTCCGCCAGCTCCAGCATTGTCGATGCTTACCAGCCGCTGATGCTGCGCATCGCTGATGCCATTCGCAAGGTCAAGGGCCAGGTGCGTGTCACCGGCCATAGCGACAACCGCCCGATCGCCACGCTGCGCTTCCCGTCGAACTGGGCGCTGTCCGAAGCCCGGGCCAAGTCGGTGCTGGAGATCCTCGCGGCCAAGACCGGCCAGGCTGATCGCTTCAGCGCCGAAGGCCGTAGCGACACCGAGCCGCTGGCGAGCAACGGTACTGCCGAAGGCCGTGCCCGCAATCGTCGGGTTGAAATCACCGTACTGGCGGAGGGCGTCGAGTGAAGGCGTTTTTCAGTTTCATGATTCGCTGGGTAATCCCCGTTCTGGGCCTGATTGCCCTGAGCCTGATCATCTGGTTTGTCGGGCCGTTGCTCGACGTGTTGATGCCCGAGGGGCGACGCTGGGCGTTGATCATCCTGGTATTTGCGCTGTGGCTTGCCTACCGCGTGTTCCGCATCATCCAGGCCCGCCGCCAGGCTGCCGAAGTGATGCGCAGCCTGGCCGCCGAAACCCCGGCTGATCCCAACAGTGTTGCCACTGCCGAAGAGTTGTCGACCCTGCGCCAGCGCATGGACGAAGCCCTGACGCTGCTGAAAAAAGCCAAGCTGGGCGGTGACGAACGCCGCAACCTTTACGAGCTGCCGTGGTACGTGATCATTGGCCCGCCGGGTTCGGGCAAGACCACCGCACTGGTCAATTCCGGATTGCACTTTCCGCTGGCGGCGCAGTTGGGCGCCGGTGCCGTGCGCGGCGTCGGTGGTACGCGTAACTGCGACTGGTGGTTTACCGATCAGGCCGTTTTGCTTGACACCGCGGGCCGCTACACCACCCAGGACAGCAACTCGACGGTGGATAAAGCCGCGTGGCTGGGCTTTCTTGACCTGCTGAAAAAGCAACGTTCGCGCCGACCCATCGATGGTGCGTTTATCGCCATCAGCCTGTCGGATTTGCTGCTGGGTACAGACGCCGAGCGCGCCGCCCATGCCGCCGCGATTCGTCTGCGTATCCAGGAGCTGTACACCCAGTTGGGCGTGCGTTTCCCCATCTACCTGATGCTGACCAAGCTCGACCTGGTACCGGGCTTCATGGAGTTCTTCGACAACCTGAGCAAGGAAGAGCGCGCCCAGGTGTGGGGCATGACCTTTGCCCTGGACGACGGCAAGCACAGCGACAGCCCGTTGGCGCACCTGCAAAGCGAATTCGCCGGGCTGGAGCAGCGCCTCAACGAACGCCTGGTCGAGCGTCTGCAACAGGAGCGCGACCCGGCCCGCCGCGACCTGATCTACGGTTTCCCGCAGCAGTTCGGCGCGTTGAAGGACTGTCTGCAAAGCTTCCTTGAAGGTGTGTTCAAGCCCAACGCCTTTGAAGAGCGCGTGTTGCTGCGTGGCGTGTATTTCACCAGCGGCACCCAGGAAGGCAGCCCGATTGACCGCCTGATCGGCGCCATGGCCCAGAGCATGAACCTGGACCGCCAGCACCTGGCGCGCCAGAGCGGCACCGGGCGCAGTTACTTCATCGAAAAACTCTTCACCGCTGTGGCCTTTGCCGAGCGTGGTTTGGTGGGGGTGAACCCGAAAATCGAACGGCGCCGCAAGTGGATTGCACGTGGTGTGCTGGCGGCCACCGTAGCGCTGGTCGTGGTGGTCAGCAGCCTGTGGTGGGTGAGTTATCGCGCCAACCAGGCGTATATCGCCCAAGTCGACCAGAAAGTTGCGCCCCTGGGCCAGACCGTGCAGAACCTGAGCCCGGCACAACGAGAAGTGCTCGCGGTGCTACCACTGCTGAACGCGGTGAAGAACCTCGCGGGGGATTCGCCGAGCTGGTCCGAAGGGCTGGGGCTGTATCAGGGCGATATGCTTGAAGCCGAATCCGCCAGTGTCTACCGCAAGCTGTTGATCGCCGTGTTCGCGCCACGCTTGGTGACGCGCATCGAAGAGCAACTGCACGGCGGCGGTAACTCCGACTTTCTCTACGAGGGCCTCAAGGCCTACCTGATGCTCGCCGACACCGAGCATTACGATCCGGACTTTATCAAGGCCTGGATCGCCCTGGACTGGGACCGCAACCTGCCCCGCGACCTTCCGGCCGATCAGCGTCAGGCGCTGGCCGGGCACTTGCAAGCGCTGTTCGAGCGGCACCCGCCAAGTGCTCGCCTGGACCCACGCCTGATTGATGACCTGCGACGCCAGTTGCAGCAACTGCCGGTGGCCCAGCGCGTGTATGACCGGGTCAAGCGCCAGAAACTGCCCGAAGGCATCCCGGACTTTCGTCTCAACGAAGCCGCTGGGCGTGACGCCGCGCTGGTGTTCAGCCGCAAAAGCGGCAAGCCATTGGGTGAGCCGTTGAGTGGTTTCTTCACTGCCAAGGGCTATCGTCAGGCGTTCTTGCTGAGCAGCCTGAACCAGACCGGCACCCTGGCCGAGGAACAATGGGTGCTGGGCCACGAACAGGCCGATCAGCAGAACGTGGTGAGCCTGGCCGCGGATGTGCGTCGCTTGTACTTCCAGGACTACCAGCGTCAGTGGGATGCGCTGCTTGCCGACATCGACTTTGTGCCGATCACCAGCGTGGCCCAGGCCGCCGACGTGCTGCGGGTGATTTCCGGCCCGACCTCGCCGCTGAAAAAGCTGCTGGTGGCGGTCGCCAGGGAAACTGACCTGCAAGCCGAAGAGCGCCAGTTGGCTGCCAAGGGTGTACCGGTGGAAGGTGGCGTCGACAAGCTCAAAGAGCGCCTTGGCAGCTTGCTTGGCCAGGAGCAACCGACGGCGAATGCCCCGGCGGCGTCGGAGGATCCGGTGACCGCGCACTTTGCCGAACTCAACAGCATCGTCAGCAAAAACGAAGGCGAACCGGCGGCCATCGACGGCCTGCTGTCGGACATGAATGCGCTGTATGTGCAGGTCAGCGCCATGGTCGGTGCCAGCGGCGATGCCTTGCTCGGTGAGGCCAAGAACCAGGCGGCGGCTGCGGCCACGCGGGTCAGCCTGAATGCCGAGCGCCAGCCGCCGCTGGTGCAGGGCATGGTCAAGTCGGTGGTCAATTCCACCACCAACAGCATGATGGGCGGGGTGCGTAACCAGCTGAACGCGGCCTGGGTCAGCGAAGTGGTCAACGTGTATCGCCAGTCGTTGGCCGGTCGCTACCCGATGTCGCCGGGCAGTGCGCGGGACGCCACCCTGGATGACTTCGGCCAGTTCTTCGGCGTGGGCGGGGTGATGGATAACTACTTCCGCAAATACTTGCAGCCCTATGTGGATACATCGGCACAGACCTGGCGCTGGCAACCGGGCGCGGCGCAGAAGCTGGGGATTGCCCCGGGCGTGCTGCAAACCTTCCAGCGGGCGGCGACAATTCGCGATGCGTTCTTCAGGTCCGGGGGCACCCAGCCTATCGTGCGTTTCGAGCTCAAGCCGGTGTCGATGGACCCGACCATCACCCAGTTTCTGCTTGATCTGGATGGCCAGCAGTTGAGCTACGACCACGGCCCGAGCCGCCCGGTAGCGATGCAATGGCCGAACCCTGGCAGCATCGGCGTGGTGCGTATTTCCATCATGCCGCCGTCGGCCAGTGGTCGCTCCGGTATCACGCTGGACGGCCCGTGGGCCTGGTTCCGTCTGCTGGAGCAATCGGACCTCACCGCGGGCAACTCGCCGGACCGCTTCAACCTGCGCCTGCGGGTTGATGGTGCGAGCATCGCCTACGAGCTGCGCGCCAACAGTGCCTTCAACCCGTTCAGAAGCCGCGTGCTCAGCGGTTTCAGCCTGCCGGAGCGGCTATGACGACTGTGGGTTTCTACGGCAAGCTGGCCAGTCGCGGGGACTTTGTCAGCCGCGCCTTGCCCCAGAGCTTTATCGGCCCATGGGACAGCTGGCTGGCGGCGGGTTTGCTCGCCAGCCAGAACAGCCTGGGCGGTGACTGGCTCAACGTGTATCTGGTCAGCCCGTTGTGGCGCTTCGTACTGGCGCCAGGCGTATGCGGGCCCGATGCCGCGGCGGGCGTGGTGATGCCGAGCATTGATCGGGTCGGGCGGTATTTTCCGCTGGCCGTGGTCACCTTGCTGGATCACGACACCAACCCCGCCTCCCTGGTGGGCGGGCCGGACACCTGGTTCGAGCAGGCCGAAGAGCTGTTGCTCAGCACCCTGGACAGTGGCGCTACCTTCGAAAGTTTCAACGCGGGGATCGACGCCCTGGGCATTCCTGCGAGTGAGCCGCGTGCGGTCGACAGCCGTTTCGCCGGCCTGCAGCGCGTGGCCGCTACGGTGCCCCATCAGCGCATGACCGCACTGGCCGAACAGGCGTGCGAGGGCGCGAGCCTGTGGTGGGGCCGTGGTTCGCAACGTATTTCACCTGGTTTATTACGGTGCCAGGGCTTGCCTGCCGCCGATGACTTTGCGCAGTTTTTGCTCGGACAAGAAGGTGTGGTGTAGATGGGCGCGACGTACAAATCCGCGAGCAAAAGCCATGTGGGCATGGTTCGCCAAGTCAACGAAGATGCCTTTCTGGACCTGCCGGAAAACCGCCTGTGGGTGGTGGCCGATGGCATGGGCGGGCACGCCGCGGGGGACTATGTCAGCAGCTTGATCGTCGACAGCCTGCGCCATGTACCGCTGGGCCGCTCCCTTGACGAATATACGGCGGCGCTGCGCAATGACCTGCTGCGCATCAACACCGCAGTGCGCGAAGAAACCGCCAACCGTGGCGTGACCATGATGGGCAGTACGGTGGTGGTATTTGCCGCCCGTGGCCTGCGCGGTGTGTGCCTGTGGGCCGGCGACAGTCGCTTGTATCGTCTGCGTGACGGCGTGCTGGAAAGCATCTCCCGCGACCACAGCTACGTGCAGGACCTGCAAGACAGCGGCCTGCTCAGCGAAGCTGATGCCCGCACTCATCCGCGCTCCAATATCGTCACCCGCGCTGTCGGCGTGGAAGCGCAACTGGACGTGGCGTCGGTCGAACTGTTGATTGCTCCCGGCGACAGCTACCTGTTGTGCAGCGACGGCCTGAACAAGACCGTCGAAGACCGCGAAATCCGCGACGTGCTCAGCCATGACGCACCGGACGAAATCGTGCGCAGCCTGGTGCACCTGGGGCTCAATCGCGGCGCACCGGACAACATCACCACCCTCGTCGTGAAGGTTTCGTCATGAACATTGTCATTCCAGGCTATGACATCGAAGGCGAGATCGGCGAAGGCGCCATGGCCAGCGTGTACCTGGCGACCCAGCGGTCGCTGGAGCGCAAGGTAGCGTTGAAGGTGATGGCCGCGGCGCTGGCGGCCGATCCGAGTTTCTGCGAGCGCTTCCTGCGTGAGGGCAAGACCCTGGCGCGCCTGTCGCACCCGCACACGGTGACCATCCATGACATCGGCAACGTCGGTGAGCTGTATTACATGGCCATGGAATACCTGCCCAACGGCACGCTCAAGGAGCGCATCGCTGCCGGCCTGACGCCGGAGCAAGGGGTGACGCTGATCCGCCAGATCGCCTCGGCGCTGGGTTATGCCCATGCCCAGGGCTTGGTGCACCGCGACGTCAAGCCGGCGAACATTCTGTTCCGCGCCGATGGCACCGCAGTACTTTCCGACTTTGGTATCGCCAAGTCGCTGGACGACCGCACCCAATTCACCCAGGCCGGGTTTGCCGTGGGTACACCCAGCTACATGAGCCCCGAGCAGGCGCGGGGCCAGGAGATCGACGGGCGCGCCGATCTCTACGCACTCGGTGTGGTGCTGTACGAAATCCTCGTCGGCAAGCTGCCCTACAGCGGCACCGATGCGCTTTCCACTGCGCTGGCGCACCTGACTGAGCCGTTGCCGGAATTGCCTGTGCATCACGGGCGTTACCAGGGTGTGCTGCGCAAGTTGTTGGCCAAAGACCCGGCGCAGCGTTATCCGGATGCGGCAGCGTTGTTGTTGGCGCTGGATCAACTACCGGCGGATGAATCGGACGCCACGCTGGTACGGCCGCTGCCGATTCCTCTGAGCTTTGATCTGGCGGGCATGACCCCTGTCACCATCGACATTCCGACTGATAAACCGCAGCCGCAGCCAATAGTGCGCCAACCGGTGGTCACGCCGACCCAGCACAGTGCCCCCTCCGAGCAGCGCCGTGGTCCGGTATTGGCCTTGGCCGCCGTGGCGGTCGCCGTCGCGTTGGCCATTGGTGGCGCCAGCTACTGGTGGTTGAGTGGCAGCGATGAACCGGCTCAGCCGCCAGCCGCCGTGGTGCCCACGGTGGCGCCACCGGTGGCTGTCGCTGCAGTGGATGGCGGTCAACGTCCGTTGCTGATGGCGGGCAAGAAGACCCTGTTCCAGCGCGTACTCAGCAAGCCCGGCGCCCAGCTTTCAGCAGACGCGGGCAGCACGCCGGGTAAGGCGTTGCCGGCGTTTTCCGTGCTCTACGTGTACCAGCGCAAGGAAGTGGATGGCAGCCCGTGGGTACGCGTGGGCGCCGCCACCGATGGGCGCAGCGACGGTTGGTTGCCGGCCGCCCAGGTCAGCGACTGGAAACAAAGCCTGGTGCTCAAGTTCACCGAGCGCTCGGGGCGTGCGCCCGTGATGTTCCTGCGCCAATCCGGCGAGGTGGAGAAACTGTTGGCCGATCCTGCCGCCGCGAAAAGCGTGCTGACCAAGGCGCAGAGTAACCCTGAGGACAACCAGCAAGTCCTGGCCCTTGAGCCGGCCGCCAGCGCGGTGCCGCAAAACCAGTTCTACCTGTTGCCGATTTTCGACTCAAAAGAGAGCTTCGATGAAAACGGCCAGCCGGTGCAGTTGCTCAACGTGGCCTCTATCGACCCAGGCCGCAGCGCGGCTGCCACACCGGCGACCCCGACACTCAGCGCCAATGCCGATGCATTCCGCACCGCCGTGGTGCTGGTGGTGGATACCACGGTGTCGATGCAGCCCTACATCGACCAGATCCGCGACGTGGTACACGAGTTGCAAACCCGTATCGCCGAGCGCGGCGAATTGGACAGCGTCAGCTTCGGCCTGGTCGGCTTCCGCAGCAGCATCAAGAAAACCCCTGGCCTTGAGTACGTCGCCAAGACCCTGATCAGCCTTGACCAGGGGCGCGATCCGCAGCGCTTCCTCGATATGGCGCGCCAGGTCAAAGCCTCAACCGTCTCCAGCCATTCCTTCAACGAAGATGCGTTTGCCGGGGTGATGCAGGCGGTGGATGGCATGGACTGGTCGGGCTATGGCGGGCGCATCATCCTGCTGGTCACCGACGCGGGTGCGCTGCGCAAGAACGACCCGTTCGCCGCTACCCAGATGAACGAAGCCGAAGTGCGACAGGCCGCACTCGGCAAGCAGATCAAGATCTACGCGCTGCATCTGCGCACCGATGTCGGCAAGAAAACCCACGCCGGTGCCGAGAGCCAGTACCGCATCCTTACCGCCGACGCCAACCCGCAGATCGGTGACCTGTACACGCCAGTGCCGGGAGGCGATGTGCGCAAGCTGGGTGAGCGCGTCGATGAGATCGGTACAGTGTTCGCCGACCTGGTGCATCAGGTGCGCAACAACACGCCGCAACCGGTGCCGCTGCTCGGTTCGGCGCCAAGCCTGGCGGACAAATCCGCCGCGGTCGGCTATGCCATGCACATGGACTTCCTCGGGCGCAAAACCGCCAGTCAGGCGCCGCAACTGGTCAGCGCCTGGACCGCCGACCGCGACCTGACCAACCCGGCACTGCCAGCGTTCCAGGTGTGCGTGATGCTGACCAAGCTGCAACTCAATGACCTGCAACAGTCGCTGAAGTTGATCGTGGATGCGGCGCGCAAAACCCAAAGCTCGCCCAAGGATTTCTTCCAGGAAATCGCCAGCGCCTCGGCCTACATGAGCCGAGACCCCCAAGCCCTGCGCAAGGGCGGCAACCTGGCCGACGGCGGTCTGCTCGGTGAATACCTGGAGGGCCTGCCGTACCGCAGCAAGTCGCTGAACATGACCCAGGATTTGTGGCTGTCGTTGAGCGTGGCTGAGCAGGAAGACTTTATCGACGAGCTGGATTCGAAAATCCGCCTGTATGAAACCTTCCATAACGACGTGGCCAACTGGGTCCGTTTCGGCGATGCCGAACCGGGTGATGCGTTGTACCGCGTGCCGCTGTCGACGCTGCCGTAATGTTGAACCTGAGCGCAGTGCACAAGAGCCGTGGCGTTGGTAGCCAGCGCTACAGCCTGGTGATTCCGGCGTTGCACCTGCAAGCGGGCGAACAACTGGCGATTGTCGGCCCCAGTGGTTGCGGCAAAAGCACGTTGCTGGATCTGCTGGCGCTGGTGTTGGCGCCGGATCAGGTCGGGCAGTTTGCGTTCAACCAGCAGGACATCGGCGCGCTGTGGCGTGCCGACCGGCAATCCGCCCTGGCCGCGTTGCGCAGCCAGCACTTGGGCTATGTGCCGCAAACCGGTGGGCTGCTGGGGTTTCTGGATGTGCGCGCAAATATCACTTTGTCCCGGCAATTGCTGGGCTTGAAGGACGACGGCAGCGTGGCGCGTCTGGCCGAGCAGTTGCAGGTCAGCGATCAGTTGGCCAAGCGCCCGGCGGCGTTGTCGGTGGGCCAGCGCCAGCGCGTGAGTTGTGCCCGCGCCCTGGCCCATGCGCCGCAACTGGTGCTGGCGGATGAGCCGACCGCTTCCCTCGACCCGCTCAACGCCGAGCGGGTGATGCAGGCGCTGCTGGCCCGGGCCCGTGAACAGCGGGCGGCCTGTGTGATCGCCACCCATGACGAACCCCTGGCCCGCGCCAGTGGCTTGCAGGTGCGGCGTATCGGTTGCCGTCGCGATGCTGACGGCGGCGTCACCGCAACCCTCGGGGAGGCGTGCTGATGCGCATCGGTCTGCTTGCCTCACTCGCCTGGCAGGACTATCGCAACGACGGTTGGCTGTCGGCCTGTTCGGTGCTGGCGCTGGTAGCGGTTATCGCGCCATTGCTGGTGTTATTCGGCCTGAAATTTGGACTGGTTAGCAGTTTGACCGAACGCTTGGAGACCGATCCGGCTACCC
Source organism: Pseudomonas sp. W2Aug9 (assembly GCF_023127755.1). Classification (NCBI taxonomy): domain Bacteria; kingdom Pseudomonadati; phylum Pseudomonadota; class Gammaproteobacteria; order Pseudomonadales; family Pseudomonadaceae; genus Pseudomonas; species Pseudomonas sp. W2Aug9. The sequence goes on along the minus strand of NZ_SPKL01000002.1, from coordinate 80,288 downwards.
GTGAAATTATCCCGTTGGGCGGTGGCCGATTCAGCGCAGCGTTTATCGAGCAGTTGGGGCAGCGCAGCGATGTGGCGTTTGCTTTGCCGCGCACACGGCAGATTGCGGCAACGGCCCAAGTGGGCGCGCTGACCCTGGAAATGTTGCCAACCGCAGCGGGTGATCCGTTGTTGGCAGGCTTACCGATGCCTCACGGTTTGGATCAGATTGTGCTCAGCCATACCGCTGCCGAAAAGCTTGCGGCAAGGCCCGGTGACTGGCTGGAAACCAGCTTTGCGCGGCAAGTGGCGGGGCGCGTCGAGGCCCAGCGCACGCGGTTGCAAGTGCTGGCGGTGTTGCCGTTGGAAGCCTTTGCCCGTGATGGACTGTTGACTGATTTAGCGTTGCTGGAAGCGGCGGAAGATTATCGCGATGGCCGTGCGGTGCCGGCGTTGCATTGGGACGGCGAGGTGGCGGGCGTGAGCGAACAGCGTATCTATCCGGCGTTTCGCCTGTATGCGCGCAGCCTCAGTGATGTGGAACCGCTGCGGGTGTATTTCGCCGGGCAGAACCTGCTGGTGTCGACCCAGGCGCACACTATCGCCCAAGTGCAGTCGTTGAGCCGCAACCTGTCGATTGTATTCTGGATCATCGCCGGGTTGGCCCTGGCCGGAGCCTTTGCGGCGATATTTGCCGGCGCGTTGGCGGCGGTCGCGCGCAAGCGGCGGGAATTGTCAGTGTTGCGCCTGCTGGGGTTTTCCACCGGCGCGCTGTTGCTGTTTGTGCTGTTGCAGGCGCTGTACAGCGCCGGTTTTGCGGGCTTGCTCAGTGTCGGGCTTTATGGCCTGGCTGAAGCGGGTTTGAATCAACTCTTCGTGCAGGTGCCGGGCGAGTACGCCAGCCATCTGTTGGCGCGTCACTACGGCCTGGCCCTGGCTGCCGTGCTCGGCGTCAGCGCCGTGGCGGCGGCCTGTGGGGGGTGGCGGGTGGCGCGTATCCAGGCTTCTGAAGGAATCAGAGATGTATAAGTTACTGGGCGCCTGCGTGGCGCTGAGCCTGGCCTCGCTGGCCTGGGCGGATGAGGCAAGCGACAAGCTCGACAACCCGAAACCGTTGCCGGATGACGTGAGCTTGCCGCTGCCGTGCGAAGGCAACATGGTGTTCCGCTATGCCTACGTGCTGGCCCAGGGCACCCTGGATGACCGCGAAGTCAGCCTCGGCTACCCCTTTGCCGAAGGCGAGGCCGGTTACCAGCAGTCGTTTATTTCCGGTTATCGCCGCGACTTCATCAACGGCCAGTTCACCCTCAAGGACTTGCCCAAGGCCTGGAACAAGGTCATCGCGCCGCTGATGCCCAAGACCGACGCCAAGACCCCACTCAAGCCCATGCTGTACTTCATCGGCAAGTACGAAGTGACTGCACGCCAATATGCCCAGGTGATGGGCCAGGCGCAGTCCCTGGCCAGCGGTGAACCGGCACCGGCGTGTGACGCGCCCACCGGCATGGCCGGGCGGTTGCCCAAGGTGAAGCTGTCGCGTTTTGAAGCCGAGCGTTTTTCGGCGGTGTACAGCGCCTGGCTGATGAAGTACCACCGCGAGTTGTTGCCGGTGAGCGGGCGCGGTTCGTCAGCCGAAGACGGCGGCCTGGGCTTTGTGCGCCTGCCTACCGAGGTTGAGTGGGAATACGCCGCACGCGGCGGCCAGGCGGTGAGCCGTCAGGACCTGGAAAGCCGCTTGTATCCCCGGCGCGCCGAGGGCAGCGAAAGCGATGGCCCGCTGGCTGATTACGCGGTGTTCAACCAGGTCGCCGGCGGCACCGGTCAGGCGGCACGGCTGATGCCCATCGGCACCAAATTGCCCAACCCCATCGGCCTGTTCGACGTGATCGGCAACGCTGCGGAAATGGTCCAGGAATCGTTCCAGCTGGTACATGCCGGCCGACGCCAGGGCACCTATGGCGGCTTTGTGGTCAAGGGCGGCAATTATCTGGAAGGCGAGGGCACCTTGTTTACCGGTATGCGCCGCGAATACCCATTGTTTGCAGCCGATGGCACCGAGCAAAGCAACGAGACCACCGGCTTTCGCGTGGCGATCGGCGCGTTGTCGGCGCCGCGTTCGCGCTACAAGGAGTTGTTTGCCCAATGGCAGAAGGAAGGCCGCCTCGCTGCGCTGACCGACGCCATCGACGACGCCCAGGACCCGACCAAGCGCCTGGACAGCATCATCGCCGCCAGCGTCGACCCCAAGCTGCAGGCCGAGCTGGGTCTGGTCAACGAAGAGCTCAAGCGCAACGTTTCGCTGATCGCCCAGCAGCGCGAAGAGGCCGCGGGCAACCTGATCCAGTCGGCGGCGTTGGTGGCCGAGACCATCAGCAACTACAACATTCGCCTGGCCAACCTGCAGAAGAGTCGCCAGCAGGCCGTCGACAGCAAGGACGAAGCCAGCGCGCAGCTGTTCGCCACCGCCATTGCCAATGGACGCAGCGCCCTCGACGGCGCGGTGGCGATTTATATCGACAACCTGGCCACCGGCACGCGCTACACCGATGCGGTGATCCAGGCGCAGTTTCAACGGGTCAAGGAAGAGTTGGATCGCAAGCCAGTGCTCGGCAAGAGCCTGGTGACGCGCGCGACACTGTTCGTTCGCCATGTCGGCAACTACCGCAAGCAACAGCGGGCCGACCCGGCAACGATCTTGAAGGAATTGCTCGCAGCGAGCGGTCAGCGGTCTTGATCGTTGGCTGTCTAGCGAGCTTGGAAGGGACTCAGGCGGCGGTGGGCCGTGCTGGGCAAGTCAAACTTAACAGAGATCACATCTATGCTTTTTTCCCGTAAGTCGGTTTCCAAGCGTCACCTGCTGCTGATCGCGGCCGGTTTCAGCACCGTGTTGACCGGTTGCGCTACGTCGCCTGCGTCCAAGGTCGCGTCGAGCACCAAGGTCGAGTACTACCCCAACTGCTACGAGCCGGTGCAGCATCTGCGTGCCACCGACTCGAACATGACCAAGTCGGTGGTGACCGGTGCCGCCATCGGCGCGGCCGGCGGTGCGTTGCTGGGCGCGCTGACCGGCGACAAGGAAAAACGTGGCCGTAATGCCGCCATCGGTGCTGCCGGTGGCGCCCTGGCCGGCGGCGCGGCGGGTTACTACACCGAACGTCAGAAGCAGATCGCCGATGACAACCAGCGCATCGCCTCCTATGCCGCTGACGTGAATAAAAGCGTCTCCGACATCGACCGCAGCACCGCCTACGCCAAGGCGTCGCAGCAGTGCTACCAGAGTGCGTTCACCAAGCTTGTGGCCGACCGCAAGGCCAAGACCGTCAACGATACCGAAGGCCGCAAGCGCCTGGCGGAAATCGTCTCGGGCTTGAAGGAATCCAATGACCTGATCGTCGCAGTCAACGGCAAAGCCAGCGAAGACCTGAACAACTACACTCAGGCTTACGAAAAAGACCTGCAGCAAGTCGGCGTGCAGCGTGCCGACGTGGTCACCGTGGCCCAGGCCGATGCGGCGCCTGTCGTGACGCCGACCAAGAAGAAAGGCGCGGGCACCAAGCCACCGAAAAAGCCGGTGCTGCCAACCGTGCCGAAAGAAGCGGTCACCACCGAGAAGACCTTGCAAACGGCCCAGGCCAAGCAAGCTGAAAGCAAGCAGGTAGCCAACGCGGGTGATTCCCAGCTCAAGCTCAACTGCACCAACCCGAACCTGGTTGACTGGGCGCCGGTACCTTGCCCTAACGTCTAAGCACTTGTTGCTATAAGCGTTAAACGCCAGCCGATCTGCGCCTAAAGCGCAAGATCGGTGGCGTTCTATTTGCAAATCGTTACACTGCTGCGGCCACTCCAATAAATACACCGAGGCCGTGTGCATGAAATTTCGTCTTCTTCTGTGGGTGCTTGGCCTGATGATGGGCAAAGCCAGCCGCACCAATCCCGCCTTCCAGCAGCAACTGGGTGACAAAGACCTGGCCTTCCAGCTGCAGACCCTCGACGGCAAGGTTGCCCGTCACTTCATTGTCAAAGACCAGCGCATCACCAGCCGTTCAGGTGTTCACCCTGAGCCTGCCTTTGCGATTGCTTTCAAGGATGCCGCCTACGGTTTTGCCACGATGCAGGCGAAGAACAAGCAACTGGCGTTCATGACGGGGATTCAGGACAAGTCGATTCAGATCAAGGGCAACCCGGCGCTGGTGATCTGGTTTCAAGGGCTGACCAAGTATTTGAAGCCGAAGAAAAAGAAGTAGGGTTTTCAGGTATACCGAGTTGGATTCATCGCAGGCAAGCCAGCTCCCACAGTCTGGCTGCGTTCCAACGCTGGAACTCGGTCAACTGTGGGAGCTGGCTTGCCTGCGATAGCGGTTTATCAGGTGAAAGATTTAGCCCTGGCTGAACTGCGATGCCAACTCGCGCAACAGCACCTCGGCATCCAACACCTTGGCGACCACTTCCTCAGCTTTTTCCCGGCTCAAGCCCAAACGCTCCAGCAACGCATCCGGAATCGCCTCATCTGGCCCCGATCCAATCCCCCGGCTACGCAACAATCGCACCGCCAGACACACCAAGTTCGGATACTCGGCATATTGCCCGTCATAGGTCGGATCGTGCTGAAAGCGCAGGGCTGTGGACAGTTCGTCCGGCATGTCCCAGTAGCGCATCAGCCACGCACCAATCTGTTCGCGGCTGATCCCCAGCAAATGTTGCTCGACATAGCTGTGGCACAGGTGCGGGTTGACCTCCAGGTGTCGGCAGATCAGCGAGAAATGCGGTGGGAACACATGGGCCAGCAGCAGGTAGCCGAAGTTGTGCAACAGCCCGGCCAGGTAGGTCAGGCCGGCTTCCGGGCGCTGGGCACGGGGCATGGCGCGGGTCAGCCCCTCGATCACGGCAGCGGTGTAGATCGACTGATGCCAGTACGGAGTTGACTGATGCGGACGGTCCTTGGGCAGGCTCAGGGTTTTACCCAGTGCCAGGCCCAGCGCCAGGTTGATCACCAGATCGAAGCCCAGTACGCGCACGATGGCGTCTTCGACTGAACGGATCTTGCCCGGCGAGGCGTAGTAGGGCGACGCAGCCCAGCTCACCACCTGGGCGGCCAGCGCCGGGTCGGTTTCCACCACGCCGGTGATGTCATCGATGGTGGCGTTGGGATCTACGCGCAGCTTGATGATCTTTTGCGCCGTGTCGGCCAGCGGTGGAATCTCGATGGTCGCTTCCAGGCGTTGCTGAATGCGGCGGGCTGTGAACGCCTGCATCGCCTGGGTGATTTCCTCGCGGTCATCATTGGGGCGGTCCAGGTTCGGGCGAATGTTGCTCAATGGCTCGCCGAACTGGGCGGCACTGGCCTTGGTGAGCAGGCTCTTGAAGGCGTCACTGGGGATTTCCAGCAACAACCCGGCTTCGCCCGAATGCACCAGCAGGCTCGGCTCGTTGAGCAGGCTGCCTTCATACAGGCAAGGTGAACTGGTGAGCGGCGGCAGCCCGGGCAGCAGGCTCAGGTCATGCTTGCCAAGCATACGCTCGACCCGCTCCGGGGCTACGGCCGTGAGACGGCGACCAGTGAGTTCGGTGAGGCGGTTGAGGTCAAGCAACTGGCTTTGAGGGAACAGCACCATGAGTGCACCGACCGCATCCTCAAGCAACACCGCCTGGACCTTTCGCGCAGGGTTCAGGCCCGCGTGTTCGGCGACTTCCGTGTAGGGGACGGCGAGCTTTGCGAGCAGCGCCCGAATGACCGGCGGGGCGGTCAGTGGGGCTGTGGCGAGGGCAACTTCTGACATGGCCTGATCCAATTTCTTACAGTCATTGGAGTATAACCAGCTTGATACGGGTGATGGTCGGATAAGTGCGTCGGGCGTCACACTTGGCCGTATTGCTGCCCGTGCCGCAGCCAGCGATCCAGCAGCGGGCTGACATGTTCGGGCCAGCGTTCCAACAAGGCTTGCGCGGCGTCGCGCACAGCAGGCAACAAGTCGGCGTCACGCATCAGGTCAGCGACCTTGAATTGCAGCAGACCGGTCTGGCGTGTGCCGAGCATTTCACCCGGGCCGCGCAGTTCGAGGTCTTTTTCGGCGATGACAAACCCGTCGTTGGTTTCGCGCATGATGCCCAGGCGCTGGCGGCCGATCTGCGACAGCGGCGGGTGATACAACAGCACGCAATGGCTGGCAGCGCTGCCCCGGCCGACCCGGCCGCGCAATTGGTGCAGTTGCGCCAGGCCCAGGCGTTCGGGGTTTTCGATGATCATCAGGCTGGCGTTGGGCACGTCCACGCCCACTTCGATCACCGTGGTAGCCACCAGCAATTGCAGGTTGCCGGCCTTGAACTCGGCCATCACTGCGGCTTTCTCTGCCGGTTTCATGCGGCCATGGATCAGCCCGACCTTGAGTTCGCCCAGGGCGCTGGTGAGGTCTTCGTAAGTGGTTTCGGCGGCTTGGCAGGTCAGCTCTTCGGACTCTTCAATCAAGGTACAGACCCAGTACGCCTGCCGGCCTTCGGCGCAGGCGCCGCGCACGCGCTCGATCACCTCCACGCGCCGGGTGTCGGTGACCAGCACGGTGTTGACCGGCGTACGCCCGGGCGGCAATTCATCGAGGATCGAGGTGTCGAGATCGGCGTAGGCGCTCATGGCCAGGGTGCGCGGGATCGGGGTGGCGGTCATGATCAACTGGTGCGGGTTCATGCGCCCGCCCACGCCTTTCTGGCGCAGGGCCAGGCGCTGTTGCACGCCGAAGCGATGCTGCTCGTCGATGATCACCAGCGCGAGGTTCTTGAACTGCACTTCGTCCTGGAACAGCGCATGGGTGCCCACCACCATCGGCGCGCCGGCAGCGATTTGCTCCAGGGCGCTCGCACGGTTCTTGCCTTTGAGCTTGCCGGCCAGCCACGCCACTTCCAGGCCCAGCGGCTCGAGCCAGCGCTTGAAGGTGATGAAGTGTTGTTCGGCGAGAATTTCTGTCGGCGCCATCAGCGCGACTTGGTAACCCGCCTCCAGTGCTTGCAAGGCGGCGAGGGCGGCGACCACGGTTTTGCCTGCGCCCACTTCGCCCTGGATCAGGCGCAGCATGGGTTCTTGCTGGCTGAGGTCGTAGGCGATCTCATTGCCCACGCGCTGCTGTGCTCCGGTCGGCGCAAAGCCGAGGTTGGCCAGGTATTGCGCGGGCAGCCGCGTAGCCTTGGGCATCGCCGGCGCACGCAGGGAACGCATGCTTTCACGCAGGCGCTGCTGGGACAGTTGGTGGGTCAACAGCTCTTCGAAGGCCAGGCGATGCTGGGCCCAGTGATGGCCGAGGGCGAGTTCGTCCACATCGGCATCGGCGGGCGGGTGATGCAGGTAACGGATCGCATCGGCCAGGGGCGCCAGTTGATAGTCGCGGGCCAGCTCCAGGGGCAGCCAGTCGGGCAGGCTTTGCGGGCCGAGCATGGTCAGGGTTTGCATGCACAGTTGGCGCAGGCGTTGCTGGGTCAGGCCCTCGGTCAGCGGGTAGATCGGCGTGAGGGTGGTGTCCACCGGTGGCGGTTCGTCGCCGGTGATGGCGCGGTATTCCGGGTGGTAGATCTCCAGGCCCGATGCACCGGGACGTGCCTCACCGTAGCAGCGCACACGGGTGCCACGCTTGAGGCCTTCTTTCTGCGCGTTGCTGAAATGGTAGAAGCGCAGGCTCAAGCCGCCAGTACCATCCTGCAGGCGCACCACCAGGCTGCGGCGCTTGCCCATCACCACGTCAGCGCCGCTGACAGTGCCTTCGACCACCGCATCCTGGCCTGGGCGCAAATGGCCGATGGGCACGACGCGGGTGCGGTCCTGATAGCGCAGGGGCAAGTGGAACAGCACGTCCTGGAGGTTTTCCAGGCCGACCTTGGCCAACTTCTCGGCCATGGCGTCACCGACACCCTTGAGTGCCGTCACCGACACCTGCGACAGCTCAGTCATACGGTTGCTTAGCTCGCAGCGGGCGGCTTGGCCACCGAACACAGGCGAATCGAGTCGGCGAGGATCTCAATTGCCTTGGGGCGTGGGAAGCTGGCGCGCCACGCGATCGCCACGGTACGGAACGGCACCGGAGGCGTGAGTGGGCGAACTTCGATCACGCCTTGAGCGTAGTGATGGCTGTCCACCGCTGACAGCGGCAGGATCGAAATACCCAGGCCGGAAGCGACCATATGGCGAATGGTTTCCAGGGAGCTGGATTCCACCGTGGTGTGCTTGGCGCCGTCGTTGCCCTTGGTCAGGGTCGGGCAGGCTTCCAGTACCTGGTCGCGGAAGCAGTGACCTTCGCCGAGCAGCAGCAGGCTCTTGTCGTTGAGCAGGCCGGCATCGATGGTGTCCTTTTTGGTCCACGGGTGCGAGGCCGGCATCAGCACGTAGAACGGCTCGTCGTAGAGCGGCAGGGTCAGCACGTCCGCCTCGTTGAACGGCAGGGCGATGATGATCGCGTCCAACTCGCCGTTGCGCAGTTTGTCGCGCAGCACGTGAGTGAAGTTTTCTTCGATATACAGCGGCATCTGCGGCGCGACGCGGTGCAGTTGCGGGATCAGGTGCGGGAACAGGTAAGGGCCGACAGTGTAGATCGCGCCGACTTTGAGCGGTGCGGTCAGCTGGTTCTTGCCGGCCTGGGCCAGCTCGCGAATGCTTTGCGCCTGCTCCAGGACCTTCTGGGCCTGGGCAACGATGCCTTCGCCCACTGGGGTGAGGCGCACGGCGCTCTTGCTGCGCTCGAAAATCAGCACACCGAGTTCGTCTTCAAGCTTTTTCACGCCCACCGACAGCGTCGGCTGGCTGACGTGGCAACGCTCGGCGGCATGGCCGAAGTGCTGTTCTTGGGCGAGGGTCACGATGTAGCGTAATTCTGTAAGAGTCATAGCGGGCGTCCATGAAGTTGCGGGCCAAGCATACCGGCTGCAATCGATAGACGCACGTTATCAGAACTTTGCTGGGGATTGAGTGGGGAATGTCGGAAATTGTTGTCGCGGTGAAAGTCAGTGCGGGAGGGGGGCAAGCCCCTCCCACATTGCTCCGCTAGCGGCGACGTTTATCGATGTTGTAAACGAAGGGTGCGACCAGTTCGACACTGCCGTTTTTCAACAAGTCGGCTGGCGGTTTGGGCAAGGGTTGAGCCTTGCGGATCATCTCCAGAGTCGCGCGATCCAGGTCGGCGTTGCCGGAGCGGCCTTCCAGTTCGTAGGACAGTACATTGCCTTCGCCATCGACCACGAAACGCAAGCGGTTCATGCCTTCCTTGCCACGTTGCTGGGCGCCCGGCGGGTACTTCTTGTACTTCTGCAGGTGCGCCAGCAGGGTACTTTGCCAGGATGCCTGGGCAGCAAGCTGCTGTGCCGATGGCCCGGGCGCAGGCTGGGCGGATTTTTGCGCAGGCGCGTTGCTCGGCGGCGTTTCGCTTGGAGGCTCCTCGGAAGGTTTCTCCTTGGGCGGATCGGGCTTCTTCTCCACTGGCTTGGGCGGTTGCGGCTTGGGTTTGGGCTTGACCGGCTTGGGCACCTGGATCGTCGGTTTGGGCGCCTCGGCCAATTTCGGCAGCGGCAGCTCCTCAACTGGCGGCGGCGGTGGTGCCACGACCTTGGGCGGTGCCGGAGGCGGCGGTGGCGCTGGCAGCGGCGCCAGGTCGATGACCATCGCGGCAGGCGGTAACTGGATCACCTGCGGCGCGGACCATTGGAGCGCGATGATGATCGCGACGGCATGCACGCCCAGCACGACGGCGAGGCTGGTGCCGTAACGCGTCAGTTTGTGGCGCGTCGTGATCATTTCTTGGCTGCCGTCTCAAGTCCGACCAGGCCTACCTTGAGGTAGCCGGCTGCCCGCAGGGCATCCATCACGCTCATCAGGTCGCCGTAGTCCACGCCCTTGTCGGCCTGGAAGAAGATTGTCGTGTCTTTCTTGCCCTGGGTCTTGGCGTCGAGCACCGGCCCCAGGGTTTCAGCCTTGACTTCTTCTTCGCCCAGGAACAGGCGTTGGTCCGCCTTGACGCTGAGGAAAATCGGCTTCTCCGGCCGCGGCGCCGGCTTGGCGCTGGAGGCGGGCAGGTCGACCTTGATGTCCACGGTGGCCAACGGTGCAGCCACCATGAAGATGATCAGCAGCACCAGCATCACGTCGATAAACGGCGTAACGTTGATTTCGTGGTTCTCGACGAGTTCGTCGTCGCCTTGATTCAAATGCAGGCCCATGGCCGATTACCCCACTTTCACCATGTGCGGTTGCGAGCTGCGCTCGGTAGGCAGGTGATCGAGGTCACGGCTGACCAGCAGCAGGACTTCTGCCGACGCATCCGATACCTGAGCCTTGTAGCCGGCGATCGAACGGGCGAAGACGTTGTAGATCACCACCGCAGGGATCGCGGCAACCAGGCCCAGGGCAGTAGCCAGCAGGGCTTCGGCGATGCCGGGGGCAACGACGGCGAGGTTGGTGGTCTGGGTTTTGGCGATGCCGATGAAGCTGTTCATGATGCCCCATACGGTGCCGAACAGGCCGACAAACGGCGCGGTGGAACCGATGGTGGCGAGTACGCCGGTGCCGCTGCTCATGTTACGGCCGCAGGCGGCAACCAGGCGTTCCAGGCGGAAAGCCACGCGTTCCTTGATGCCTTCTTTTTCGCGGGTGTTGGCCGACAGGCGCATTTCTTCCAGCGCGTCGTGCACCAGGGTGTTGGCCAGGGTGCCCTTTTTGGTTGCGGTTTCGCTCGCTTCCTTGAGGGTAGTGGCTTTTTTCAGGTGGACGATTTCAGCGCGCAGACGACGCTTGGCGCCCAGCAGTTCGAAGCCTTTGGCAATCCAGATGGTCCAGGTGATGATCGAGGCGATGGCCAGGCCGATCATCACAGCCTTCACCACTACGTCGGCATTCTGGTACATGCCCCATGGCGACAGGTCATGGGCCATACCCAGGGTGTTGTCTTCTTCTAGCACAACGCCGGTTTCGTTGGCAGGTGCGGCGTCGCCCGTGGCCTGGGCCGGGTCGGTAGCCACTGGAGCAACGGCAGGTGTCGTCGGGGTCGCAGCATTCTGCTCGGTAGCCGCCGGAGTGGCGGGGGCGGTGGCATCAGCGAATGCGGCGGTCGGTGCCAGCAGGACGCTGAACAGCATCGCAGCAATCGCACGCCAGGCGCGGGATGGGCTGTGAGGCTTGGTTGGCGAAGCGGGGGTTGTATTACATGTCATGCTGGCCGGACCTGAGAGAAAAAATGGGTGATCGTCCTTCCAGACCGAGGGGGGTCGAGGACAAATGGGTGGTTATTATTGCAAGTAATTCTTGTTAACTAAAGTGGCACTGTTACTTTATTTCGCTTTTCACTGGCCGTTGATCCACTCGCGCGGCTAATCTGCGCCTTTGAGAATGGAGTTTTATGATGTCTGCGCCTTCTGTTGTGATTGCCGGTTGCGGTGATGTGGGTAGTCGGCTGGCTAGCCAATTGCTGGCCTCGGAATGGGAGGTTCACGGCCTGCGCCGCGATATTTCACGCCTGCCCGACGGCGTGATCGGCATCGCTGGCGATCTGTTCAGAAAGGATTGCCCGGACACCTGGCCGATCGGCGGGGTGGATTATCTGGTGTACTGCGCCGCTGCCACCGACCACGACGAGGCCGGCTATCGCGCCGCCTACGTGCAAGGGTTGCAGCATGTACTGGAGTGGCTGGACGACTATGGTCAAGCGCCCAAGCATTTGCTGTTTGTCTCCAGCAGCAGTGTGTATGGGCAGCAGAACGGCGAGTGGGTCGACGAAACGTCAGAGACGCAAGCGAAGGGTTATTCCGGGCAGGTGATGCTGGAAGCTGAGCAAGTGGCGCTCAATAGTGGTATTCCGGCCACCATCGTGCGGCTGACCGGGATTTACGGCCCGGGTCGTGAATGGCTGCTGACCCAGGTGCGTCAAGGCTACCGCGTAGCGGTTGATCCGCCGCTGTATGGCAATCGTATCCACGCCGATGACGCCGCGGGCCTGCTCGCCTTTTTGCTGCGGCATGTGGAAAAAGGCGGTTCGCTGGACAAGGTCTATATCGGCGTTGACGATGCGCCGGCACCGCTGGCCGAGGTGGTGGCTTGGTTGCGCGAATATCTGGGTGTGACCGAATGGGCTGAAGATGCCAGTGTGCGGCGGGCGGGGAGCAAGCAGTGCAGTAATGCGCGTATCAAGGCGTTGGGGTGGGTGCCGACGTACCCTACTTACCGGGAAGGCTATGCCGCGATCCTGAAAGGCTGAAACGCGGTCAAAAATGTGGGAGCTGGCTTGCCTGCGATAGCGGTATATCAATCACATCTTTGTTGGGTGTAATACCGTCATCGCAGGCAAGCCAGCTCCCACATTTGGATTTGGGCGAGGCTGTTATTACTTTTCAAGCAGCCATTGGCGCGGGCCTGGGGTAAACGAAGGCACTTCATCGGCCTGGGCGGTGTTGATCGCCTGGAAGATTTCCAGTTGCTCACCCTTGCGTACGAAGATCCATGGGTTGCCCTGGCCGTTCAGTTGCAGCCAGATGCTGTCGTAGCCGCCGCTCATGGAGGCGCAATCACCCGCCAGGCACAGTGAGTAACGGTCAACGCCAGGCAGACCGGCGATCTTGCCGTCAGCCTGGAACTGCACTGTGGCGCCGTTGCCGGTGCCGTCGGTTATCTTCCAGTCGCCGCCCATGTAGGCCGCATACAGCGCCCGTTCGAAGTTGGCACCCAGTGGTGCGCCTTCGGGGGCCGGGTCTTTGGCGCGGGCGAACAGCTGCTCTGGCTCATTGTCGTTGGCCACTTGCAGCAATTGTTTGCCTTTGCGCTTGAGTTCGGTAGCGGAGCTGCCGTAGAAGTCCACGCTCCACGCGCCGGGTTTTTCACCCGACAACTTGCCTTCCGCTACTTCAAAACCGTTGTAGTAGCGCGCCTGCAACGCCTTGGTGTTGACCTCCCACTCAAGGTTGGGGCCATAGGATTGCAGGGCTTCACGCAAAGGGCCGCCCTTGGCTGCCGCGTCGATGGCGGCCTGGTTGATCCAGGTACCGCTTACGTCCAGATCGGCCGGGTTGCTGGCACAACCGCCGAGCAACAGTGCGAGCAACGAAGAGGCTACAAGCGCTTTGCGCATTACGAAATCCTTATGAAGCGAAGCCGGCGCAGCCTTTTGGGGCTGCGCCGGGTGTTTTACTCGATGACCAGAATGGCGTCCATCTCAACCTGTGCGCCCTTTGGCAGGGCGGCAACGCCGATGGCGGCGCGGGCTGGGTAGGGTTGTTCGAAGTACTTGCCCATGATCTCGTTGACCTTGGCAAAATGGCTCAGGTCGGTGAGGAAGATGTTCAGCTTGACGATGTCCTTGAACGAACCACCGGCAGCTTCGGCCACGGACTTGAGGTTTTCGAAGACTTGTACGGTCTGGGCTTCGAAGCCTTCAACCAGTTCCATGGTCTTTGGGTCCAGCGGAATCTGGCCGGACATGTAGACGGTGTTGCCCGCCTTGATCGCCTGGGAGTAGGTGCCGATGGCGGCTGGGGCTTTATCGCTGGTGATAACTGTCTTGGTCATGAATGACTCCTTGTAATGGATCGGTTATGCACGCATACGGGTGATGCGGATCACACCGGTCAAGGCGCGCAGTTTCTTGATCACGCGGGCCAGGTGCACGCGGTCGTGCACACTGACCACCAGTTGGACCACGCTGATGCGACCATCACGTTCGTCCATGCTGATTTTCTCGATATTGCCATCGGCCGCGTTGACGCTGCTGGCCAGCAGGGCGATCAGGCCGCGCTGGTGTTCCAGCTCCACCCGCAGCTCGACGTTGAACTCGCCGGTGACATCCTTGGCCCACGAGAGCTGGATGCATTTTTCCGGGTTGTGGCGGATTTCGGTGATATTGCGGCAGTTGTCCAGGTGCACCACCATGCCCTTGCCCGCGGACAGGTGGCCGACAATCGGGTCGCCCGGAATCGGTGTGCAACATTTTGCGTAACTGAGCACCAGACCCTCGGTGCCGCGAATCGCCAGCGGGCCTTCCGGGCTCGGCAGTTGTTCGCCTTCGCCCAGCAAGCGACGGGCGACCACGTAGGCCATGCGGTTGCCCAGGCCGATATCTTCGAGCAGGTCTTCGATGGTTTCCTGGCGATACTCATGAAGCATCGCCTGCACGCGCTCTTGCGCAATCTTGTCCAGGGCACTGTCGAAGCCGTTGAGCACCTTGTTCAGCAAGCGCTCGCCCAGGCTGATGGACTCGGAGCGACGCTGCAGTTTCAGGGCGTGGCGAATATGCGTACGGGCCTTGCCGGTGACCACGAAGTTCAGCCATGCCGGGTTGGGGCGTGCGCCTGGAGCACTGACGATCTCGACCGTGGAGCCGCTTTGCAGGGGCTCGGACAGCGGCGCGAGACGACGATTGATCCGACAGGCAATGCAGCTGTTGCCGACGTCGGTGTGTACCGCGTAGGCAAAGTCGACCGCTGTGGAGCCCTTGGGCAGCTCCATGATCCGGCCCTTGGGCGTGAACACGTAGACCTCGTCCGGGAACAGGTCGATCTTCACGCTTTCGATGAATTCCAGTGAGTTGCCGGCACGTTGCTGCATTTCCAGCACGCCCTTGACCCACTGGCGGGCGCGGGCATGGGTGCCTTTGGGCTGCTCGTCGCCACTGGACTTGTACAGCCAATGGGCGGCGATGCCGTTGTTGGCCATCTCTTCCATTTCGCGGGTACGGATCTGAATCTCGATCGGCACGCCATGCATACCGAACAGCGTGGTATGCAGCGACTGATAGCCGTTGGCCTTGGGGATCGCGATGTAGTCCTTGAAGCGGCCCGGCAAGGGCTTGTACAAATTATGTACAGCGCCCAGCACGCGGTAGCAGGTATCGACCTTGTCGACGATGATCCGGAACGCGTACACGTCCATGATCTCGTTGAAGGCCCGGCGCTTGCCACGCATCTTCTTGTAGATGCCGTAGATGTGCTTCTGGCGGCCACTGACCTCGCCTTCGATCTCGTCGATCGCCAGGCAATGGCTCAGGGATTCTTCGATCTTGTTGACGATTTCCTTGCGATTGCCCCGGGCGCGTTTGACCGCCTGGTAGATGCGCGCCGAACGCATCGGGTGCATGGCTTTGAAACCAAGGTCTTCGAATTCGATACGAATGGCGTGCATGCCCAGCCGGTTGGCGATGGGCGCGTAGATTTCCAGGGTTTCCTTGGCGATGCGCCGACGCTTTTCGCCGGACAGCACTTCCAGCGTGCGCATGTTGTGCAGCCGGTCGGCCAGCTTGACCAGGATCACCCGAATGTCTCGGGCCATGGCCATGGCCATCTTCTGGAAGTTTTCCGCCTGGGCTTCGGCCTTGGTCTCGAAGTTCATCTGGGTCAGTTTGCTGACCCCGTCGACCAGTTCGGCCACGGTTTCGCCAAATTGCGCGCTGAGCGCTTCCTTGGCAATGCCGGTGTCTTCGATCACGTCATGCAGCATCGCGGCCATCAGGCTCTGATGGTCCATGTGCATGTCGGCCAGGATATTTGCCACCGCAAGGGGATGGGTGACGTACGCCTCACCGCTACGTCGGCGTTGGCCGTCGTGGGCTTGTTCGGCGTAGAAATACGCTCGGCGGACCAGGTTGACCTGGTCGGGGCCGAGGTAGGCCGATAAGCGATCGGCGAGGGCGTCTATGCTCGGCAAAGTGTGAACTCCTGCCGATGACTGTGACCCTGCGCCGTGCTACGTCGACCTGGCATAGGCTTAGACGGCCTCGTTGGACTCGTCCTCGAACGCTGCAAACAGCGGTTCGTCTTCAACGATTTCGGCGTTGGCAATGAACTCGTAGCTCATCAGGCCTTCAGCGATTTCACGCAGGGCTACAACGGTAGGCTTGTCGTTTTCCCACTGGACCAGGGGCTCTTTGCCGCCAGTGGCCAGTTGACGGGCACGCTTGGTAGAGAGCATGACCAGCTCAAAGCGGTTATCCACGTGTTCTAGGCAGTCTTCAACGGTTACGCGGGCCATGGTATTCCTCGGAGCGAATGCAAGATGCGCGCTGCCCGGTTGGGCGAGCGGACTGAGCAGTTTAAAAAATCACCAGCGTTTAGGGAAGCGCTGATTTTTCGCAGGCTCTCGCAAAACCGCTACAAGTGCCAATGTAAGGCCCTTGCAGCGGTTTTGGGAAGAGCCAATCAGCCGAGCAGTTCGGCGAGTAATTTGCCGAAACGCTGCTGTTGACGCTTTTGCTGGAGCTGATTGGCACGGAAAATCGCCTTCAAATCATCCAAGGCGTGGGCAAAATCGTCATTGATGATCAGGTAGTCGTAGTCGACATAGTGGCTCATTTCGCTGACGGCTTCACGCATACGCCCTTCGATGATCTCGTCGCTGTCCTGGCCACGGTTGGTCAGGCGCTGGTGCAAGGCTTCAAGCGATGGCGGCAGGATGAAGATGGAGCGCGCCTTGGGCATCAGCTGGCGCACTTGCTCGGCGCCCTGCCAGTCGATTTCCAGGATCAGGTCGTGGCCTTCGTCCAGGGTCTGCTGCAGGTGGCTCTGCGAGGTGCCGTAGAGGTTGCCGAACACTTCGGCGCGCTCCAGGAAGTCCCCGTGTTCGATCATCTTGACGAACTCGGTACGCTCGACGAAGTGATAGTGCACGCCGTCCACTTCGCCCGGGCGCATGGCGCGGGTGGTGTGCGAGACCGAAATGCGGATCTGCTCGTCGGCGTCGGTCAAGGCCTTGACCAAGCTGCTCTTGCCCGCGCCCGAAGGGGCGGAAATGATGTAAAGGGTGCCGGTGCTGTGGGTCATGGAGGTTGCCTTACTCAATATTCTGTACTTGTTCGCGCATTTGCTCGATCAACACTTTGAGGTTGACCGCCGCCGTGGTGCTGCGCGGGTCGAACGCCTTGGAGCCCAGTGTATTGGCTTCGCGGTTGAGTTCCTGCATCAGGAAGTCCAGGCGCCGACCGGCGGCGCCACCGGACTTGAGCACGCGGCGTACTTCAAGAATGTGGGTGCTCAGGCGGTCGAGTTCTTCAGCCACGTCGCTTTTCTGGGCAAGCAGGACCATTTCCTGTTCCAGACGCGTCGGGTCAAGGTCGGCTTTCATGTCGGTGAAGCGGTCGAGGATCTTCTGGCGTTGGGTAGCAAGCATCTGCGGCACCAGTTCGCGCAGGGTGACCACATCGGCTTCGATCGATGTCAGACGCTCGTTGATCAGGCGCGCCAGTTCAGCGCCTTCGCGCTCACGGCCGGCCTTGAGCTCCTTCAGGCCCTGGTTGAACAGCGCGAGGGCTTCGGCGTTCAGGGCCTGCGGGTCGGTTGCGTCGCCCACCAGTACGCCGGGCCAGGCCAGGACTTCCAGAGGGTTCAGCGCGGCCGGTTGCTTGATCAGGCCGGCGATGGTTTCGGCTGCGGCAACCAGTTGTGCGGCGCGGTCGCGGTCCAGCTGCAGCGGTTTGCCGGTGGTTTCTTCGGTAAAACGCAGGGTGCATTCCAGCTTGCCACGGGAAATGCCCTGGCGCAGCGCTTCACGAACGGCGCCTTCGAGGTCGCGGAACGACTCAGGCAGGCGCAGGTGTGGCTCCAGGTAACGGCTGTTGACCGAGCGCAATTCCCAGCTGAGGGTGCCTTGAACCCCGGCTTTTTCGACACGGGCGAAGGCGGTCATGCTGTGCACCATGGAGGTACCTCGTGTTGGATAGATAGAGATTGGCCAGGCCGACCTGTAGGAGCGAGCAAGCTCGCTCCTACAGTCGAGAGGCGCAGGATTGTAGCGCAGTGCGCAGGAGGCGCCCAAACATGCGCATTCGTAACCGAATTTTTAGAAGTGCCCCGAATCGGCTCGCGGCTCTATAATGCTCGGCAGTTTTTCGTCCTCAGTACAGGTATCCCCTATGAAACGTCCAAGTGGTCGCGCTGCCGATCAGCTCCGCTCGATCCGCATCACCCGCAACTACACCAAACACGCCGAGGGATCCGTACTGGTCGAGTTTGGCGATACCAAGGTGATTTGCACCGTCAGCGTCGAAAACGGCGTGCCGCGCTTCCTCAAGGGCCAGGGCCAGGGCTGGTTGACCGCAGAGTACGGCATGTTGCCGCGCGCCACCGGTGAGCGTAACCAGCGTGAAGCCAGCCGTGGCAAGCAAGGCGGGCGTACCCTGGAAATCCAGCGCCTGATCGGCCGTTCCCTGCGTGCCGCGCTGGACATGTCCAAATTGGGCGACGTGACCCTGTACGTCGACTGCGACGTGATCCAGGCTGATGGCGGTACCCGTACTGCATCCATTACTGGCGCCATGGTAGCCCTGGTCGACGCATTGAAAGTGATCAAGAAGCGTGGTGGCCTCAAGGCGGGTGACCCGCTCAAGCAGATGATCGCCGCTGTGTCGGTCGGCATGTACCAGGGCGAGCCTGTGCTGGACCTGGATTACCTGGAAGACTCGGCCGCCGAGACCGATCTGAACGTGGTCATGACCAGCACCGGTGGTTTCATCGAAGTGCAGGGCACCGCCGAAGGCGCGCCATTCCAGCCGGCTGAGCTGAACGCGATGCTGGCCCTGGCCCAGAAGGGCATGACCGAAATCTTTGCACTGCAAACCGCTGCACTCGCTGACTAAGCCCGCCCCAAGGAGAAGCGCCATGAATGACAGCCAATTGCCGGTTCCGGCACCGTCCAAGGAAGTACGCCAATTGGCAATGCTGTGTCATTTCGCGGCGTTTGCAGGGTTGGTATTCCCCTTCGGCAGCGTGTTGGGGCCGCTGATCCTGTGGCAGTTCAAGAAGGATGTGGACCCGCTTATCGATGATCAGGGCAAGGAAGCTCTGAACTTCCAGATCACCGTGGCCATCGCCTGGTTGGTGTGTCTGGTGCTGGGCTTTGTGGTGGTCGGCTTTTTGCTGATGACCGTACTGGTGATAGGGGCGTTGATACTGACGATCATTGCCGGGATCAAGGCCAACAAGGGCATTGCCTATCGCTATCCGTGGACTTGGCGTCTGGTCAAGTAACCGAACGGCCACAAAAAAACCGACATTGCTGTCGGTTTTTTTTTGTGCCTGGAAAAAGACCTCAGATGGTCAAGGTCCAGTCGTAGTCCACGATCAGCGGCGCGTGCTGCGAGAAGCGCGGCTGGCGCGGCAGGCGTGCACTGCGTACGAACCGGCGCAGGCCCGGGGTCAGCAGCTGGTAGTCGAAACGCCAGCCCAGGTTGAGCATCTCAGCCTGTTCGTTATCCGGCCACCAGCTGTACTGGTCGCCTTCGCGGCTGACTTCGCGCAGGGCATCGACATAGCCCATGTTGCCGACAATCTCGTCCATCCAGGCCCGTTCCGGCGCCAGGAAGCCTGGGGATTGCTGGCTGTCGCGCCAGTTCTTGATATCCAGCTTCTGTTGCGCCACGTACAGCGAGCCACAATAAATGTACTCGCGACGTTTACGTCGCTGTTTATCCAAGTAACGGGCGAAATCGTCCATTAGCTTGAATTTCTGGTTCAAGTCTTCATCGCCGTTCTGCCCGGAAGGAAGCAGCAAGGTCGCGATGCTGACCTTGTCGAAATCGGCTTGCAGGTAACGCCCGTAGCGGTCGGCTGTCTCGAAGCCGAGGCCGCTGATGACCGCCTTGGGTTGCAACCGCGAGTACAAAGCCACGCCACCTTGGGTGGGCACTTCGGCATCGCAGGCATAAAGGAAGTAGCCATCCAGTTGGAAGGCTGGGTCGTCCAGTTCAAAGGCGGAGGCGCGGGTGTCCTGCAGGCAGATGACGTCGGCATTCTGGGCTTGCAGCCAACTGAGCAAACCACGCTCGACTGCAGCCTGAATACCATTAACGTTCACACTGATGATCCGCATAAATGGCCCCAAAAATCGCGTGCGTGTATGATACACGCCGTCCACCTAATTAGCTAAATCCGTGGTATCTGAGGCTTTTTTCATGCAGGCGTATCAACGCGATTTCATTCGTTTTGCCATCGATCGCGGCGTTTTACGCTTCGGTGAGTTCACTCTCAAGTCCGGGCGCACCAGCCCGTACTTCTTCAATGCAGGCTTGTTCAACTCGGGTTCGGCCCTGGCTCAGCTGGGTCGTTTCTACGCGGCAGCCATCGTTGAAAGCGGTATTTCCTTTGATGTGCTTTTTGGTCCGGCCTACAAGGGTATTCCCCTGGCTGCGGCTACAGCGGTGGCCCTGGCGGAACATCATGGGCAGGATCTGCCGTGGTGCTTCAACCGTAAGGAAGCCAAGGCCCACGGTGAAGGCGGCAGCCTGGTAGGGGCTCCGTTGACCGGCGATGTGCTGATCATCGATGACGTGATCACCGCCGGCACCGCCATTCGTGAGGTGATGCAAATCATCGCTTCCCAGGACGGCGCCAAGGCCGCCGGCGTGCTGATCGCCTTGAACCGCCAGGAGCGTGGCAACGGTGAGTTGTCGGCGATCCAGGAGGTGGAGCGTGATTTCGGCATTCCCGTGGTAAGTATCGTGTCGTTGAACCAGGTGTTGCAGTTCCTGGAGGATGATCCGCAGCTCAAGCAGCATTTGCCGGCTGTGCGTGCATACCGCGAGCAGTTTGGCGTCTGACACTGACCCCTGTGGGAGCGGGCTTGCCCGCGATAGCGGTGTGTCAGTCGGTGCATTTTTGAATGTACTGCCGTCATCGCAGGCAAGCCAGCTCCCACATTTGAACGGTGTACAAACAAAAGGCCCCGCTCAATTCAATTGAGCGGGGCCTTTTTATTTGCAGCGGTTAAGGACGCTTGCGGTTACTGATCAGCGTGCCCACACCGGTATCAGTGAAGATTTCCAGCAGGATTGCATTCGGCACGCGGCCATCCAGGATCAGCGAGCTGCCTACACCACCTTGCACTGCTTCCAGCGCGCAACGGATCTTCGGCAACATGCCGCCGTAGATGGTGCCGTCGGCGATCAGGTCGTCTACCTGCTGGGTGGTCAGGCCGGTGAGTACCTTGCCTTCCTTGTCCATCAAACCGGCGATATTGGTCAGTAGCATCAGCTTTTCAGCCTTCAGTGCTTCCGCCACCTTACCGGCTACCAGATCGGCGTTGATGTTATAGGACTCGCCATTGGCACCCACGCCGATCGGCGCAATCACCGGGATGAAGTCGCCCTTGACCAGCAGGTTGAGCAAATCGGTGTTGATGCCGATCACTTCGCCCACCTGGCCGATGTCGATGATTTCCGGCTGGGTCATCTCCGGCGTCTTGCGGGTCACGGTAAGTTTCTTGGCGCGGATCAGCTCCGCATCCTTGCCGGTCAGGCCGATGGCGCTGCCGCCGTGGCGGTTGATCAGGTTGACGATGTCTTTGTTGACCTGGCCGCCGAGGACCATCTCCACCACGTCCATGGTCTGCGCGTCAGTGACACGCATACCATCGATGAAGTGACTCTCGATCGACAGACGCTTGAGCAGGTCGCCGATTTGCGGGCCGCCACCGTGGACGACCACCGGGTTGATCCCCACGGCTTTCATCAGCACGATGTCGCGGGCAAAGCCGGTTTTCAGCTCGTCGCTTTCCATGGCATTGCCGCCGTACTTGATCACCAGCGTCTTGCCGACGTAGCGTCGAATATAAGGCAACGCTTCGGACAGGACCTTGGCGGTGTTGGCAGCGGCTTCGCGTTCGAGGGTCATTCAGGGCTCCGGGCAAAAAATCAGAACGGTAATTGGAGATCAGGGGCAACACGTTTCAACTGGGCGTGGAACACGTCCTTGATGCGCTGCAACTCGGCCTCGGTATCCGCCTCGAAACGCAGGACCAGCACCGGTGTGGTGTTGGACGCGCGAACCAGGCCCCAGCCTTTGGCGTAATCGACTCGCACACCATCAATGGAGGTCAGGTTGGCGCCTTCACCCCATTGCGCATCGTGCAATGCGTCAATGATGCTGAATTTGCTCTCCTCGGTCACATGGATATTGATCTCTGGCGTAGAAATATCATTCGGGAAGGTCTGAAACAGTTCTTCGGCGGTGGATTTTTCCTTGCTGAGGATCTCCAGCAGACGAGCGGCGCTGTAAATGCCGTCGTCAAACCCGAACCAGCGCTCCTTGAAGAACACGTGGCCGCTCATTTCGCCGGCCAACAGTGCGCCGGTTTCCTTCATTTTCTTTTTGATCAACGAATGACCGGTCTTCCACATTAGCGGGCGACCGCCGTATTCCTTGATCAGTGGCGTCAGGCGGCGGGTGCATTTCACGTCGAAGATGATCTCGGCGTTGGGGTTGCGCGCCACGACGTCACGGGCAAACAGCATCAGCAGGCGGTCGGGGAATACGATCTCGCCGGTTTCGGTCACCACGCCTACGCGGTCACCGTCGCCATCGAAGGCCAGGCCGACGTCGGCGCCCACTTCCTTGACCTTGGCGATCAGGTCCACCAGGTTTTCCGGCTTGCCCGGGTCCGGGTGGTGGTTGGGGAAGTTGCCGTCGACGTCGCAGAACAGCGGGATTACTTCGCAGTTCAGCGCTTCGAGCAATTGCGGGGCTATCACGCCCGCCGCGCCGTTTCCGCAATCCACCACGACTTTGAGGCGGCGCGCGAGTTTGACGTCGCGGGTGATTTCATCGGAGTAGCGCTGCAGGATGTCGACCTTGGTGATGGTGCCAGTGCCGCTGGTCAGGTCGTTGGTCTTCAGGCGGGTGTGCAGGGCCTGGATCTGTTCATTGGCCAGCGTATCGCCAGCGATGACGATCTTGAAGCCGTTGTAGTCCGAAGGGTTATGGCTGCCGGTGAGCATCACCCCGGATTTACCGGCCAGTACGTTGGCCGCGTAGTACAACGCGGGTGTCGGCACCAGGCCGACGTCGCTGACGTGGCAACCGCTGTCGGCCAGCCCCTGGATCAGTTGCTCGACCAGCTCGGGGCCGGACAAACGGCCGTCACGACCCACCGAGACGTTGGGTTCGCCCTGGGCAAGGCTCTGCGAACCGATGGCGCGGCCGATCCAGTAGGCGGTTTCGGCGGTCAGGGTCTTGGGTACTACGCCACGAATGTCATAGGCGCGAAAAATGCTGTCGGGAAAGGTCGGGGCTACGCGGGCTGCGGTACTCATCGCGGGGGAAACTCCATCTGAAAGGGGGCAAGGCGGGCCTGATGTGGCTGGCCGGCAGGCTCAAACTGAAGGGTATGACGGCGTTTTCGGCAGAGAGTTCGTGGTGTAAAAATGCCATCGGCGCATTGGCGCTAGCATTATTTTTACGTAGTCCTTTGATTTCATTGGAGAAATCTCGATGATTATTTCCGCGCATTCTTCATCCTGAAAAGCCGGGCGGTGGCGCGTGGCCGGACGATTGCATCCGGCCACGTTCAGCTTAGTCAGTGACTGCCGGAATGCCCAAAACCGCCTGCGCCGCGCTGGGTTTCGTCGAATTCCTGCACCAATTCAAAATGCGCCTGCACCACCGGCACCAGGACCAGTTGGGCGATGCGCTCGCCGACGGCGATGTTGAAAGCAGTCTGGCCACGGTTCCAGCACGAGACCATCAACTCGCCCTGGTAGTCAGAGTCGATCAGGCCGACCAGGTTGCCGAGCACGATGCCGTGTTTGTGGCCCAGGCCGGAGCGCGGCAGGATCAGCGCCGCCAGGCCCGGGTCGCCGACATAGATCGACAGGCCGGTCGGGATCAGGATGGTCTGGCCCGGCTCAAGGATGGTGTCTTCCTTGAGCATGGCGCGCAGGTCCAGGCCGGCGGAGCCCGGTGTGGCGTAGGCCGGCAGGGGGAATTCGTTGCCGATGCGGGGGTCGAGGATCTTGGCTTGCAAAGCGTGCATGAAAATTAAACCTGGTTCAGCCGTTGGGCGATAAAAGAGATCAGTTGGCGGGCAATCTTGCCCTTGCTGGTCTGGGCGAAAAGGGTGGCGTGCAGCTCGCGGTCGATCACGCTGCAGGCATTTTCCTCGCTGTTGAAGCCGATGCTCGGGTTGGCGACATCATTGGCAACGATCAAGTCGAGGTTTTTGTCTTTCAGTTTGCGCGCGGCGTAGTCCAGAAGGTGCTCGGTCTCGGCAGCGAAACCGACACTGAACGGACGGTCCGGACGGGTGGCGATGGTGGCCAGGATGTCCGGGTTGCGCACCATTTGCAGGAGCAGGCCGTCGCCGCTTGTAGGGTCTTTCTTGAGCTTTTGCGGGGCTACGACTTCAGGGCGGTAATCCGCCACCGCTGCCGAGGCGATGAACAGGTCACAGGGAATGGCGGCTTCACAGGCCGCCAGCATGTCCCGGGCGCTGACTACGTCGATTCGCGTGACGCGATCAGGGGTCGGCAAATGCACGGGGCCTGTGATCAGGGTCACCCGTGCGCCTGCCTCGACCGCAGCTTCTGCCAACGCAAAGCCCATTTTTCCTGAGCTATGGTTGGTGATGTAGCGCACCGGGTCGATGTTTTCCTGGGTCGGGCCTGCGGTGATCAGCACGTGCTTGCCGGTCAGGGCCAGGTGCTGGAAGCACTCGGCGGCGCATAGCGCAAGGTCGGTGGCTTCGAGCATCCGGCCCATGCCGACGTCGCCACAGGCCTGGCTGCCGGAGGCGGGGCCAAACACCTTGAGGCCGCGGCTTTGCAGGAGTTGGGTATTGGCTTGGGTGGCCGGGTCGCGCCACATGGCCTGGTTCATGGCCGGGGCGATCGCGACAGTGGCGTCGGTGGCCAATACCAGGGTGGTCAGCAGGTCATCGGCGATGCCCTGGGCCAGGCGGGCGATCAGGTCGGCGGTGGCCGGGGCGATCAGCACCAGGTCGGCCCATTTGGCCAGTTCGATATGGCCCATGGCGGCTTCGGCCGCCGGGTCCAGCAGGTCGAGGTGAACCGGGTGGCCGGACAGGGCCTGCATGGTCAACGGAGTGATGAACTCACTGCCACCACGGGTCATGACCACGCGCACTTCCGCGCCCTGGTCCAGGAGCCTGCGAACCAACTCTGCGCTCTTGTAAGCGGCAATGCCGCCGCCGACGCCGAGAACGATGCGTTTCCGATACAGACGCTGCATTGGTTTGCCTTTCCAGTTCAGTGATGCCAGTTCAGTGACGCCTGCGATGACCCCTCCCCAGGTGAAATCGCATGCAAAAAAGAGGGCCTACGATAACACAGCGTCTGCCGCGCAACAGCGCAGCAGATACAGACGGAGGTGGGATGAGTATTCGTGATTGGCCCGTGGCGGAGCGTCCACGGGAGAAGCTGTTGGAAGGTGGCGCGGCGAGCCTGTCCGATGCCGAATTGTTGGCGATCTTCCTGCGTACTGGCGTTTCCGGTCGAAGTGCGGTGGATCTGGCGCGTGATCTGCTGGTGCAGTTTGGCGGCCTGCGCCCGCTGTTGGAGGCCAGCCAGGCGCTGTTCAGCCAGCATATGGGGCTCGGGCCGGCGAAGTTCGCCCAATTGCAGGCGGTGCTGGAAATGTCCCGGCGCCATCTGGCCGAACGCTTGCGCGCCGACTCGGTAGTGGAGAGCCCGCTGGCTGTGCGTCAATACCTCAAGGCGCTGTTGCGCCATGAGCCTCATGAGATATTCGGCTGTCTGTTCCTGGACTCAAAGCATCGTGTACTGGGGTTCGAGGCGTTGTTTCAGGGCACCATCGACACTGCGATTGTTTACCCGCGGCAGGTGGTCAAGCGTGCCTTGGCGCATAACGCGGCAGCGGTGATTTTGTGCCACAACCATCCCTCCGGGAATGCGGAGCCCAGTGCATCTGATCGCAGATTGACCAAAATGCTGCAAAAGGCGTTGGAAGTGGTGGATGTGCGGGTGCTGGATCACATCATTGTGGGAGATGGTGATCCGCTGTCGATGGCTGAATACGGATGGGTGTAGAAGGGCGGGGGTTGCAAGTTTCAAGCTGCAAGCCTCAAGCGGGCTTGCAGCTTGCAGCTTGCAGCTTGCAGCTTAGGGCTTGAGGCTGATTTTCGAATAATCCTGGCGGCCGAACGGGCTTACCTGGTAACCCTCGACATTCTTGCGCGTCAATGCAAACGCCGTCGGGTGCGCCAGCGGCAGCCACAGCGCCTGCTGCTGGATCTGCGCCTGGGCCTGCTGGTACAGCTTGGTGCGTACGCCTTGCTCGCTGGTGGTCTTGCCGGCACTGATCAACTTATCCAGAGCGGGGTCGCAGTAGCGGGCGAAGTTGGTGCCGGATTTCAGCGCTGCGCAGGAAAACTGCGGGGTCAGGAAGTTGTCCGGGTCGCCGTTGTCGCCGGCCCAGCCCATGAACAGCAAGTCGTGCTCGCCGGCCTTGGCACGGCGAATCAATTCGCCCCATTCAATCACACGAATTTCAGCCTGGATGCCAACCTTGGCCAGGTCGGCCTGTAGCAGTTGGGCGCCGAGGTTCGGGTTGGGGTTCAGCAGGCTGCCGGTAGGGCGCGTCCATATTGTGGTCTTGAAACCGTCCTTGAGCCCGGCACGTTCCAGCAGCGCCTTGGCCTTGGCCAGATCCTGTGGGTAGCCTGGCAAATCCTTGGCATAGCTCCAGGTATTGGGCGGGTACACACCGTTGGCTGCTTCGGCGGTGCCCTCGAAGACGGCCTTGAGGTAGCTACTCTTGTCAAAGGCCAGGTTGATCGCCTGGCGTACTTCGGGTTTGTCCAGCGGTGGGTGCTGGCTGTTGATGGCGACGAAAGCCGTCATGAAGGCAGCGGTTTTTTCCACCTTCAGCGCCGGGTCTTTTTCGGCTTCGCCTACATCCAGGGGCTTGGGCGACAGGGCAATCTGACATTCGTTGCGATGCAGTTTCTGCAACCGTACGTTGGCGTCCGGGGTGATGGCAAAGATCAAGTTATCCACAGCCGGTTTGCCCGCGAAATAGTCCGGGTTGGCCTTGTAGCGCACCACGGCATCTTTCTGGAAGCGCATGAATACGAACGGGCCGGTGCCGATGGGCTGACTGTTGAGTTTCTCAGGCGTGCCGGCCTTGAGTAGTTTGTCGGCATATTCAGCCGGGTAGATCGAGGCAAAGCCCATGCTCAACGCCGGGAGAAAGGTGGAGTCGGCGTGGTCGAGGGTGAAACGCACCGTCAGCGGATCGAGGGCATCGATCTTATTGACCAGTGCCGGCAATTGCAGGGACTGGGCGTGGGGGAAGCCGCTCTGGGCGATCTTGTGCCATGGGTTGGCCGGATCGAGCATGCGCTCGAAGCTGAAGCGCACGTCTTCGGCGGTCAGCGTGCGGCTTGGGCTGAAATAATTGGTACGGTGAAATTTCACGCCCGGGTGCAGCTTGAAGGTGTAGGTCAGGCCATCGGGGGAAACTTCCCAGCTGTCTGCCAGGCTCGGTACCAGCTTGCCGCTGGCCGCATCAAAGTCCACCAGGCGGTTCATCAGCACATCCGCCGAGGCGTTGGTGGTGGTCAGCGAGTTGTACTGCACCACATCGAACCCTTCGGGGCTGGCCTCGGTGCAGACGCTCAAGTTGGTGGCTGCAACGGCCATCGGTGCGATAAAGAAGGGGGCAAGCAGTAGTGGTAGGGCTGCGAGGCGCATATTCGGTTTCCTGTGCAGATCGAAGGCCCATCTGCGAGTGCAGTCTGGAAAAAGCCTACCGTAGAGGTCTGATTGATAAATGACTAGCCCATTTTTGCCTGTGCTTTTGGCCAAAATGCTGTTTTGATGGCGCCTCAGCGCGTTTCGCCGTGCACTTCCCTGTGCCTGCGGGCGCTGTAAATCATTCTGTGCGACGAGCGGTCGGCTGTTACAGCGGCCCCTCCTGGCAGCGGTTCGGGCGTCCGGCACCAAGATTTACGCTGGTAAAAACACACGGGCTGTTGTTGCACTGGGGTCTTTCTGGTATAAAGCAGCGCTCTTTTCTAGGGGCCCGGTTCCTTCGCTTGTAGGTGTAGCCGGTAAGACCCTAAAGAAACGCGGCGCCTGGCGCCAAATGACTGAGAGATTAAGCGGCCAACCCATGCCGGGTTGGGCATGTGGTTTTAGAGGGCTGAGGCATGTCGAGAGTCTGTCAAGTTACCGGTAAGGGTCCGGTGACTGGGAATAACATTTCCCACGCAAATAACAAAACCCGTCGTCGTTTCCTGCCGAACCTGCAGCATCACCGCTTCTGGGTTGAAGAAGAGAAACGTTTTGTTCGCCTGCGTGTATCTGCCAAAGGCATGCGTATTATCGACAAGCGTGGCATCACTGTCGTGCTGGCCGAAATCCGCGCCGCTGGCAAGATCTAAGGAGCTCTATCATGCGTGAATTGATTCGAATGATCTCTAGCGCCGGTACTGGTCACTTCTACACTACCGACAAGAACAAGCGTACTACCCCGGACAAGCTCGAAAAGAAAATGTTCGACCCGCGCGTTCGCAAGCACGTGATCTACAAAGAAGGCAAAATCAAGTAATTGATTTTCTTCCTTGTGAAAAAAAGCCCGTATCTCACGATGCGGGCTTTTTTTTGCCTGGGATTTGCTGATCAGGCTTTCTGCTCGAACACCACGTAGATCTTGCGGCACGCTTCCAGCACTTCCCAGGTGCCCTTGAAGCCAGCGGGGATCACGAAGCGGTCGCCGGCGCGCAAGGTCTTGGCGTTGCCCTCGGCGTCACGCAGCACGGAAACCCCCTGCACAATTTCGCAGTATTCATGTTCGGTGTAGTTGACCTTCCACTGCCCGACTTCACCTTCCCATACCCCTGCATTCATCTGGCCACACGGGCTGTTGTAGTGGTTGTAGATCGTTTGCTCGGGATCGCCCTTGAGGATTTTTTCTGCGGCAGGGCGGTAGCGTTCGGGGGCCGTGTTGGCTTGGCTGAAGTCGACGATATCCTGGATGCTCATGTGCGTGTCCCGTCTGGCCTGCGGTTGGAGAGCCCAAAGTCTATGTTTATTAAAATGAACATCGCAAGGGCGTTTACCGCCGTTATGTCAAATATATTGAAACATCCCCAGCCGCTGGTTTAGGGTGGCAGCTGCCTTGCGCCGAACAGCTGGCTGGCGGGCAAGAATTCTTTGAGGCTGCCGGGGGGACACCCGCCTGGCCCTCTATTCAATAAGAGGAGGACACTCGCATGACCACCCTGACCCGTGCCGACTGGGAACAACGCGCCAAGGATCTGAAGATCGAAGGCCGCGCCTACATCAATGGCGAATACACCGCCGCCGTTTCCGGTGACACCTTCGAATGCATCAGCCCGGTCGACGGTCGTCTGCTGGCCACTGTCGCCAGCTGTGACGCGGCTGACGCCCAGCGCGCCGTGGAAAACGCCCGCGCCATCTTTAATTCCGGTGTCTGGTCGCGCCTGGCGCCGGCCAAGCGCAAAGCCACCATGATCCGTTTCGCCGCGCTGCTCAAGGCCAATGCCGAAGAGTTGGCACTGCTTGAAACCCTGGACATGGGCAAGCCGATCAGCGACTCCCTGAACATCGACGTTCCCGGTGCGGCAAATGCCCTGAGCTGGAGCGGTGAGGCAATCGACAAGATCTACGACGAAGTCGCGGCCACCCCTCATGATCAACTCGGCCTGGTGACCCGTGAGCCAGTCGGCGTGGTCGGCGCTATCGTGCCGTGGAACTTCCCGTTGATGATGGCCTGCTGGAAACTCGGCCCGGCGTTGTCCACCGGTAACTCGGTGATCCTCAAACCGTCCGAAAAATCCCCGCTGACCGCCATCCGTATCGCCGCCCTGGCCGTCGAAGCCGGCATTCCAAAAGGCGTGTTCAACGTATTGCCAGGCTATGGCCACACGGTGGGTAACGCCCTGGCGGTGCATATGGACGTGGATACGTTGGTGTTCACTGGCTCCACCAAGATCGCCAAGCAACTGCTGATCCGCTCCGGCGAATCGAACATGAAGCGTGTGTGGCTGGAGGCGGGCGGCAAGAGCCCTAATATCGTGTTTGCCGATGCGCCGGATCTGCAAGCCGCCGCCGAATCTGCGGCCAGTGCCATCGCCTTCAACCAGGGTGAAGTCTGCACTGCCGGTTCGCGCCTGCTCGTGGAGCGTTCCATCAAGGACACCTTCCTGCCGCTGGTGATCGAGGCGCTCAAAGGCTGGAAGCCGGGCAACCCACTGGACCCAGCCACCAACGTGGGTGCGCTGGTGGATACGCAGCAGATGAACAACGTGCTGTCCTACATTGAGTCCGGTCATGCTGACGGTGCCAAGCTGGTCGCTGGCGGTAAGCGCACACTGGAAGAAACCGGTGGCACCTACGTCGAGCCAACTATTTTCGACGGCGTGACCAATGCCATGAAGATCGCTCAGGAAGAGATCTTTGGCCCGGTCCTGTCGGTGCTCACTTTCGACAGCGCCGAAGAAGCCATCGCCATTGCCAACGACACCCAATACGGCCTGGCCGCAGCGGTATGGACGGCGGATATCTCCAAGGCGCACCTGACGGCCAAGGCCCTGCGTGCCGGCAGCGTCTGGGTTAACCAGTACGACGGCGGCGACATGACCGCACCGTTTGGTGGTTTCAAGCAGTCGGGTAATGGCCGCGACAAGTCGCTGCATGCGTTCGACAAGTACACCGAGCTGAAGGCGACCTGGATCAAACTCTAAGCAGCACTGCAGGCCAAATGTGGGAGGGGGCTTGCCCCCGATAGCTGGGTGTCAGCCACTGCATGTGGTGACTGGCCCACCGTTATCGGGAGCAAGCCCCCTCCCACACTGTTTTGTGCGACCCGTAAATTATCCACAGGAGCGTGGCAATGCGTTGGGCGACTTATTTCGCCGTGCTGGCATCGGTACTCAGCGTTGGCCTGGCCTTGGGCGTGAGTATGCCGTTGGTATCCCTGCGTCTTGAAGGCTGGGGCTACGGCAGCTTCGCCATTGGCGTGATGGCGGCGATGCCGGCATTCGGCGTATTGCTGGGTGCCAAGTTCTCCAGCCGAATGGCGTCCTGGCTCGGCACTGCCAACCTGATGCGCCTGTGCCTGTGGGCCGGGGCGCTGTCTATCGGTTTGCTGGCGATCCTGCCCAGCTACCCGGTGTGGCTGGTGCTGCGGTTGATGATCGGGGTGATCCTGACCATCGTATTTATCCTGGGTGAAAGCTGGATCAACCAACTGGTGGTCGAGCAGTGGCGCGGCCGCCTGGTGGCGCTGTATGGCTGCACTTATGCCTTGAGCCAGCTGTCGGGACCCTTGCTGCTGGGCCTGATGGGCACCGATCATGATTACGGGTTCTGGGTGGGCGTCGGCCTTTTGGTAGTGGCGCCGCTGCTGCTGCTGGGGCGATCCGGGGCGCCGACGGCTGATGCGTTCGGCGTCACGTTCAGCGAGCTGTGGCGCTTTTGCCTGAGCTTGCCGGCGATTGCCTGGGCGGTGGCGTTATTCGCCGCATTCGAAGCGATGATTCTGACGCTGTTGCCGGTGTACTGCCTGCAACAGGGCTTCACTGCCGAGATTGCCTTGGCGATGGTCAGCACAGTGGTCGTGGGTGATGCGCTGCTGCAGTTGCCCATTGGCGCCCTGGCCGATTACTTGCCGCGCCGCACGTTGTTCCTGGGGTGTGCGCTGCTGTTGCTGGCGTCGAGCCTGGCGGTGCCGTTGTTGATGCACACACTGCTGATCTGGCCGGTGTGGGTGCTGTTCGGCGCCAGCGCGGGTGGGTTGTTTACCCTGTCGCTGATTTTGATTGGCGAGCGCTACCGTGATGATGCGTTGGTGCGTGCCAACGCCCACGTGGCGCAGCTGTGGGGCATTGGCTGCCTGATCGGGCCGCTGGTGGCGGGTGCGGGCAGCCAATGGGTCAGCGGTCATGCACTGCCATTGCTGATGGCGGCGGGGGCGTTGGGGCTGGTGGTGCTGTTGCTGCGCCAAGGGGCGTTTGGAGCAGCGCAGCCTGCCTGAACTTCTTTGGCTTAAAGCATACGTTCCAGGCCAACTGACGTGGCGAACCAGGCATTGAAACGGCGCCACCAACTGCCGGGCTCGCGGGTCAGGGTGTGCAATTGCCCGTTGTCCTCGGTGACCCACACCACATTGCCATCCTGCAATTTCGCCTCGTAGCTCAGCGTCGGCGCCATACCTTCCAGCGCCAGGTTGCGCACATGCTCCGCCAGTTCAGGGCTGTCCACCAGCACGCCGACTTCGGTGTTCCACAGCACCGAGCGCGGGTCGAAATTGAACGAGCCGATAAATGACTTCTCGCGATCGAAGATCATTGCCTTGCTGTGCAGGCTCGAATCGGAGCCGTAGAGGCTGCCTCGACGAAACAGGTGCGGGCCACTGCTGGCACTGGGGTCGCCTGGTTGTCGGCGCAGCTCATAAAGTTTGACCCCATGCTCCAGCAGTGCCTTGCGATAGGGCGCGTAACCGCCGTGCACGGCCGGTACGTCAGTGGCTTCAAGGGAATTGGTCAGCAGGCTCACTGACACCCCTGCGTCGGCCCGACCCGTCAGGTACACCAGCCCGGGCGACCCCGGAACGAAGTATGCCGAAATCATGATCAGTTCACGGCTGACCCCTTCCAGCTCCGGGGCCAGTTGGGTGGTGAGCAGCAACTGCGGGTCCGGATCAGCCTTGGCCAGCACCTTGCTCGGTGCGTCCCACAGCGCCTGGTTCCAGGCCCAGATCAGCTCACGGCGCCAGATGTCCATAC
This sequence comes from Pseudomonas sp. W2Aug9, assembly GCF_023127755.1. Lineage (NCBI taxonomy): Bacteria > Pseudomonadati > Pseudomonadota > Gammaproteobacteria > Pseudomonadales > Pseudomonadaceae > Pseudomonas > Pseudomonas sp. W2Aug9. Next base: position 47,813 of record NZ_SPKL01000002.1, on the reverse strand, counting down.
GTGGTCGGGTCTGGTAGGTACGCAGGCGGTTATACAGGGCGTGGTTCTGCTGACGCGATTGCGCCAATGAAGCTTCCAGGCGCCCGCGGGCGACGGCCAGATCGATTTTGGAGGGCATCTTCGAGACAAACTCATCAATAGGTTTGCTCAGTGCGCTGTTCCAGTACTGATCGAAACTGTGACCCAGTTGCTCTGCCACCGGTCCGACGCTGAGCATGTCGATATCGGTGAAGTTCAGGTTGGGCTCGGCGTCGAAATATTCGTCCCCCAGATTGCGCCCGCCCACAATGGCCACGCTGTTATCCGCCAGCCACAGTTTGTTGTGCATGCGCCGATGTTGCAGCGACAGGTTGAATACACGGCCCATGGCGCGTGTAACGCCGGTGCTGCGGCCCAAATGCAGGGGGTTGAACAGGCGAATTTCGATTTTGGGGTGGGCGGCGAGGGTGGCGATGATTTGGTCGAGGCCGTCGCTGGTGGTGTCGTCCAGCAGGATGCGCACACGCACACCGCGGTCGGCGGCCTTGAGCAGTTCGTCCACAAGCATACGCGTGCTGATGCCGTCGTGAACGATGTAGTACTGCAAATCGAGGCTGGATTGGGCGTTGCGGATCAGCTCGGCGCGAGCCATGAAGGCTTCACTGCTGTTGGGCAGCAAGCGAAAACCCGAGCGCCCTTGGTGCGGCGCCGCCTGGGCCTGGATCGAGCGACCGAACGAGGAGCCGTTCGCCGGCAGGGCATCGCTGGGAATACGCGGTGTGTCGACCGTGGCGCAGCCGCCCAGGGCCAAGGTGCCCAACAGCAAAAACGGTAATAGCCGTCGAATTATCAAGGGAGCTGCTTCCAGGTCAGGGCGGTTATCGATATATGACGGCCTTTTCCGGCGAAAGGTCAGTGCAGCGTCTCTGCCAGCATCTTGAGCGCGGCGGCGCCGACCTTGCGCACCGCTTCTTCAATCTGCGGGGTTGGCTTGGCGGCGTAGTTCATACGCAGGCAGTTACGGTATTTGCCGGAGGCAGAGAAGATGCTGCCTACGGCCACTTGTACGCCTTGTTCCACCAACACGCGATTGAGCTTCAAGGTGTCGAAGCCCTCCGGCAGTTCGATCCACAGCAGGAAGCTGCCTTGGGGCCGACTGGCGCGCGTGCCTGCCGGGAAGTAGCGGCTCACCCAGTCGAGCATCAAGTCGCGATTGCGCTGGTATTGCGTGCGCATCCGGCGCAAATGCGGTTCGAAATGGCCGTTTTTGAGAAATTCGGCAATCGCAATCTGTGGCTGGGTGGCGGTAGAGCCGGTGCTGATGTATTTCATGTGCAACACCCGGTCCAGATAGCGCCCCGGCGCCACCCAGCCAATACGTAACCCGGGTGCCAGGGTTTTCGAGAATGAGCTGCAGAGCAGCACGCGGCCATCGTCATCGAAGGATTTAATGGTGCGCGGGCGTGGGTAGCTGTAGGCCAGTTCGCCATACACATCGTCTTCGATGATTGCCACGTCATAGCGCTGCGCGAGTGTCAGCAGTGCGCGTTTGCGCGCCTCCGGCATGATGTAGCCCAACGGATTGTTGCAGTTGGGCGTGAGCTGGATGACTTTGATCGGCCACTGTTCCAGCGCCAGTTCCAGCGCTTCCAGGCTAATGCCGGTGATCGGGTCGGTGGGGATTTCCAGGGCTTTCATGCCCAGGCCCTTGAGGGTCTGCATGGCGCCGTGGAAGCTGGGCGAGTCCACCGCAACAATATCGCCGGGCTCGCAAATCGCCCGGATGCTGGCCGACAGCGCCTCATGGCAGCCGGTGGTGATCACAATGTCTTCAGCGGTCAGTTGGCAGCCGGAGTCCAGCGACAGTCGAGCGATTTGCTCGCGCAATTCCATACAGCCAAGGATGTTGTCGTAATACAGGCCCGGCAGATCCTGGCGACGACTCACCCGCGCCAGGCTGCGCAGCAAAGGTTTCAGGGTGGGTGACAATACATCTGGCATACCACGGCCCATCTGTATGACGTCTTTGCGGGGTACCGCGCGAATCAGCTCAAGCACCTGGTCCCACTGGGAGATCTCTACCGGCCGTTGGGCCGGGCGGCCTATCTCGGGCAGGGCCGGCAGCTCGCGACCGGCGGGTACAAAGTAACCGGACTTGGGCTTGGGCATTGCCAGGCCGTTGTCTTCCAGCAACCGATAGGCCTGCTGCACGGTACTCAGGCTGACCCCGTGCTCCACGCTCAAGGCTCGCACCGAGGGCAAGCGATCGCCGGGGCGATAGAAGCCTTGTTCGATGCGAGTGCCGAGCAATTCAGCGAGGTTGACGTAAAGGGTCATGGCGGCCGCTCCTGATAGACCAGTACAGATAGAGTGAAAATACAGGATTCAGCCATCCATAGGCAGTATCTGTATGGATTTAATAAAAACAGGCTGGATCTGTAATGGTTTTGCCCGTGCCCCCATCCTAGTCACTCAAGGCAACAAGCCAACGAGGGGCAGCAAAATGAACGGCATGAGCGATGTGCGGCTGGCGCTACACGGCCAAGAACTGGAAGCAGGGCAGGAGCGGGCAACGACTGCGCCTGTCGGCAGCCGCTGGAGCCTGTTCTGGCAACGTCGTCACACGCGCAAGGCGTTGCTTACGCTGACCCGCGAGCAGCTGCTGGACGTGGGTTTGACCGCTGAACAGGCGCGCCAGGAAGGCTTGAAGCCGTTCTGGCGCAGTTGATCACACCAGTTCTTTGAGGCGGTGCCAGAGCATCCCCAGCGCCAGCAGCGGTGAACGCAAGTGTTTGCCACCGGGGAAGGTGATGTGCGGCACCTGAGCGAACAGGTCGAAACGCCCCTGTTGCTGGCCGCTGATGGCTTCGCCGAGCAACCTGCCCGCAAGGTGCGTGGCATTCAGGCCGTGACCCGCGTAAGCCTGGGCGTAATACACATTGGGTTGATCCGCCAACCGGCCGATCTGCGGCAGGCGGTTGGCGCCGATGCCGATCATGCCGCCCCATTGGTAGTCGATCTTCACGTCGGCCAGTTGCGGGAATACCTGCAACATTTTCGGTCGCATATAGGCGCCGATATCCTTGGGGTCGCGTCCGGAATAGTGGCAGGCGCCGCCGAACAACAGGCGGCGGTCGGCGGACAGGCGGAAGTAGTCCACCGTCACGCGCTGGTCACACACGGCCATGTTCTGCGGCAGCAGGCGGGTCGCTTGCGCTTCACTCAAGGGCTCGGTGGCGATGATGTAGCTGCCGGCCGGTAGTACCTTGCCACTCAACTGCGGGTTGAGCCCATTCAGGTAGGCGTTGCAGCACAGCACCAGGGTTTTGGCACGTACGTGGCCCTGGGCGGTGTGCACCTTGACGTCGGGGCCGTAGTCGATGCGCGTCACTTCAGACTGCTCGAACAACTTCACGCCCAACTGCTGCGCGGCGGCCGCTTCGCCCAGCGCCAGGTTCAGTGGGTGCAGGTGACCAGAGCCCATGTCGATCATGCCGCCCACATAGCGCTCGGAGCCGATCACGCTGCTCATCTGGCTGGCTTGCAGCAGGCGTACCTCGTGGCGGTAGCCCAGGCTGCGCAGTTCTTCGGCATCTTGCGCCAGGCCCTGCAAATCACGGGGTTTGTTGGCCAGGTCGCAGTAGCCCCAGGTCAGGTCGCAGGGAATCTGGAAGCGTTCTACGCGGTCACGCACGATCTCCACGGCTTCCAGCCCCATCAGCTTCATCTGGCGCACGCCGTCACTGCCGATCACGGACGCGAACTGATCCAGCCCGTGGCCGACGCCGCGAATCAACTGGCCGCCATTACGCCCGCTGGCGCCCCAGCCAACCCTGCGCGCTTCCAGCACCACCACGCTGAAGCCGCGCTCGGCCAGCTCCAAAGCCGTGTTGAGCCCGGAATACCCCGCGCCAATCACGCATACATCGGCGCGCAGCTCGCCTGTCAACGCCGGGTACTCGGGGTGCGGCACGCTGCTGGCGGCGTAGTAGGACGCGGTATGCCGGGCGCTGGCGGTCATGGGGAGCCTCCCTGTTTGGAAAATTTGACGCAGGATACAGCGGTCCGATGAAGCTGTCTGCGCGCTGCGTTTTGCGTCAGAATCCACGCCTATTCGCCGTTGGGTATGTGTATCGATGAGTTGCAACAGTCAGAAAGTCAGCGCGCTGCGCAGACAGATTCCTTCATTTGAATGTGTTCCGGGTTGCCATGACTGCTGTGGGCCGGTGACCACTTCGCCTGAGGAAATGTCGCGCCTGCCACGCAAGACGGCCGCCGAGCAGGAGGCCGCCATGGATGAGCTGAACTGCGTGCACCTGGGGCCCCATGGGTGCACGGTGTATGACGAGCGGCCACTGATCTGTCGCCTCTTCGGCACCACCAAGACCTTGCCATGCCCCAATGGGCGCCGACCGGTTGAGCTGATTCATCCGCGGGTCGAGAAGCAGATCCATGAGTACATGGCGAGTACCCGGCAAGTGCTGGTCTGACTGAGTCAATCGGGGATCGGCAGGTTCAGGCTCTCCTTCACCTCTTCCATCACGATATAGCTCTTGGATTCGCGCACATGGGGCAACTTGAGCAGGATATCGCCGAGCAACTTGCGGTACGAAGCCATCTCCGAGATACGCGCTTTCACCAGGTAGTCGAAGTCCCCTGATACCAAGTGGCACTCCAGCACATGAGGCAGTTTCAGCACGGCGCGGCGAAATTCCTCAAAGGTGTCGCCAGACTTGTAATCCAGGCTGATCTCGACAAATACCAGCAGGCTGCCTTTCAAATGCTGCGGGTTGAGCCGCGCGTTGTAGCCCATGATGATCCCTTCGCGCTCCAGGCGCCGCACCCGCTCGGTACAGGGAGTGGTGGACAGCCCGACCTTCTCCCCCAGCTCCGTGAACGAAATGCGCCCGTCGGTTTGCAGGATGCGCAGGATATTGCGGTCGATCTTGTCCAGCTCCCGCTTGGTCTGGGTGTTGGTACGCATAGGGGATACGCCTCTGTGAAAAGGGTTTTTGCCAAGAATTGTCGCCAAATATAGGCATTTATATAGTGAAATGCACTGGTGATTGTTTTTTACACTGCGTCCATCATTGCTCGAATAACACACGTCAGCGGCTAAGCCCGTGATGAGGATATAAAAATGCGCGTTCTGGTCTTGGGTAGCGGTGTCATTGGGGTGACCAGTGCCTACTATTTGGCGCGGGCCGGCTTCGATGTCGTGGTGGTCGACCGTCAGCCTGCCGCTGCCATGGAAACCAGTTTCGCCAACGCCGGCCAGGTGTCCCCTGGCTACGCCTCGCCATGGGCCGCGCCGGGCGTGCCGCTCAAGGCTATCAAGTGGTTGCTGCAGCGCCACGCGCCGCTGGCGATCAAGGCAACCGCCGATGTCGATCAATATCTGTGGATGGCGCAGATGCTGCGCAACTGCACGGCCAGCCGCTATGCGGTGAACAAGGAGCGCATGGTGCGCCTGTCCGAGTACAGCCGCGACTGCCTCGACGAATTGCGTGCCGAGACCGGCATTGCCTACGAAGGCCGCAGCCTCGGTACGACCCAGCTGTTCCGCACCCAGGCCCAACTTGACGGTGCCGCCAAGGATATCGCGGTGTTGAAAGAGTCCGGCGTGCCGTTCGAATTGCTTGATCGCGCCGGTATTGCCCGTGTTGAACCGGCCCTGGCCAGCGTTACGGATATCCTCGCCGGTGCTTTGCGGCTGCCGAATGACCAGACGGGCGACTGCCAGATGTTCACCACGCGCCTGGCCGAGATGTGCAAGCAGTTGGGCGTGGAGTTCCGTTTCGAGCAGGACATCCAGCGCCTCGATTACGCCGGTGATCGCATTAACGGCGTGTGGATCGACGGCAAGCTGGAAACCGCCGACCGCTATGTACTGGCCCTCGGCAGTTACTCGCCGAAGCTGCTCAAGCCCCTGGGGATCAAGGCACCGGTTTACCCGCTCAAGGGCTACTCGCTGACCGTGCCGATCACCAACCCGGCAATGGCGCCCACCTCGACCATTCTCGATGAGACCTACAAGGTCGCGATCACCCGTTTCGACAACCGTATTCGTGTCGGCGGCATGGCTGAAATAGCCGGTTTTGACCTGTCGCTGAATCCACGTCGACGTGAAACTCTGGAGATGATCGTCAACGACCTTTATCCTCAGGGCGGCGATTTGGCCCAAGCCAGTTTCTGGACCGGTCTGCGTCCGACCACACCCGACGGCACGCCGATTGTCGGTGCCACCCCATTCAAGAACCTGTTCCTGAATACCGGTCACGGCACGCTCGGCTGGACCATGGCCTGTGGCTCTGGCCGCTTGCTGGCCGACCTGATGGCAAAGAAAACGCCGCAGATCAGCGCCGCCGGCCTCGATATTTCCCGTTATGGCAATCACCAGGAGTCCGCACAACATGTCAATCCAGCGCCAGCTCACCAATGAGCGCATGAGCCAGATCGTGGTTCACAGCGGTACCGTGTATCTGGCCGGGCAAGTCGGCGACGACCTGAGTGCCGGGATTGAACAGCAGACCCGTGAAACCCTGGTCAATATCGAGCGTTTACTGGACCTGGCCGGTACCGACAAGTCCAGGTTGCTGTCGGTGACCATCTACCTGAAGGATATTGACGCCGACTTCGCCGGCATGAACGCGGTGTGGGACAAGTGGCTGCCCAAAGGCGTCGCTCCGGCCCGTGCCACGGTTGAAGCCAAATTGTGCGAGCCGCAAATCCTGGTAGAGCTGTCCGTCGTGGCGGCGCTGCCTTAGCAACGATCCCTCTCCCGGCGCCGACGTTGTTGGTCGGCACCGGTTTTTCTTCACCTTGCTGCCTAGAAGCCTGCCGCCATGCGTCCAGCCCGTGCCCTGATCGACCTTCAAGCCCTGCGCCACAACTACCAATTGGCCCGTGAAGTCACGGGGGCCAAGGCGCTCGCCGTGATCAAGGCCGATGCCTACGGCCATGGTGCCGTGCGCGTGGCCCAGGCACTGGAAACCGAAGCCGACGGGTTTGCCGTGGCGTGCATCGAGGAAGCCCTGGAACTGCGTGCCGCCGGCATTCGCGCGCCGGTGCTGTTGCTGGAAGGCTTTTTTGAGGCGGACGAGTTGCCGCTGATCATCGAACAGGATTTGTGGTGTGTGGTGCATTCGTTGTGGCAGCTTGAGGCCATCGAACAGGCCAAGCTGAGCAAACCGCTGACCGTGTGGCTCAAGCTGGACTCGGGCATGCACCGTGTCGGCTTGCATCCCAAGGATTATCAAGAGGCGTACCAGCGTCTGCTGGCCAGCGGCAAAGTCGCGAAGATCGTGTTGATGAGCCATTTTGCCCGCGCCGATGAGCTCGATTGCGTCAGCAGCAACGAACAAGTCACGGTATTCGAAGCAGCTCGCCAAGGCTTGGCTGCCGAAGTCAGCCTGCGTAACTCCCCATCTGTATTAGGCTGGCCAGGCGTGGCCAGCGACTGGGTACGCCCAGGCATCATGCTCTACGGCGCAACGCCATTTGGCGAAGACCAGGCCTTTGCCGCACGGTTGCAGCCGGTGATGACCCTGGAGTCCAAAATCATTTGTGTACGCGAACTGCCGGCTGGCGAACCCGTGGGCTATGGCGCCAGGTTTGTCACGCCCAAGCCGATGCGCATCGGAGTGGTTGCCATGGGCTATGCCGACGGTTACCCCCGCCACGCGCCAACCGGTACGCCGGTGCTGGTGGCGGGCCAGCGCAGCCAACTGCTGGGGCGCGTGTCCATGGACATGCTGTGTGTCGACCTTACCGACTTACCCCAAGCGGGCCTTGGCTCAACCGTGGAGTTGTGGGGCAAGAACATCCTCGCCAGTGACGTCGCCACTGCTGCCGATACCATTCCCTACCAGATTTTCTGCAACCTGCGCCGGGTGCCAAGGCTCTATTGCGGCGCTTGATGGCCGGATACGAATGCAGCTGCCCGGGATTTAGGCCCAAGTGTTGTAAATACTGAACGCTGTCGCCATGATAACGCTCAATTACAACAAAGCCTGAATCCTAGGAGGCTCCTGCATTGGACGTCGGCGAACGACTGCAATCCATCCGTAAACTCAAAGGTCTTTCCCAGCGCGAGCTTGCCAAGCGCGCGGGCGTCACCAACAGCACCATTTCGATGATCGAGAAAAACAGCGTCAGCCCCTCGATCAGCTCCCTGCGCAAGGTGCTGGGCGGTATCCCCATGTCCATGGTCGAGTTCTTTTCCGAGGAGATCCTCCAGGAAATACCGACGCAGATCGTCTATAAAGCCAATGAGCTGATCGACATCTCTGACGGTGCCGTCACCATGAAACTGGTGGGCCGGGCGCACCCGAGCCGGGCCATCGCCTTTCTCAACGAAATTTACCCGCCGGGCGCCGACACGGGCGAAGAAATGCTCACCCATGAGGGCGAGGAAACCGGGATTCTGCTGGAAGGTCGCCTGGAATTGGTGGTCGGTCTTGAAACTTTTGTGCTCGAAGCTGGCGATAGCTACTACTTTGAAAGCACCAAGCCCCATCGTTTTCGCAACCCGTTCGATGTGCCGGCGCGACTAATCAGCGCAGCCACGCCCGCGAACTTTTAACAAAAGAGGCGCCCTGCCAGCGTTGCAGAGGCTCCCATAGCTGTATCCGTGTGGCCGTATCTCCCTTTATTTAATAGGGTTGTTTCGGCAGCCCGGGCTAACCGTTATACTTTCGCCGCCTGCGAAACCGTGGCCGCAGGCGTGAATAGCCACCATTGAGGGTGAACGCGTGAACCTAATTATGAAAATGCTGGCTGCACCAGCAACCGTACTGGCCCTATGGGCTGTCAGCGCTCAAGCTGCGACCAATGATGACATTGCCAAGCGCCTGGAGCCTGTGGGCCAGGTTTGCGTCCAGGGCCAGGAATGCAAGGGCATGGAAGTGGCCGTGGCAGCGGGCGGTGGCGGTGCGAAAACACCGGACGAGATTATCGCCAAGCACTGTAACGCGTGCCACGGTACTGGCCTCTTGGGTGCGCCGAAAGTTGGCGACACCGCCGCCTGGAAAGAACGCGCCGACCACCAGGGCGGCCTCGATGGCATCCTGGCCAAGGCCATCACCGGTATCAACGCCATGCCACCCAAAGGCACCTGCGCTGATTGCTCGGATGAAGACCTCAAAGGCGCCATCAAGAAGATGTCCGGCCTGTAATCAGACGATCTTCGCCAAAAATGCCGCTTACGAGCGGCTTTTTTGTGCTCGCGATTTGTGTTTCGACGCTGTTCATTGCAGCAAAGACCCGGCAAGCTCGGTCCAACTCCAATTCATGGAATGTTCGGGAGCAGTCCGATGGTGCAGTTGTGTTCAATCGAGCAAGCAGTTGACGACGTACTGGCGCGGTTGCCGGCGCATATCCACATGGGCATGCCGCTGGGTCTTGGCAAGCCCAATCTGTTCGCCAACGCGCTGTACCGGCGTATTGCCAAACTGCCGGAGCGGGCGCTGACGATCTACACCGCGTTGAGCCTGGGCCGCCCGACGATGGGCGATGGCTTGCAGAAGCGCTTTCTCGAACCGTTCATCGAGCGGGTGTTTGGTGACTACCCTGAACTGGACTTCCTCGCCGACCTGCACAAGGACAGCCTGCCGAAAAATATCCAAGTGCAACAGTTTTTCATGCAGCCCGGCAGCCTGCTCCACAGCACTTCGGCGCAGCAGGATTACGTCAGCAGCAACTACAGCCATGCCGCACGCGACATCAATGCTGCCGGCCTGAACCTGGTGGCGCAACTGGTTGCCAGCAGCGCCGAGCATCCTGATCGCCTGAGCCTGAGCTGCAACCCGGATATCACCCTCGACCTGCTGCCGATGATCGCCAAGCGCCGCGAAGCCGGGGAAACCATCCTCGTTGTCGGCCAGGTCCACAGCGATCTGCCCTACATGCCCGGCGACGCCGAGTTGGGCATGGACGCGTTCGACTACCTGCTCGATGAAAAAGACAGCACCACATTGTTTTCCACGCCGAACATGCCGGTGGGCTTCCAGGATCATTTTATTGGCCTGCACGCCAGCACCCTGGTACGTGACGGCGGCACCTTGCAGATTGGCATTGGCTCCATGGGCGATGCGCTGACCGCCGCCTTGCTGGCGCGCCAGGCCGATAACGAAGCCTATCGATTGCTGCTGACGGACCTGGATGTGTATCAGTGGGCGCCACTGATCAGCCGTGAGGGCGGTGTCGAGCCTTTCGCACGTGGTCTTTACGGTTGCAGCGAGATGTTCGTCAACGGGCTGTTGGTGCTGGCGGATGCGGGGATTGTGCGCCGCAAGGTCTACTCGGATGTGGCGACCCAGACGCAGGCCAACGAAGGCACTCTGGACGATGCGGCGCAACCCGATGGCGTGTCGATCCACGGTGGCTTCTTTCTAGGGCCGCGCAGTTTTTACCAGCGCTTGCAGGAAATGACCCACGCCAAGCGTCTCGAATTCAACATGACTGCCATCAGCTATATCAACGAGCTGTACGGCCAGGAAGAACTCAAGCGGCTGCAGCGCCTGGATGCGCGCTTCATCAACAGCGCAATCATGGTCACATTGCTCGGTGCCGGCGTGGCCGACCAGCTGGAAGACGGTCGCGTGCTCAGCGGTGTGGGCGGGCAATACAATTTCGTTGCCCAGGGGCATGCGCTGGACGGTGCGCGTTCAATCCTGATTTTGCGCAGCTGGCGGGAGTCGGCGGGCGAGGTCAGTTCCAATATTGTCTGGGAGTACGGCCACTGCACCATTCCCCGGCACCTGCGGGATATCGTCATTACCGAGTACGGCATTGCCGACTTGCGCGGGCAGACGGATGCCAAGGTGATCGAAGCGCTGCTCAATATCACCGACTCGCGTTTCCAGGGCGACTTGATTGAGCAGGCACAAAAGGCCGGCAAGCTGCCCAAGGACTTCCAGCTGGATCCGCGCTTTGCGGACAACACGCCGGAACGCCTCCAGGCGATTCAGGCCAAGCATCGACGGTTGTTCCCGGAATACCCGTTGGGCAGTGATTTCACGGATGAGGAGCGGGACTTGTTGCGAGCGCTGAACTGGCTCAAGAGCAAATTCAAGCTGACGGAGATTCTGGAGTTGGGCAAGGCGGCACTGGATGCACCGGAGCCGCAGGCGTATCCCGAGCATTTGGTACGGATGCGTCTGGATAAGCCGGAGGGGTTTAAAGAGGATTTGTATCAGCGGCTATTGCTTGCTGGGCTACAGGCCACCGCCCGCTGACAGGCAACACAAATCAAATGTGGGAGCTGGCTTGCCTGCGATGAGGGCCTGACAGTCGATATCTCTGTCGTTTGACACTCCGCTATCGCAGGCAAGCCAGCTCCCACACGTTGATTTAGTCGATGAAGGTCACGACACCACCCGCCAAGGACTTCACCCGCGCCAGCGACTCAACCCGATAACCCTGCGCATCCAGCTCTGCACGCCCACCCTGGAACGACTTCTCGATCACGATCCCCAAGCCCGCAACAGTCGCGCCGGCCTGCTTGATGATCGAAATCAGCGCCTGGGACGCTTTGCCGTTGGCCAAAAAGTCATCGATCACCAGCACGCGGTCGCTGCTGGTCAGGTGGCGTGGGGAGATCGCCACGGTGCTTTCGGTTTTCTTGGTGAAGGAATACACCGTTGCCGACAGCAGGTTTTCCGTCAGGGTCAACGACTGCTGCTTACGCGCGAAGATCACCGGTACACCCAGGTTCAGCCCGGTCATGATCGCCGGTGCAATACCTGAGGCTTCGATGGTGACGATCTTGGTGATCCCCGAATCCTTGAACAGCGCGGCGAATTCGTCGCCGATCAGTTTCATCAGTGCCGGGTCGATCTGGTGGTTCAAAAAGGCGTCGACCTTGAGAACCTGATCGGAAAGCACGATGCCTTCTTCGCGAATTTTCTTGTGCAGTGCTTCCACGGAAAGCTTCCTCTGATGGCGCAGCAGGCGCCGAAAGTAGATTGAAAAGTAGTCGATTCTAGCGCTTTAGCATTGCGCGTATATCCGCCAGGGCGGTGTTGCCGCGAACGGCCTTCACCTCGGTGGGGGTGTCGTCATTGCCTTCCCAGGCCAGGTCATCGGGCGGCAGCTCGTCAAGGAACCGGCTGGGGGCACAATCGATGATTTCGCCGTATTGCTTGCGCTTGGCGGCAAAGGTGAAGGCCAGGGTCTGACGTGCGCGGGTGATGCCCACGTAGGCCAGGCGCCGTTCTTCCTCGATGGTGTCGGCTTCGATGCTGGAGCGGTGTGGGAGGATTTCCTCTTCCATGCCCATGATGAACACGTAGGGAAATTCCAGGCCCTTGGAGGCATGCAAGGTCATCATCTGCACGCCTTCGGCGCCGTCTTCCTCTTCCTGCTGGCGCTCAAGCATGTCACGCAACACCAGCTTGCCGATGGCGTCCTCGACGGTCATTTCGCCGTCTTCGTCTTTTTCCAGGGTGTTCTTCAGCGCTTCGATCAGGAACCAGACGTTGCCCATGCGGTAATCCGCGGCCTTGTCGCTGGAACTGTTGGTGCGCAGCCAGTTTTCATAGTCGATGTCCATGACCATGCTGCGCAGGGCGCTGATCGGGTCTTCGCCGGCGCACTGTTCGCGCACCTTGTCCATGAAGCGCTTGAAGCGCGACAGGCGATCGGTGAAGCGCGTGTCCAGGTGTTCGCCCAGGCCGATTTCGTCGGTGGCGGCATACATGGAAATCTTGCGTTCGGTGGCGTAGTTGCCGAGCTTTTCCAGGGTAGTGGAGCCGATTTCCCGGCGCGGTACGTTGATCACCCGCAGGAAGGCGTTGTCGTCGTCCGGGTTCACGATCAGCCGGAAGTAGGCCATCAGGTCTTTTACTTCCTGGCGTCCGAAAAAGCTGTTGCCGCCCGACAGGCGATACGGCACCTGGTGGTGCTGCAGTTTCAGCTCGATCAGCTTGGCCTGGTAGTTGCCGCGATACAGGATCGCAAAGTCGCTGTAGGGCCGGTCGGTGCGCAGGTGCAGGCTGAGGATTTCCACGGCCACGCGTTCGGCTTCGGCGTCTTCGTTGCGGCAGCGGATCACGCGGATCTCATCGCCATGACCCATCTCGCTCCACAGTTGTTTTTCAAACTCGTGGGGGTTGTTGGAGATCAGCACGTTGGCGCAACGCAGGATGCGGCTGGTGGAGCGATAGTTCTGCTCCAGCATCACCACTTTCAGCGACGGGTAGTCTTCCTTGAGCAGCATCAGGTTTTCCGGGCGGGCGCCGCGCCAGGCGTAGATCGACTGGTCGTCGTCGCCCACCACGGTGAACTGGTTGCGCGTACCAATCAGCAACTTCACCAGCAGGTATTGGCTGGCGTTGGTGTCCTGGTATTCGTCCACCAGCAGGTAGCGCACCTTGTTTTGCCACTTCTCCAGGATGTCCTTGTGTTCCTGGAACAGCTTGACCGGCAGCAGGATCAGGTCGTCGAAGTCCACTGCGTTGAACGCCTTGAGCGTGCGCTGGTAGTGGGTGTAGACAATGGCGGCGGTCTGCTCCTTGGGGTTGCGTGCAGCTTCCAGGGCTTCGGCGGGCAGGATCAGGTCGTTTTTCCATGAGCCGATCATGTTCTTGATTTCGTCGACGCCGTCGTCGCCTGCGTATTCCTTCTGCATGATGTCGGTCATCAGGGCTTTGACGTCGGTCTCGTCAAAGATCGAGAAGCCGGGCTTGTAGCCCAGTCGCACATGCTCCTTGCGGATGATGTTCAGGCCCAGATTGTGGAAGGTACACACCGTCAGGCCGCGGCCTTCGCCGCCCTTGAGCAGGGTGCCGACCCGCTCTTTCATTTCCCGCGCCGCCTTGTTGGTAAAGGTCATGGCGACGATGTACTGGGCGCGGATGCCGCAGTTCTGGATCAGGTGCGCGATCTTGCGGGTGATCACGCTGGTCTTGCCGGAGCCGGCGCCGGCGAGCACCAATAGAGGGCCGCCGACGTAGTTCACGGCTTCTTGCTGCCGGGGATTGAGTCGGGACATACGGAGTTTTAGGAGTCGTTGTTCAAAAGGGCGGGCATTTTAACAGGCTGGCAAGATTCTGCTGCCTTAGAACGACGGTGTGACGTACCACTCGATCTAAATTTGCCGGTTTTGCTACTTTGCCGCAGGATGTGGGGAATACTCAGACTATTTTTCACAGTCTGCGTGTTTGATAACACCTATCATTTGTCACGCATTTATCATTGCCAGGCCGCACGTCATAATGCCATCGCTCACGAAATTTAGCAGAGTCTAGGGAGTTAGCTTGTCTACGCCTGTCGAACCCTTGCGTTTGCTGCTGCTGGCCGAAGAGCCTGCATGGGCAGCGTTGTTGCGCGAGTGCCTGGTGCCGATGGGCGAAGGGGCTGTGCTGATCAGTGCACCCAACTGGGACTCGGTGAGTCGTCTGTTCGATGACGATCAGGGCGCCGTGCTATTGACCACGCCCAGCCTGCAGCCCGGTCCTGGCCGCTGCAGCTTGCCGTGTGTATTGCTGTTGGAGCAGGAGCCGCTGGTGTCGCCGCTCGGTGTCAGCGACTGGTTGATCCTGAATGGGCTGGACCCTGAAACATTGCGCCGCTGCTTGCGCCATGTGCGCGAGCGCGGCGTTCTGGAGAACACCTTGCAGCGCTTGGCCGAGCAGGACCCGCTCACCGGTATCGCCAACCGCCAGGGCTTCCAGACACTGTTGGCGGCGCGGCTGGCGGACAACGAAGGCCGCGGCCTGGCTCTGGGCCATCTGGACCTGGACAACTTCCGTCATGCCAACGACGCCCTCGGCCACCAGGCCGGCGATCGGTTGATCCTGCAAGTGGTGTCGCGGCTCAAGAGCCAGCTCGAAGCCGGGGACCAGCTGGCGCGGCTGGGCAGCGATGAATTTGCCTTGCTGATCGACACCCGTCGCGCGCCCCAGCGTGCCGAGTGGATGGCCGAGCGCATCACCGAAGTGATGGCCGAGCCTTACTGGGTCGATGGCGAAAGCTTGTTGATCGGCTGCAGCCTGGGCGTGGCACATGCGCGCGCCCGCGCCGGCGCTGACCCGTTGATGTGGCACGCCCATATCGCCATGCAGCAGGCCAAAAGCACCCAGGGCTGCACCTTTCACATCTTCAATGAACGCATCAACCGCAACGCTCGCAGCCTGGCCGACCTGGAAAGTGAACTGCGCCGGGCTTTGCGCCGCGATGAGCTGGAGCTGCATTACCAGCCGCGCCTGGACTTGGACGACGGTCATATCGTCGGCCTCGAAGCCCTGGTGCGCTGGCGCCACGGTGAGCGCGGCTTGTTGCCACCCAGCGAATTCGTGCCGCTGGCCGAGCAGAGTGGCCTGATCGTGCCTTTGGGCTACTGGGTGATTTCCCGGGCCCTGCGCGACATGCAAGACCTGCGCGAACGCGGCCTGCCGCCGCTGCACATGGCCGTCAACCTGTCGTTTCGCCAGTTCCAGGACAGCCAATTGCTCTCCACACTCAGTCGCCTGATTGCCGAGCGTGGCGTGGAAGCGCAATGGCTGGAGTTCGAATTGACTGAAACCGCGGTGATGCGCCGCAGCGATCTGGTCAAGCAGACCATGGACGCCCTGGGCCGCCTCGGCGTGCGGTTCTCCCTGGATGACTTCGGTACCGGGTTTTCGTCATTCGTACACCTCAACAGCCTGCCGATCGCCTTGTTGAAGATCGACAAAAGTTTTGTCGGCGGCATGGAAGAGCGCGAAGAAAACCGCAAATTGGTACACGCGATGATCAACCTGGCCCACAACCTCAACCTGGAAGTGGTGGCCGAAGGCGTGGAGACACCCGAGCAGCTTGAGCTGTTGCGGTTGTTCGGTTGTGACCAGGCCCAGGGGTACCTGATCAGCAAGCCGTTGCCGTTGGCGGAACTGGTGGAGTACCTGATGTTTGGGCAAAGCCAGCAGGCGCTGTTGGGCTGAGCGATCCAGACGTGCAAATACAATTAAAACTGTGGGAGGGGGCTTGCTCCCGATAGCGGTGCGTCAGTCAGCAAATGCAGTGACTGACACTCAGCAATCGGGAGCAAGCCCCCTCCCACAGTTCTGACCGAGCAGGGCTTTATTCTGTCGGTGCGGCCTGAAAGGCAGGCTGCATTTCAGGCTCCCGCCGAATCATCCGCTTCATCTTCGCCTCAAACGCCCATGTCAGGCTCACCGCCGCGCACGCCAGTCCCAGCGCCAAGCCCCACCATACCCCGGTGGGCCCCCAGCCTAAAGTGAACGCCATCAGCCAGGCCGAGGGCGCACCGATCAGCCAGTAGCAACCCAGGCCGACCAGGAAGGTGGTCTTGGCGTCCTTCAAACCACGGATACAGCCCATGGCAATGGTCTGCACACCGTCGAACAATTCAAACCACGCGGCGACGGCCAGCAGGCTGACGGCCAGGACGATGACGTCATGGAACGCCGGGTCGTCATGATCCAGGAACAGCCCGATCAACGGGTCGGAAAACAGCCACAACACTACGGCAAATCCCAGCATTACCATGGCACCAAAGCCTATGCCGACCCGACCGGCCATGCGTGCCTGCAACAACTGCCCGGCGCCGTAATGCTGGCCGATGCGCATGGTCACCGCGTAGGACATCCCCGCCGGTACCATGAACGCCACCGAGACAATTTGCAGGGCAATCTGATGCGCGGCCAACTGGGTACTGCCCATGGTGCCCATGCACAACGCCGCAAAGGCAAACAGCCCGACCTCTACTGCATAGGTGCCGCCGATCGGCAGGCCCAGGCGCCACAGCTCGCGCAGGTAGTGGGTATTCAAGCGCAGCAGTCCAGTACCCAGCGGGTAGGCGGCGTAGGCGCGGTTGCTGCGGATGTACCACATCAATGCCAGCGCCATGCCGTTGGCGACGATGGCGGTCACCAGGCCAATGCCCATCAGGCCCAGTTTCGGCAGGCCGAACATGCCTTCGATCAAGGCGTGATTGAGCAGGTAGTTGACCACGGTGCCGCACAGGCTGATCACCATCACCGGCGTCGCCTTGCCGATCGCGCTGGTAAAGCCGCGCAGCGCCATGAAAGTCAGATAGCCGGGCAGGGCGAAAGGCAGGATGGTGAGGAATTGCCCCGCCGCTTGTACGTTGGTTTCGGTCTGGCCGAACATCAGCAGCACCGGCTTCAAGTTCCATAGCAGCAGCGCCGCTGCCAAGGCCATCAACCACGCCAGCCACAGCCCGGCCTGGGTGAGGCGCGTGGCGCCGTCGATATCGCCTGCGCCGTGACGAATGGCGACCAGGGTGCCCACCGCGGCAATCACGCCGATGCAGAAGATCGCCACGAACGAATAGCTCGCCGCGCCCAGGCCGCCGCCGGCCAGGGCTTCGGGGCTCAGGCGCGCCATCATCAGGGTGTCGGTCAGCACCATCAGCATGTGCGCCAACTGTGAGGCAATCAACGGCCCCGACAGCCGCAGAATGGCCCAGAGTTCGGTACGTGCCGGATGTTGCATGATCATCACACTCAAATAGTCAGGAAATGGGGGGAGATTGATTCTCGGCGCTTTGGGCGCTTTGCACAAAAGGATAAAAGCGATCGTTCACATGATTAAAACTCATGCCTCGTTGATTCTGATAGGGTGCCGATATTGCGCCGTCGGAGCTTTCCCAATGTCTCGTCGTCTTCCTCCACTGTATGCCCTGCGTGCATTTGAAGCCGCTTCCCGGCACAACTCCTTCACCCGTGCGGCGCAGGAACTGTCCATCACCCAAAGTGCGGTCAGCCGGCATATCCGCACCCTCGAGGAGCATTTCGCCTGCCGCCTTTTCCAGCGCAGCGGTCGCAATCTGCAGCTCACCGAAGCCGCACGCCTGTTGCTGCCCGGCGTGCGCGAAGGCTTCGCTGCGTTGGAGCGCGCCTGTCATACCTTGAATACTGAAGATGACATTCTGCGCATGAAGGCACCGTCCACCTTGACCATGCGCTGGCTATTGGCGCGCCTGAGTCGCTTCCGCGCCTTGCAGCCAGGCAATGAGGTGCAACTGACCAGTGCGTGGATGAGCGTGGATGAAGTGGACTTCAACCAGGAACCCTTCGACTGTGCGGTGTTGTTGAGCGATGGGCGTTTTCCGGCGGACTGGGAGGCCAGTTACCTGTTCCCCGAATTGCTGATCCCCGTGGGCGCGCCGAACCTGCTGGATGATGGGCCTTGGGACGCTGCCCGCCTGGCGAGTGCCGAGTTGTTGCATCCCACGCCTGATCGTCGCGACTGGCGCAACTGGCTGGAGCGCATGGGGTTGTCGTCCCGGGTGTCTCTCAAGGGCGGGCAGGTGTTCGATACCCTTGAGTTGGGCATGATCGCGGCGGCGCGTGGCTATGGCGTGTCCATGGGCGATTTGTTGATGGTGGCCGAAGATGTCGCCCAGGGACGCCTGAGCCTGCCGTGGCCCAGGGCGGTCGCCAGTGGGGAAAGTTACTACCTGGTGTGGCCGAAAACCCGTCCCGGGGGGGAACGCTTGCGACGGCTGGCGGAGTTTCTTCAAGGTGAAGTCAAAGCGATGGAGTTACCTCAGGTTGAACGTCTGGATTGAGTAGGGGCCGGCGTTTGATGCAATCGTTTGCGGGATACCCCTGTGATTCGCTCAAGTATTACCAAGTGCCGCCGAAGAAGGTGTGTTGGAACCATCGTGCACCAACGTTTCCCACTAGATAATTTGCCGAGCAGCGCTATGAGATCAGGATGATCCTGGCCTCGGCCAGGAGCTGTCATGTCTCAACCTCGTGCCCGGATTGCCTCCCAGTTAGGTCTCGCCCTTGCCGTGATTCTGGCTGTCGTTATCAGCGGCAGCACTGTGTTTGCCCTGCGTTCCCTTGACTCCGCCAACCTCGACACCCGTGAGGAGCACCTGGCCAGCGAGGCGCGTTTGCTCGCCGACCAACTCAATACCTTCCACAGCACCTTGCGCGAGAGTACGCAGCGTTTGAGCGGGCTGTTTGAAAAACGCTTCGGCGCCGGCCTGAGTGTGCGTGCCGACCAACCCGTGGCCGTGGCCGGTGTACAGACGCCGAGCCTGTACCTGGGTAATGAGGTGCTGAACAACAATTTCGAAGAAGTGGATGAGTTCAAGCAAATGTCCGGCGGTGTGGCCACCGTATTCGTGCGCAGCGGCGACGACTTTATCCGCGTGAGCACTTCCCTGACCAAGCAGGATGGCAATCGTGCCATCGGGACCGTGCTTGACCGACAGGGCGCGGCTTACCAGCGTGTTGCCGACGGGCAAACCTATATCGGCCGTGCGGTATTGTTCGACCGTTCCTACATGACCCAGTACAGCCCGGTACGTGACAGCAACGGCAAGGTCATCGCCGTGCTGTTTATCGGCTTCGATTACACCGACGCGCAGAACGCCCAGTTTGAAAACCTCAAGCGCTTCCGCCTCGGCCAGACCGGCTCCCTGGCGCTGCTGGATGAGCAGAAGCATTGGCTGGTGCCGCCAGCCGGCGTGCAGGCGCCGGACCAGGCCATTGCCGTGATGCTCGACCTGGCAAAGACGCCGGGGGCAGGGCGTTTCTGGAGCGACAAGAATGAAGATTTCTATAGCGTCTCGGTGCCGTTCGAAGGCGGCCCCTGGGCGGTGGTGGCGAGTATGCCCAAGGCGGAAATACGCGCCGTGACGTGGGAAGTCGGGATTCGCCTGGTGATCGGCAGCGTGCTGGCGATGTTGCTGGCAGTGGGCGCCACGGTGTGGCTGTTGCGCAGCAAGCTGGCGCCATTGAGTGATTTGGTACGCCAGGCGCAAGCTCTGGGCGCAGGCGACTTGAGCGCACGCCTTAACGTGTCCAGCCATGACGAAATCGGGCAGTTGGCGCGCAGCTTCAATCAGATGGGTGAGGCGCTGTCGACCATGGTTTCGCATATCCGCAGTGCTGCCGAACAGGTCAACAGCCGCGCCCAGGCGCTGTCGGAGCTATCCGGTGGCGCCTACGAAGGCATGGAGCAACAGTCCGGCGAGATCACCAGTATGGCCGGCGCGGTGGAAGAGTTCAGCGCTACCTCGTTGAACATCGCCGACAACATGGGCAACACCGAGCGCCTGGCGCAAGAGAATGCCCAGCAGACCCGGATCGGCCGCACCTCGATGCAAGAGGCGTCATCGTCGCTGGAGCATATTGCCACTGCCCTGAACAGCACAGCCGCAGTGATCAACACCTTGGGCCAGCGCTCCCAGGAAATCGGCGGGATCGTCGGTGTGATTACCTCCATCGCCGAACAGACCAACCTGCTGGCGCTCAACGCCGCCATCGAAGCCGCCCGCGCCGGTGAGCAAGGCCGCGGTTTTGCCGTGGTCGCCGACGAAGTGCGCAACCTGGCCTCGCGCACCCGCCAGGCCACCGATGAAATTTCGGCGATGATCCAGAGCATCCAGCAGGAAACCGGCAATGCCATCAGCACCATGGAACACGGCAAGGTATTGATGCAGGACGGCCTGTCGCGCAACGCCGACGTCGCCTCGGCCCTGGCGCGTATCGATGAGCAAAGCCGCTCGGCCGGCCAGCAATTCGCTGCGATCACCACCGCCACCCAGGAGCAGAGCAGCACCGCAACCCTGCTCAGCAGTAACTTGCAGAGCATTGCCCTGGCCAACAGCGAGCAGCGCGAAGTGGTGTCGAACCTGGCAGTCACCGCCAAGGAACTGGAAACCTTGGCGGCAGGCTTGCGTCAGGAGGTAGACCGGTTTCGTTGAGGCTTAGTGGTCGCCCAGCCCTGGGTCTACGCGCTTGCCGATGTCCTTGAGCCGCGCCAGTTGGTCGACCATACCTGGCGCTTCATCCATGCTGGTCACGAAGGTCCACAGGTAAGTCATCACCGCGTAGATGTGGCCGGCCTTGACCCCTGGGGACAAGGCCAACTGGCTGATCGCGACCACAAACAGCAAAGCCGCGAGCGTACCGAGAAACAGGTACGCCGCAGCCTCGCGGTCTGAAAGCCAGATGCGCAGGCGCGACAGCACCTGGTAGTGACGTCGCAGGGTCGGCGCGCCGACCTTTTCGACCAGGCCGATTTCTTTCTCCAGGCGGTTATTCAGGCGCTCGTGTAGTTCCTGATTGCGCTGTGCAAAGCGTGGCAACAAGGTCATGCACAGCAGCAGCGCGGCCAGACAGGCCATGCCTACCCATGGCTCAATCACGATCAACATTACCGCCGCGCCCACAATCGACACCAACGCCGTGGCGATGATTGGCACGTGCTTTTCAAAGAAGTCGACAAATTCCCGTGCCAGCACCACCCGTGCCGCTGATTTCGAGGTGCTGTGGTTCTGTTGGCGCTGGTTGAGGATGACTGGCACCGCAAGGTCGGCGTAAATGCGCGTGAACGTGCGTGTATCCAGCGCTCGCCGTGCCGCCCCGACCACCCAGAACGCCATGACCACGGCGGCATAGAACAACGCACTGGTGGCATCGCCGCGGATAATCGAATCCACCGCGAACCCGGCAAACAGCGGATAGGCCAACAACAGTGCGTTCTCCAGCGCCACCAGCGACAAGGTGCAAGACAGCTTGCCGGGATAGGCTTTGGCAATAGCCTTGAGTGTCTGGCTGGCGGACTGCTGGCCGATTTTCTGGCTTTCTTCGATCAGAATTTGGGGGGTGACGGATGTCATGGGTGCACCAAAGGAGTGATAGACGCTATTATTGAGCGACTGCTCAAGTATCCTTGAGCGATCGCTCAAAAAGCAAGCGCCGCTCATCTACCGGCGCCCGAAGGAATTGCCCATGTCGCGTATCGACCGTAAAGACCAGATCATCGCCGCCGCTCTTGAGCTGTTTCGCAGCAAGGGCTTTGCCGCGGTGTCCACCCGTGACTTGGCCGAACATGCCGGGCTGTCACGCAGTCACGTCTATCACTATTTCAGTGACTGGAATGAACTGCGTCGCGAAGCTTTTGTGCGCTTTGCCAATGAGCAATTGGATGAAGTGCGCGAGCCGTTGGCCGATGCTCCACCGCTAGAAGCGCTTATGGGGTTCTTGCGCGACTGCCTGCCCAGTACCGCTGACGCCGCTTGGGCGCTGTGGCTCGACGCCTGGGACGAAGCCATGCACGACCCGCAAATGGCCCAGGCTTACCTGGTGATCAACGCCCAGTGGCAAGGCATGCTTGCCGAAGTGATCGAGCGGGGCGTTGCCGATGGCGTCTTTCGCTGCGAGTCGTGTCAGCGCGCTGCACGGCAGATCTTCGCCCTGGCGATGGGCTATGCCGATGACCTGATGCTCAAGCCTTCCGCAGAGTCGGCAGAAGCGGTGCTGGAAGAGGTGCTGGAAGTGGCGAGGCTGTTGCTGGATTTTGCCTGACAAGTGCTAGCCATGAGCGGCTGGTCGGTACTGCAACGCCTCCGCCAAATGATGGCGGGCGATGCCTTCCACTTGCTCAAGGTCCGCCAGGGTGCGAGCCACCTTGAGCAACCGATGGGCTGCACGCAGCGATAATGTCAGTCGTTCGCACGCGCTTTCCAGCCAGCTTTCATCGGCTTTGGTCAACTGGCAGTGTTCGCGTAGCCGTGGCAGATCGAGGAATGCATTGGCACAACCCTGGCGCTGGTGCTGGCGTTCACGGGCTTGCGCCACCTGGGCGGACGCTTGCACGGTGGTGTCACCGGCCTGTTGGGAGGGGCTCAGCGCAGTGACCTCCCGCGCGACTGTCAGGTGCAAATCAATCCGGTCCAGCAGCGGCCCGGATAGCTTGTTGCGATAGCGTTGTATCTGTTCCGGCGTGCACCGACAACGCCCGCTGGGTTCGCCCATGTAGCCGCACGGGCAGGGGTTCATGGCCGCGACCAATTGGAAGCGTGCCGGGAAACTCACCCGGTCCCTGGCTCGGGAGATCACGATATGCCCCGACTCCAATGGCTCGCGCAGCACCTCCAGTACCTTGCGATCAAATTCCGGCAGCTCATCCAGAAACAGCACGCCGTGATGGGCCAGGGTGATTTCCCCCGGCTGCGGCTTCGAGCCGCCACCCACCAGCGCCGGGCCGGATGCCGAGTGGTGCGGCTGGCGAAACGGGCGATTGGGCCAATGGCTCAGGGGGGCCAGGCTGACCACGGATTGGATCGCGGCCACTTCCAGCGCCTCCTGCTCGCTCAGCGGTGGCAGCAAGCCCGGCAGGCGGCTGGCCAACAGGGTTTTGCCGGTACCGGGTGGCCCGCTGAACAGCAGGTTATGTGCGCCGGCCGCCGCAATCAGCAAGGCACGCTTGGCTGCCAGTTGGCCCTGCACTTCACTCAGGTCCGGGTAAGGCTTGTTCAAGTACAGCAAGCCGTCGGACCTGTAGGGCTCAATCGGCACATGCCCATTAAGGTGCGCCACCACTTGCAGCAGGTGGTCCACCGCAATCACTTTGAGCCCCGACGCCAGGCAGGCTTCCTCGGCATTGGCCCTGGGCACTATCACGGTGCGCCCGGCCTTGCGCGCCGCAAGCGCGGCCGGCAACACACCCTTCACCGCCCGTACCTCGCCCGATAACGCCAACTCACCAAGGCACTCCACGTCATCAAGCATCAAGGCCGGCACTTGCACACTGGCCGCCAGGATCCCCAGGGCAATCGCCAGATCAAAGCGCCCGCCGTCCTTGGGCAGGTCGGCGGGCGCGAGATTGAGGGTGATGCGCCGGGCCGGGTATTGCAGCGCCGAGTTGAGAATGGCGCTGCGAACGCGATCCTTGCTTTCCTTCACTGCAGTTTCCGGCAGGCCCACCAGCGTCAGCGATGGCAAGCCATTGGCCATATGCACTTCAACGGTGACGGCGGGGGCTTCAACGCCGACCTGGGCGCGGCTGTGCACGATAGCGAGGGACATGCTCGTTCCTTGAATGGGTGGGCCGCTTCCTGCGGGTTTTTCAAGGGTAGACGAGGTGGGACGGAGCGGGGCGAGGGAGATTTTACAGAACGTATCCGGGCGGCAATGCAAAACAAATGTGGGAGCTGGCTTGCCTGCGATAGCGGTATGTCAGCAAAGAATCATCCGCTGATGCACCGCCATCGCAGGCAAGACAGCTCCCACACTAACCGTGTTTATTCAGCAGAGGATGGCGCCAACCGTGCTTCAAGTTCAGCCACCTTCGCCTCCAGGCTCTCCAACCGCGCACGCGTGCGGGCCAGCACCACCATCTGGCTGTCAAACTCTTCCCGGCTGACCAGGTCGAGCTTGCTGAAACCACTTTGCAGCAATGCCTTGAACTGGCTTTCGATTTCATTGCGGGGCAGCGGGGTGTCGCCGCTGAACAGGCGAGAGGCGTGGCCGCTCAGGGCGTCGAGGAGGTCTTTGGGCGCGAGCATGGGAAACATTCCGGAAAACAGTTGGCCAGCAGTGTATCACGCAGCGTCTATAGTCTTTTTCATGCCGCGTTGCGCACGGTTTTCGCGCATCAAAGCGGGCGGCTGCGCACCGTTTTGATGCGCATTGCGGCCACACGCACGCCCCGTGGGTGGGCACAAGTGAGCAAGGGACTGATTTCAGTGGTTTTTACGGAGCTGGCAAGGTTTCTGCTTAGACGATCATGACCCATGCACTGATGCAGTCGCTGTGACGAATGCAGTGCGCCGACGGATCAGGGGTACAGGTTTCGTCACCAGTGGATCGCTGGCGTCGCAACGGCAAATGCCGAGGCGACGATGCGTTACAAAGCCAGGCACTGCGCTTAGACTTGAGACGGGTTTGTTTTCCTGGGGCAAGTCCACCAATTCGGGAGAGAGTTTTCATGAAGCTAGTCACTGCCATCATCAAGCCGTTCAAGTTGGACGATGTAC
The DNA here is from genome assembly GCF_023127755.1 of Pseudomonas sp. W2Aug9. Taxonomy (NCBI): domain Bacteria; kingdom Pseudomonadati; phylum Pseudomonadota; class Gammaproteobacteria; order Pseudomonadales; family Pseudomonadaceae; genus Pseudomonas; species Pseudomonas sp. W2Aug9. The sequence goes on along the minus strand of NZ_SPKL01000002.1, from coordinate 23,083 downwards.
GCGAGTCACTGTCCGAGATCGGCGTGCAGGGCATTACCGTTACTGAGGTCAAAGGCTTCGGTCGGCAGAAGGGTCATACCGAGCTGTATCGTGGCGCGGAATACGTAGTCGATTTCCTGCCGAAGGTGAAGATTGATGTCGCCATTGACGACAAGGATCTTGACCGGGTTATCGAGGCGATAACCAAGGCGGCCAACACCGGCAAGATCGGTGACGGCAAGATCTTCGTGGTCAATCTGGAACAGGCTATTCGCATCCGTACCGGCGAAACCGATACCGACGCAATCTAAGCCGCCAAACCCCAACGCCCCAGGAGAAAACACTATGACTCTGCGTAAATTCGCAGGGCTCGGAGCCCTGCTGTCCATCGTAATGCCAAGCCTGGCCATGGCGGCAGACGAAGTGGCTGCTCCAGTCCTCAACTCCGGCGACACCGCCTGGATGCTGACCGCCACCGCTTTGGTGCTGTTCATGACCATCCCTGGCCTGGCGCTGTTCTACGGCGGCATGGTCCGCTCCAAGAATATTCTGTCAGTGATGATGCAGTGCTTTGCCATCACCGGCTTGATCAGCATCCTGTGGGTCGTCTACGGCTACAGCATCGCGTTTGATACCACCGGTATGGAACAGGGTGTGGTCAACTTCAACTCCTTCTTCGGCGGCCTGGGCAAGGCGTTCCTGGCGGGTGTCACCCCGGCCAGCATCACCGGGCCTGCGGCGCTGTTTCCGGAAGCCGTGTTCATCACCTTCCAGATGACTTTCGCCATCATCACCCCGGCGCTGATCGTCGGTGCCTTCGCAGAGCGCATGAAGTTCTCCGCGATGCTGATCTTCATGGCTATCTGGTTCACCCTGGTCTACGCGCCGATCGCGCACATGGTCTGGAGCGGCAACGGTGGCCTGATGTGGGACTGGGGCGTGCTGGACTTCGCCGGCGGCACCGTCGTGCACATCAACGCGGGTGTGGCGGGCCTGGTGGCGTGCATCGTGCTGGGCAAGCGTAAAGGCTTCCCGACTACACCAATGGCACCGCACAACCTGGGTTATACCTTGATCGGCGCGGCCATGCTGTGGATCGGCTGGTTTGGCTTCAACGCCGGCTCCGCTGCGGCGGCCAACGGCACGGCGGGCATGGCGATGCTGGTCACCCAGATTGCCACGGCTGCTGCGGCGCTGGGCTGGATGTTCGCCGAGTGGATCACTCACGGCAAGCCAAGTGCACTGGGCATTGCCTCAGGTGTGGTGGCCGGCCTGGTCGCCGTGACGCCAGCCGCTGGCACCGTGGGCCCGATGGGTGCTCTGGTGATCGGGCTGGTTGCCGGTGTGGTGTGCTTCTTCTGCGCCACCAGCCTCAAGCGCAAGCTGGGCTACGACGACTCCCTGGACGCCTTCGGTGTGCACGGTATCGGCGGTATCGTCGGTGCGATCCTCACCGGTGTGTTTGCAGCCCCGGCACTGGGCGGTTTCGGCACCGTGACCGATATCGCTGCCCAGGTCTGGATCCAGTGCAAAGGCGTAGGCTTCACTGTGATCTATACAGCCATCGTGACCTTCGTCATCCTCAAGGTGCTGGACATGGTCATGGGCCTGCGTGTCACTGAGGAAGAAGAGGCTGTGGGCCTCGACCTGGCGCAACACAACGAGCGCGGCTACAACTTGTAAGTACGCGAAAAAAACATGCCCGGCTTGCCGGGCATTTTTTTGTCTGGTGTTTGTCTTTGGCTAAAGGTGTATGGGTTTTTTATCAACTTTGTGATGGGATCCACACGGCACTTTTCAGAGTGCAAATGTCTTACAGGCATGAAGGCGTATTCGGCACTTTGTTTTTTCCCAGAGCGCGCTAGAATGCGCGCCGATGGGCGGAGAACTGTATGTGGCAACAGACCCTGATTACCCTGCGGGCCAAGCCCCGGGGCTTTCATCTGGTAACGGACGAGTTGCTTGCCGGCTTGCCTGAATTGAAGGCTTGCCGTGTGGGCCTGTTGCATTTGTGGCTGCAGCACACCTCGGCCTCGTTGACCGTCAACGAGAATGCCGACCCGGCGGTTCGCCGTGACTTCGAGCGTTTTTTCAACCTGCTGGTGCCACAGGGCCGCGCAGGGTTTGAACACAACGACGAAGGTCCGGATGATCTGCCGGCGCACTTCAAGGCCAGTCTGCTGGGCTGCCAGCTGAGTTTGCCGGTCAAGGCCGGCCGCTTGGCGATGGGGACCTGGCAAGGTGTTTATCTGGGCGAGCACCGTGATCATGGCGGTGCTCGTAAAGTCCTCGCCACCTTGCACGGTGAAGAGGCATAAGCCACTGGAAATCCGGTGGATGTTGATTTTTTTCCGGCGACCTCGACAGAGGGTGAAGCTGGGCTATAACTAATCTGCTTTTCGCAAGTCATGAGGTAGAACATGAGCGACGATGATCTGGAACAAGACGACCTCGAAGTAGGTGATGAAGACGACACCGAAGAAGGTCTTGAAGTAGCGGCGGAAGACGTTGCTGACGATGCCGAGGATGGCGGTGCCGATGACGCGGCTCCCAAAGCCAAAGGCAAAGCCAAGGCTGCTGTTTCGGTAGACGAGCTGCCAAGCGTTGAAGCCAAGAACAAAGAGCGCGATGCCCTGGCCCGTGCGATGGAAGAGTTCCTCGCTAAAGGCGGCAAAGTGGTCGAAGTCGAGGCTAACGTGGTTGCAGACCCACCGAAGAAGCCGGATAACAAGTACGGCAGCCGACCTATCTAAGGTCTGCCTCCTGCTTGTAAGAAAAAGCCCGCCGTCGCTGCGGGCTTTTTCATGCCTGGAGCCATTATCAGTTCGCTGCAATACCTTGTGGGAGCAGGCAAGCCAGCTCCCACATTGGGGGGCAGTGTTAACCCCAGCGACTCAGCAGTGGCGGCAACTCCGTCAGGCTGCGAATCTGCGCATCCGGGTGCTTGTCAGCCTCCCAGGCCTTGCCCGCGGGGTTAAACCACACCGCCCGCAGCCCCGCCTGCTGAGCACCGGCGATGTCATCCCCAGGGTGATCGCCCACGTGCACCGCCGCTCCGGCGTCCACGCCACCGCGCTGCAACGCCTCTTCAAACAAGCGCCCGTCCGGCTTGGCAATGCCGATGTCTTCAGCGCGCAAGGCAAAATGGAAGTAGTCCGCCAGGCCAACGCGCTGCACATCGGCATTGCCATTGGTGATCACCCCCAGCAGGAAGTGCTGGCGCAGCGCCTTGAGCATCGGCTCGGCTTCCGGGAACACGGTGAGCTGGTGACGTGCATGTATGAACGCTTCGAAGCACACATCCGCCATTTGCGCCGCTTCAGGCTGGGGATAGCCGGCCTCTTCGAATGCCAGCATCAACACCCGATGGCGCAGGATGCTAATGCGGTGCTTGAGCTCGGGATGACGCTGCAATACTTGCTGGCGCAGGCTGGCGAAATGCTCCAGGGGTAGGTCCCCGACCTTGGAGGCGTTGAGCGCCAGCCATTCGCGCATCGACGCTTCGGCGCTGATGATGACGGGTACGTTGTCCCAGAGGGTGTCGTCCAGGTCGAAGGTGATCAGCTTGATACTCATGAGTCGCTGCCTTTGATGCGTTTGGCCCGGGGATGGGCGCTGTCGTACACCGTTGCCAGGTGCTGGAAGTCCAGGTGTGTATAGATCTGGGTGGTCTTGATATCGGCGTGGCCGAGCAGTTCCTGTACGGCGCGCAGATCCTGGGAGGACTCCAGCAGGTGGCTGGCGAAGGAATGGCGCAGCATGTGCGGGTGCAGATTCTGCCCCAGCTCCCGCTCGCCGGCGGCCTTGACCCGAAGCTGGATTGCTCGGGGCCCCAGGCGTCGGCCTTGCTGGCTGACGAACACCGCATCGTCCGCCGGGTTGGTCAAAAGGCGCAGTGGCAGCCATAGCTGCAAGGCTTCGCGGGCTTTTCTACCCACCGGCAGTACGCGGGTCTTGCTGCCTTTGCCGAGCACTTGTATCAGGCCATCGGCGAGGTCCAGCTGATCGAGGTTCAGGCTTGTCAGCTCCGACAGGCGCAGGCCCGAAGAATAGAACAGCTCAAGGATTGCCTGGTCGCGATGGGCCAGGAAGTCATCCTCTACCGCACCATCGAGCAACTGCAAGGCACGATCGGTATCCAGGGTCTTGGGCAGGCGCCGCTCGCCTTTGGGCGGGGACAGGCCATTGGCCGGGTCGTGATCGCACAGGCCTTCGCGATTGAGGTAGTGATAGAGGCCGCGCACTGCCGACAGCAGGCGAGACAGGCTACGCGAGGACTGGCCTTGCTGGTGCAACCGGGCGATCAGGCTGCGCAGGGTCTGGATATCCAGGGCTTTCCAGCTACTGACGTGCTGTTTCTCACAATAGGCCAGGACCTTGTTCAAGTCCCGCCGATAGGCTTCAAGGGTGTGGGGCGACACCTGGCGCTCATTGCGCAGGTGAGCGCAATAGGCGTCCAGTTGCCGCTCCATGGTCAGCGCACCGCGCGCAGTGTGGTGGTGTGGCGCGGCAGGACGCGGCCCAGCACTTCGGCGATGTAGGTCAGGAACAGCGTGCCCACCGAGCTTTTGTAGTGCGCAGGGTCACGGCTGGCGATGGCCAGCACGCCGTGCAAGCCTTGATGGCTGACGGCGATGACGGCGGTAGAGCCGATCTGCTTGCGCTGCTCGGCACCAAACAGGAAGTCCAGTTCATGTTCACGCAAGGTGCCGCTGACAGTCTTGCCTTCGGACAGCAAGCCGCCGATGGCTGTCTGTGCTTCACCACCTGTGACCCAGCGACCCACCGGCATCGGGTTGTCGCTGAACAGGATCAGGCTGACAAAGGGCACCTGGAAGTCCTCGCGCAGGCTGTCTTCCACGGCGATCACCGTTTCTTCCAGGCTGGCGGCGTCCATCAGGGTCAGGATCAGGCGGCGGGTCTTGTCGAACAAGCGGTCGTTGTCGCGGGCCACGTCCATCAGGTGGGAAAGCCGATGGCGCATTTCAATATTGCGCTCGCGCAGGATCTTCATCTGTCGTTCCACCAGCGACACGGTATCGCCGCGCTGGTGGGGAATGCGCAAGGCCGGCAGCAGTTCTTCATGCTCGACGAAGAAGTCCGGATTAGCCTCAAGGTACGCCGCGACAGCAGCGGCCTCCAGGCTTTCACTCGGGGTAGCGTGTGCGGGTACTTGAGGCTTATCGGTCATTGGCTTGGCTCACTCATAGACGGACCTGTCCTTCGTATACACGCGAGGCCGGCCCGGTCATCATCACCGGGTGGCCAGGGCCTGCCCATTCGATGGACAAGCGTCCACCGGGCAGGTCGATCAGCAGCGGCGAGTCCATCCACCCCTGGCTGATCGCGGCTACGGCAGCGGCACAAGCGCCGGTACCGCAAGCCTGGGTTTCGCCGGCGCCGCGTTCCCAAACGCGCAATTGCGCGCGGGTACGGTCGATCACCTGCAGGAAGCCCACATTGACCCGCGCTGGAAAGCGCGGGTGATGTTCGATCTTCGGCCCCAGTTCGTGCACCGGGGCGTTATTGATGTCGTTGACCCGCAGTACCGCATGGGGGTTGCCCATGGACACGGCGGCGATATCCACGGTTTTGCCATCCACGTCCAGCGGGTAACTGAGGGCCTGCTCGGTGGCCTGGAACGGAATATCCGCCGGCACCAGGCGTGGCGCGCCCATGTTGACGCTGATCTGGCCGTCACTGCGAATATCCAGTTCGATCACACCGCCCTTGGTTTCGACGCGAATCTGGCGCTTGGCCGTCAGGCGCTTGTCCAGCACAAAGCGTGCAAAGCAGCGCGCACCGTTGCCGCACTGTTCCACTTCGGAACCGTCGGAATTGAAGATCCGGTAGCGGAAGTCCACCTCCGGGTTGCTCGGCGCCTCCACCAGCAGCAACTGGTCGAAACCGATGCCGGTGTGACGATCGCCCCACTGTTTGGCGTGTTTGGGCAGGATGTGCGCGTGCTGGCTGACCAGGTCCAGAACCATGAAATCATTGCCCAGCCCGTGCATCTTGGTAAAACGCAGCAGCATGGCTTACTCCGGCAGCAGGCTTTCGCCAGCATACAACTGGGCTACCGTCTCGCGGCGACGCACTTCAAATGCTTGATCACCGTCCACCAGCACCTCGGCGGCACGGCCGCGAGTGTTGTAGTTGGAACTCATGACAAACCCATAGGCACCCGCCGAATGCACGGCCAGCAGATCACCTTCTTCCAGGGCCAGCTGACGATCCTTGGCCAGGAAGTCGCCGGTCTCGCAGATCGGGCCGACGATGTCATAGGTGCGTGCTTCGCTTGCGCGAGGCGTCACGGCGGTGACATCCATCCAGGCCTGGTACAGCGCCGGGCGGATCAGGTCGTTCATCGCCGCATCGACGATGGCGAAGTCCTTGTGTTCGGTGTGCTTGAGGTACTCGACCTGGGTCAACAGCACGCCGGCGTTGGCGACGATATAGCGGCCCGGCTCGAACATCAGCGTCAGGTCGCGGCCTTCGATGCGTTCGCGCACGGCCTGGATATAGTCGCTAATCAACGGTGGCTCTTCGTCTCTATAACGTACGCCGACGCCGCCGCCCAGGTCGATGTGCTGCAGGTAGATGCCGCACTCGCCCAAACGATCGATCAAGGCCAGCAGACGGTCAAGGGCATCCAGAAAGGGTGGCAGTGTGGTCAGTTGCGAGCCGATATGGCAGTCGACACCCAGTACTTCCAGGTTTGGCAGTTGCGCGGCGCGGATGTACACCTCTTCGGCGTCGGCGATGGCGATGCCGAACTTGTTCTCTTTGAGACCGGTGGAAATGTACGGGTGGGTGCCGGCGTCGACATCCGGGTTGACGCGCAGGGAGATCGGCGCACGAACGCCCATCTCGGCGGCAACGACTTGCAGGCGCTCCAGCTCGTCGGTGGATTCGACGTTGAAGCAATGCACGCCGACTTCCAGGGCGCGGCGCATGTCTTCGCGGGTCTTGCCGACGCCGGAGAACACGATTTTCTCAGCCTGGCCGCCGGCGGCCAATACGCGTTCGAGCTCGCCACGGGAGACGATGTCGAAACCGGCGCCCATGCGCGCCAGGACATTCAGCACACCCAGGTTGGAGTTGGCCTTGACCGCGTAGCACACCAGATGTGGCACGCCATCGAGGGCGTCAGTGAACGAGCGGTATTGGGCTTCGATATGCGCACGGGAGTACACATAGGTCGGGGTACCAAAGCGCTGGGCAATCGCGGACAGCGCCACGCCTTCCGCGAACAGCTCGCCGTCCCGGTAGTTAAAAGCGTCCATAAGTTTCCCTTAGTAGGTGTCGTGCTTATGCGCTTTTGACGGCTTTTGCGACGATTGCGCCTGTTCATTCGGATCTTTGCTGTCATCCGGCAGGTACAACGGGCCTTTCTGGCCACAGGCACTAACGAGGCAAGCGACCGCGACGAGCGCAGCAAGGGAAGAGATCAGGCGCTTCATGGCGAAATCCTTGAATATGCATTAATTGCGCCCGAGTATACCGACCACCCGGCAGCTTGCCTATGCGCCGCACTACCCGTCCGGCGGGGCTTTGCCGAGGAGCGCAAGAAGCGGGCTACGCTGCTTGATGATATTTCGTACTGCCATCTGTCATGAAATCGGTATCCTTTGCAATCGGCGAAGCGCGTCCGTATTGTGCCCCGCTTGAGCAAAACCAGACACTTTTGAGGTTGCCACAATGAGTTTGACCGAAGCCCGTTTTCACGACCTGGTGGATGCCACCCAGGAGAAGCTGGAAGATATTTTCGACGACAGCGACCTGGATGTGGATCTGGAAAACTCGGCTGGTGTGCTGACCGTCAAGTTCGAGAGCGGCCAGCAATTGATCTTCAGTCGCCAGGAGCCGCTGCGTCAGCTGTGGCTGGCTGCGCGCTCCGGTGGCGTTCACTTCGACTACGACGAAGAAAGCGGCAAATGGCAGTGCGACAAAAGTGAAGAGTTGCTGGGCGAAATGCTCACGCGCCTCGTCCAGGAATATACCGGCGCCGAGCTGGATTTCGAAGAGATCTGACCGTGACCCAGCCTGTACCTGTACGCCCGCCCAAGCCGCTGTTCAGCAATGTCAGCCCGGCGGTGCCGTCACCTTGTATCAGTTTGTGTCGCCTGGACGAGCAGAAAGTCTGCCTCGGCTGCTTCCGCCACGTGGAAGACATCCGTGAATGGCGCTCCGCCGACGATGCGCGGCGCCGGGTGATCTGCGCGCAAGCTGAGCAGCGCAAGGCCCAAGCCTGACAGCATCTTGTTTATTTGTGACGCTGTGGTAGTGTCCGGGTACACCTCAACTCATCGAGGTCCGTGAGAACCCCGCCTTTTTCTGGCGGGGTTTTGCTTTTTTGTGCAGAAAAAAGGAGTCTGCCTGAATCATGACCGCACCTTCCATCATTCTTACCCGTCTTGACGTGCAGCGTCTTGAGCAACTGATCGACCGCTTGGGCGACGAGTTTCCCGGCGTCGAAGCGTTGCAAGCCGAACTCGACCGCGCCGAAGACGTGGTCGGTCACGATGAAGTGACTGCGGGTGTCGTGACCATGAACTCCAGCGTGCATTGCCGTGAGCAAAGCAGCGGCAAGGACTATCACCTGACGCTGGTCTACCCCAAGGACGCGAACGCCGACGAAGGCAAGATCTCGATCCTGGCTCCGGTAGGCAGTGCTTTGCTGGGGCTGCAAGTGGGCCAGCATATCGACTGGCCTGCACCGGGTGGCAAAACGCTCAAGCTGGAATTGCTCAGTGTCGAAGGCCAGCCCAAGGATGGCGGGGCTTTCTCGCTCTAAATCTGGCCCAGTGCGGCATTGAGGGACTGTTCCAGTTCGGCTTTGTAGCGCAGGTACAAATTGCTCGGGCTTTGCACATCACCGAGCAGTCCTGACAAGTCCAGATCAGTGATGTAGCAACGGTAACGTTCGGTTTCCCGGCGTTGCCCGACGATCTCCCGGGCGACCACGGCAAACAGTTGGTCGCCAAATTCCAGTTCGCAAAATTCCCGCTGATTGCAGTAAAGGGTGATCCCCACCTGGCCAGGCGCGCCTTTGCCGATAATTGCCTGCACGTCATAAAACGGCTTGTTGGCAGGGTTCTGCGGCGCCGGTCGTGGTTCCACGCCGCGGGCGCGGCTGCTGCCCGATGGCAATAACTGATAGTACAAGGTGTGCACTTCACCCAGGGGCTGTCGGGAATCCAGGGACGACAGCGCTTCGCGGCGATAGAGGATCGATTGCAGGAAGCGTTGCAGCGGAGCCAGCAGACTTTGTTCATCATGAAACGGCAAGCGCTGCTGCCAAAGCGCGTTGAATTCGTCGAGTACGTACAGCTGGGCGAAGCCTTCATTGACTCGATAGAACACTTGCACGCAATCGGCCTGGCCCATAGGCAGGAGCAGCGCCAGGTCATGGTCTTCCAGGGCCATGGCGTCAAGGTGCCAAGGGCTGTAGCTGGCCAGTTCCTCACTGAGGTAGGCAATCAGCGCGTCCTGGGTTGGCAGTGACACATGATTGGCCTGGCCCGGTGTCAGTTCCATGACGTGATAGTGCTGTTGCACCTGCAACAGGTAACGATGATTGCCTTGGCCAAGCAGCAGGTGTTGTGCGGTGTCGAACACCTCTTCTACACGCTGGGCAATGAACTGCGCACGGTTGTGGCAAAAACAACGCACTCGCAGCCGTGGCAGATGACCCAGCGGTAGTTGGTTGAGGTAATCGCGCAGGCAGTCGAGCAGGGCGTGGGGGCCGTCATAGCGGCTGACCATCACCTCGTTCCAGCTGTTGAGCATGACCTGGTCCAGGGTCAGCACCAGGTTTTCGCGTACACCGGCGTAGCTCAGGGAGTCGGTGCGCTCTGTTGTCATCAGGATATTCAGGTCGCGATGATGCTTGAGCGGGTCAACCCCGACGTTGATCAGCAACAGCACCTCTTCGGGCACTGCCGGGCGCAGCAAGCGGCTCTCATCGACACTGGCCAGGGGCAGGGCGATGGTCTGTTGCAGGCTGCCTAGCAGGTTGAACAACTCGAACTCGGTCATGTCGCTGACACCGGGGTGCAGCGCCAGGCGGGTACTGCTGTCGATCACGCCGTTGCGATGGCACCAGGTGAGCATTTCCAGCAGGTCCCGGCTGCGTTTGATCGGCGCGAAGTGCTCCCATTCCAGGGCCGTCAGGTTGCCGTTATACAAACCCCAATGGTGCTGGCCCGGCTCCTTGCGGTTGGGCGACTGCACCAGGGTCAGGGTGTCTTCGGCCAGGTCCGGGGCGATGCCTGGGTTAATGAACTCAACCTTGCCGGCCTTGCGTTCGAACGCCGCATACAAGCGCCGGCCCAGTACATTGAGGTCGCGTTTGTTGATCAGGCTGGCAGTCTGTTCGCTGCGGGCGAACTGGGTGAGGAAACGGTAGCTGTAGTTCAGTTCATTGACCAGAGCGCGGCGCTCGGAAGCAACCTGACGCACTTTCCACTGGCTGCGACTGTCCAGCAGGGCCAGTTGGCGCTGGTCCCAACCCCATTCCTGGGCCAGGCGTTCCAGCAGCAGTCGCTGCCAAGTGGGGGTGCGCTGGCCGGCGCTGAGCTTGCGGTTGATCTTCAGGTACAGGCTGCGTCGTACCAGTTCCAGGCGATCCGGCTCGTTGCGGGCCTTGAGGTATTCCTCGATGCGGCGATACACCACGATGTAAGGGTCCAGCTCATCCAGGTCCACTTGGTTGGCGAACACCGCTCGCTTGAAACGCAGGCTCAGGCAGTACACGTTCGGATGTTCGCTGGCGTAGACCTCGGTCAGCAGCAGCTTGAGCACCGATTTGTACGGTGACTCGATGCCCTTGAACAATTGCCACAGCCCGGCACCTATGAACTCGCCCGGCGGGATATGGGCCAAGTGACCCAGGTCGAGGGTTTCATCGGCGCGGATAAACCGCTTGGAAATCAGGGCGTGGGTAAATTCGGCGTAGCGCTTTTCTTCGTAGACCGGCACCAGCCACCAGATCGGCGTGCGCCCGGCCAGCCAGATGGCTGTGCGGTAGAACTCGTCCAGCAGCAGGTAGTGCTGGGTAGTACCGCAATCGTCGGAGCTTAGTTGCGTATCGCGTTCACCCAGGACAAAGCGTGTAGGTTCGATCAGGAAAAAATGCGCCTCGGCGCCCATACTCAAGGCCCAGGCTTCCAGCAGTTGGCACTTCTTGCGCAGCTCTGCCAGTTCGCTTTCGTCCAGGTCGGGAGCGTGGCACACCCACACGTCCATATCGCTTTGATCGGCCTGGGCCAGCGTGCCGAGGCTGCCCATCAGGAACAGGCCGTGGATGGGGCGGGGCGGGTTGCCATGGCGCGGTTTATAGGAGAACGAGCGGGTCAGGCGTTGGGCTTCGGCCAGGGCCTGGGCGTCAGGTTCGAAATTCGACAGCCCCGCCGGGGTGCTGCTGGAGACATAGCCCGGCAACAGTGGGTGATTGACGTGGAAAAACAGCGGCAACAAAGTCAGCACGCCTTGTTGGCGTGGTGTCAGCCCCTCGACAGCCCGGGCCATGCGGCCCTCATTGAGGGCCATGAAACGCGCGCGCAACTGGGTCAGCACCTTGCGGTCGATGCCTTCGTCCAGATCGGGGCGGATTTCGTGGGTGCGGGTCATGTCGAACTCGGTGGCTCGCTGGGCCCGACGTGGGCAGCCATGCAGGAGTCTACAGACAGTAGCGTAGGAGTTTTAGAGGGAAGTGGCTTTTTGGCGTCAGAATTTTTGCGCCACACAACTAGCGCCCTCGGAGTCCGCAACGGGCGGACCCCATGGGCGGGATCAGGTGTCAGGCAGCTTCTTTGGTGTTGGCAGTGGTCAGAATGGTCAGCAGGGTTTGAGCCTGCTCTGCAGCATCCCGGCCAAGGCTCGTCAGGTAGCCCCCGTCCGGCTGATCGATCAGTCCTTTCGCATGGAGGCGCTTGGCAGCGGCGATGGCGGTAGGAGCGGCGGTCTGATGGACTTTCAAGCCCTCCTTGGTGCTGTCCAAGGGGAAGAGTACAAGGATTTCCAGTTCGGCAACCAACTCAGGGGTATACGACATAAGGACTCCAGACTTTCTAAAATTTATTAGAGGCTAGCAGGCCATAAGGTGAACGCACTTTGGCGGGCTGTCCAGTGAGAAAGTCGTAGGTATTGATATGGCGCAGATTTGTGGCGAGGAAGCGGGCTTCCCGGCCACGCCAAGGTTGGTTTCAGTTGTTTTCAGGCGGTAGCTCAGGAAGTGCTCGCAGCGCCGTTTCATACCATTGGGTATCGAAGGCACGGTCTTCTTCGAGCATCTTGTCTATCTCAACGGCCAGCACATGGGCCATGAGGTTCAAAATGTCTTCGCGCTCGTAACCTACCAGGGTCAGTTTATTGAAGGTGGCCTTGGCGGCAGGCGGGTTGTCGCTTTCGATCTGGTTTTCGATGGCCTGGGTCAGCGTGCTTTCGGTGAACTCTTCTTCGTCGTTATCAATATCGGTCGGCTCGCTCATGGCAGGCTCCTCAAGGAAAGGGTGCCAGTCTACCGCCATTCAGGCAGGTGATGCTGCTGGTCAGGCCGGGCGCCTGGAACTATAACTCTTGCAGCCAACCCCACACCCGGCCTGGAGGCATCTGCAATGCTCAAGCTCTACGGATTTTCAGTCAGTAACTACTACAACATGGTCAAGCTTGCACTTCTGGAGAAAGGGCTGGCTTTCGAGGAGGTGCCTTTCTATGCAGGCCAGACCCCCGAAGCCTTGGCGGTGAGCCCGCGAGGCAAAGTGCCGGTGCTGGGCGTCAAGCAAGGGTTTATCAATGAAACCAGCGTGATTCTGGAGTACATCGAACACACTCAGGAAGGCCCTTCATTGCTGCCGGCCGACCCTTTTCAACGGGCTCAGGTGCTGGCGCTGTGCCGTGAAATCGAGCTCTACATCGAACTGCCTGCGCGAGCGTGTTTCGCCGAGGCTTTTTTCGGCATGACGGTGCCGGAGGCGATCAAGGAGAAATCCAGGGCCGAGCTGCTGCTTGGGATCGGTACGTTAGGTCGGCACGGTAAGTTCGCGCCTTATGTGGCTGGGGAGAACTTCACCATTGCGGATTTGTATTTCATGTACAGCCTGAACCTGGCGTGCGGCGTGGGCGAGAAGCTGTTCGGGCTGGACCTGCTTGCGCAGTTGCCGCAGGTGAAGGCCTTGTTGGGGCGCCTGAATGAAATGCCCAACGCGCAGAAGGTCGAGGCGGACAGGCAGGCGGCGATGCCTGCATTCATGGCGATGATTGCGGCCAAAAGGTGAGCAAATGTGGGAGGGGGCTTGCTCCCGATGGTGGTGTATCAGGTAAGAAAATCTTAGCTGACCCACCGCCATCGGGAGCAAGCCCCCTCCCACAGTTTTAGCGGCTGGCGAGCAATTCTTTGCCGCGCACGACCGCTGCCTTGACCTGTGCCGGCGCAGTGCCGCCCACATGGTTGCGGGCATTTACCGAGCCTTCCAGGGTCAGCACGGCAAACACATCCTGTTCGATCTGGTCGCTGAACTGGCGCAGTTCTTCCAGGCTCATTTCCGCGAGGTCCTTGCCGGTGTCCACCCCGTATTTCACCGCGTGGCCGACGATTTCGTGGCAGTCACGGAACGGCAGGCCACGGCGCACCAGGTAGTCCGCCAGGTCGGTTGCCGTGGAGAAACCCCGCAGGGCTGCTTCACGCATGATCGCGTGTTTGGGCTTGATCGCGGGGATCATGTCGGCAAAGGCGCGCAGCGAATCACGCAGGGTGTCCGCGGCGTCGAACAGCGGTTCCTTGTCTTCCTGGTTGTCCTTGTTGTAGGCCAATGGTTGGCCTTTCATCAGGGTCAACAGGCCCATTAGCGCGCCGAATACACGGCCGCTCTTGCCGCGCACCAACTCAGGAACGTCAGGGTTTTTCTTTTGCGGCATGATCGAGCTGCCGGTGCAGAAGCGGTCCGGCAGGTCGATGAACTGGAATTGGGCACTGGTCCATAGCACCAGTTCTTCGGAGAAGCGCGACAGGTGCATCATCGCGATACTGGCGGCGGCACAGAATTCGATGGCGAAGTCGCGGTCCGAAACGCCGTCCAGGGAGTTGCCGCCCACGGCGTCAAAACCCAGCAGTTGCGCGGTGTACTCGCGGTCGATCGGGTAGGTGGTGCCGGCCAGCGCAGCGCTGCCCAACGGCATACGGTTGGCGCGCTTGCGGCAATCGACCAGGCGCTCGTAATCGCGACTGAGCATTTCGAACCAGGCCAGCAGATGGTGGCCGAAGGTCACTGGCTGTGCGGTCTGCAAGTGAGTGAAGCCGGGCATGATGGTGTCCGATTCACGCTCGGCCTGCTCCAGCAAACCTTTTTGCAGGCGGGTGATTTCGCCCAGGATCAGGTCGATTTCATCGCGCAGCCACAGGCGAATATCGGTGGCTACCTGATCGTTACGGCTGCGGCCGGTGTGCAGTTTCTTGCCGGTCACGCCGATGCGATCGGTCAGGCGTGCCTCGATGTTCATGTGCACGTCTTCCAGATCGACGCGCCAGTCGAACGTGCCTGCCTCGATTTCACCGCGGATGGTGGTCAGGCCGTCGATGATGCTGTCACGCTCGGCGTCGGTCAGCACGCCGACCTTGGCCAGCATCGTGGCATGGGCGATGGAGCCCATGATGTCGTGGCGGTACAGGCGCTGGTCGAAGGTGACGGAGGCGGTGAAGCGCGCGACGAAGGCGTCGACGGGTTCACTGAAGCGGCCGCCCCAGGACTGGTTGGTCTTGTCGGTGCTCATGGATTCGCTCGTGATCTGCTTGAAAGAGGCATGAAGGTGTACCGGCGATAATAACAGGGTTGCCCGTGAAGGCGGTGCCGCGGGTGATCGGCAATTTTATTTGTGTCGTAGATGGCTAAGTGCCTTGCCGCCGAACGCATCCGGGACGAGACTGGAGATACGTACTTATTGAAACGATATTTGACGATTGAGCAATATCGTCTCAGTGAGCGTCTACAGTTGGACTGCTAGTGTGTGAATGCACCAAAGTCTGGTGATGCGGTCATAACCAGACTATCCATTAAACAGGGGGGTATTCGGATTGTGTATCAGTGAACCCTACGACGATGCCCGAAGGCAGCAGGTCTTGGGCGCTATTGAACAGGTCCGGGTAAATTTGGGTGCCGCTCTCAGGGCACTTTTTGCCGCTCGCGCTAGTCTTAGCGTGGATCGCTGTGACGCAAGTCACCGCACCTGTCTACGCTATCCTTGTGCGAGACTCACGCAGGAATCCAGCGCAATATGAATGTCCTGATCGTTGATGACGAACCCCAAGCCCGCGAGCGACTGAGCCGTCTTGTCAGTGAACTCGAGGGTTATACAGTCCTTGAACCGAGTGCCACCAGCGGTGAGGAGGCGTTGACGCTGATCGACAGCCTCAAGCCGGATGTGGTGCTGCTCGATATCCGTATGCCGGGCTTTGATGGCCTGCAAGTCGCTGCCCGCCTGAGCGAACGCGAATCGCCACCTGCCGTGGTGTTGTGCGCGGCCCAGGAAGAGTTCTCTGCACAGACGCTGGAAGACAGCGGTGTCAGTTTTCTCGTCAAGCCGGTCACCGCCGAGGCCTTGCTCAAAGCCTTGAAAAAAGCCGAGCGTCCCAGCCGTGCCCAACTTGCCGCACTGACCCAGCCTGCGGCCCAAAGTGGTAACGGGCCACGCAGCCACATCAGTGCGCGCACCCGCAAAGGCATCGAGCTGATCCCGCTCAACCAGGTGGTCTACTTTATTGCCGATCACAAGTACGTGACCCTGCGCCATGAAGCCGGCGAAGTGCTGCTTGATGAGCCGCTCAAGGCTCTTGAGGATGAATTCGGCGACCGTTTTGTGCGTATCCATCGCAACGCGCTGGTAGCCCGCGAACGTATCGAGCGCTTGCAGCGCACACCCCTGGGGCACTTTCAGCTCTTCCTGAAGGGGCTCAATGGCGATGCGTTGATCGTCAGCCGACGCCATGTCGCCGGCGTGCGCAAGATGATGCAGCAGCTTTAGCCCAAGGGCTGGGGCGCGGTCTGCCTTCCTTATCCCGGTGCGATGTGGCCAGGGAGGCCCCGCACTTGCTGATTCAAATCAAAGCGTATTTGCCTGAGCTGTTATTATCCGCCGTATCTATTCAGTACGGATTGATCCATGTCCTCTCGCGAAATCCGCATCGCCACCCGTAAAAGCGCCTTGGCCTTGTGGCAGGCCGAATACGTCAAAGCACGCCTTGAGCAGGCTCATCCGGGCCTCAAGGTATCCCTGGTGCCCATGGTCAGTCGCGGCGACAAGCTGCTGGACTCACCCCTGTCGAAAATCGGCGGCAAGGGTCTTTTCGTCAAGGAGCTGGAAACTGCGCTGCTGGAAAACGAAGCCGACATCGCTGTGCATTCGATGAAAGACGTGCCCATGGACTTCCCTGAAGGCCTGGGCCTTTTTTGCATCTGCGAGCGCGAAGATC
Source organism: Pseudomonas sp. W2Aug9 (assembly GCF_023127755.1). Lineage (NCBI taxonomy): Bacteria > Pseudomonadati > Pseudomonadota > Gammaproteobacteria > Pseudomonadales > Pseudomonadaceae > Pseudomonas > Pseudomonas sp. W2Aug9. Next base: position 6,636 of record NZ_SPKL01000002.1, on the reverse strand, counting down.
CGCGTGATGCCTTTGTTTCCAATACCTACGCGTCCCTGGATGACTTGCCGCTGGGCAGCATCGTCGGCACCTCCAGCCTGCGTCGCCAGGCTCAGTTGTTGACACGTCGGCCCGACTTGCAGATTCGCTTTTTGCGCGGCAACGTCAATACGCGCCTGGCCAAGCTGGATGCCGGCGAATATGACGCGATCATTCTTGCCGCCGCCGGCTTGATCCGCTTGGGCTTCGAAGATCGCATCACATCGGCCATCAGCGTCGAAGACAGCCTGCCCGCCGGCGGGCAGGGCGCAGTCGGCATCGAATGTCGGACCGTCGACAGCGAAATCCACGCACTGCTCAAGCCCCTCGATCACGCCGATACCGAAGTTCGTGTGACCGCCGAGCGCGCCCTGAACAAACACCTCAATGGCGGCTGCCAAGTCCCCATCGCCTGCTATGCCGTACTCGAAGGTGAGAACCTGTGGCTGCGTGGCCTGGTGGGGGATCCGGATGGCGGTACCCTGCTGACCGCCCAGGTGCGTGGGCCGCAACGAGATGCGACGGCCTTGGGGATTCAGGTTGCCGAGGAGTTGCTGGACAAAGGCGCCGGTGCCATTTTGCAAAAAGTCTATGGCGAGGCCGGTCCGCAGTGACCGACTGGCGAGTGCTGCTGACGCGGCCTGCCGAGGAGTCGACAGCCCTGGCGGCTTTATTGTCCCAGGCCGGTATATACAGCAGCCGTCTGCCGTTGCTGGAGACGCAAGCGTTAGCGGTCACGGCTGAGCAACAAGCGGTGTTTGACGCGTTGCAGCGTTATTGCGCGGTCATTGTTGTGAGCAAGCCGGCCGCGCGCCTGGCGCTGCAACGGTTGGGGAATGCCGTGCCGCCAATGCCGTGGTTCAGCGTCGGTGCGGCGACGGCGCAGATCCTCGCCGGTCATGGCCTCGACGTTCATTATCCCGCCACTGGCGATGACAGCGAGGCCTTGCTTCAATTGCCTGCATTGCGCGAGGCTATCGCACAGCCGGGCGCCAAGGTGCTGATCCTGCGTGGCGAGGGCGGCCGCGAGTTGCTGGCAGAGCGTTTGCGCGAGCAAGGTGCTAGTGTCGACTATCTGGAATTGTATCGGCGTTTTCTCCCGGTCTACGAGACGGGTGCGCTGATGCAACGCATCCGGTTGGAACGCTTGAACGGCCTGGTGGTCAGCAGTGGGCAGGGTTTTTTACACCTGCAAGCCCTGGCGGGCACCGATTGGCCACAGGTGGCACAGCTGCCGTTGTTCGTGCCCAGCCCGCGCGTCTATGAGATGGCGCGGGCCGCTGGCGCAAAAAAAGTTGTGGATTGTCGCGGCGCGAGTGCCGCGGCTTTGTTAGTGGCGTTGGGGAGCTATCCCGTTCCCACTCTCTGATACGCAAAGGACGGATACGTGAGCGAAACAGCCTTGCCTAAAGATGAAGCTCAGCCCGCGCTTGATGCGCCGGTCGAGACACCGGTCACCGCGCCGCGCCGTGGCAATGGCCTGGCGGTCGTCGCCTTGCTGCTAGGGGCTGCTGGCGTAGCTGCTGGCGGCTGGGGGATCTGGCAGGTCCGCGCCCTTCAAGCCAGCAGCCAACATCAATTGAGCCAAGTGCAGACCCTGGATGACCAATCCCAGAGCCTCAAGCAAAGCCAGCAACAGTTGGCCGCCCGTCTGGCGCAATTGCCGGGTGCGGACGAGCTGGAAGAGCGCCGCCGCCTGGTTGCCCAGTTGCAGGGCGATCAGCAACGCCTGAGCCAGCGCCTCGAAACGGTGTTGGGCGCCAGCCGCAAGGATTGGCGCCTGGCCGAGGCGGAGCATCTGATCCGTCTGGCCAGTTTGCGTTTGTCTGCCTTGCAAGACATCAACAGTGCGCAGTCGCTGGTCCAGGGCGCCGACGAGATTCTTCGCGAGCAGAGCGACCCAGGGGCTTTCACCGCCCGTGAGCAACTGGCCAAGAGCCTTGCCGCATTGCGCAGCACTGAGCAACCAGACCGCACCGGCCTGTACCTGCAACTGGCGGCCTTGCGTGACCAGGTCGTGCAACTGGCGGCGATTGCCCCGGAGTATCAGCTTACGGAACCTGCTTCCCAAGGGCGCCCCACCAGCGATACGCAGAACCAGTTGAGCCAGTGGTGGGAACAGATTTCCCGCTATTTCCGCATCGACTTCAACCCGGATGACAATATCCGGCCATTGTTGGCAGGCCAGGGTTTGAACCAAGTGCGCCTGGCCCTGAGCCTGGCGCTGGAGCAGGCGCAGTGGGCCGCGCTCAACGGCGAGTCGGCGGTATACAGCCGCTCGCTGGGCGAAGCGCGCAGCGTATTGCAAGACAACTTCAATCAGGACAACCCGCAGAGCAAGGCGATGCTGGCGCGTATCGCTGAACTTGAGCCCAAGGCCGTGTCGGTGGTGACGCCGGACCTGGCTGCGAGCCTGGCCGCCGTGCAGGCTTACCTTGAACGTCGTCATCTGTCTGCCGACGAAGCCAAGGCCGCGGCCGGCAAACCGGCGACCCAGGAGTAGAGCTGATGAAGCGTTTCTATGTGATCCTGGTGCTGGCGATTGCAGTCGCCCTCGCACTGGCCGTGGGTATTTCGAAACACACCGGCTACGTGCTGATTACCTATCCGCATTTGCTGCATTACGAGTCAAGCCTGTGGGCTACCCTGGTGGCGGTGTTTGCCATCGGCCTGGCGATCTACCTGGTTCGTGTGTTGCTGAGCCTGATCACCACCTCCGGTGGCGTGGTCAATCCATGGTCGCGACGCAACCGCAGCCGCCGTGTGCAGATCGCGATCGAGCAAGGTCAGATGGACCTTGCCGAGGGCCGCTGGGCCAGTGCCGAGCGCCACTTGCACCGCGCTGCCGAAGCAGAGCGTCAGCCGCTGCTCTATTACATCGGTGCTGCCCGTGCGGCCAATGAGCAGGGCCGCTATGAGGAATCCGACGGCTTGCTGGAGCGCGCCCTGGAGCGCCAGCCCCAGGCGGAATTGGCCGTAGCCCTGAGCCATGCGCAACTGCAGATGGACCGCGGCGATACTGAAGGCGCCCTGGTTACGCTTCAGGCGATGCACGAGCGTCACCCGCATAACGCGCAGGTACTCAGGCAGCTACAGCGCCTGCATCAGCAGCGTGGCGATTGGTCGTCGGTGATTCGCCTGCTGCCTGAGCTGCGCAAGGACAAAGTCTTGCCCGCCAGTGAGCTGGCCGAGCTGGAACGTCGTGCCTGGGGCGAAAACCTGAGCCTGGCTGCCCAGCGTGAGGAGCAGGGCGAGGCGGGCTTGCAGTCTCTGGAGCGTGCCTGGGAGCAACTGACTTCGGCCCAGCGCCAGCAGCCACAATTGGTGCTGGCCTATGCCGACCAGCTGCGTCGGCTAGGCGCGGATGGGAAGGCCGAGGAAGTGCTGCGTGGTGCCCTCAAGCGCGACTATGACAGCCATCTGATTCGGCTGTATGGCCTGTTGCGTGGCAGTGACCCGGCGCGCCAGTTGAAGTTTGCCGAAGGCTGGCTCAAGGACCATCCGGGCGATGCCAGCTTGCTGCTGACGCTTGGCCGTCTGTGCCTGCAAAACAGCCTGTGGGGCAAGGCGCGGGACTATCTGGAAAGCAGCCTGCAAGTTCAGCGCAACCCCGAAGCCTGTGCCGAATTGGCCCGCCTACTGGCCCAACTGGGCGACACCGAGCGCAGCAACCAGCTGTTTCAGGAAGGTCTGGGGCTGCTCGACAATCGTCTGTTGTCCTCGCCTCTGCCAGTACCCGCGCGTATTTGAAGTAGGAAAGGGTGAATGGATTGGCTCGGATCTATCCGACACCCGATCTTTAAAATCCCAATAAACACTCGGTATAACTGACGTGATGACTAATTCCTACTTGTTGTAACTGGATTTCCGCCATGCCTTGGCGGAATGTCCTTGCTTCTTCGCGGAATTGTCTGCTCCGGGGCGTCTTGAAAGGGGTCGGGCCTTTCCTCTACCGTAGCGACCTATCTCTTGCAGTGCGGATAAACAATGTCTTTGGCCCCTTTACGCTCCTTGTTTTTGCTGGCGTTCATGGCGGGTGCGCTGACGTTGGGCGCGTCCTTCTATCTGGAATACGGCGCGTTGCTACAGCCTTGCTTTCTGTGCCAGGTACAACGTCTGCTTCTGGCCACTTTTGCGCTGATCAACCTGATGGCCGCCCTTCATAATCCCGGGCGCTCCGGCCTTTGCCTGTATGGGCTGGCGAGCACCGTGTGTGCATTATTGGGTGCCATCACTGCCGGGCGCCAAGTGCTATTGCAGAATATTCCGTCAGGTGCGGGCCGGGATTGCTGGCCCAGCCTGCACTACATGATCGAAAACCTGTCGTTCTGGCAGGCGGCGCGGTCAGTGTTCAACGGGACTGTCGATTGCGTTGAAATCAACTGGACGCTATTTGACCTGAGCCTGCCGGAGTGGAGCCTGTTGTTCTTTGTGGCGATGTTGATCCTGGGTGTCATGCAATGCTCGCGGCTGTTGTTCAGTAAGCATTTGCGCATCACAACGTCATGAAAACGGGACGCGCGTTGTAGGAGGGGATTAAACACTTGTATGAACATTCTCTCCTGCGTACCTTGAAGCCATAGTCCTGCGGGCATAATCTGGCCCGCACGCGTATCCAAACCATTTGTCAGACGCGGCTTTGTTCGACTGCTGCTTAATCCTTCAAGTGTTGCGCAGGTACAGAGCAGCAGCGCCCCTATAGGGAAGAGAGATCATCATGCTGGAAAGTTGTCAGAATGCTCAGGAACGTTGGGGTGGGGTGCACAAGCTGATCGACAGCTGGCTGAAGGCACGCCACGAACTGGTTCGGGCCTTTGATGCTCTCGGTGCCAAGCCCGAAGCATTGGGTGAGAATCGCGAGCTATTGCAGGATTTCTGTGGGGTACTGGTTGACTACGTATCGGCAGGCCATTTCGGCGTCTACGAGCAACTGACCAAAGAGGCGGAAGCCTTCGACGACCAGCGTGGCCTCGACCTGGCAGAGACTATTTACCCGCGCATTGATGTGATCACGGAAAAACTGCTGGCGTTCACCGACCTGTGTGACGCAGGGAAATGCGTAGCGGAAAAATTCAAAGAACTGGGCGCGCTGCTGCATGAACGTTTCGAGCTGGAAGACTGCTTGATCGAAGTACTGCACAACGCCCATAAGGAAGAGGCTGCCACCCAAGTCTGAAGCTTGGTAGGGAGATAAAAAACGGTGCGCATGTCGCACCGTTTTTTATGGGTCAGTGGCGAGTGCCGAGCAGTTCTATCTCGAACACCAGCGGTGTATAGGGCGGGATCAACTCACCTGAGCCGTCTGCGCCATAGGCCTGGGCTGAAGGAATCACCAGACGCCATTTCGCACCCACCGGCATCTGTTGCAATGCACTGTTCCAACCGCTGATCACGCTGTTCAGGCGAAACCATCGCGCTTGCGTACTTTTGTCGAAGACAGTTCCGTCAGGCAGTCGGCCCACGTATTTCACCTGCACTTCATCGCTGGCTAACGGCTTGTTGCCAGTGCCCGGTGCCAGCTCGGTGAGCAGAATCCCATTTGCCAATTCACGAACACCACTGGCGGCGTTTTCCCGAGTTAGAAATTGCTGTTCGGCGGCGAGTGCTTTTTCGCTTTGAGGTAGCTGGGCGTTGGCGGCGTTTTGCGCTTCGTGCTCGGTGAGAATCTGTTCGATGCGCGCGTTGTCGAGCGCCAGCGGCTTGCCTTGATAGGCTTGCTTGAGGCCGTCGATCAGGGCCTGGATCTGCAGGTCGGGGACTTCCTGGCGCAACCGTTCGCCGAGGCTTGCGCCCAAGCTATAGGCTAGTTCATGCGCCTCTGTGGCAGTGTTTTTTGACGGCGATTGCTCGCTCGCATCGGCCACGAAGATCGCCAAGCCAAGCACTAGAAAAAGATAACGCGACATGGACATTCTCCCGGCGAAAGTGCGACGGATTATGCCAGTGTGAGTGCGTAAAAACTGGTGAGCATTTGCGTTATATCGATAAGAATTTTCGTACCGTGCAACGCAAGCCCAACGATACTGTCAACATGCGCTAGCGGCGGTAAGAGCAGAGGGCTAGTATGAGCCGCACCCACGTCAGCCAGGAGGTAAACCATGTCGGCCAAACAGAAGCCTGTAAATACCCCGTTGCACTTGCTCCAACAACTTTCGGGCAGCTTGCTCGAACATCTGGAAAGCGCATGTTCCCAGGCGTTGGCCGATGCAGAAAAACTGCTCGCCAAACTGGAAAAACAACGCGGTAAAGCGCAAGAAAAGCTGCACAAGTCCCGTACCAAACTGCAAGACGCCGCTACTGCCGGCAAGTCCAAGGCGCAAGCCAAAGCCAAGGGCGCAGTCAAAGAACTTGAGGACCTGCTGGATGCCCTCAAGGATCGTCAAGCTGAAACCCGCAGCTACATTTCCCAACTCAAAAAAGACGCTCAAGAAAGCCTGAAGCTGGCCCAAGGCGTTGGTCGTGTGAAGGAAGCCGTAGCTAAAGCGCTGGGGGCTCGTACACCCGCAAAAGTTGCAGCCAAGCCCGCTGCCAAAACCGCTGCTGCCAAGCCAGTTGCTAAAACTGCAGCTGCCAAACCAGCAGCCAAGCCCGCCGCTAAAACTGCAGCTGCCAAACCAG
>NZ_SPKL01000001.1:0-252083 GCF_023127755.1 Pseudomonas sp. W2Aug9 | reverse complement strand
TCGCCCGACACACAAAGCCTGTGCGCCAGCGCATGACTCCAGCCAAACCCCAACCCGCAATCCACATCCACCGCACTGGTGCGATACAGTCGCGTCCACTCAAACGGCAAGATCCCGTCCAGCGCACCATCGGTAAGAGTGAGCAATTCTTCCCCGGTGACCATCGACACTGGGCAGCCGTTGGTGACCGTCTTGTCCGCTGGCGTCGCCGCGTCTCCCTTCGGATTCGACGCCATGACCGGCACATCATCCACACGCTCTTTTTGCGTCAGCACCGCGTTCTGCCGCGCCCGCCAGCGCATCTGCATCGTGCCTTGTTTCACCCAGCCGACCACACCGCGAACCGCCACCGCTTTATAACGGTCGACCGCCTGCATGAACTTGGTGAGAATCGCCAGCACCCCCTTCACGAAGCCCATGGCAGCCTTAAGAATTTGTGCGCCATGCTTGACCAGGCGAACGCTCAAATACGCCACGCCCGCCGCCGGCAACGCGATGGTCAACACCGCGCCAATCACCAGGTCAATCAGCAACGACACCATAAAACCTGCGGCCGCATGCGCGACTTCACGGGGCGGTAACGCGTCCAGCCAGATCATGGCGGTGCGCAGTAACAGGTACAGCGCCGCCTCGTCACTGGCGAGCAACATCGCCTGTTCCATGACCTTGGGCGCATCGGTGGCGATCTGCGCCAACTTGGCCGCCTCGCTACCCAGTTGCTCGACGTACTTCAGCGGGTCTTCAAGCATCGCCTGCACCAGCTTGATGCTGTCCCACACATCCGTGATCGCCGCCCAACTGCCCGCCAGCACGCCGCTGCCAATCGCGCTGGCACTAGAGCGTTCCCAGTGGGGTTTGAAGTCTTTCCACTGTGACCGAAGCCACTGTTCCAAGTCCGCCGTCAGCCCGGCATAGGAGGCAAACAAGGCGTCCACTTGCTGCGCTGAAACACCGCCCTGAACCCGCACCTCATAGCGCCCGCCAGCGGCGCAGTAGTGCGAGCCCTTGCCGTGCTCATCGAGCATCACCCGCGTGGAGCTGCCGTCATCCAGGCCGATCACCTCAACCGGGATGTCGCCAATCGGCACGTCATACGCTGATTCGAATTTGCTCTCGATCTCCAGCACGCCACCCACCGGGCAACGGGCCACGGTGGAGAAATCTGCATCGGTAATGCTCACCGAACGCTGCGAATCCCCAACCCGCAACACTCGGTCCATGCCCAGCAACGACGGCATATCCGCTGCATGGCTTACTGAATCCAGCGCGCGCGAATACCAGGCGCCCATTTGCTGGCGGTACTCCACCAGGCTCTGATGGAAGCCATCCAGCTCATGTTCGATAGCGGCAATGTGGGCAGCGTGGGTCATCCATGACGTCTCGACAGAAGGCAAGGCGTCGGAGTCTGCCGCAGCGAAAAGCGGCTGGATGAACGGTTTGGAAAATCAGATTGCCCTTACACGGGGCTCGCAAAAGTCAGCGGCAACTCATGCGTAAGGGCTACTTCAAATGGCGACACTACTGATTGACGAGCAGTGCCCTTGGGCATCTTTCAGTTGGGTTTCAAACTTAATCAAGCCCGCCTGCATCCGTTGCAACACGGTGATTTGCGCGGCCAGCGCTTGCTTCTTGTTGGTGATGGCTTGGTCCGCCCTGTCCCAGGGAAAGGCGTCACCGTCGTACCCCAGCAAAATCTCCTGCAACTCCTTGAGTTTGAACCCGAGCTGCTGGGCGCATTTGATAAAGGTCAGTCGCTCTACGCTCTGCGCCGTATAAACTCGATAGCCACCAAGGCGTTGCGGCTCGGGCATCAATCCAATCGCCTCATAGTGACGAATCGCCTTGATGGTCGTGCCGGACAACTGCGCGGTTTTGCCGATGTACATGAAAATTCCCTTTCTCAAATAATGCGCCGGCCTGTTTCAGCCACCGGGCCCTCTGCGTCAACGTAGAGCCCAGCACGGGGCCAAACAGCAGCGTCTTGCTCGGTGTGATGCCGCACAGCGCCAGCGTGGTGCGACGCATCTGGTGGATGGCCGGCATGCGGTAGACCCAGCGGTAATACCACGCCGGCGTGTCCAGGGTCACTAACAAGTGCGCGCTTCGGCCCTTGAGCAGCTTGTCAGGGAATGCCTTGCCTGCGCGGTATTTGAAGGCGAAGCCGGGTAGGAAAACTCGGTCGATAAAGCCTTTCATCAGTGCCGGGATACCACCCCACCAAACAGGGAAAACCCATGTGAGGTGCTCGGCCCAAAGGATGTCGGCTTGGGCGCTGAGCAAGTCGGGTTCCAGTGTTTGGGCCTGGGTATAACCGTGGTGAAGAATCGGGTCGAATGTGAGGTTGCCCAGGTGCAGGATGCGTACTTCGTGACCTGCCGTTTTCGCAGCGTGGATATAGGTCTGCGCCATGGCTGAACAAAAACTATCGGTGGACGGATGGCCGAGAATGACCAGGATGCGCTGACTCATGCTGAAGGCTCCTGAAATGGGCGTTCAGGGTAGGGGGTGCCGTATAGGGGAGAGTCAAGGGCCACAGCCAGTGCCAGCAGGACCTTTCTGCAAGGTACGCAGGACGCGTCCGAGAGTACTCATGAGCGCTTGTGACGGCACAGCGGGCTAACTAGCCTGCTGAAAACACAAGAGTAAAAAGGCATGAGCGAGACCTCCATCGGGTTGACGGCACCTCCAGAGGGCTGCAGTGATTGGCTGACAGACCTCAAGGGCCGTATCCATAACGCACAGCAGCGTGCGTCAATCGCGGTCAATCGTGAACTGGTGCTGCTCTACTGGCAGATCGGTCGCGATATTTTGACCCGTCAGAACGATCAAGGCTGGGGTAGCAAAGTGATCGACCGCCTTGCGCAGGATCTGCGGGCGGCCTTTCCAGACATCAAGGGTTTTTCGCCGCGCAATCTGAAGTACATGCGTGCTTTTGCCGAGGCGTGGCCGGATTCTGAATTTGTGCAACAAGCTGCTGCACAATTGCCCTGGGGTCACAACCTAGTGTTGCTCGATAAGCTTCCGGGCCCCGAAACACGTCGTTGGTACATTCTCCAGGCCGTTAAACACAGCTGGTCGCGCAACACGCTGATGATGCACATTGAAAACCGCCTGCTGGAACGCAGTGGCAAGGTCGTCAGTAACTTTGAAAGCCATCTGCCCAAAGCCCAATCCGATCTGGCGCGTGAAACCCTCAAGGACCCTTACCGCTTTGACTTCCTCAGCCTGGGCCTGAACGCGCAAGAGCGTGATATTGAAAACGCCCTGATCAAGCATGTCACCGACTTCTTATTGGAATTAGGCGCAGGCTTTGCCTTCGTAGGCCGGCAAGTGCTGCTGAATGTGGGCGGTGATGAATTCTTCGTCGACCTGCTGTTCTATCACTTGAAGCTGTGTTGCTACGTGGTGATCGAACTCAAGGCTGGCAAGTTCAAGCCCGAACACCTGGGCAAACTGAGCTTCTACCTCGCAGCTGTGGATGCCGAGATAAAGCACCCACAGGATGGCCCGACGATTGGTCTGTTGTTGTGCAAAGGTAAAAATGAGGTGGTGGCTGAATATGCACTGCGCGATAACAACCGACCTATCGGCGTGGCGGAATATCAATTGGTGGAATCTTTGCCCGCAGAATTGCAAACCAGTTTGCCGAGTATTGAGCAGATCGAACGGGAGTTGGCGGGCTAGGGGCGGGCAAGCAATGGAAAAAGCCTGCTTTTCAGGGCAGGCTTATCACGCTGGGTTCGCTTATTTCTGATGAGCTGTCAGCGCCGCGTAACCGTTCATCAAGTTGCGATAGTTGGGAATCCGCTGGGACAACAGGTTACCCAGGCCTTCGATATCGTTGCGCCAGTCGCGGTGCAGCTCACACGCCACCGAGAACCAGTTCATCAACTGCGCACCGGCCTGCGTCATCCGGCTCCACGCCGCCTGCTGCACCGTGGTGTTGAACGTGCCGGACGCATCCGTCACCACAAACACCTCAAAGCCTTCCGCCAGCGCCGACAAGGTCGGGAACGCCACGCACACATCCGTCACCACACCGGCAATGATGATCTGCTTGCGCCCGGTGGCCTTGATCGCCTTGACGAAGTCTTCGTTGTCCCAGGCATTGATCTGACCAGGGCGAGCGATATACGGCGCTTCCGGGAACATTTCCTTCAACTCTGGCACCAGCGGGCCATTGGGGCCTTGCTCGAAGCTGGTGGTGAGGATGGTCGGCAGGTTGAAGAACTTGGCCAGGTCAGCTAAGGCCAACACGTTGTTCTTGAACTCGTTGGGCGAGAAGTCCTGCACCAGGGAAATCAAGCCGGTTTGGTGATCGACCAGCAGAACGATAGCGTCGTCTTTGTTCAAGCGGTTGTAGGTGGGAGCGCTCATGGTTGAATCCTTTTTTGTTTAGGTTGGTTGGGCGTTGCGTTCAACATGGGCTCAGATTAATGGGTGGGTGGCGGGGGATAAATCGGGTGTGACGAGTCTTACTGTCAACTTAAAGGAGACAAAGAGCGAGCGATTGGGGGCGCCGTACTAATGCGCATAACGCGAATGAATTGCCTGATTTTGAGTAGCCAGCAGGTACGATCCCTTTCATTTGCAGGACGTTTCCGAGAGAATCCCAACCGCTTGCGCCAGTGGAATTGGGTGACTAGGCTGCTGACCGTCACTGCTAATTCAGTGATCGGGTTTAGTCGCCCGGACCTCGCTAGGCGCACGCGCCATCCCAAAGACAGGTGTCTTCTCGCCTGCACTTTATGGTGGCTGTGCGCAGGGCACCCTCGGGTGCGCCGGTGCCTAGCGGCCGGTCGACTAACCTGCGTACAGCCGCCACCTCTGCTCGTTTAGTCGCGAAAGGACGGTGGTAGTCACTTACTGCTAGGAGTTTTGCTATGGATAACGTTCGTTCAGATACGCTGTCGTCACACCCGACCAACTCATTCACGGTCAATGAAGATCTGAGCTTTGAGGATGCCTGGGTGCAGGTGGCTGAGCTGCTGCATTGTGCGCTGGCTACGTCACGGGTGATCGGCGAGTCAGTGGCTGCGCCGCAGAGGGCGGTGATGCATCTGGTGGAGATGGCGAAGATGGTGGCGGATAGGGCTGTGGAGTGTTTGCAGCCTAAATAACGCCTATTGAAGGATGGGTAGGATACCTGCCCGCCTTTGTTGACGATTCAATTGTCCAGCAGCTGCTGGACAATTGAACTGTATTCTTACAGGCATTAAAAAGCCGGCTTGTGGCCGGCTTCTCGGGGACTGCCTCAGCTTGTTTTTGACAAACCTCACCAGCCTTCAAATCGCTCAGCCCACATGGCGTCGGGCTGAATAGTAGGGGCATCCGCGGGAACTCCTCCGCATCGCCTGACAGGGCAGATAGCTAAGCCATCCCCCTGCCAAATGTGCGGCGCATGATACCCACATTCACTTCAGTTGCCCACCTCCGGTTCCGATTTAGAGCCTTCCCAGCCCAATAGATGTTCATCCAGCGGCACGGGCGGGCGGCGGTTGTTGAGGGTGGACCACCAGAATACCCAGCCGACGATCTTGAAGCTTTGTTCGAAGCGTTCTTCGTGGTTGAGGTATTCGTCCGGGTGTTCGGCGGCGTTGTGGCTGCGCAGGCGCAACCCACCGCCAGGTCGGTTGTAGAGGTATTTGATGCGCAGCATCCCGTCGTGCTCTACCGCATAAATTTCGCCGTCGATGATTTGGGTGCGGCCTCGGTCGATGGCAAGGGTGGCGCCTTGTTGGATGATGTCGGTCATGCTGTTGTCGACCATGTAGGCGCCTACCGCGCGGTCGGGATGGACGTTGAGGGTTTGCAGGCTGTGCCGGGAGACGCGGATGCGTTCGCTTGAGGTGAATGTGGGGTGGAGGGGGATCTCCACGTCGGTTGTTTCCGGACGGCAGGCGGGGCCTGTGAGGTATTTGCCGGTGTCTTCGCGGGTGGGCAGTAGTTTCCTTGTGTCGGGGCCTTCCAGCAGGTAGTTGGCGGGCGGGTGTTTGGGGCCTCGGCCGTCGCTTAACCAGCGACTTGAGACGCACAGCAGTTCTGCTATCTCGTTGAGTCGGCCCATGGGAACGCCGCGTTTGAACCAGTTGTTCACGTGTTGAGGCGTGACGCCGCGGTTCTTGGCGAAGTCGGAGGCGGAAAGATTAACTTCCCGGAGTAGCGCTTTTAAACGATCACCTGATGTATTCATAAACGCAGAGTTTACTGGCGGGAAAAACCAATCAAATAAACCATGCGTTGAATTGCATATGTAGGATTTGGCTTAGTTGTGGCTCGATCTTTCAGGTGTGCAACTTAGATAAACAGCATAAAATAAAAATTGAACTTGATGTTTAATTTTGCCCATAAAAAAGCCCCGAACTAACGGGGCTTTCTTATTTGCCGAAGCAATCAGGCGCGGGTATCAGCCTTTGTAGGCGGCAACCGACTTCATGATCTCGGCGCGGGCGGCTTCTGCGTTGCCCCAACCGTCGATCTTCACCCATTTGCCTTTTTCGAGGTCTTTGTAGTTCTCGAAGAAGTGCTTGATCTGTTCCAGCAGCAGTGGCGGCAGGTCGGTGTATTCCTTCACGTCCACGTACAGCTGCGACAGCTTGTCGTGTGGCACTGCGATGACTTTGGCATCGCCGCCGCCGTCGTCGGTCATGTTCAGGATGCCGACTGGACGGGCGCGGATAACCGAGCCTGGGGTAACCGGGTAAGGGGTCACGACCAGCACGTCGAGGGGGTCGCCGTCGTCAGCCAGGGTGTTGGGGATGAAACCGTAGTTGGCCGGGTAGAACATCGGGGTGGCCATGAAACGGTCAACGAACAGGCAGTCGCTGTCTTTGTCGATTTCGTATTTGATCGGCGCGTGGTTGGCCGGAATTTCGATGGCGACGTAGATGTCGTTCGGCAGGTCTTTGCCAGCCGGAATCTTGCTGTAGCTCATTGGGCGTTGCCCCCGTTAGTTGGCCATATGACATGGCCGGATTGGCCTAAAAGTGGCGGCGATTATAGGCATATTCTGACGCCGATGCCATGCGCCAAGCGTCGTACGGTCATTCGCCTTGCGGCTGATAACGTGGGTCGCCGGCTTGCAGTTGGGTCAGGCGCGCCAGTGGGTCCTGGCGGTAGAAGCGGCTGAGTTGGGCGTACACCTGTGGATAACGGTTGACCAGTAAATCCGGTGCGCTGAAAAAGTACTCGCTGGTGACGGCAAAGAATTCAGCTGGGTTTTCCGCCGCGTAAGGGTCGATCTCGGTGTCGGCCTCCGGGTTGGCGTCCAGTTGGCGATTGAGGTCGTCGAAGGCGCTTTGCATCACGCTGGCCCATTCCTGCACGCGCATGTCGTGGTGCAGCGGTGGCAGGCCGTTGGCGTCGCCGTTGAGCATGTCGAGCTTGTGCGCCAGTTCATGGATGACCAGGTTGTAGCCTTCCCATTGGCCACTGGCGAGCACCCCAGGCCAGGCGAGGATCACCGGGCCTTGTTGCCAGGCTTCGCCGCTGTGTTCGCCGTCCCACTCGTGCTCCACGCCGCTGGCATCGCGATGGCGCTGCGGGCTGAGGAAGTCGTCGGGGTACAGCACGATTTCATGAAAGCCCTGATACCAGTCGAGGTCGCCCAGGTTCATCAGCGGCAATTGCGCCTGGGCGGCGAGCAGCAGGCGTTGTTCCTGGTGCAGGTCGACGCCGGGCAGGGCGGTGAGGTGTTTTTCGGCGAGGAAGATCACGCAGGCTTCGCGCAGCCACTGGTCTTGCTCGGCGCTGATGCCGTCGAGGAAGGTCAGGTGGTGGCGCACCCGTTGCCAGGTGTCATCGGCAATCGGGTGCTTGGCCAGCAGGCGCCGGCGACGCCAGGCGCTTAGGGACCACATGGGCAATCAGTGTGGGTTGGCTTCGGAGGACGTGCGGCCAAAGCGGCTGCGCACTACGCCAATGATCATCGGCACCAGCGACAACAGGATGATGAACACCACTAGCAGCGACAGGTTTTTCTTGATGAAGGGCACGTTGCCGAAGAAGTAGCCCAGGGTCACCAGGCCACCGACCCAGAGGATGGTGCCGAGTACGCTGAATCCGAAGAAGCGCGGGTAGGGCATTTTGGCCACGCCGGCGACGAACGGCGCGAAAGTGCGCAGGATCGGCAGAAAGCGCGCCATGGTCACGGTCTTGCCACCGTGCTTGTCGTAGAAGTCGTGGGTCTTTTGCAGGTAGTCGCGGCGGAAGATCTTCGAGTTGGGGTTGCTGAACAAGCGTTCGCCAGCCGTTCGTCCTATGACGTAGTTGGTGCTGTCGCCGAGGATCGCCGCCAGCATCAGCAGGCCGGCCAGCAGCACTGGGTCCATACCGCCGCCAGCTGCTACGGCGCCAGCGATAAACAGCAACGAATCACCCGGCAGGAATGGCATGACCACCAGGCCGGTCTCGCAAAAAATCACCAGGAACAGAATGGCGTAGATCCACGGACCGTAGTTGGTTACCAGCATGTCGAGGTAAACGTCGAGATGCAGGATAAGGTCAAGCGGGTTGAAATCCATGGATGGCACCTGTGTGAATGGCCCGGCTCAGCGGGCCAGTGCGGGGACGACGGGTAATAAGGCTACAAGTGTATGTCGTGGTTCTTACAACCTTGAGAGGTCCGCATTATACGGATTGAATGGTGAAAAGCGTGTGGCTTTTGTAGCGGGGAGTGTCGTGAAAGTGTGAAGCGGTTGGCTTGGTTTTTTGTGGGAGGGGGCTTGCTCCCGATTGCGGTGGGTCAGGGACAAATTCGTTAACTGACACCCCGCCATCGGGAGCAAGCCCCCTCCCACAAGAGATCTACAGTGTTTGGGGGATTAGGGGTCAGTCTTCGTTGATCGGCAGCACGTAGTTCTTGAACTCGGTGTCTTCACGAAAGCCTATGGACTCATAGGTCTTCTGCGCCACTTCATTGTCGCTGCTGGTGGATACCCGCAATCGTACGGCCTGGGTTTCCTTGGCCATCTTCTTGGCCGTGCGCATCAGGTTGTCCGCCACCAGTTGCCGGCGGGCATCCTCGGCTACATAGATATCATTGAGGATCCACACCCGTTTCAGCGACAACGAGGAAAAGCTCGGATACAGCTGGCAAAAGCCCAGCAGTCGCTTGTCATCATCATCGGCCAGGGCCAGGTAGATCACCGATTCCTTGCGTCGCAGGCGCTTTTCCAGGAAGGCCCGGGATGAATCCGGGAATGGCAGGGCCCCGTAAAACTCGCGGTATTTGACGAACAACGGGGTCAACAGGTCCAGGTGTTCCAGGGTCGCTTGAGTAATCCGCATGCCAGGCCTCAACTTCCAAATGGGGTATGACCACGCGAGCGGCCGTGACTTGATGCTGCCTAATGCGGCAAAAAAGCGCAATCGTGCCGCTATCGGTCACTCGGTGGGCTGAGCAGGAAATTGCCCTTCATCAAGTCCGGGTCGTCGGATTCAAGCGTCTGAACCTGTGCCTCATCCTTGAGGTTGACCCCCGACAGTTGCCGGCGACACGCCTCGCGCATCAAGTACAACAGGCGATGGGCCGCCATGCCATAGCTCAAGCCTTCCAGCCGCACATTGGAAATGCAATTGCGATACGCATCGGTGAGGCCCACCTTGGGGTTGTAGGTGAAATACAGGCCCAGGCTGTCCGGCGAGCTGAGCCCCGGCCGTTCGCCGATCAGGATCACCACCATTTTGGCGCCGAGTAATTGCCCGATTTCATCGGCCACTGCCACGCGGCCTTGTTCCACCAGTATCACCGGTGACAAGGACCAGCCTTCGGCGTGGGTCTGTTCCTCCAGGCGCGTCAGAAACGGAGCCGTATGCTTATGCACCGCCAATGCCGACAGGCCATCGGCCACCACGATGGCCAAATCCACGCCACCCGGGTACGCCGAAGCGTAGTCGCGCAAGGTTTGGGCCGACTCATCGCTCAAGCGTCGCCCAAGGTCCGGGCGTTGCAGGTACATATGCCGGTCCGTGGCGGCGCTGCGCAGCAACAGGCTGTCGCGGCCACGTTCGGCCAATTGGCCGCTGAGCCCGGCATGGTCGAAGGGCAGGTGCACCGCATCCCGCGCCTGGGCGTGGGCAAACTGGAAGTCCAGCTGGGCACTGGTAGGAATGCTGGTGCCGGTGCGGCCCAGGGCGATGCGCGCCGGGGTCAGGCGGCGTAATTCCAGCCACGGGTTGTCAGGCAATTCTGGTTGCACGGTCGGCTCCTTCATCCCAGTTGCGCCAGAGCGTGGCGAAACGCCGGTGGCAGGCTGTTGCCGAAGTGCACTTTGCCGCCTTCTTGCGTGAAGATGCCCATTTTCGCCAGCCACTGTTCAAACTCCGGCGCCGGTTTTAAACCCAATGTTTGCCGGGCGTACAAGGCGTCGTGGAACGAGGTGGTCTGGTAGTTGAGCATGATGTCGTCGGAGCCGGGGATGCCCATGATGAAGTTGATGCCGGCAACGCCGAGCAGGGTCAACAGTGTGTCCATGTCGTCCTGGTCGGCTTCGGCGTGGTTGGTGTAGCAGATATCACAACCCATGGGTACGCCGAGCAGCTTGCCGCAGAAGTGGTCTTCCAGGCCGGCGCGGATGATCTGCTTGCCGTTGTACAGGTACTCCGGGCCGATAAAACCGACCACGGTATTGACCAGGAACGGCTTGAAGTGCCGGGCCACGGCGTAGGCACGGGTTTCACAGGTTTGCTGGTCGACGCCAAAGTGCGCATTGGCCGACAGCGCACTGCCCTGGCCGGTTTCGAAATACATCAGGTTTTGCCCCAGGGTGCCGCGCTTGAGGCTCAGGCCGGCTTCGTAACCTTCCTGCAGCACGCTCAGGCTGATGCCGAAACTGGCGTTGGCGGCCTCGGTGCCGGCGATCGACTGGAACACCAGGTCCAGCGGCACGCCACGGTTGATCGCCTCGATGGAGGTGGTGACGTGGGTGAGTACGCAGGCCTGGGTGGGGATTTCGTAGCGCTGGATGATCGCGTCGAGCATCTCCAGCATGGCGCAGATCGAGGCGATGCTGTCGGTGGCCGGGTTGATGCCGATCATGGCGTCGCCGTTGCCGTAGAGCAGGCCGTCGAGAATACTCGCGGCAATGCCTGCTGGTTCGTCGGTGGGGTGGTTAGGCTGCAAGCGCGTGGACAAGCGCCCGCGCAGGCCCATGGTGCCGCGAAACTGGGTGACCACGCGGATCTTCTGTGCCACCAGCACCAGGTCCTGTACGCGCATGATTTTGGACACGGCTGCCGCCATTTCCGGTGTCAGCCCCGGCGCCAGTGCGCGTAGGGATTGTTCATCAGCCGCGTCACTGAGCAGCCAGTCGCGCAGGCCACCGACGGTGAGATGGCTCACCGTGGCAAAGGCCTGTTTGTCGTGGGTGTCGATGATCAGCCGGGTGACTTCGTCGCTTTCATAGGGAATCAGCACTTCTTCCAGGAAGTGCTTCAGGGGTGTATTTGCTAGCGCCATCTGGGCGGCGACCCGTTCGCCATCATTTTGCGCAGCGACACCGGCCAGGAAGTCGCCGGAGCGCGCCGGGCTGGCTTTGGCCATCAGATCCTTGAGGCTGTCGAAGCGATAGGTGTGTGCACCCACCGCGTGGGAAAAACTTGCCATACAGTGTCTCCTTGACGACGCGAGCAGGCGCCCGCGCCGAGGTTTACGGCACTTAGTGCAGGGCGGCCTCTGCGGCCTGGATCGCCGCGAATTCTTCTTCGGGCGTGCCTGCTACCAAGTGATGCCGGCTGTAGAAAGCAAAGTAAGCAATTAATACTCCATAGATGACCGCCGCGCCAATCACCACGCGTGGGTCAACCAAAAAGCCTGCTACCACGGCCACGCAGGCCAGTACCAGCGCCACGCCCGAGGTGAAGATGCCGCCCGGCGTGCGGTACGGGCGCTCCATTTTAGGGCGGCGGATGCGCAGGGTGATGTGCGCAGCCATCATCAGCACGTAGGAAATCGTTGCGCCAAACACCGCCACCAATATCAGCAAATCGCCCTGGCCGGTCAGCGACAGGCCGAAACCGATAATCCCGGGAATCACCAATGCCAGTACTGGCGCCTTGCTCTTGTTGGTCTCGGACAATTTGCGCGGCAGGTAGCCAGCGCGCGACAAGGCAAAAATCTGCCGCGAGTAGGCGTAGATAATCGAGAAAAAGCTTGCGATCAAACCGGCCAGGCCAATCAGGTTGACGAAGCTGCCCATCCAGGTCGAACCGCCGTAGGACAGCGCCAGGGCTTCCACCAACGGGTTGCCGGATTTGATCAGCGCATACGTGCCTGCACCGCCCGGCGCGATCACCAGGATCAACAGGGCAAAACTGGTCAGCACCACAATCGCGCCGATCAGCCCACGGGGCAGGTCGCGCTTGGGGTTCTTGGTTTCTTCAGCGGCCAGGGGCACGCCTTCTACTGCGAGGAAAAACCAGATCGCATAAGGGATCGCCGCCCACACGCCCACATAGCCGAACGGCAGGAAGCTGCTGGCGCCTTTGGCCTCGGTCACCGGAATATCCAGCAGGTTGGCGACGTTGAAGTGCGGCACCATCGACACCAGGAATACGCCCAAAGCGATCGCGGCGACGGCGGTGATGACAAACATCAGCTTCAAGGCTTCGCCGACACCAAAAATATGGATGCCGATAAAGATGATGTAGAACGCCAGGTAGATCATCCAGCCGCCAATGCCGAACAGCGACTCGCAGTAAGCGCCGATAAACACCGCAATTGCGGCGGGGGCGATGGCGTACTCGATCAGGATCGCGGTGCCGGTGAGGAACCCGCCCCAAGGGCCAAAGGCGCTGCGGGCAAAACCGTAGCCACCGCCGGCGGTGGGGATCATCGAAGACAGTTCGGCCAGGGAGAAGCACATGCACAGGTACATGGTAGCCATGAGCAATGTGGCGAGGAACATGCCGCCCCAGCCACCCTGGGCCAGGCCGAAGTTCCAGCCTGCGTAGTCGCCGGAGATGACGTAGGCGACGCCAAGGCCGACTAACAGCACCCAGCCGGCAGCGCCTTTTTTCAATTCTCGTTGTTGAAAGTAATCGGTGCCGACTTTTTCGAAGTCGACCGAAGAACTCGTGGGTTCGCTGGGCATGGGAAGTACCTTCCATTCTTATTGTTTTCAACTCGGCCGGTGTGTGCCGAATGCGCATCGCAAGTACTTATGAAGATCCAAATGTGGGAGGGGGCTTGCTCCCGATAGCAGTGGGTCAGTGACTCATACTTGCACTGACACTCCCCGATCGGGAGCAAGCCCCCTCCCACCCTTGATTGCATTTCAAAGGTGGGAGGGGGTGTGGGGTTAGAAAAAGCCCAACGGATTAATGTCGTAGCTCACCAGCAGGTTCTTGGTCTGCTGGTAGTGATCCAACATCATCTTGTGGGTTTCGCGCCCTACGCCAGACTTCTTGTAACCGCCAAACGCGGCGTGCGCCGGGTACAGGTGGTAGCAGTTGGTCCACACGCGACCGGCCTTGATCGCGCGGCCCATGCGGTAGGCGCGGTTGATGTCGCGGGTCCACAGGCCGGCGCCCAGGCCGAACTCGGTATCGTTGGCAATCGCCAGGGCTTCGGCTTCGTCCTTGAAAGTGGTGATGCTCACCACCGGGCCGAAGATTTCCTCCTGGAACACACGCATGTCGTTGGTGCCCTTGAGCAGGGTCGGCTGGATGTAATAGCCGGTGGCCAGATCGCCAGTGAGCTTTTCAACCTTGCCGCCGGTCAGCAGTTGCGCGCCTTCGCCCTTGGCGATTTCCAGATAGGACAGGATCTTGTCAAATTGCTGCTCGGACGCTTGGGCGCCGACCATGGTGTCGGTGTCCAGCGGATCGCCACGCTTGATCGACTCGACCTTCTTCATCACCACTTTCATGAAGTCGTCGTAGATCGACTCCTCCACCAGGGCGCGGGATGGGCAGGTGCACACTTCGCCTTGGTTGAAGAACGCCAGCACCAGGCCTTCGGCAGCTTTTTCGATGAATGCAGGTTCCGCTTTCATGATGTCGGCGAAGAAGATATTCGGCGACTTGCCTCCCAGCTCAACGGTAGACGGAATGATGTTCTCGGCCGCCGCATGCATGATGTGCGAGCCCACCGGGGTAGAGCCGGTGAAGGCTATCTTGGCGATACGTTTGCTGGTCGCCAGGGCTTCGCCGGCTTCCTTGCCGAAACCATGCACCACGTTCAGTACGCCTGGCGGCAACAGGTCGCCGATCAGTTCCATCAGTACGCTGATGCCCAGCGGGGTTTGCTCGGCGGGCTTGAGCACCACGCAGTTGCCGGCGGCCAGGGCCGGGGCGAGTTTCCAGGCGGCCATCAGCAGCGGGAAGTTCCACGGGATGATCTGGCCGACCACGCCCAGTGGTTCGTGGAAGTGATAGGCGGCAGTGAGTTCGTTGATTTCGGCGCTGCTGCCTTCCTGGGCGCGAATGCAGCCTGCGAAGTAGCGGAAGTGGTCGGCGGCCAGGGGAATGTCGGCATTGAGGGTTTCACGCACGGCCTTGCCGTTGTCCCAGGTTTCGGTGATAGCCAGCAGTTCGAGGTTCTGCTCGATACGGTCGGCGATTTTCAGCAGTACCAGCGAGCGGTCCTGGGCGCTGGTTTTGCCCCAGGCGTCAGCGGCAGCGTGGGCGGCGTCCAGAGCCTTGTCGATGTCTTTGGCGGTGGAACGCGGGAAGTCAGCGATAGGTTTGCCGTTGACCGGCGAGGTGTTGGAGAAGTAGTTGCCATCGACCGGCGCAACGAACTCGCCGCCGATGTAGTTGCCGTACTTGGCCTTGAACGAAACGATGGCGCCTTCGGTACCGGGGTGTGCATAACGCATGGTGGGCATCTCCTGCTTTTATGTTTATCGGAGTACAGCGCTGCAAGCGCGTTATAAAGCGTAGAGCAAAGGTTGGGCCAGTGCGTGCAGGCCAGGTAAATCAAGGGTTTGGTTTTGTTTACAAGGCATGAATGTGGCCGGGGCGATACAGGAGGGGTGACAGTTTGTACCGCAAACGGTACAGCCTGTGACCGATGGGTCGGCCCGGGATTGCAATGGCCGGATGGCTGGTGGATGCTGGGCGCTCTCACGCAGGGAGAATAATAAGAACATGCACAACGATCATTTCAGTCGCCATGCCCAGCAGGTTCTCACCGTCACCCGGGGGCAAGAGCCGCTTCAAGGGCCGGGCAGCGATCCCTCCATCGCCCGTTCCTGGCTGCGTTGCGTTGAGGACTACCACCTCGACCCCGCGCTGACCGTTGCGCCCACCGTGCTTGAGCATGGCCGCCTGCTGGAAAGCCGCGAACGCCTGCGCCAGGTGCTGCATATCGCCGGCAACGAAATGAACAGCCTGCACCAGCAACTCTCGGGGGCCGGTCATGCGGTGCTGCTCACCGATGCCCGGGGGGTGATCCTCAACTGTGTCACCGCGCCGTCCGAGCGCAAGATTTTCGAACGCGCCGGGCTGTGGCTGGGCGCCGACTGGAGTGAAGCTTGCGAAGGCACCAATGGCATCGGCACCTGCCTGGTGGAGCGTCAATCCCTGACCATCCACCGTGACGAGCATTTTCGCGGCCGCCATACCGGGCTGACGTGTTCGGCGAGCCCGGTGTTCGACCCTCACGGTGAATTGCTGGCGGTGCTGGATGTGTCCTCGGCCCGCGAAGCCGTGTCGCGCCAGAGCCAGTTCCACACCATGGCGCTGGTGAACCTGTCGGCCAAGATGATCGAAAGTTGCTACTTCCTGCGCCACTTCGAACACCATTGGCTGCTGCGTTTTCACCTGCAGGCTGAGTCGGTCGGGTTGTTCAGCGAAGGCTTGCTGGCGTTCGATGGCGAAGGGCGCATTTGTGCGGTGAACCAGAGCGCGCTGAACCTGTTGGGGCAGCTACGCGGCGGCTTGGTGGATCAGCCGGTGGACGCGTTTTTCGACTGTTCCCTGGATCAGTTGCTAGGGCGGGCCAGCGCGAATGCCACGGCCAGTTGGCCGCTGCGTACCCGCGATGGTCGGCCTCTATTTGCAGCGCTGCGAGGCCAGCCCCGCAGTACGCCGGCCCCGGTCGTCAAGCCGCAGGCGCCACGCCCACTGGGTATTTGCCTGGGCGATCCGGCGTTGCAAAATGAGCTGCGCAAGGCCTCGCGAGTATTCGAACGCGACGTGCCCTTGCTGATCAACGGCGAAACCGGCTGCGGTAAAGAGGCTTTCGCCAAGGCCGTGCACCAGGCCAGCCAGCGAGGCGACAAGGCCTTTGTCGCGCTGAACTGTGCGGCCATTCCGGAAAACCTGATCGAGTGCGAGTTGTTTGGCTATCGCGCCGGCAGTTTCACCGGCGCCCTTAAAGAAGGCATGCGCGGCAAGCTGCAACAGGCCGACGGCGGTACGCTGTTTCTCGACGAAATCGGCGATATGCCACTGGCGCTGCAAACCCGCTTGTTAAGGGTGCTGGAGGATCGCCTGGTGGTGCCTATCGGCGGCGAACCTCAAGCCGTGAACCTGCGGATCATCAGCGCGACGCACCGTAATTTGTTGGAGCGTGTGGCCGATGGCAGCTTTCGCGAAGACCTGTATTACCGCTTGAGCGGCTTGGAAGTCGCCTTGCCGCCGTTGCGCGAACGCACTGACAAGGCGCAATTGTTGGACTTCCTCTTGGCCCAAGAGGCCGGCACCGAACAGGTGATGCTAGACGAGTCGGCGCGCCAGGCTTTGTTGGCATTCCCCTGGCCCGGCAACCTGCGACAGTTGCGTACGGTGTTGCGCACGGTGGTGGCGCTCTGTGAGGACGGCCGAGTCGGGCTTGACGACTTGCCGGCATTGATTCGTCAGGCGCAGCCGCTGGGGGCGAGGGTGGATGCGCCGTACGCCTTGCCACTGGAAAGCGCCGAGCGTCAGGCATTACTCGGTGCGTTGGCGCAGCAGCGCTGGCATATGAGTCATGTGGCTGAACAGTTGGGGGTCAGTCGCAATACGCTGTACCGCAAGTTACGCAAACATGGAATCTCAAGGGACTCCACCCATTAAGGGAGTGCGACACCTGTCGGAATAACTCAGTTATTGCCGATGGCTCAAGTTTTGTCGCACAGGCTTTAAGGTTTTTTATCGCGCCATGTACTCACGTCGCCCCGGAACGCTGCACGTTGTTTTAAGCACTGATGGAATAAGGGCAGAGCATCACGTGCCCTTAATCACAGTTGTTTGAAACTTCTAGGGTGACAACACATGAACATTACAAGTCCAATAACGACTCCTGTGCCACAACTCCCTGTTCAACTTGACGTTACGCTCACGTCCCAACCGCAACCCTTAACCGCGGGCTGGGGCGAACCGATGGACCACACTCAGCCTGAGCCTGGCACGCAGTTGTCTGCGCAGGAGACTGATCAAACGCCGAAGGTGCGCATCAAGCGTGGAATTTTTGGACGGCGGTTCGGGGGAGGATCCCGCCCCACGCCTCACGTGCCGCCCACGCCATCGCCCAGAGTGCCGCCTGCTCCGGTCAGTCCCTCGCCCACCCGGCCCCAAACCACGGCGGGTGGGAAAAAGCCGACGACAAGCCACGATACCCCTGGTGCCAGTGCGACCGCGGGCAGTTCAGGCCAGTCAACCGCAGGTAGACTCAAGGACGTGCTGACCAAGGGGCCTCAGACGCCCCCCCGCGGTGGGACCGCCCCTGTGAAACAGGACGATTCACCCAAGGTCAGCATGGCCGATGTCACCCAGCGACTGTTGGATGCCGACAGGCTGGTCAAAGCGGGCGTTATTTCTACATCACCCTCTACCAGCAAGACGGTCAAGGACGCGTTCATCAATGCAGGCGTCAATGGTATGGTCAGCGCGCCGATCAATGTGGGGGCGTATGCCGGGTCCGTGGCCGCGGGGGAAGCGATCAAGGGCCAATACGTGCCGTCGCCAGTGGCGCCACCGCCACCGCATTTGCCCGGCGTTGCACAGCCCGATCAGAAGCCCATGCCGCAAACCGTTGCGCCACCCGCACCCGATGAGCCTGCGCCGGGAGCCACGCGCCATCTGGATCGGGTAGAGAAAGTGGTGCTGGAGTTTGCCAATGTCGTCATGACGCTGGCGTCGGGCAGCACCGCAGACCGGCTTGCCATCGGCGACGCCTGGCCCAAGGAGCGTGGGGCACGCTTGACTAACCTGGAGCAGTTACTGAGCGTTTCAGAAACCCATATGAGGCAAGTGGCTGAGGACAACGGCGTTATTTTCAAACCTCACATCGAGTCGTCAACATCTCCCAGTACCGGGGGGCGCTTAGGCGTAATAGAGCGTCGGTATGACGCGATGGAAAAAGCGGCCGAACGAATCATGACCTTGAAAGACGCTGAGCTTAAAAAAGCTGGCACCACGGTTTAAGACATCCCTTTTGCCCGTCGGATCCTACCGGCGGGCGTTTCGCCCTCAGCTAAAGCGTGCGAACTTTCCCACCCTACGCTAACCTGCCTCGATGTTTACGAGGTCGACTATGCACATTCATATTCTGGGTATCTGCGGTACGTTCATGGGTTCGATGGCGGTTCTGGCCAAAGAGCTGGGCCATCACGTTACGGGCTCCGATGCCAATGTTTATCCGCCCATGAGCACGCAGCTGCAGGCGCAAGGTATCGAGCTGACCCAAGGTTACGACCCCTCGCAATTCGACCCGGCGCCGGATCTGGTAGTGATTGGCAACGCCATGTCCCGCGGCAACCCAGCGGTCGAGTACGTGCTCAATAAAGGTTTGCCTTACGTCTCAGGCCCTCAATGGCTGGCTGATCATGTGTTGCAAGGTCGTTGGGTATTGGCGGTGGCCGGCACTCACGGCAAGACCACCACCAGCAGTATGCTCGCCTGGGTGCTGGAACATGCGGGCATGAGCCCGGGCTTCCTGATCGGCGGCGTGCCGCAGAATTTCTCGGTGTCGGCGCGCCTGGGCGATACGCCGTTTTTCGTGATCGAAGCCGATGAATACGACAGCGCGTTTTTCGACAAGCGCTCCAAGTTCGTCCACTACCGTCCGCGCACAGCGATCCTGAATAATCTGGAGTTTGATCACGCGGACATCTTTCCCGATCTGGCGGCTATTGAGCGGCAGTTTCATCACTTGGTGCGTACCATCCCGAGTGAAGGCTTGGTCATCCACCCGACCACTGAACCGGCGTTGCAGCGCGTGATCGACATGGGCTGCTGGACGCCGGTGCAGACCACCGGTGTGGACGGGCAATGGCAGGTCAAGTTGCTCAGCGAAGACGGCTCCCGGTTTGAAGTGCTGTTCGAAGGCCAAGCCCAAGGCGTCGTGGAGTGGGATATGACCGGCCAGCACAATGTTGCCAACGCGCTGGTAACCCTGGCGGCTGCACGGCATGTCGGTGTGGTGCCGGCCATGGGCATCGCGGCCTTGAGCGCATTCAAAAGCGTCAAGCGGCGCATGGAAAAAGTCGCCGACGTGAATGGGATTACCATCTACGACGACTTTGCCCACCATCCAACAGCTATCGCCACTACGCTCGACGGCCTGCGCAAGCGCGTTGGCGATGCCCAAATCATTGCGATCGTTGAACCGCGCTCCAACTCCATGAAGCTGGGTGCGCACCGCGATGGCCTGCCGGAAAGCGTCAACGACGCCGACCAGGTGGTCTGGTACGCGCCTGCCAACCTTGGTTGGGACCTGCCGGGGATCGCTGCGCTGTGCACCGTGCCTTCGACCGTGTGTGATTCGCTGGAAGGCATCATTGAGCATGTGAAGCACTTGGCCAAGCCCGGCACCCATGTGGTAGTCATGAGCAACGGCGGCTTTGGCGGCTTGCACGGCAAGCTGGCCGAGGCGTTGAAATGAGCGGCCCCGAACGTATCACCCTGGCAATGACCGGCGCATCCGGCGCGCCTTACGGCCTGCGCCTGCTGGATTGCCTGGTACGTGAAGACCGTGAAGTGCACTTCCTGATTTCCAAGGCCGCCCAATTGGTGCTGGCGACCGAGACGGATGTGCAATTGCCGGCCAAGGTGCAGATGATGCAAGCGTTCCTCACCGAATACACCGGTGCGGCAGCGGGGCAGATCAAGGTCTATGGCAAGGAAGACTGGATGTCGCCAGTAGCTTCGGGCTCCGGCGCGCCGGCGGCGATGGTGGTGGTGCCATGCTCCACCGGCACCCTGTCGGCGATTGCCACGGGCGCCTGCAATAACCTGATCGAAAGGGCGGCGGACGTGACCTTGAAGGAGCGTCGCCAATTAATCCTGGTACCGCGCGAAGCACCGTATTCGAGTATTCACCTGGAACACATGCTCAAGTTGTCGAACATGGGCGTGACCATCTTGCCCGCGTCGCCGGGTTTCTATCACCAGCCGCAGACCATCGATGACTTGGTGGACTTCGTGGTGGCGCGCATTCTCAACCTGCTGAACATTCCCCAGGACATGCTGCCGCGCTGGGGCGAGCACCATTTGGGCGGTGATGAATAAAACGCTGCTGCTACTACTGGCGCTGCAACTGACGGGCTGCGCCACGGCGCGCACCCTGGACGCCGCGCAAGCGGGCGCGCCTGTGGTGTATGCCGGTACGCGCCTGGATTTGTATGCGATCAATGGCGGCTGCTGTGCCAAGGACCGCTTTGGTGCCGAGGCGCCCACCTATCCTCATATCGACCTGCCCGCCAGCGCGCTGCTCGATACGCTGCTGTTGCCACTGTCGTTGTTGACCGTGCTGGGTGTGGGCTTCAACGCCACTGGCGGACTCTGAGAACTACACGAACCCAATGTGGGAGGGGGCTTGCTCCCTCCCACATTGGGATTGGCGTTCTTACTTGCCGAGCTTGCGCAGCTCATCCGACTCCACCACCCGTACGCCATCCTGTTCTTCCAGCGCCAGGCGCCACATGGCGCGAGCCAGTTCGCAGACTTCGATGCCGTGGTACTTGCCCGGAATCAAACGCGACAACGGCCCGGCCAGCTGTTCGGCCAGACGCGGTTCCAGCCGCTCCCCCAGCAGCAAGGAAGGTCGCACGATGGTCAGTTGCGGCCAGTCCTGGGCTTTGAGTGCCTGCTCCATTTCGCCCTTGACTCGGTTGTAGAACACTGAGGATTTCGGGTCGGCGCCGATCGCACTGATCACGATCAGATGCCGCGCACCCAGTTCCCGAGCGCGCTTGGCGAAGGTCACCACCATGTCCAGATCGACCGCACGGAACGCCGCTTCCGAGCCGGCTTTCTTGATCGTGGTGCCCAGGCAGCAAAAGGCCATGTCCACCCGGCCGCTCAGTTGCGGCAGGAACACCGCAGGGTCGCCCACCGGGTTTTCCAGGCGTGGGTGTTCAGCCAGCGGCTTGCGGCTCGGCGCCAGTACACGGGTCACGGTGGGTTCGTTGAGCAGGCGATCAAGCAGGTGTTCGCCGGTGAGGCCAGAGGCCCCGGCCAGCAAGATATGCTGAGGTGTCAGGTACATGATGTTTCCCCCTTGTTACACGTTACAGCTTAGTTGCCTTTGGCTTCCTTGCTATTCATTGAGACGCTTTCGAGCGCCTTTCGTGCCTGCTGTTTGCGTAATAGTTGCCAATGGGCGATCACGCCTTTGGGCGCCCATATCTGCGGTTCCGAGGCTTCGAAGTTGTCCGCCTGTTCGCGTTCGGCCACATGCAGTTGTGCCAGTTTGAACGCGTGTTGCAAATCGTCCGTTTGGTTGAAGGCTTGTGCGAAAAGGGCATCGCCAAAGTAGGTAAAGTCCGCCTCTTCTGAACAGCCAAAGGACACGCGATCCGCACGGGATGCCGTCATGATCAGCGTGCGCTCATCTTTCAGGGCCGGAATGAAACCGCCGGAGTAGCAGGCGGAAATCACGATGATCTTGTCGCGGTTTTTCAACGGCGCCAGCACGGCGGCCAGTTCATCGGCGGGCAAGTCGGCCAGTTCCATGCGCGGCTGGTCGAGCACCAACTCATGTTCATGGGTGCCATGGCTGGTCAAATAGATAAACACCAGGTCTTCGGGCCCGGTACGTTCGGCCAGGGTTTGCACGGAACGCCTCAGGCTTTCGCGGGTGGCCAGCGGACGGTCGGCGATGTGGTCACGGTGGTTGACCAGGCGGACCTGCCCGCGTGCGCCGAAGCGGGTGGTGAGCAGGTTGCTGACGTAATCGGCTTCGCGCAGGAACACGCTTTGCTTGCCATCACCTGCCAACGCCAACGTATAAAGCTCGACGGCAGGTGTCGAGGCCGGCACGGCGGCCAGGGCCTCGTCGAGCAAGCGGCCTTGGGCCAATAGGCCGGTTTCCAGTGGGTCGGGCAGCAACTTGCCATCGGCATCGCGCACGCGCAGGCCATTGACCCAGGTGCCGGCCTGCACGGTGCCGTCGGTGAGCACGAGGGTGCCACGCCCCTGATAGTTGTCGCTGTCGAAGCCACCGATATAGAAGCTGCCATCGGTGAGGTTCAAGCGCCCCTCACCGGTAAAGCGCCAGTCACTGAACTGACCGACGTAGTGGCTGCCATCGGCGCCAATCAATTCGCCTTTGCCACTGAGGGCGCCTTCCTTGAACTGGCCGATCCATACGTCGCCGTCGGCGTTTTCATAGCGGCCTTTGCCGTTGAGTTGGTTCTGCTTGAATTGGCCGATATAGATATCGCCCTCAGCGCTATTGAAGGTGCCATTGCCTTCCAGTTGGCCATCGACAAAGTGGCCGCTGAACTGATTGCCGCTGTCGTCATTGCGCTGGCCTTCGCCATTGGGCTTGCCGTGGGCAAATTGGCCTTGGTACTGGCTGCCATCGGCCAATTCCAGGCGACCGAGGCCTGCGTACTGGTCGTCCTTGAACTCGCCGCGATAGGTCATCTGCCCTTCTTTGAGGGTGCCTTCGCCATTGCGTCGACCGTTCTTGAAGCTGCCGACATAGCTGCTGCCCGTGGTAGTCAAGCTGCCCTGGCCATCAAACAGGCCCTGCCGGAACTGGCCTTTATAGACTTCGCCATTGCTGCCATGCCATTCGCCCTGGCCGTGCCACTGGCCTTTATCGAACTGGCCGGCGTACCAACTGCCGTTGGGGTAGTCCACGCGGCCCTGGCCTTGCAGCAGGCCGTTGACCACATCGCCACGGTAGCGGCCGCCATCGGGCAGGCGCGCATCGGGCGGCAACAGCGATTCGCCGTCTCCGCAAGCGGTCAGCAACAGGGCAAGGGCAAGGGGAGCGAGTGGGCGCATAGCGGGATCCGGATAATTGAGCGCCGAGTATGCCGCAGCCGCGAGATTCATACATAAATTTACATACACTGTGGCAAGGTTTATTGCCTCGCCACAGGGTCGGCCTTACACGAAGCAGAGTGACAGCGACTCGGCAATATAGGCAGGTTTCTCCTGGCCTTCGATTTCCAGGGTGGCGGTGGCCTTGAACAGCCATTGGCCGGGTTTTTTCTCGGTGACGTCGGTGAGCGTGACGTTCAGGCGCACCTTGGAGTCGACCTTCACCGGCTGGATGAAGCGCACACTGTCCAGGCCGTAGTTGACGGCCATTTTCAAGCCCTCGGGCATGATCAGGATGTCTTCCATCAGCTTGGGCATCAGTGACAGTGACAGGAAACCGTGGGCGATGGTGCTGCCGAACGGGGTTTGTGCGGCCTTGACCGGGTCGACGTGGATGAACTGATGATCGCCGGTGGCCTCTGCGAACAGGTTGATGCGCGCCTGGTCGATGGTGAGCCATTCGGAACGTCCCAGTTCCTTGCCGACATAATCTTTGAGCTGCGCTACGGGTACATAGGGCATTGCGTCTCTCCTGGGTTCATCATTTTTATCCCCCGTTGATAAGGGGTTTTATATGGGATACAGAGAACCAATGTAGATCATCATGGGCAAATGGCCCGGTCAACCCAACATGCTTTTGGCGAATGCCTGGGCATAGGGCGGGCGTGCTTATAATGCGCATGGGCTTTGAGGGGGGAGAGAGCGGGATGCTGTTACGTGGCCTGACTTGGCTGGTGCTGTTTCAATTGATCGGTACGGCGATCAATCATTTGCTGTTGCCGGTACTGCCGGGGCCGATCATCGGGCTGCTGTTGATGCTGGGCTTTCTGGTCTGGCGCGGTGAAGTCGGCGAGCCGCTGAGCCTGGCGGCCGGCAGCCTGTTGCGTTATCTGCCGTTGCTGTTGGTGCCGCCCGCCGTGGGAGTGATGGTCTACGCCAAGGACATTGTCGCGGACTTCTGGGCTATCGTCGGGGCGCTGGTGTTGTCGCTGGTGATCGCCATGGGCTTTGTCGGTGTGCTGATGCAGCAGATGGTCAGGCGCAAGGAGAAGGACCAATGATGCTTGACTGGCAGGGCGCCTGGACGGCGGTCATTCATCATCCGTTGTTCGGCATCGGTATCACCCTGGGCGCCTATCAGTTGGTGCTGGCGGGGTACGAGAAAACCCGCTGGATCTTCCTGCAACCGGTGCTGGTGTCGATGTTGCTGGTGATCGGTGTGTTGCTCGCCTGTGGCCTGAGTTACGCCGAGTACCGCGAAAGCACCGAGATCATGGGGATCCTGCTGGGGCCTGCAACGGTGGCATTGGCGGTACCGCTTTATCTCAACCTGCGGCGGATTCGCCAATTGTTCTGGCCGATTTTTACTACGCTGGTGGTAGGCGGGGTGCTGGCTACCGGCTTGTGTGTGCTGTTGGGGTGGTGGTTCGGTGCCGAACACAGGGTGCTGATGACCATGGCACCCAAGTCGGTGACGTCGCCGATTGCCATGCTGGTCGCCGAACAGATTGGTGGCGTGGCGGCATTGGCGGCAGTGTTTGTACTGATCACCGGGGTGGTCGGCGCGATGATCGGCCCGGCGTATCTGTCGCGCCTGGGCGTGCACAGCCCTGAAGCGCGGGGCATGGCGCTGGGCATGACCGCCCATGCGGTCGGCACCTCGGTGGCCCTGCAGGAAAGCGAAGAGTGCGGCGCCTTTGCGGCGCTGGCCATGAGCCTGATGGGCGTGGCGACGGCGGTGTTTCTGCCGTTGGCCGTGTCGGTAATTGTTTAACCCGGGTTTTAAGGAAACCGTTATGAGTCTGGCGCTGTTCCCACTCAACACTGTGCTGTTCCCAGGCTGCACCCTCGACCTGCAGATATTTGAGGCGCGCTACCTGGACATGATCAGTCGCTGCATGAAAAAGGGCGAAAGCTTCGGCGTGGTGTGCACCCTCGGCGACAGAGAACCGGGCATGAGCACGGAAGGCTACGCGCTGATCGGCTGCGAGGCGTTTATTCGCGACTTCAAACAGCAGGACAATGGCCTGCTGGGGATTCGTGTCGAGGGTGGCCGGCGTTTCCGCGTACTAGACGTCACGGTGCAGAAAGATCAATTGCTGGTGGCCGAGGTTAAATGGTTGGATGAGATGCCGGATCGGCCTCTGGAAGAAGAGGACGCCGACTTGCTGGCGCTGCTGGAGGCCCTGGCGGAGCACCCGATGGTGGCTTCGCTGGAGATGAACGCCCATGCCGAAGGCCAGCAGGCCCTCGGCAACCAACTGGCGTACCTGCTGCCGTTTACCGACGCCGATAAGGTCGACTTGCTGCGAATTGACGATCCGCAGCAGCGGCTGGATGCCATTCAGATGTTGCTGGATGAATTGCAGGGTGAGTTGTTCACCTGAGATACGGAATTTTCTGCGGTTGCTTTCGGATTTTGCTACGTCATTTCAGGCGCGGCGCCTGCAATATTTTCCGATCACACCATAATGATCGGGGATGACCATGATTCGTCTGACACCATCGGAACAAGTCGCCTGGGACACGTATTTTGTCAGCGTGACCACGCAATTGCTCCAGCAGGACGCCACCCGGGGCGCGGAGTATATCGCCGAGCGCGCCGCCGACATTGCCGACGAGATGCTGCTGGAGCGACGCGAGCGTTGCGTGGAGCGTCGCTCTGCTTCAGTGGACTGGATTGGCCCGGCCAAGGGTCAGTAGGCGTACCTGAGCAATGCATGGGAGGTGCCGGTGAATGCAATGAAGCCGAGCACCGCCACCACCGCCGGCAATACCAGCCACCAGGCTTTTTGCGTCATTGCCGGCAGCGGGCTGCGGTACTGGATCACGGTCAGGCTGAACGCACACACCGTCATGGCCAGTAGCGTGCCTGCGAGGATGTCGCTGGGCCAGTGAGCGCCCAGGTAAACCCGCGACAGAGCAATGAATGCGGCGGGTATGCAGCCCAGCAGCATCCAGGTCAGGCGCAATCGCGTGGGTTGGCCGCGACCGGCCAATACCGCGAGCGCCAGGAAGAACGCAAAAGCGCCGGAGGCATGGCCGCTGGGCATACTGAAACTGGTCAACGGGTCGGTCAGAATCTCCGGGCGGCCGCGGGCAAAAAACAGCTTGGTGCCGGTGTTGATCACCGCCGCGCCTGCCAGGGTCGCTCCCACAAACAGCGCGTGGCGCCATTGCCGGGCCACAAACAACAGGGCGGTGAACACCGCGCTGGCGACGAACATTTTCTTGAACTCGCCCAATTGCGTGATCCGCACCATCACCTCATCCAGCCACGGGCTGCGATGCTCCTGCACCAGGGCGCTCAGGCCCTGATCGAAGTCATTGAGATGCGGGTAGCCGATAAACAGCGCGATCAGCAGGGTCAGGCTGGCACAACCGATCCACAACGTTGCGCGACGATGGGCGCGCAGGCTGCTGTTCAAACTCAATCCCAATAGCGCCGCCAGGCACGCCGCGACAATCGCCGCTTCCGGCCAGAAACCTTCCGGCAAGGGCAGGCGGAACGCGGCACCGGCTGCCCAGCCCGGCAGCAGATACGCCACTGACCAACCGGCGGCGGCGATCAGGCTGACGATCGCAAAGCGCGGGAACGGCATGTCGCACATACCGGCGACCATCGGCAGCATGGGGCGCAATGGCCCGATGAAGCGCCCGACCAGCAAGCTGGCGATTCCGTACTTGTGGAAGTAGGTTTCTGCGCCATTCATCCATTCCGGATGATGTCGCAGGCCCGGCAAGCGCCGGATGTTCTGATGGAAATGTCGGCCCAGGTAGTAGGAAACCCCGTCGCCCAATAGACCGCCGAGGAAGCCCAGCAGCAGGGTTTCACTCAGTGACAACGCACCGCTGCCGGCCAGTGCGGCAATCGCAAACAGCAATACCGTGCCCGGCACGATCAGCCCGGCAATGGCCAGGCACTCCACGCACGCGACAATAAACACCGCGGCTGCCAGCCATTGCGGGTTCAGGGTCAGCCAGCCGGTGATGCTATCGAGCCATTGGCCCATACAATCCACTCCATAATGAGACGGTGAATTTCCACTGTGGGAGCTGGCTTGCCCGCGATGGCTGCGGCATGGCCAGCATGGAAGTTGCCTGGCCCACCGCTATCGCAGGCAAGCCAGCTCCCACATGGGATGTGTCGCCCGTTAGATCAAAAAATAATCGCGGCCTTCGACCTGCCCGCGGCGCAGCGGGTTCCGCGTGCAATACGGCGCATAGCCGGCATCGACGAAGCGGTACATCAAGTGTTCATCGCGCCCGCTGGGAATGCCCAGCCGGGTGGTCTGGATAATCTGTGTGGGCACCTGGCCCACATCTTCGACATACAGCAGTTCCTGATCGAAGCGCTTGGCGTCCCACATCGGCACTTTCAGGCCCAGTGCCTTGCACAACAGGGTCTGCCCGGCGCACAGCTTCTGCGCCGGGCGCGGGCTGCCGTCGGGGTTGGGGTTGTTCAACAGCATTTGCGCCAGGCTCGCCGGCCCGCAGAGTTCATCGACCCACGGGTAAGCCGACTTGATCAGCACGGCATTCCCCGGGCCGTGGGCGCTGAAGTTCAGGGAATCACCGCCCCTGGCGTAGTACATATAGATATGACCGCCATCCAGAAACAAAGCCTTACGCTTTTCTGTGTAGCCCAGCGACGCATGGCTGCCTTTTTCGGCCACGTAATAGGCTTCGGTTTCAATAATTCGCGCCGAAAGCCAGAGATCACCGACACGGTGGCGAATGATTTTCCCCAACAGTTCTTGCGCGAGCAGTTGTGCATCGCGGTCGAAGAAGCCGTCGGGCAGGGCGCTTGCGGGGAGTGGGGCGTTAAGTCCGGGCATGGCGTTCAGGGTTATTACGGCTAAATGTGACGGAATAATAACAACTCTCACCTTAATTACCGCTGAACCCCGGGTTTTTACAGTTCATTTCGACCATCCGCCCCTCACCGCTGTCAGTCGAGCGGCGTCACAGCTATAATCTGCCGCTTTCCTCTTTGCCAAGACTCCCTGACCATGACTGAGTCCGTTCTTGACTACATGACCCGCCTGGGTCGCGCTGCCCGTCAGGCCTCGCGGTTGATCGCCCGTGCGAGCACTGCGCAGAAGAACCGTGCGCTGCTGGCGGCTGCCGATGCTCTGGATGCTTCGCGCTCCGAGTTGACCGCTGCCAATGAACTGG
Organism: Pseudomonas sp. W2Aug9; assembly: GCF_023127755.1. NCBI lineage: Bacteria > Pseudomonadati > Pseudomonadota > Gammaproteobacteria > Pseudomonadales > Pseudomonadaceae > Pseudomonas > Pseudomonas sp. W2Aug9. The sequence continues at coordinate 223,703 of NZ_SPKL01000001.1, read as the reverse complement.
ACTTGGCCAACGGTCGCGCCAATGGCCTGGAACCTGCCTTGCTGGATCGCCTGGCACTGACCCCGGCACGTATCGACGACATGATCGAAGGCCTGCGTCAGGTGGCCAAGCTGCCTGACCCCATCGGTGAAATCCGCGACATGCGCTACCTGCCGTCCGGTATCCAGGTCGGCAAGATGCGCGTGCCGCTGGGTGTGATCGGCATCATCTACGAGTCGCGTCCGAACGTGACCATCGACGCCGCGAGCCTGTGCCTGAAGTCGGGCAACGCTACCATCCTGCGAGGCGGCTCCGAGGCGATCAATTCCAACCGTGCTATCGCCGCCTGCATCCAGCAAGGCCTGGCCGTGGCCGAGTTGCCAGCTGAAGTGGTGCAAGTGGTGGAAACCACCGACCGCGCGGCTGTGGGCGCGTTGATCACCATGCCGGAATTCGTCGACGTGATTGTGCCCCGTGGCGGCAAGAGCCTGATCGAGCGCGTCAGCCGCGATGCCAAGGTGCCAGTCATCAAGCATCTGGACGGCGTGTGCCACGTCTTCATCGACATAGCCGCCGACCTCGACAAGGCGATTCGCATTGCCGACAACGCCAAGACCCACCGCTACGCGCCGTGCAACACCATGGAAACCCTGCTGGTGCACGCCGGCATTGCCGAGCGCGTGCTGCCGCCGCTGGCTGCCATCTACCGTGACAAGGGCGTGGAACTGCGTGGCTGCGAGCGTACCCGTGCACTGCTCGGCAGCGATGTGATCGAAGCGACTGAACAAGACTGGTACACCGAATACACGGCGCCGATCCTGTCGATTCGCATCGTCGACGACCTGGATCAGGCCATCGAACACATCAATAAATACGGCTCCAAGCACACCGACGCCATTGTTTCCGAGCATTTCAGCGATGCCCGGCGTTTCCTCAATGAAGTGGACTCCGCTTCGGTGATGATCAACGCCTCGACACGTTTTGCCGACGGCTTCGAGTATGGCCTGGGGGCGGAGATCGGTATCTCCACCGACAAGCTCCATGCACGCGGCCCGGTTGGCCTTGAAGGGCTGACCAGCGAGAAGTACGTAGTGTTCGGCGACGGTCATGTGCGCACTTGATGGCTAAACGCATCGGGCTGCTCGGCGGTACTTTCGACCCCGTGCACATCGGCCATTTGCGCAGTGCCCTGGAAGTCGCCGATGCCCTGGCGCTGGACGAGGTGCGGCTGCTGCCCAATTTTCGGCCGCCGCATCGCGATACGCCGCAGGTGTCCGCGCAACAGCGTCTGGAAATGGTGCAGGTGGCCGTAGAGGGCATACAGCCGTTGATGGTGGACGACCGCGAGCTCAAGCGCGATAAACCGTCCTACACTGTCGACACCCTGGAGCTGATGCGCGCCGAGATGGCCGCAGATGACCAGTTGTTTCTGCTTTTGGGCTGGGACGCATTTTGCGGCCTGCCCTCTTGGCACCGCTGGGAGGAGCTCCTCCAGCATTGCCACATCCTGGTTTTGCAACGCCCGGATGCCGACAGCGAACCGCCGGATGCCTTGCGCAACCTGCTGGCCGCGCGGTCGGTAAGTGACCCCTTGGCCCTGACCGGGCCGAACGGGAATATTGCATTCGTCTGGCAGACCCCGCTTGCGGTGTCCGCCACCCAGATCCGTCAACTGCTGGCCAGCGGTAAGTCGGTACGTTTCCTGGTGCCTGACGCGGTCCTGGCCTACATCGATGCGCACGGGCTTTACCGTGCGTCGAACTGAAAAGGCGCGCTTGAACGCACGAACCGTGCAGCAAGCGCCCGAACATACGAGCAAAACGAGTTTTATATGACGAACAAAGACGTAAGCAAAGTTAAGCGCAAAGGCACCTTCAAAAGCGCACCGCTGCCGGTTGAAGCCCACGTGGGCCCGGAATTGGCTGGCGAAGAGCTGGTGAAAGTGGCCGTGGCCGCCCTGGAAGACGTTAAGGCCCAGGACATCCAGGTGCTGGACGTACGCGACAAGCAAAGCATCACCGACTTCATGATCATCGCCACCGGTACCTCCAACCGCCAGATCGGCGCGATGCTCGACAAGGTTCGCGAAGCCGTCAAAGCCCAGGGCGTGAAGCCTCTGGGTGAGGAAGGCAAGGGCGACAGCGACTGGGTACTGCTGGACATGGACGATGTGATCGTTCACATGATGACCTCCAACGCCCGCCAGTTCTACGACCTGGAACGTCTGTGGAAAGGCGCCGAGCAGAGCCGTGCCGCCGATGGCAAGCACCACAGCCCGGAAGTGGGCCACGCGCACTTCGACAAGCTCAACAAAGACCAGGAATAAGGAACGGCTGTGCGCCTGCGTCTGATCGCTGTCGGTTCACGCATGCCCAAGTGGGTGGAAGAAGGCTGGCACGAGTATGCCAAGCGTCTGCCCGCTGAGCTGTCGCTTGAACTGGTGGAAATACCGCTCAATACCCGGGGCAAGAACGCCGATGTGGCGCGCTTTATTCGCCAGGAAGGCGAAGCCATGCTGGCCAAGGTCGGCCCCAACGAGCGTATCGTCACTCTCGAAGTGCACGGCAAGCCCTGGAGCACCGAGCAGTTGGCGGTGGAACTGGATCGCTGGCGCCTGGATTCGCGTACGGTCAACTTCATGGTCGGTGGCCCCGAGGGGCTTGCGCCGGAAGTCTGCGCGCGAGCCGATCAGCGCTGGTCGTTGTCGGCGCTGACATTGCCGCACCCGTTGGTAAGGATTCTGATCGGTGAACAGCTGTATCGCGCCTGGACAGTTCTGTCCGGGCACCCTTACCACAAATAGTCTGCGCTGCCCCCGATGACCCAGCCGATCCGCATCAAGGACCACGAGAAAGACGCACGTCTGGTACGCGCGCGGGTGGTGTTCGGTGCGATTTTGGTGGTGGCGTTGATGTGCGTGCTGATTGCGCGTCTGTATTTCCTGCAGGTGATCCAGTACGACTATCACTCCACGCTGTCGGAAAACAACCGGGTGCATGTGCAGCCGATTCCGCCGACCCGTGGGCTGATCTTCGACCGCAATGGCGTGGTGGTCGCGGATAACCGCCCCAGCTTCAGCCTGAGCATGACCCGTGAGCGTTCCGGCGACTGGCAGCAGGTGCTCGATGTGATTGTCGAGGTGCTGCAACTGACGCCGGAAGACCGGGTGATCTTCGAGAAACGCATGAAGCAGGGGCGCCGGCCGTTCGAGCCGGTGCCGATCCTGTTCGAGCTGACCGAAGAGCAGATCGCCCGAATCGCCGTGAACCAGTTCCGTCTGCCGGGTGTGGAAGTGGTGGCGCAGTTGGTGCGCCACTATCCGCAGGGGGCGCACTTTGCCCACTCGGTCGGCTATATGGGGCGGATCAACGAGAAAGAGCTTAAAACCCTCGACCCGGTCAATTACAGCGGCACCCATCATATCGGCAAGACCGGCATCGAGCGTTTCTACGAGCCCGAGCTGCACGGCCAGGTGGGTTACGAAGAAGTCGAGACCAACGCCCGCGGCCGCGTCTTGCGCGTGCTCAAGCGCACCGACCCGATACCGGGCAAGGACATTGTGCTGAGCCTGGACATCAAGTTGCAGGAAGCGGCCGAGATGGCCCTGGGTGGCCGGCGTGGCGCCGTGGTGGCGCTGGACCCGAAAACCGGCGAAGTGCTGGCGATGGTCAGTCAGCCGAGTTTCGACCCTAACCTGTTCGTCACCGGCATCAGCTTCAAGGCCTACGCCGAGCTGCGCGACTCCATCGATCGACCGCTGTTCAACCGCGTATTGCGCGGCCTGTATCCACCGGGTTCGACCATCAAGCCGGCGGTGGCGATCGCCGGCCTGGATTCCGGCGTGGTCACGGCCTCCAGTCGGGTCTATGACCCCGGCTACTACATGCTGCCCAACTATGATCACAAATACCGTAACTGGAACCGCTCCGGTGACGGCTATGTCGACCTGGACACCGCGATCATGCGCTCCAACGACACCTATTTTTACGACCTGGCCCACAAGCTGGGGATCGATCGCCTGTCTGCCTACATGGGCAAGTTCGGCCTCGGTCAGAAAGTCTCTCTGGACATGTTCGAAGAGTCTCCCGGCCTGATGCCGTCGCGGGAATGGAAGCGTGCGACGCGCCGTCAGGCATGGTTCCCGGGTGAAACCCTGATCCTGGGGATCGGCCAGGGCTATATGCAGGCCACGCCGCTGCAACTGGCCCAGGCCACGGCGCTGGTGGCCAATAAAGGCATCTGGAATCGGCCGCACCTGGCCAAGACCATCGAAGGCGAAAAGCCGGTAGACGACAACCCGATTCCCGATATTGTGCTGCGCGACCCGTCGGACTGGGCCAAGGTCAACCACGGCATGCAGCAAGTCATGCACGGCGCACGGGGTACCGCACGCAAGGCGGCAGCCGGCGCGCAATACCGCATCGCCGGCAAGAGTGGTACGGCCCAGGTGGTCGCGATCAAGCAGGGCGAAAAATATGACCGTTCCAAGGTTCAGGAGCGTCACCGCGACCACGCCTTGTTTGTCGGCTTCGCCCCGGCTGACGACCCGAAAATCGTGGTCTCGGTGATGGTCGAGAACGGTGAGTCCGGCTCTGGCGTCGCGGCGCCCGTGGTGCGGCAGATCATGGATGCCTGGCTGTTGGCCGAGGATGGCAAGCTCAAGCCCGAATATGGCGGCCCCCCATCAAGCCCCGAGGTTACGGCCCGTGAAGAGTAATTTTGACCGCATCCTCTCCAGCGAGGATGTGATGCGTCGCCGTGCGACGTTGCTGCAACGCATGCACATTGATGGCCCCCTGCTGATCCTGCTGCTGACCTTGGCGGCCGGCAGCCTGTTCGTGCTGTATTCGGCCAGCGGCAAGAACTGGGACCTGCTGATCAAACAGGCGTCCTCGTTTGGCCTGGGCCTGTTGTCGATGGTGGTGATCGCCCAGCTTGAACCACGCTTCATGGCGCGTTGGGTGCCGCTGGGGTATGTCGCCGGCGTGTTGCTGCTGGTGGTGGTGGATGTCATGGGCCATAACGCCATGGGAGCCACGCGCTGGATCAACATTCCCGGGGTGATTCGCTTCCAACCCTCGGAATTCATGAAGATCCTGATGCCGGCCACCATCGCCTGGTACTTGTCCAAGCGCACCTTGCCGCCACAGCTCAAGCACGTGGTGATCAGCCTGCTTCTAATCGGCGTGCCGTTTATTCTGATCGTGCGCCAGCCTGACCTTGGCACCTCATTGCTGATTCTGGCCGGTGGCGCGTTCGTGCTGTTTATGGGGGGCTTGCGCTGGCGCTGGATCCTCAGCGTGCTGGCCGCTGCCGTCCCCGTGGCCGTGGCCATGTGGTTCTTCTTCATGCACGACTATCAGAAGCAACGGATCCTGACGTTCCTCGACCCGGAGAGCGACCCGTTGGGCACCGGCTGGAACATCATCCAGTCCAAGGCGGCCATCGGTTCCGGCGGCGTATTCGGCAAAGGCTGGTTGCTGGGCACCCAGTCCCATCTGGACTTCTTGCCCGAAAGTCATACCGACTTCATCATCGCGGTGATGGGCGAAGAGTTCGGCCTGGTGGGCATTTGCGCCTTATTGTTGATCTATCTGCTGTTGATTGGTCGCGGCCTGGTGATTACCGCCCAGGCGCAGACGCTGTTCGGTAAATTGCTTGCCGGCAGCCTGACCATGACTTTTTTTGTTTACGTTTTCGTCAACATCGGTATGGTCAGTGGCCTGCTGCCGGTGGTTGGGGTGCCGTTGCCATTCATTAGCTACGGCGGAACTTCGCTGGTGACATTGCTGTCAGCGTTTGGGGTTTTGATGTCGATTCATACGCATCGCAAGTGGATCGCACAGGTTTGAATAAGGTGAAGATGTCAATGCAAGTAATGCGCGGCTGGGCGACTCGGCATGCGACCTGGATGGGCCTGATTGGGCTGCTGGGGGCAACGCAAGAGGCGCAGGCCGGTGACTACGATGGTTCACCCCAGGTCGCCGAATTTGTCGGTGAGATGACCCGCGACTACGGTTTTGCTGGCGAGCAACTGATGGGCGTGTTCCGCGAAGCCCAGAAAAAGCAGGCGATCCTCGACGCCATTTCCCGCCCCGCCGAACGCGTGAAGCAGTGGAAGGAATATCGCCCGATGTTCCTTACTGACGCACGTATTGCCCGCGGCGTGGACTTCTGGCGCCAGCATGAAGCCGTCCTGGCCCGCGCCGAGCAGGAATACGGCGTGCCGGCCCAGGTCATCGTCTCGATCATCGGCATTGAAACGTTCTACGGCCGCAATACCGGCAGCTACCGGGTGATCGACGCCTTGTCGACCCTGGGCTTCGATTACCCGCCGCGTGCCGAATTCTTCCGCAAGGAGCTGCGCGAATTCCTGCTGCTGGCCCGCGAAGAACAGGTCGACCCGATGACACTCAAGGGCTCGTACGCCGGCGCGATGGGCTTGCCGCAGTTCATGCCGAGCAGCTTTCGCGCCTATGCGGTGGACTTTGACGGCGACGGCCATATCAATATCTGGAGCAACCCCGACGACGCCATCGGCAGCGTGGCCAGCTACTTCAAGCGTCACGGCTGGGTTGGCGGCGAGCCGGTGGTTATCCGCGCCGATGTCACAGGTGAGCGCGCCGATGAAGGCTTGACCCAGGGTATCGAGCCGGTCAAGACCGTCGGGGAGTTGCGAGCGCTGGGCTGGTCGAGTCAGAATGCGCCACGCGACGACATGCCGGTGACGGCATTCCGCCTGGAAGGTGCAAACGGCCCGGAATACTGGATGGGCCTGAAGAATTTCTACGCAATCACGCGTTATAACCGCAGTGTGATGTACGCCATGGCCGTGCATCAGCTGTCAGATGAGCTGGTTCAAGCACGGGGCAACAAGTAATGCGGGTATCGCCGTTCAAAAAACCGCTCAAGCTGGTGGCGTTCGCCGCGTTGTCCTTGCTGGTTGCCAGTTGCTCCACGACCCCTAACCGTGCGCCTGCCAAGAAGGCCGGTGGCACGGTGGTGCGCGCCCAGCCGGGCCTGGACATCAACCGTGCGCACAAAGACGGCGCGCCGTGGTGGGATGTGGATGTCTCGAAAATCCCGGATGCCACGCCGACCCTGCACACCGGCCCCTACAAGGCCAACCCCTACACCGTGCTGGGCAAGAATTACTTCCCGCTGCAGGAATCCAAGACCTACGTGCAGTCCGGCACCGCGTCCTGGTACGGCACCAAGTTTCATGGCCAGAACACCGCCAACGGCGAAGTGTATGACCTGTACGGCATGAGCGCGGCCCACAAGACCCTGCCGCTTCCCAGCTATGTTCGCGTTACCAACCTGGACAACAACCGTACGGTGATCCTGCGGGTCAACGACCGCGGGCCGTTCTATTCGGACCGGATCATCGATTTGTCCTACGCCGCGGCCAAGAAGCTTGGCTACGCCGAAACCGGCACTGCACGGGTGAAAGTCGAGGGCATCGACCCGGCGCAGTATTGGGCCCAGCGTGGCAAGCCGGCGCCGTTGATGCTTAACGAACCGGCAACCCCCCAACCGCAAGTGACGGCCTCGACCGGCAAGATCGAGCAGTGGACGCCGCCGCCGGCGCAACATGCTCCGGATACCGTCGTCGTCCCTCACGCAGCACCGGGCGCCTCGATGGCGGGCGGGCAATACCTGCAGGTCGGTGCTTTCGCCAACCCGGATGCGGCAGAACTGTTAAGGTCCAAGCTCAGCGGTATGGTCAGCGCGCCGGTCTTCATCAGCTCCATCGTGCGTAACCAGCAAACGTTGCACCGTGTACGCATGGGCCCGATCGGTTCGCCAAGTGAAGTGGCGCAAGTGCAGAACAGCGTCCGCCTGGCCAACCTGGGGCAACCCAGCGTGGTCACCGCAGAATAAGTAACGGATTGATGGCTCAGGTGCGCCTGCGCGCTTGAGTCCAGGTTGTTGGCTCGTTGAACAATAAAAACCCAGGGGCAAGGGGTGAGCGGGCAACCGAACACGTGACAGTCTGGAAGCGGGCTGTCTGAATAGTTTTGCCCGCGAGGGCAAGTTTCCATAAGCAATTTCGAGAGACGGATGAACATCACCACCTTAGCCAAACGCACGTGCCTGCTTATCTCGCTGATCATCACCCCGGCCGCCTGGGCGGTTGAAATGGTGCCGGCCTCCCCGCAACTGGCCGCCAAGTCGTGGGTCCTCATGGACGCCGCCAGTGGCAACGTGCTGGTCGAAAACGGCGGTGATGTACGCCTGCCGCCAGCCAGCCTGACCAAGCTGATGACTGCCTATATCGCGACCCTGGAAATCCGTCGCGGCCAGATCGGCGAGAACGATCCGGTCACCGTCAGCGAAAACGCCTGGCGTACCGGTGGTTCGCGGATGTTCATCAAGGTCGGCTCGCAAGTCACCGTCAGTGACCTGTTGCACGGCATCATCATCCAGTCCGGCAACGACGCCAGCGTCGCCCTGGCCGAGCACATCGCCGGCAGCGAAGATGCGTTCGCCGACGTGATGAACAAGACTGCCGCCGACCTGGGCATGACCAACAGCCACTTCATGAACCCGACCGGCCTGCCGAACCCAGAGCACTATTCGTCGGCTCACGACATGGCGATCCTGGCGCGCGCGATCATCCGCGTTGACCCGGTGCACTACGCGATCTACTCCCAGAAGGAGTTCTTCTGGAACAACATTAAGCAGCCTAACCGCAACCTGCTGCTGTGGCGCGACAAGACCGTCGACGGCCTGAAAACCGGCCACACCGACGAAGCCGGTTACTGCATGGTGTCGTCCGCTGTGCGTGATGGCCAGCGCCTGATCGCCGTGGTATTCGGCACCAACAGCGAACAGGCCCGTGCGGCCGAGACGCAAAAACTGCTGACCTACGGCTTCCGCTTCTTCGAAACCCAGACCTTCTACCAGAAGGGTGCCGAGCTTGCGACCGCGCCGGTATGGAAAGGCGCCACCTCCCAAGTCAAGGCCGGCCTGGCCGACGACCTGACCCTGACCATGCCTAAAGGCCAGCTGAAAAAGCTCGCCGCCAGCATGACCCTGAACCCGCAATTGGTTGCCCCAATCGCCAAGGGTGACGTGATCGGTAAAGTCGAAGTCAAGCTGGACGACAAGGTGGTGCACAGCGCCGACCTGATCGCGCTGGACGCTGTCGAGGAAGGTGGTATCTTCCGCCGCGTATGGGATAGCATCCGTCTATTCTTCTACGGCTTGTTCAACTGATTGTGTGCACCTGCAAAGCCCCGCGTTGATCCAGCGCGGGGCTTTGCCCGTCGCCACGGCTTAGCGCTTACGAGGCTGTTCTGCCATGACCGATAAAGACGTAGAAGTAAAGGCGCCAAAGATCGAATTCCCTGTGACGGATTATCCCGTCAAGGTGATCAGCGATACCGGTGTCGGCCGCAAGGACAAGATTCTCGAAATCGTCAGGAAACACGCGACGATCAACGACAACCGCGTGGACGAGCGTCAAAGCTCCACCGGCAAGTACACCACGATTCAGTTGCACATCGTTGCGACCGATCAGGACCAGCTCTACAACATCAACAGCGAACTGCGGGCCACCGGCTTCGTGCACATGGTGCTGTGATGTCGCACGTTCTGGGCTTTCGCGAGCTCGGCCAGATGGCCTACGAGCCGGTCTGGCATGCCATGCAGCGCTTTACCAACGAGCGCGGCACCTCTGCCCCGGATGAAATCTGGCTGGTGGAACACCCGCCGGTATTCACCCAGGGGCAGGCCGGCAAGGCCGAGCATCTGTTACTTCCGGGTGATATTCCGGTGGTGCAGGTCGACCGGGGTGGCCAAGTGACTTACCATGGCCCAGGGCAATTGGTGGCTTACCTGTTGCTGGATGTGCGCAAGCTGGGTTTTGGCGTGCGCGACCTGGTCAGCCGCATGGAGGCTTGCCTGATCGAGCTGCTGGCCAGTTATGGCGTGACCGCCGCGGCCAAGCCCGATGCACCCGGTGTGTATGTAGACGGCGCGAAAATCGCCTCTCTGGGGCTGCGTATTCGCCACGGTTGTTCCTTTCATGGCCTGGCCTTGAACGTGGACATGGACCTGGCGCCGTTCCGGCGGATCAACCCGTGCGGTTATGCCGGGCTGGCGATGACCCAACTGAGCGATCATGCCACACCGATTAAATTTGCCGAGGTTAGTGCCCGGCTGCGCGCGCAGCTCGTCAAACACCTCGACTATGCAGAGCAGACGACCCTGACGGGCGGAATCGATTGATATGACTACTGATGTTGTGCAAACCATGATCCCGACGCTGGACATCACTGAGCGTCCAGCCCCGGCCCCGCGTGCCAAGGTGGAAGCCGGCGTCAAGCTGCGCGGCGCCGAGAAGGTTGCACGCATCCCGGTCAAGATCATCCCGACCACCGAACTGCCGAAGAAGCCCGACTGGATTCGCGTGCGCATCCCGGTTTCGCCGGAAGTCGACCGTATCAAGTCCCTGCTGCGCAAACACAAACTGCACAGCGTATGCGAAGAAGCGTCCTGCCCGAACCTGGGTGAATGCTTCTCTGGCGGCACCGCCACGTTCATGATCATGGGCGACATCTGCACCCGTCGTTGCCCATTCTGCGACGTAGGCCACGGCCGTCCGAAGCCATTGGACGTCAACGAGCCAGAAAGCCTGGCCATCGCCATCGCCGACCTGAAACTCAAGTACGTGGTGATCACGTCGGTCGACCGTGACGACCTGCGCGACGGCGGTGCCCAGCACTTCGCCGACTGCATCCGTGAGATCCGCAAGCTGTCGCCCAACGTGATGCTCGAAACCCTGGTGCCGGACTACCGTGGCCGTATGGACGTGGCTCTGGAAATCACCGCCGCCGAGCCGCCGGATGTGTTCAACCACAACCTGGAAACCGTACCGCGCCTGTACAAGGCTGCGCGTCCGGGTTCGGACTACCAGTGGTCGCTGACCCTGCTGCAGAAATTCAAGCAGATGATGCCGCACATCCCGACCAAATCCGGCTTGATGCTGGGCCTGGGCGAGACCGACGAAGAAGTCATCGACGTCATGAAGCGCATGCGCGAACACGACATCGACATGCTGACCCTGGGCCAGTACCTGCAACCATCGCGCAGCCACTTGCCGGTGCAGCGTTTCGTGCACCCGGACACCTTCGCCTGGTTCGCCGAGGAAGGTTACAAGATGGGCTTCAAGAACGTGGCGTCGGGCCCGTTGGTGCGTTCTTCGTACCACGCCGACGAGCAGGCCAAGCTGGTCAAGGCGAGCCTGGTTTCGTAAGCCGCCCCCAGAATCAATGTGAAATGCTGGCTTGTGTGGGAGCTGGCTTGCCTGCGATAGCATCACCTCGGTGTCACTGATACACCGAGGCGCTTGCATCGCAGGCAAGCCAGCTCCCACATTTCGTTCTGCGTCATATAGGGAGAACCATAGATGACCGCCGCCGTACCTGCACTGCGCCCCGAAGGCACCATCGGCCTGATCGCCCCCGCTGGCCCTGCCGCGCTGGACGTTGAAAAAGCCGGGCAATGGATGCGTGCCCGCGGTTACGACCTGCGCATTTACCCCGGTGTATACGAGCGCGACGGCTACCTGGCCGGCAGCGATGAAGTGCGCCTGCGCGACCTGCACGCCGCCTTCGCCAACCCTGACGTCGATGCCATCTTCTGCCTGCGCGGCGGCTACGGTACGCCACGCTTGCTCGACGCGCTGGACTTCGACCTGCTGCGCGCCCACCCCAAACCATTCGTGGGTTACAGCGATATCACCGCCTTGCACCTGGCGATCAACCGTTACGCCGGCTTTGTCACATTCCACGGGCCGATGCTCAATGCCGACCTGCTGGGCGACAAGCAACAGCCAACCGAATCCTCCCTGTTCAGCCTGCTGCGTGGCCAACTGGGCGCCGGCAGTGTGCTTGCGCACCCGGTGGCCTACCCATTGACCACGATCGAGCCAGGCATTGCCTGTGGGCGCTTGCTGGGCGGTAATCTGTCGATGATTGCTGCAACAATGGGCACGCCGTATGAAATAGACGCCGAAGGCATCATCCTGTTTATCGAGGACGTCAACGAGCCGCTTTATCGTATCGACCGCCTGCTGACTCACCTGCGCCTGGCCGGCAAGCTGGCCCAGGTCGCCGGTGTGCTGGTAGGGGATGTGGCGGGTGTGGATAACGGTGCGCTGGAGCGGTTGCTGAAGCAGACCTTCGAACCCCTGTGCGTTCCGGTGCTGGCCGGCTGGCGCAGTGGGCATTGCGACCCCAACCTGACGTTGCCGATGGGTGCTTTGGTGCGCTTGGATGCGGGGGAGCGGCGGGTGGTGTTGGAGCAGGATGTAGTGTTCAACCCCTGAGTTTTTTACAGTCTTCTAAACCGCCATCGGGGGGGCTTGCCCCCGATGGCGGTAGTTGCCCTAAGCAGATCTATCGGTCCTGCAGTGATTCCAGCAACTTCACCGTCGGATACCCATCCGCCGGCCAGCCCAACGCCTGCTGCGCCGCGCGAATCGCCTTGCGCGTATTGGCGCCGATAATCCCATCCGGGTTACCGGCGTCATAGCCTTTGGCGCTGAGTGCCGTTTGCAGGTCGATACGCTGGGAGCGGCTCAGCGGCAGCTCATCTTTGGGCCAACTGCCACGAATCACACCGCCGCCGCCAAATCGCTCCGACAATAGGCCAACCGCCAGCGCATAGGACGACGAATTGTTGTACTTGAGGATTGCGCGGAAGTTATCCAATACCAGGAATGCCGGGCCACGGTAGCCAGCCGGTAACAGCAGGGCGGCGGACAACTGGTCGACATTGGCCGGCAGGCTCACGCCAGGGGGGAGTTGGATGCCCAGTTGCAGCCATTGCGCCACGGTCTTGCGCACGCCGCCATCGGCCAGGCTGTAGTCGAAGCCCGACGGCAGCGGCTGCACTTCAACGCCCCATGGCTGGCCTTTCTGCCACCCGGAGCTTTGCAGGTAATGCGCCGTGGAGGCGAGGGCGTCGGACGGGCTGTTCCAGATATCGCGACGACCATCACCGTCAAAGTCCACCGCATGGGTGTTATAGGTGGTCGGGATAAACTGCGTCTGGCCCATCGCACCGGCCCAGGAACCTTTCATCTGGTCGGCCTGAATATCACCATGCTGGATGATCTGCAGCGCTGCCAGCAGCTGCGCCTGGGCAAAGGCCGGGCGACGGCCTTCATAGGCCAGGGTGGCCAGGGAGCGGATCACCGAATTATTGCCCTGGAACGCGCCGAAGTTGCTCTCCATGCCCCACACCGAGACCAGTGCCTGGCGGTCGACGCCATAGCGCTGTTCGATGCTTTGCAGAATATCGGCGTACTTGACCAGCAGCGCCTGACCATTGCGCACGCGCACCGGTGACAGGGCGCCGTCGAGGTATTCCCACACCGGGCGGGAAAATTCCGGTTGGCTGCGGTCGGCGCGAATCACCGCCATATCAGGGGTGACGCCGGCAAAAGCGTTATCGAACACAGCCGCAGTGATCCCGGCTTGCAGCGCTTGCGCACGGAAGCCAGCCTGCCATTCGGCAAAGGTCTGGGTCGGTTGGATATCAAGATTATCCACTGCCAAGGGGGCTACCACAGCCGGTGCGATAGCCGGTGCCGTCTGGAGCTTGGGCAGGGGCTGAGCGTCCGCGGCGGTGGGTTTTTCCGCGCAGGCGACAAGCAGAATGAGGCTGGAGGCAGCGATCAATTGGCGTAGGTGCCAACGACGAGAAAGACTAGAGGGCATGCACAGGTCCAGGGGGTTACAAATCAGGTACAGACCTTATCATGCCAGAGGGGCGCTTGCCTTCAGGCAGCCAGAAAGTAAGAAGCCTCCCAGCTATTAGACTGGAAGGCTTCGCGGCGGTAGCTGCCTTTGCCCTTGCCGGCGCGTTCCTGACGGCTGCGGAACAGTGGCTGGGCGATGATGGATTTGGCCTTGTTGGGGCCATGCTTGGATGGCTTTTTGCTCATGGTGTCTAGTCTCTGTGGGTGGTGGAGCGGGCAAATAATCTGCCTAAGTTGAGCGGCTGTAAAGCCCCGCGAAGTGTAGGAAAGGTACGCAGGTCAAATGTGGGAGGGGGCTTGCTCCCGATAGCGGTACATCAGTGAAACATAAATTCCTGACACACTGCCATCGGGAGCAAGCCCCCTCCCACATTGGATCTATGGTGTTTTCAAGAGAGGGTTATTCGGCTGGCAGGGTGAGGCGCTGGCCGGCCATCAATAGCGACAAACGGCTCAGGCTCATCCACGGCGAGCCGGCTGCCTGGCCCTTGATCTGCGCATCGATGCGTTGCGCTTCCAGCAACAGTTGCGCCCAGCGTTGCGCCGAGTGCCGTTGCAGGGCTTTGCTCATCAGCGGTTTGCGCTTGTCCCACACCGGGGGCCTGGCCTGGCTGAAGCATTTGTCCAGGGGTGTGCCCTGGCTGTATTGCAAGGCGATATTCGCCAGTACTCGCAGCTCCCGGGCCAGGGCCCAGAGGATCACCGGCGGTTCCACCCCTTCGCCACGCAAGCCTTCAAGCATACGCAGCGCGTGGGCGGGCTCACCGTTGAGGATCGCATCGACCAGGCCGAACACATCAAAGCGAGCGCTATCGGCCACTGCGCCTTGTACGGTTTCGACGGTGATCTGCCCATCCTCGGCCATCAGCTTGAGCTTTTCGATCTCCTGGGCGGCGGCAAGCAGGTTGCCCTCGACCCGGGCGGCGATCAGCTCCACGGCATCTTGTGTCGCCGCCAGCCCCGATTGTGACAGGCGCTGACGAATCCACTGCGGCAACTGGTTGCTGTCCACAGGCCAGATCTGGATGAACTGGGTTTGCGCACCTTCTACCAGTGCCTTGCCCCACTTGGTTTTCTGCGCGCTGCCGTCGAGCTTGGGCAGGCTGATCAGCAGCACGGTGTCTTCGGCAGGGCGCGAGCAGTACTCCATCAGCGCCGCCGCACCTTTGTCGCCCGGCTTGCCCGAGGGCAGGCGCAGCTCCAGCAGGCGCTTTTCGGCAAACAGCGACATGCTCGCGCCGGCTTGCAGCAGGGTACCCCAGTCGAAACTGGCGTCAGCACTGAATACCTGACGTTCATCGAAGCCTTGCTGGCGCGCGGCAGTGCGGATGGCGTCGGCGGCTTCCTGGCACAGCAGCGGGTCATCACCGCTGACGATATAGACAGGCGCGAGGCCACCTTGCAGGTGTTTGGCGAGTTGGGCGGGGGCGAGTTTCATAGGCAGGGCGAACGGGGCGCCAGGGGCGCCCCGTCTGGCTTACTCGACAGGAACTTCAACAGGCGATTGTTTCGGCGTGTTGTCTTCATACTCTTGCGCGGCTTTCAGGGCATCGGCGTCAGCCTTGGCCTTGTTGTCGGCGGTTTGCTGCAGGGCGGCGAGCTTTTCCGGGGTCAGCATTTGCAGGCGAGTCATCATGCGCTGGATCAGCTCACGACGCATTTCCTTGCGCACCTGGAGGGTCTCGGAGTCCGAACCCACCAGGTTATTGCCATCGTGGCTCACGACTTTCTGCACCTGGATCTTGTCACCCATCAGCGGCAACTGATCGCGACCCTGTACTTCGAAGTAGAGCGCAGTGTTCAACTCCACATCGGACGCACGGCCGGCACTGGCGTAGCTGATATTGCGCTGGGTTTCTTTCTCGTCCGTCAGGATCAGTTTGTAGGTCGCGCCGTTGTACACGTGCACGCCGCTGTTCTCCAGGGTCTGGCGCAGCTGGGTGACGGTTTCGCCATAGGCGTTGCGGGCGCTGACGTCGAGTTCCTTGAGCGACAGCTCGTTGGTGCCGGTGCCGCGCAGCTGGAAGCCGCAAGCGCTCAGCAGCACGGCAAGGCCCATAACCAGCAGATTGCGTTTGATCATTTTGTTGCTCCCCTTGAAACCAGGTGGGCCTTATCCAGGCCCTAAAGGTTTAGTTCGGCGCAGGGCCCAAGCCCCGCGCCCGATCCGATTTAGCTGGCGACGATGTTGACCAGTTTGCCGGGCACCACGATCACTTTGCGGATCGTCAAGCCTTCGGTAAAGCGCAGCACGTTTTCGTTGATGCGAGCAGCCGCTTCGACCTCTTCACGGCTGGCACTGGCCGGCATGTCGATCTGGCCGCGCAGTTTACCGTTAACCTGGATGACCAGTTGCAGCGTGTCCTGAACCAGGGCGCTGTCATCCTGTACCGGCCAGGCGGCATCGATGACGGCGCCGCTGTGGCCCAGGCGGTTCCACAGGTCGTGGCTGATATGCGGCGTGATCGGTGCGAGCAGCAGGGTAACCGTTTCCAGGCCCTCGTGAATCAGCGCGCGATCAAGTTCGGTGGCCTGCGGGGCTTTTTCCAGCACGTTCATCAGCGTCATCACCTGGGCGATGGCGGTGTTGAACTTGTGGTTCTGCCCTACGTCCAGGCTCGCTTGGCGGATGGCCAGGTGAGTGCTGCGGCGAATGGCTTTCTGCTCGTCGTTCAAGGCCGCGACGTCCAGCTTGCCCGGCAAGCCCTGGCTGACATGGGCATGGGCCAGGCGCCAGACGCGCTTGAGGAAGCGGTGCGAGCCTTCGACGCCGGAGTCGGACCATTCGGCGCTCATGTCGGGCGGCGAGGCGAACATCATGAACAGACGGCAGGTATCGGCGCCGAACTGGTCGATCATCGACTGTGGGTCGACGCCGTTGTTCTTGGACTTGGCCATCTTCTCGGTGCCACCGATTTCCACCGGCAGGCCGTCGGCTTTCAGTTTGGCGCTGATCACCTTGGCTTTGCTGTCACGCTCAAGTTCGACGTCCGCCGGGTTGAACCAGGTGTAGGCGCCATTGGCTTCGCGACGATAGTAGGTATCGGCGATCACCATGCCCTGGGTCAGCAGGTTCTTGAACGGCTCATCGGAGCTCACCAGGCCTTCGTCACGCATCAGCTTGTGGAAGAAGCGCGCGTACAGCAGGTGGAGAATGGCGTGTTCGATACCGCCGATGTACTGATCCACCGGCAGCCAATGGTCGGCTGCGGATTTCTCCACCAGGCCACCTTCATAGTGCGGCGAAGCGTAACGGGCGTAGTACCAGGAGGACTCCACGAAGGTGTCCATGGTGTCGGTTTCACGCTTGGCCGGTGCGCCGCATTTCGGGCAGTTGCACTCGTAGAACTCGGGCATGCGCGCCAATGGCGAGCCAGCACCATCTGGCACTACATCTTCAGGCAGCACGACGGGCAGTTGGTCTTCCGGTACCGGTACATCGCCGCAGGTTTGGCAGTGAATGATCGGGATCGGGCAGCCCCAGTAGCGCTGGCGGCTGATCCCCCAGTCGCGCAAGCGGAACTGGGTGCGCGAAGCACCGAGGTTCTTCTTGATCAGCGCGACTTCGATGGCGTCGAAGGCGCCCTGGAAGTCCAGGCCGTCAAATTCGCCGGAGTTGATCAGGGTGCCGTGCTCGCCGTAGGCGTCTTGCCACGGGGCTGGGTTGGTGTCGCCCGAGCTGGTACGTACTACCGACTTGATCGGCAGGCTGTATTTGGTGGCGAATTCGAAATCGCGCTCGTCGTGGGCCGGCACGGCCATGACGGCGCCGTCGCCGTAGTGCATCAGCACATAGTTGGCGACCCATACCGGCAGTTTCTCGCCGGTCAGCGGGTGCTCGACGAACAGGCCGGTCGGCAGGCCTTTTTTCTCCTGGGTGGCGACGTCGGCTTCCGCCACGCTGCCGCCCTTGCATTCGGCGATGAACGCCTGCAGCTCGGGATTGTTCTGTGCCGCCTGGGTGGCCAGCGGGTGTTCGGCGGCGACCGCGACGTAAGTCGCGCCCATCAGCGTATCCGGACGGGTGGTGAAGACTTTCAGGGCGCCCGCTTCGCCGATGGAATCGACGTTATACGGGAACTGCACTTCCATGCCCTTGGATTTGCCGATCCAGTTGCGCTGCATGGTCTTGACCTGTTCAGGCCAGCCCGGCAGATCGTCGAGGCTCGACAACAGTTCATCCGCGTAGGCGGTGATCTTGAAGTAGTACATCGGGATTTCGCGCTTTTCGATCAGCGCGCCGGAGCGCCAGCCGCGACCGTCGATGACCTGCTCGTTGGCCAGTACGGTCTGGTCGATCGGGTCCCAGTTCACGGTACCGCTCTTTTTGTAGATCACACCTTTTTCGAACAGGCGCGTGAACAGCCATTGTTCCCAACGGTAGTAATCGGGCTTGCAGGTGGTGACCTCGCGGGACCAGTCCACCGCCAGGCCCAGGCTGCGCAGCTGGGTCTTCATGTAGGCGATGTTTTCGTAGGTCCACTTGGCGGGCGCCACGTTGTTTTTCATCGCGGCGTTTTCCGCCGGCATACCGAAGGCGTCCCAACCCATGGGTTGCAGGACATTTTTGCCGAGCATGCGCTGGTAGCGGGAAATCACGTCGCCGATGGTGTAGTTACGCACGTGCCCCATGTGTAGCTTGCCGCTGGGGTAAGGGAACATCGATAGGCAGTAGTAAGTCTCCTTGCCTGGCTGTTCGCTGACTTCAAAGGACTTTTGCTCGTCCCAGAAGGTTTGTGCGGCATTTTCTATTTCACGGGGCTGATATTGTTCGTGCATGGCTACTTTTGAACTGAATAAGGGTGGCCTAATCCTCTTCGGTGCATAGTCCGGGTTGTTCGACACCATAAAGTGGCGCGTCCGTGCCCAAACCCTGCGGGAAGTGGAGTTACAGGAAGCGCCGTAGCATACATGACCCCACTCTATCGAGGGAAACCCTGATTGCGCGGCAAGGGCCGTCTGTCGCGGCACCGGGCAGGTGCAGCAACGGGGGCTACGCTGTTTATTGGGGAGCAAGTATTTCTTCAATGAGGTGAGGGGATGGTTGAATCGCAGCGAACTCTAACGAAACCGCAATTGTATGAAGGACTGATCGACCGTTTGGGTCGGGCATTGGATGCTGCAAGAACCGCAGGCCGATTGCGTGATGAGCGGCCTCTGGAGCTGGAGTTGCGAGGCTTGAGCCAGGCAGAGCTTGAATTGATCAGGACTTACCTGGAGTTGAATCAACACCGCGCCTCTCATGGGCAGGCCTCCCCGCCAGCCCAGGAGCCTCCTCGTTCGGCCAAGGTCATTTGGCTCAAAGACTTGGCGGCCGGTCGCGGCCCGGAAAGGTCCCGGTCCGTACGGTGCAAGTGAAGCACAGTACTATCCATTAACGTTGTCGAAACAGGCTGGTAAAGATTGTCGCTTGATCGCGTTGCATTTAGGCTTCGGGCATCTTTGGAGATGCCCGATGCCTTTTCGTTATTTCATCAAACAATTGCTGTTGCCGCCCGGCATTTTTTTGTTGTTGTTGGCGTGTGCCTGGTGGTTTCGCCGTAGCCGCCCGCGCCTGGCCGGGGTGTGCTTTGCCCTGGGGCTGGGCGGGATGTGGTTGATCAGCCTGCCGGTGATGGTGCAATGGGGCGCCCGTGCGCTTGAGACAGCGCCGCCATTGGCTCGCGAAGACTGGGCCACGCTCGCCCAGCGCGCCGATGCGATTGTGGTGTTGGGCTCCGGGCGCGAGCGTGGGGACATCGCCTGGGGCAGCGACCAGCCCACCGGCGTTGGTCTTGAGCGTGAGCGTTATGCGGCGCGACTGGCCAAGGCGTCAGGCTTGCCGGTGCTGACCAGTGGCGGCTTGCATTACGGCACGCCGCCCAGCGAAGCCGAATTGATGGCGGTGTCGATGCAGGATGATTTCGGCGTCAGCGTGCGCTGGAAGGAAGAGCGCAGCCGTACCACCTGGGAAAACGCCCAGATGAGCGCCGAGATTCTGCTGCCCCAAGGCATCAAGCGTGTGGTGGTGGTGACGCAGGCCTGGCATATGCCGCGTTCGGTGTGGAGTTTTGAGAAAGCCGGTTTCACCGTGGTGCCCGGGCCGGTGGGCTTTCTGGGCGTGGACCACGGCCGGCCGCTGGGCGGCTGGATGCCGGAGGTCAAGGCGGTGTGGCAGAGCGGGCAGTTGATCAACGAAGCGGTGGGGCAGGTGGGGTATCGGTTGTTCTACCGATAGGTGCAACACAGGAAATCAATTGTGGGAGCAGGCAAGCCAGCTCCCACAGGTCAGAGCGTTTTGGACATCCGGCCAGCCAGCAGCGCCCAGCCAAACAACCCCAGGCACACAATGATCAACGGCCACGAACGCCATTGCAGGTATGGCGTGAGGTTATGCATCGGCACCACCTCCCCATAGAGAATGCCGCGCTCGAACTGCGGGATCTGTGCGGTGATCTGCCCAAACGGGTTGATCAGCCCGGTCACGCCGTTGTTGGTGGCGCGGATCATCCAGCGCCCGGCTTCCAGTGCACGCATCTGCGCCATTTGCAGGTGCTGCAATGGGCCGATGGAGCGGCCGAACCAGGTGTCGTTGCTGATGGTCAGCAGCAGGTCGCTCTGGGCCGACAGGCCGGCAGCGAATTCCGGGTACACCACTTCATAGCAAATGAACGGCGCAATCTGATAGCCCTTGGCCTGAAGCATGGCCTGGTCTGAAGGGCCACGGGCGAAGTCCGACATCGGCAGGTCGAAGAACGCAATCAGCCCGCGCAGCATGTCCTGCAACGGCACGTATTCGCCAAACGGCACCAGCTTTTGCTTGAGATAGGTGCCGTCACCTTCGCCGACTACGGTAATGCCATTGAAGTAGCGCTTCTCATGGTGCACTTCCTGGCGAATCGGTACCCCGGTAATCAGCGCGGTGTTCCGGTCGGCGGCAAACTTGCCCATCATGCCCAGGTAGCCCTCGACCGACTCCTTGAGTACCGGCACGGCGGTTTCCGGCCATACCAGCAGGTCGACACGCTTGGAGCTCAGGCTCATGTCGCGATACAGCGCCAACTGTGCATTAAGCTGCTCGGGGTCCCACTTCATGCTTTGCTCGACGTTGCCCTGGATGGCGGCGACGCTCAGGGGAGCGCCGGAGGGCGAGGTCCAGGCGTGGTGCTTGAGCGCCAGGCCGATGGCCCAGGGGGCGACCAGCAACACCAGGCCCGCACCAATGAAGGCGTTGCGCTTGCTTGCCAGCAGGCGCGGCAGGTTGCACAGCAGGGCTGCCGTGAGTGCAAGCGCGAAGGAAATCAGCCACATTCCGCCCAGCGGCGCGAGGCCGGTCAGCGGGCCGTCGAGTTGGCTGTAACCGGAGTACAACCAGGGGAAACCGGTGAGGAACCAGCCACGAAACGCTTCCTGGCCAACCCATAACGCGGCGAAGGTCAGGGCATCCGCCAACGGTGCTTCATTGCGGCGCAGCCAGCGCGCCCACAACCAGGCGGGCAGGGCAAAGAACCAGGCAATGGCGGCGGTGAACAGCAGCATCAGGAACCCCGCCAGCAGCACCGAAGCGCCGCCGAAGTGGTGGATGCTGTAGTAGATCCAGCTGGTGCCGGCGCCAAACAGGCCGAAACCGAAACACCAGCCGCGGCCCAGGGCCTGGCGGGGTGTCAGCTCCCGCAGGCCGATATAGAACAGGCCGACCGCTACCAGAGCCAACGGCCAGATATCGAACGGCGCCAGCGCCAGGGTAGTGATGGCGCCGGCCACCACGGCCAGCAAGTTACCGGGCCAGCCGGGGCGGTTCAGGCGCTGCATGTAGGGGTGGGTCATCAGCTATTTCCTGTATCGCGCCGGGCCTGCTGCGGCACAGGGCAAGGCGCGAGGAGTGTGGTTTGGTTTTTCCAAATGAACGACGAGTAACGCAGCCCTGTGTCGCAGCAGGCCCGGCCCTTCGGGTTGTCCCTGAGAGCGGGCCATACTGCGTTGCAGGCCTTGAAAAGGGAATGCCATTCCCTGCGGCCTGCGCCTTGCCTGGCCCGCTCTCAGGGGCAACGCGACACAGGAAATAGCTGATGCCCCACCCCTTCCTTAGCGGGCAATAGGTGTCAAACGGATCAGATGGATACGACGACTATCGGCATTCAAAATGCGGAAGCGATAGGCGCCAATCTCGGTGGTTTCGTTACGCTTGGGCAGATGCCCGAACGCACTCATCACCAGGCCGCCGACCGTGTCGAACTCATCGTCGGAGAATTCGCTGTCGAAGAACTCGTTGAAGTTCTCGATCGGCGTCAGCGCCTTGACCAGGAAGTCACCGCTGGGCAGCGGCTTGATGTAGCTGTCTTCTTCGACGTCGTGCTCGTCTTCGATATCGCCGACGATCTGTTCCAGCACGTCTTCGATGGTCACCAGGCCAGCCACGCCGCCGTATTCGTCGATCACAATGGCCATGTGATTGTGGTTGGCGCGAAATTCGCGCAGCAGCACATTCAGGCGCTTGGATTCAGGTACGAAGGTGGCCGGACGCAGCAGGTCCTTGATGTTGAAGCTGTCGCCATTCTCCTTGAGGATCAGCGGCAACAGGTCCTTGGCCAGCAAAACACCCATGACGTCGTCATGGCTTTCACCGATCACCGGGTAGCGCGAGTGCGCCGAGTCGATCACGGCCGGGAGGAATTCCCGTGGGGTCTGGGTCGCCTTGATGCTGATCATCTGCGAGCGCGGGACCATGATGTCCCGTACTTGCAGGTCAGCCACCTGGATGGCGCCTTCGACGATGGCCAGCGCTTCGCTGTCCAGCAACTTGTTCTGGTGGGCCTCGCGCAGCAGCTCCAGCAGCTCCTGGCGGTTTTTCGGCTCGTGGGCAAAAGCCTGGGTCAGTTTACCCAGCCATGACTTCTGCCCGTTGCTCGATCGGTCTTCGCTCATAGCGATTACTCTAAATCCTTTGATATGACAGTTGAGTGTTGATCAGCTTTCGTCGTCTGCGTAAGGGTCGCGGTGACCCAGTTCAGCAAGCAACGTTCGTTCCAGTGCTTCCATTTCCTCGGCTTCATCATCGTCTATATGGTCGTAGCCCAAGAGATGTAAGCAGCCGTGGATGACTAGATGGGCCCAATGGGCTTCAAGTTCCTTGCCTTGTTCCTTTGCCTCGCGCTCGACCACCCCGACGCAGATCACCAGATCGCCCAGCAGCGGGATATCCAGCAACTCGTCGGGTATGTCGGCGGGGAAGGACAGCACGTTGGTCGCGTAGTCTTTTTGACGCCAGGTGTGGTTCAGCTCGCGGCCTTCGGGCTCATCCACCAGACGAATGGTCAGCTCCGAGTCTGCGGTGCGCTGGCGCAGGGCCAGGGTGCACCAGTGCCGGAACTGTGCTTCGCTGGGGGCGGGCGCTTCGGTGGCAAGCTGCAGGTCTAGCTCAAGCATCGCCGCGAACGTCCCTGGCCGGTGCGTCATCCTTGTGATCGAAACGCTCATAGGCTTCTACGATGCGCTGCACCAGCGGGTGACGCACCACGTCCTTGGGCATGAAATGCGTGAAGCTGATGCCCGGTACATCCTTGAGTACCTCGATCACCTGCGCCAGCCCCGACTTGGTGCCCTTGGGCAGGTCGACCTGGGTGACGTCACCGGTGATCACGGCGGTAGAGCCGAAACCGATGCGGGTGAGGAACATCTTCATCTGCTCGACGGTGGTGTTCTGGCTTTCGTCGAGGATGATGAAGCTGTTGTTCAAGGTGCGGCCACGCATGTAGGCCAGCGGGGCGATTTCGATCACCTGGCGCTCGATCAGCTTGGCCACGTATTCAAAGCCGAGCATCTCGTACAGCGCGTCGTAGAGCGGGCGCAGGTACGGGTCGATCTTCTGGGCCAGGTCGCCGGGCAGGAAGCCGAGCTTTTCGCCCGCTTCGACCGCCGGGCGCACCAGCAGGATGCGCCGCACTTGCTCGCGCTCCAGGGCATCCACCGCACAGGCAACGGCCAGGTAAGTCTTGCCGGTACCGGCTGGGCCGATGCCGAAGTTGATGTCGTTGCCGAGGATTTCCTTGACGTACTTCTGCTGATTCAAGCCGCGTGGGCGAATCATGCCTTTTTTGGTACGCAGGGCCACACTGGCTTCGGCCACAGGGTTGTTGGCCAGGTCTTGCACCGCAGATTCCTGCAGGTACAGGTGTACCGTCTCTGGCGACAGCTCACTACCCTTGGTTTCGCGGTAGAGGCGACGCAGCAGGTTTTCGGCAGACGTGGTGTGTTGGGGTTCACCAATGAGCTCGAACTGATTGCCGCGGTTGCGGATCTCGATGCTCAGGCGTTGTTCGATCAGGCGCAGGTGCTCGTCGAACTGTCCGCACAGGTTGGCGAAACGGCGAGCCTCAAACGGCTCGAGGAGAAAACGATGGGGTTCTGCTATGGGTGCGTTCAAGGTTGCTTTTAGCCGCCCTTTGGCTGATGAGGTGAGAGAGAGAATAACGCCAGGCGCCGGTGTGCGAAAGCACTTAAATAGCCTGGCCCCACTCTCGATAACCATGAAGAACTCCTGTGGGAGCTGGCTTGCCTGCGATAGCGGTGGGTCAGTTGGCACATAGGGCACTGATACATCGCTATCGCAGGCAAGCCAGCTCCCACATTTTGATCTTCATCCGGTCCGCGAGATCAGTTGATCAACGAGCCGCGCAACGAGTGTGGCTGCGCCGCATCGATGTGCACATCGGCAAATTGGCCGATCAGCGTCGGGTTGTCGCAGCGGAAGTTGACGATGCGGTTGTTCTCGGTGCGCCCCTGCAACTCACCCGGGTCTTTCTTCGAATAATCGGTGACCAGGATGCGCTGGGTCGAGCCGACCATTTGTCGGCTGATTTCGAAACCCTGTTGGTTGAGGCGATGTTGCAGTGCGTTCAACCGCTCCTTTTTCAACGCCTCCGGGGTTTCGTCCAGCAGGTCCGCCGCCGGGGTGCCCGGGCGCTGGCTGTACACAAACGAGTAGGAAAAGTCGAAACCGACGTCTTCAATCAGCTTCATGGTCTGCTGGAAATCTTTCTCGGTTTCGCCCGGGAAGCCGACGATAAAGTCCGAACTGATGCAGATGCCCGGTACGGCGGCGCGCAATTTGCGCAGCTTGGATTTGTATTCAAGCGCCGTGTGGTTGCGCTTCATCGCCGACAGGATGCGGTCCGAGCCCGATTGCACCGGCAAGTGCAGGTGCTTGACCAGCTCCGGCACTTCGGCGTGGGCCTGGATCAGGCTGTCGGAGAATTCCAGCGGGTGCGAAGTGGTATAGCGGATACGTTCGATGCCATCGACGGCGGCGACCACGCGGATCAGCTCCGCCAGGTCGGCCAGGCGCCCGTCGTGGGTCAGGCCGCGGTAGCCGTTGACGTTCTGGCCCAGTAGGGTCACTTCGCGCACGCCGTTTTCAGCCAGGTGGATGATTTCTGCCAGTACATCGTCAAATGGCCGGCTGACTTCTTCACCGCGTGTGTAGGGCACCACGCAGAAAGTGCAGTACTTGCTGCAACCTTCCATCACCGACACGTAGGCGCTCGGGCCGTCGATGCGCGGCTCGGGCAAATGGTCGAATTTCTCGATTTCCGGGAACGATACGTCCACCTGCGGCAGCTTGGTGACGCGTGCGGCGTCGATCATTTCCGGCAGGCGGTGCAAGGTCTGCGGGCCGAACACCACGTCGACATACGGGGCGCGGTCGCGGATCGCAGCACCTTCCTGGCTGGCCACGCAACCGCCGACGGCGATCACCATGTCCGGGTTGGCCAGTTTCAATTCACGCCAGCGGCCCAGCTGGGAGTACACACGGTCCTGGGCCCGTTCGCGGATCGAGCAGGTATTGAGCAGGATCACGTCGGCATCTTCGGCGCGGGCGGTGACTTCCAGGGCCTGGTGTTCGCCCAGCAGGTCGACCATGCGCGAGCTGTCGTACTCGTTCATCTGGCAACCGTGGGTTTCGATATAAAGCTTCTTGGCCATGGGAATCGTCAACTGGTGGTAAAGAACCGCGCATTATAGGGGTCATGCCCATCGGTTCCTAGCGCTGTGCATCGGGTGCCATGCTATAGTTCGCGCCCTCTTTTATATCCCCATGTGTTCCCCGCCCACCATGACCAAACGTGAAGCTCCAATCTACAAGGTGATTTTCCTCAACCAGGGCCAGGTGTTCGAAATGTACGCCAAGCAGATCTATCAAAGTGATCTGTGGGGCTTTCTGGAAGTGGAAGAGTTCGTCTTTGGCGAGCGCACCCAGTTGGTCGTCGATCCGGGCGAAGAAAAGCTCAAGGCCCAGTTCGAAGGCGTGGTGCGCAGCTTTGTGCCGATGCATTCGATTGTGCGCATCGATGAGGTCGAACGCCTGGGTACGCCGAAGATCAGCGAAGCACGGGGCACGAGCAATGTGATGCCGTTTCCGATGCCGATGCCCGAGAAATGATCTGCAATTAATTTGTAGGGCGTTTCCGAGACTGCCTCTCAATGGATGGACATTTTGTTTGAAAGATAGCAAATTTTGTTTATTCAGAGAGGGCATCATGAATATACCAATAATAAGAAAACCTCGAAGTTTCCCCCGTTCAACTGCGTTTAATCACGCCACTCATTAGCGCCAAGTTCCATCATGCCGTCATTAACGAACTGACTTGTTCGGGAGTAGCCCTGTGCGCGATCCTCGCTATGACATTCTGTTTGAGCCGGTACAAATAGGCCCGGTCCGTACTCGCAATCGCTTTTATCAAGTTCCCCACTGTAATGGCATGGGCCATGTACATCCCTCGGCCATGGCCCGGATGCGCGCAGTGAAAGCCGAGGGCGGCTGGGGCGTGGTGTGCACTGAAGAGTGCGAAATCAGCCCGCTGAGCGAGTTCTCCCCTTATATCGAGGCGCGTTTGTGGGATGAGCGCGACATTCCTGCATTGGCCCGCATGTGTGAGGCGGTACACCAGCACGGGTCGTTGGCAGGGGTAGAGCTGGCATTCAACGGTTACTCGGCGCCCAACCGCTACAGTCGCGAAATTCCCTGGGCGCCTTCCAATACCCCGGTGCGCAGTTACGACCCGGTGCAGGCCCGGGCCATGAGCCATGCCGATATCCGGCAATTGCGCGCCCTGCATCGAGCCGCCGCATTGCGCGCCCGGGAGGCGGGTTTCGACATCATCTATGTGTACGCCGGCCACGACCTGAGCGTGCCGTTCCATTTCCTCACGCCACGCAATAACCGGCGTACCGACGAATACGGCGGTGTGTTGGAAAACCGTGTGCGTTTGCTCCGCGAATTGATTGAAGACACTCGCGACGCAGTCGGTGATCGGTGTGCCGTAGCGGTCCGCCTGGCGGTGGATGAACAAATGGCCGACGGCTTGAGTCGCGAGGGCGAAGGTGCCGAAATCTTCTCGATGCTGGCGGACCTGCCGGACTTGTGGGACGTCAATGTCGCCGATTGGTCCAATGACAGCGTGACGGCGCGCTTTGCCGGGGAGGGTTACCAGGAGACCTTCCTGCTGGGGCTCAAGGCGCTGACCAGCAAGCCCGTGGTGGGCGTCGGCCGCTTCACTTCGCCAGACACCATGGTGTCTTTGGTTCGTCGTGGCGTGCTGGACCTGATCGGGGCGGCCCGCCCTTCGATTGCCGATCCCTTCTTGCCCAAGAAGATTGAAGAGGGGCGCGCCGAGGAAATTCGCGAGTGTATCGGCTGCAATGTATGCGTCAGTGGCGATCACACCAGCACGCCCCTGCGCTGTA
This sequence comes from Pseudomonas sp. W2Aug9, assembly GCF_023127755.1. NCBI lineage: Bacteria > Pseudomonadati > Pseudomonadota > Gammaproteobacteria > Pseudomonadales > Pseudomonadaceae > Pseudomonas > Pseudomonas sp. W2Aug9. The sequence goes on along the minus strand of NZ_SPKL01000001.1, from coordinate 196,228 downwards.
CACAGAACCCGACCATGGGTGAGGAATGGCGACGTGGCTGGCATCCCGAGTCGGTCAACCATACGCAGCAACCCGGCCGGGCGCTGGTGGTCGGCGCCGGGCCATCCGGGCTTGAGTGTTCACGGATCCTGGGTGCGCGAGGGATGGAAGTGGCCCTGGTCGACAGCCTGCGCACCCTGGGCGGACGTGTAGCGCTGGAAACCCGGCTGCCGGGGCTGGCGAGTTGGGCGCGGGTGATTGACTATCGACTGGATGCGTTGAGCCGTATGCCGTCGGTGGAGATCTATCGGGAAAGCCACTTGCAGGCCCAGGACGTGCTGGATTTAGCCGCTGAGCATGTGTTCATTGCTACGGGTTCCCACTGGCGACGTGATGGATTGGGGCGCGCCTTGCGCCGATCCTTATCGGGCCTGGACAGCCTGCCCGTGCTGACGCCTGATGACCTGATGGCAGGGGCGTTGCCCGCTTCGCCGGTGCTGCTGTTCGATGACGATCACTATTACATGGGCAGCGTGCTGGCCGAACATCTGGTGGCGCGTGGCGTGGAGGTGATATTCGTCACCCCCGCGGCGGACGTGGCGGCCTGGACCCATAACACCCTTGAGCAGCATCGCATTCAGCGTCGTCTGATGCAGTTGAATGTCACGATCGTGCCGTCCCATACGCTGGTCAGCGTTAAGCCAGAGGGCGTGGTAGCGGGCTGCATCTACACCGAACGTACGCGGTTGATCCCAGCTGCAGCCTTGCTGCTGGTCACTTCCCGGGAGCCTGAGCAGGCGCTGTATCAGGCCTTGAACAACTCACCCGAACAGTTACAGGCGGCAGGCATCCGAACGCTCACGCTGATCGGCGACTGTGTGGCGCCCGGCACCATTGCGGCGGCGGTGTATTCAGGGCATCGCATCGCGCGTGAGTTCGATGCGCCGGAGGGCTCGCTGGTAGTGCGCAGAGAAATTCCATTTATAGAGGTGTAGTCAGTCCAACTGTTCAATCAATAACGAGGAATACAATAATGAAAAAAATACTCCTGATGTTATTCACCGCGCTCCTGATTAATACATCGTTGTTTGCCAACGATTACAACGTGATCCGTTTCGCTGCCGATCCCAACTATGCGCCCTTTGCTTATAAAGACAGCACGGGGACTTTGACCGGTTTTGAAATAGATATCGGCAATGCAATTTGTGCACGTTTGAATGTTCGCTGCCAATGGGTCGAGAGTGACTTTGACGGCATGATTCCCAGCCTCAACGCCGGCAAGATCGACGCCATCTTCGCTTCAATGACCATCACTGCCGCTCGGCAAAAGGTCATCGACTTCTCCTCGGAGGTGTTTTCCAGCCCCACTGCCATGGTGATGCGCCCTGGCACTGAGCTTTCCACAGGCATGGCCGTCGGCTATTTGCAGGGCAGTACTCAGGAAGTTTATGCCCGGCAAGTGCTCGCTGGGCAGGGTATGAAGGTGGTGGCTTATGCCGATCAGGAGCAAGTGTACGCGGACCTGCTGACAGGGCGTTTGCAGGCATCGCTGCAGGATGCTCAGCAAGCACAGAGCGGATTTTTGCGTTCACCCCAAGGCGTCGGGTTTGTACTGGGGCCGCTGATTGACAGCGAGTTGATGCCGTCCAAAAGCGGCATCGGCCTCGCCAAGGGCAACCACACGCTGAAAGCGCTGTTGGATAAGGGGCTGGCTGCCCTGCACGCCGATGGCACCTACGCTCGCCTGCAAGAGCAGTACTTCCCCGGTGTGAACATGTTCAGCGGCCAATAACCGCCTTCAACGGCCAGCGAGGACACGATCATGCTACCTGCCTTCACTCAATTCGCCGCGTCCCTGGGCGGTTTTTTGCCGATGTTACTGCACGGGGTCTGGGTCACCTTGCAACTGGCACTGTTGTCATTGCTGCTGGGGCTGATCCTGGGCCTGCTGGGGGCAGGTGCCAAGCTGTCCAGGGTGAGGGCATGGCGCCTGTGCGCACAGGTGTACACCACCTTGATTCGCGGGGTACCGGACCTGCTGTTAATGCTGTTGATTTTCTACGGATTGCAGACAGGCCTGAGTCGTCTGACCAGCGAATTGGGCTGGGCCTACATCGATATCGACCCTTTCAGCGCCGGCGTGATCACTCTGGGGTTTATCTACGGCGCTTATTTCACCGAAACCTTTCGCGGCGCGTTGCTGGCTGTACCCCGTGGGCAGTTCCAGGCAGCCAAGGCCCTTGGCCTGAGCTTCAGGCAGAGCTTTTTGCATGTGATATTCCCGCAGATGATGCGATTCGCCCTGCCGGGTCTGGGCAATAACTGGATGGTCTTGCTCAAGGCTACGGCGCTGGTGTCGATCATCGGCCTGGCAGACCTGGTGAAAGTGGCGCAGATGGCGGGCAAGAGCAGTCAGCAATTACTGGCTTTTCTGCTGCTGGCGGCGCTGGTCTACCTGTTGCTCAGCAGTGTTTCAAACGCAGCGTTGCGCTGGCTGGAGCGTCGGTATGGTGAAGGTGTGCAGGGATCATCATCATGATCGAGCTTATCCAGGAGTATTGGCGGCCGTTTATTTATTCCGACGGTCAACAAATCACCGGTCTGGCCATGACCTTGTGGCTGACCAGCGCCTCTTTGTGCCTGGGCCTGCTGTTGGCGTTGCCACTGTCCATCGCCAGGACGTCCAGCCGACGCTGGCTGCGCTGGCCGGTGCAAAGCTTTACCTACGTGTTTCGCGGCACACCGCTGTATATCCAGTTACTGATCTTCTACACCGGCATCTACAGCATTGGCGCTGTTCGCGAGCAACCGTTGCTGGATGCCTTTTTTCGCGAAGCGCTCAATTGCACGCTTCTGGCGTTTGCCCTCAATACCGCGGCCTACACCACGGAAATACTGGCGGGCGCAATTCGGGCAATGCCACGCGGTGAAATCGAGGCTGCTCGTTCCCTGGGCTTCGACGGCTGGAAGTTGTACGTGCACTTGATCATGCCCTCGGCCCTGCGCCGGTCGTTGCCCTACTACAGCAATGAAGTGATCTTCATGTTGCATTCCACCACCCTGGCGTTCACGGCAACGGTGCCGGATATCCTGAAAGTCGCACGGGATGCCAACGCTGCAACCTTCCTCACCTTCCAATCCTTTGGCCTGGCCGCGGCGCTTTACTTGTGTATTACGTTCGCGTTGGTCGGCTTGTTCCATCTGGCTGAACGACGTTGGCTGAGCTTTCTTGATTCGAGTCGATAGGGGGGCAATATGCAGACTCACAGGCATGAACTGTTAACGGCTGTGCCAGGTACCACGCGGCATATTCATAGTTTTCATTACGGTCCGGCCAATGCGCCGAGCAAGGTTTACATCCAGGCGTCCCTGCACGCCGATGAATTACCGGGGATGCTGGTGTTGTGGCATCTCAAACAGCGTCTGGCGCACCTGGAGGCGACAGGTGCGTTGCGTTGGCAAGTGGTGCTGGTGCCGGTGGCCAATCCGCTGGGGTTGGAGCAGGTGCTGATGGACGTACCGCAGGGGCGTTTCGATAACGACAGTCGAGAGAACTTCAACCGCTTCTTCGTTGACGTCAGCGAGCAGGTCGGCGACCAGGTACAGGATGTTCTGACCGATGATCCTGCGCATAACCTGCATCTGATCCGTGCGGCCCTGCGGCGAACCCTTGTCAGCCAGGTACCGGCGACCCAGCTGCACTCTCTGCGTTTGGTCCTGCAAACGCTGGCCTGTGACGCCGACAGGGTGCTGGACCTGCATTGTGATTTCGAGGCAGTGCAGCACCTGTACCTGGCGCCCGATGCCTGGTCCCAGGTGGAGCCGCTGGCGCGGTACCTGGGCGCTCGGGCCTGCTTTATGAGCCCGGACGCGGGCGGGCATTCGTTCGACGATTGCTACACCTTGTTCTGGGCACGGATGCAGGCGCGTTTTCCTGGGGCCTTTTCGGCGCCGGGTTTTGCCGTGACCGTGGAGTTGCGCGGCGTTGCCGATGTGGACCACGGGCTGGCGCGGCAGGATTGTCAGGCGTTGATCAACTATCTGATGTTACAGGGAGGCATTGAGGGGCAAGCGCCGCCACTGCCGGCGCTATTGAGCCCGCCAACACCCTTGGCGGGGGTCGAGCCGGTGGTGAGCCCGGTGGGAGGCTTGATGGTCTTTTGCGCGCAGGTGGGGGATTACCTCGAAGCAGGACAGATCGTGGCGCAAGTCATCGACCCGATCACGGACCGAGTGATTGAGGTCGCGTGTGAGCATGAAGGGCTGTTGTATGTGCGATCAGTACGCCGAATGGCAAGCGCCGGTATGACGATTGCCCATGTAGCGGGGTCCACGGCGTATCGACAGGGCTACCTGTTATCGCCGTGATCAGGGCAGGGGGGAGAAGGGCGAGCGCCCATCGGCGCTCTGCAATTCCTGCAGGTAATTACGGAAAATCTGCCCCAGTACCTGGGTCGCCACTTCCAGTTCATCGCGCTGCATGTGCTCGGCGACTTCATCGGCGGTGTCCAGTGCGTCTTCAGCACCGTTGACCGCGGCCATTTTCAGCACGATGTAGGCCTGCACGTTATTGGCCGGCACGCCTTCACCCTTGAAGAACATATTGCCGAGCTGGAATTGCGCCTGGGCGTGGCCTTGTAGCGAAGCCTTTTCGAAGTAGCTCAACGCTTTGTTGAGGTCGACGGCCGGGTTCTTGCTGTCGTGGTAGAACTCGCCCAACTCGTATTGCGCTTGCGCATCCCCTTCATCAGCTTGTTTCTGGCACGCGCTCAGGGCTTCGGCCTGGCTGTCTGGCTGGGTATTGAGGGTGCAACGACCCATCGCTGGGATTAACAACGAGTTGCCGCCTGCCTGGGCATGTGCCAGCAGCGGCTGAAGGAGCAACAGGCAGCCCAGAACCAGGGTGCGGCCGGTGCGTTTCATGGGAATCGACTTACCTCTGACGGGGCGCGCGGACCCTCGGGGAGTCCAATAAGCGCGCATTATGAAATAAGCAGGCCTCTGCTTACAAAGTCTTTACTCGTTTTTCTGCTGCTTGGGCAAGTTATCTGCCGGATTGCAGGGCAATTCTCGAAAAAACCAGGAAACTTCTGTAAGCAAAGTAGCAAATCTGACGCTGCCTGGGGGGCAACGTCAGAACGTGGGTCACTTATTTCAGGGCCGCGAAGGCGCGTTCGGCAGCATCCAGGGTCAGTTTCAGCTCGGCTTCGCCATGGGCGATCGAGGTGAAGCCGGCTTCGAAGGCGCTCGGCGCCAGGTACACGCCGCCTTCAAGCATCAGGTGGAAGAAGCGCTTGAACAGGTCGGCATCGCTGCCCATCACGTCATCAAAGGTGACGATGTCGTCGGCGCCGCTGAAGTACAGGCCGAACATGCCACCGGCCTGGGTGGTGACAAACGGGATACCCGCGGCGTCGGCGCGCTGCTGCAGGCCATCAAGCAGGCGGGTGGTGTAGTCGGTCAGCTCGGCGTGGAAGCCCGGGCGGCTGATCAGGCGCAGGGTGGTCAGGCCAGCGGCCATTGCCAGCGGGTTACCCGACAAGGTGCCAGCCTGGTAAACCGGGCCCAGCGGGGCGATGTGCTGCATGATTTCGCGCTTGCCGCCGAAGCAGCCTACTGGCATACCGCCACCGATGATCTTGCCGAAGGTGCTCAGGTCCGGCGTGACGCCGTAGTGTGCCTGGGCGCCGCCGAGGGCGACGCGGAAACCGGTCATCACTTCGTCAAAGATCAGCACCACGCCGTGCTTGTCGCACTGCTCGCGCAGGCCTTCGAGGAAACCCGGTGCCGGCGGTACGCAGTTCATGTTGCCGGCCACCGGTTCGACGATGATGCAGGCCACGTCCTGGCCGACTTCGCTGAGCATTTGCTCGACGGCGGCGATGTCGTTGAACGGCAGGGTCAGGGTGTGTTTGGCGAATGCCGCCGGTACACCGGCAGAGTTGGGTACGCCTTGAGTCAGCGCGCCGGAGCCGGCCTTGACCAACAGGCTGTCGGAGTGGCCGTGGTAGCAACCCTCGAACTTGATGATGTTGTCGCGGCCGGTGAAACCACGGGCCAGGCGGATCGCGCTCATGGTGGCTTCGGTACCGGAGCTGACCATGCGCACCATTTCCATCGACGGCACGATGGCGCAAACCAGGTCGGCCATCTCGGTTTCCATGGCGGTCGGCGCGCCATAGGACAAGCCGTGTTGCAGCTGCTGGCGCACCGCGTCGAGTACGTCCGGGTGGCTATGGCCGAGAATCATCGGGCCCCAGGAGCCGACATAGTCGACGTAGCGCTTGTCATCTTCGTCGGTGACGTAGGCGCCTTCGGCGTGTTTGAAGAACAACGGCGTGCCGCCCACGCTCTTGAACGCACGCACGGGGGAGTTCACACCGCCGGGGATGTGTTTCTGGGCATTGGCAAACAGGGTTTCGGAACGGGACATGATGGACGTCTCTCTGAAATCAGATTTTAAGAAGGGCATTGAAAGCACGGGCGCGTCGCGTGACTTCCTGAGTACTGTCGGCGCCGAATAAACCGTGCACCACGGCCAGCAGGTCGGCACCGTGGGCCACCAGCGGTTCGGCGTTGTCCAGGGTCACGCCGCCGATCACGCAGATCGGCAGCTGCAAGCGCGTGCGGGCCTCGGCCAGCATTTCAACGGTGGCGGCAGGTGCGCCGGGCTTGGTGGTGGAATTGAAGAAGCGCCCGAAGGCGACATAGCTGGCGCCTTCCTTGGCGGCCTGTTCGGCCAGTTCGATCTGGCTGTGGCAGGTAGCACCGATGATCGCCTTGGAACCGAGCAGCGCACGGGCCGGGGTCAGCGGACCATCGGTCTGCCCCAGATGCACGCCCACGCCCAGGCGCGCGGCGAGTTCGGCATCATCGTTGATGATCAATTGAGTCTTGTAGCGCGAGCACAGTTCATACAGCTTTTCGGCTTCACGCAGGCGCCGTGCCTCGTCGCTGCTTTTGTCGCGGTACTGCAACAGTGTCACGCCGCCGTCCAGCGCCGCTTGGACGTAGGCGAGGAACTTGCCGGCCAGGAGCTGGCTGTCGGTAATGGCGTAAAGGCCACGTAGTTTCATCGGGCAAGCCCCTTGCTGTGACAAGCGATAAGTTACGAGCAGAAATCCAGCGGCAGCCGGCGCGGCACGAACTGGCCCTGGCCCAGTTGCTCGGCGTCACGCAGGGTGCGCCAGGTGTAGTTGAGGGCCGATTGCACCGCGCTGGCCAAACCTTCGCCCTGGGCGATGCGCCCGGCCAGGGCGCTGGCCAAGGTGCAGCCCGAACCGTGATAGCTGCCGGGCAAGCGCTGGCAGGTAAAGGTATGGCGCGTGCCGTCGCGGCTGTACAGGCGGTTGTGCACTTCATGTTCGTCGCCATGGCCGCCGGTGATCAGCAGGTGCTTGATGTACGGCAACAGTTTCTCGGCGCACTCGTCGGCAGTGCCGTCTGGCAGTTCGGCCAGGATGCGCGCTTCCGGCAGGTTGGGCGTGGCGATCAGCGACAAGGGCAACAGCCGCTCGCGCATCGCATAGCCGACCTCGTCCTTGCCCAGGCTACCGCCGCCGCCGGCGCGCAGCACTGGGTCGCAGACCACCGGCAGATGCGGGTGCGCCTGCAGCAGTTCAACCACCGTATCGACCATGGCGGTGGAACCGAGCATGCCCAGTTTGACGGCCGCGACTTCGGAGTCGCCGAGCACGGCATTGGCCTGGGCCATCACCCAATCACGGTCGAGCACGCGGAAGTCGCTGACATTGACGGTGTTCTGCACGGTCAACGCTGTGACGGCCGGGGCCGCGTGGCAGCCCTGGGCGAGCAGGGCTTCGATATCTGCCTGCAAGCCGGCGCCACCACTGGGATCGTGGCCGGAGAGACAGAGGACAACAGGGCGAGAGCTGTAGATATTCATGGTGCGCGAGCTTACCACCAAACGCTTTTTGCGTGGCCGTCTGACGATGGTTGAAGTGTGAGCGCTGGAGCAGCGCTTTTCTGGCGAGTGAAACAGCATGAAAATCCTCTGAAGGCCTTGATGTAGAGCCTTTCAAAAAAATAGTTCAATGGTGTCCAATGGCCTTTAATGGCTATGCTAAAGTGCATTCAAACAACTTACTGTATCGCCGGTGTACGTCTTCTCAAAAGGATGGGGGGCTTTTGACATAACCGGACAGGCCACGCTGGGGCTCTATGCGCTATTTGCTGATCTTTATATTGTGCGGGCTACCCTTGCTCGCCGGCGCCGTCGAGTTCAACCAGGACACGCGAAGCCTGCCGCTGGGTCAGGTCATGCAAGTGCTCGAAGATCCAACCGATGCCCTCACCATTGCCGATGTCAGTTCCCCCGCCTACGCCGCCCAGTTCAAGACCCATGACAAAGCCACTCTCAACGCCGGCTATTCGCGCTCGGTGTTCTGGCTCAAGGTCAACCTGCATTACAGCGCAACAGATCCTCGTGCACCGCGCACCTGGTTTCTGGAGTTGGCTTATCCGCCGCTCAATCGCCTGGACCTGTATCAGAGCGACGGCACCGGTCACTACCGCCTGACCGCCCGCACCGGCAGTGCATTACCGTTTTCCAGCCGTGAGGTGAGCCAGAGCAATTACCTGTTCAAGCTCAATTTTGCGCCCGATCAGCAGCAGACCCTGTACCTGCGCTTGCAAAGCCAGGGCTCGATCCAGGCGCCGCTGACCCTGTGGGCGGGCACGGCGTACCTGGAAGAACAACCGCTGCGCTTGTATGTACTCGGGGCTATTTATGGTGTGCTGCTGGGCATGCTGATCTACAACCTGTTCATTTACCTCAGCGTGCGCGACACCAGCTACCTCTATTACATCCTCTATATTGCATCGTTCGGCTTGTACCAGCTGTCGGTCAATGGCGTCGCGGTGCAGTACTTCTGGCCGAACAACCCGTGGTGGGCGAATGCGGCGGTGCCGTTCCTGATCGGATCGGCGGCATTGTTCGGCAGCCTGTTCGCTCGCAGCTTCCTGCACACCGTGCAGCACAGCCGCTGGATCGACCGGATCCTGCTGGCGCTGGCAGCCTGCGGCGGCGTGGTGATGGCGCTGGCGCTGTTGACCAGCTACGCCGTGGCCCTGCGCCTGGCCACCGGCCTGGCGCTGGTGTTCACCGTGACCATCTTTGTCGCCGCGATCAAGGCCTGGTACTGCGGGCAGCGCATGGCGCGCTACTTCATCATCGCCTGGTCGGCGTTCCTGCTGGGCGGAGTGGTCAATACGCTGATGGTGCTGGGCTACCTGCCCAACGTGTTCCTGACCATGTACGCCAGCCAGCTCGGCTCGGCCATTGAAGTGGCACTGCTGTCCCTGGCCCTGGCCGACCGCATCAACGGTATGCGCGAACAGCAGGCGCAAATCCTCCTCGACGCCAGCCAGAAGCTCGAAGCGCTCAACCAGCAACTGGCCCGCAGTAATCGCCTCAAAGACGAGTTCCTCGCCACCCTGACCCACGAACTGCGCACGCCGATGAATGGGGTGATTGGTTCCCTGGAATTGATGCAGACCGTGCCGTTGGGCGAGGACCTGGCGCAGTACCAGCAAACCGCCGCGGGCTCGGCGCGGGACATGATGCGCATGGTCAACGGTATCCTCACCCTGACCGAGTTGCAGGCCGGTCGGATGGTGGCCCAGCCGCAAGCGTTCAGCCTGCGCGGTGTGCTCGACACCTTGCGCCAGCAGTTCACCCCCAGCGCGCAGAGCAAGGGCCTGGCGTTTTCCATTGATGTTGCCGATGAGTTGCCGGACCGGGTGATTGGCGATGCCGACAAACTGCTCCAATGCCTGGATTGCCTGCTGGACAATGCATTCAAATTTACCCAACTCGGCGCTGTGCGCTTGCGCGTGGTTGGGGTGCCCGAAGGGGAGGGTGCATTGCACCTGAGCTTTATTGTCACCGACACCGGTATCGGCTTCGCCTTTCTCGATGAGGCCACGCTGTACCAGCGCTTCTTCCAGCTTGACGGCTCCATGACTCGCGAATACGGCGGCCTGGGCATTGGTTTGGCGATTTGCCGGCAGTTGATCGAGCTGTTGGGTGGGCGCCTGACCCATCATTCGGAGCCGCGCAAGGGCAGCCGTTTTCAGTTGGAGGTGGACGTCAGCGTGGTGCCTGCGCAACCCAAGCCGAGCGGGCAAGCGCAGCCCAGGCAGCGTGCGCCCCAGGATTGCACCGTGTTGCTGGTGGACGACAACAGCGTCGGCCAGTTGGCGGTGCGTGGCATGTTGCTCAAACTCGGCTACCGGGTGAAAACCGTAGATAACGGCCCGGCGGCACTCGCGGCATTACAAGGCAATCGCTTCGATGCGGTGCTGCTCGACGTGCCGGAGGGCGGCTTCTCATTGTGCTGTCAGATTCGTGCACTGCCCGACTGTGGTGAGTTGCCGGTGATCGCCTTGAGTAGCTCAAGTGATGGACCAGAGCGTGAACGCTGCCATGGCATCGGCATGACTGATCGCCTGGCTAAACCGGTGCGGTTCGAAGCCCTGCAAGGGGTGCTGGAGCGCCGCGTGTTGCGCTTGGGTGAGGGCGAAAGCGCCGGGCATTCGGCGGGTATGCCACTGTTTTAAGCGTGAGGTCGGTGCTTAACTGAATTCAAGGCCCCTCTTTCACGTGGCCTTTTTCCAGGAGGCCCGTCATGAACCTGCATCAGTTTGCCGAAACCCACGACGTCACCAATCAGCCACCGTCCCTGGACGGCACCAACCTGTATCGCATCGACTTGCCCCTGCAGCAATGGTCGCGTCGCTTTGGCGCCGGCTGGGCCGAATCGCGTATCGATGCCTACGGCGCGCTGGCCGGAGGGCCGTTGATGGCAGCCGGGTTCCTGGCCAATCAGAACAAACCGGTGTTCAGCAGCCATGACCGTTATGGTCATCGCATTGACCTGGTGGAGTTTCATCCGGCTTATCACGAACTGATGCGCACTGCTGTTGAGCATGGCCTGCCGTCGCTGCCCTGGGCTCACCCGCAGGCCGGCGCCCATGTGGCCCGTGCGGCAATGACCTACCTGCACAGCCAGGCCGAGGCCGGCACCGGTTGCCCGCTGACCATGACCTTCGCCTGCGTTCCGGCCTTGCGCCTGCAACCGGACCTGGCAGATCGCTGGTTGCCGAAAATCCTTTCGACCCAATATGACCCACGCAACGTCGGCATTGCCCACAAAGCCGGCGCCACCATCGGCATGGCCATGACCGAGAAGCAGGGCGGCACCGACGTGCGGGCCAACACCACACGCGCTTATCCGGTGGGCGCGGGTGGGCCCGGCCAGGCCTATGAGCTGGTGGGCCACAAGTGGTTCTGCTCGGCACCGATGTGCGACGGCTTCCTGACCCTGGCCCAGACCGACAAGGGCCTGACCTGTTTCCTGCTGCCCCGGCACCGCCCGGATGACACGCGCAACGAGTTCTATATCCAGCGCTTGAAGAACAAACTCGGCAACTGCTCCAACGCGTCCAGCGAAGTAGAGTTTCGCGGCGCCCTGGCCTGGATGGTCGGTGAAGAGGGCCGGGGTGTGCCGACCATCATCGAAATGGTCGCCATGACCCGCTTCGATTGCATGGTCGGCTCCAGCGCCTTGATGCGCCAGGCGTTGACCCAGGCCAGTCATCACTGCGCGCACCGCCTGGTCGGTGGCCGCGTGCTCAACCAGCAGCCGCTGATGCAGAACGTCCTGGCCGACCTGGCATTGGAGAGCGAAGCGGCCCTGGCCTTGAGCCTGCGCATGGGGCGCGCCCTGGATCATCTTGAAGATGAACAGGAAGCCAAGTTCGCTCGGCTGGTCACGGCGGTGGGCAAGTATTGGATCTGCAAGCGAGCGCCCGCGATGATCAACGAAGCCGCCGAATGCATGGGCGGCGCCGGGTATGTGGAAGACAGCATCTTGCCGCGTCTTTACCGTGAGGCGCCGGTGAACTCGACATGGGAAGGTTCCGGCAATGTGCAATGCCTGGACGTACTCCGCGCCTTGTCCAAAGAGCCGGGCGTGCTGGAGGTGCTGTTTGTTGAGTTGGGAGACGGCCATGGTGACAAGCAACTGGCGCGGCATATCGAGCAGTTGAAGTCGGCGTTTATGGACACCCAGGACATTCAGTACCGTGCGCGGCAGTTGACCGAGGATATTGCCGTGGCGTTGCAGGCCAAGTTATTGCTGGAGGCAGGAAATGCGGCGGTCAGCGACGGGTTTATCGCCAGCCGGTTGGGCGAATCGTCGGGGCGGGTATATGGCACCTTGCCGCGTGGGGTGGATGTAGAAGCCATAGTCGCGCGCTCAACCCCGCCATCTCCCATATTTTAAGGTGCATTCCAATCCGGCTGTTTCGGTGAGGCCGGGATACAGGCAAGATAAAGGCCTGCAAGTCCAGAACACAGGATGCTTACCGTGACCGAAGCTTTTGTTGTCGTTAAAACCGCCGAAGAAGCCGTGGACCGGCTGGCGGCTCTGCATGAGCAAGCCACCGGCGCGCTCAATCAAGCCCTCAAGCAATACCTCAAGGACCGCGTCGAGCCCGACGCCGCACAACGTGCACTGTTTCGCTACCCGGAACTGCGCCTGACCTACCACTGCCATGGCGAAGTCCCACAGACCACCCGTGCATATGCCAAGGTGCAACTGCCGGGTACCTACAGCGTCACCGTGACCCACCCCGCCGCGTTTCGTAAGTATCTGCTGGAGCAACTGGTGCCGCTGATGCACGACTTCACCGTCACGGTGGAAGTGGGCGTCAGCCAGCAGAACATTCCGTACCCGTATGTGGTGGAGCAGGGCGACGAACTGGCCGGCTCCGGCGTGACCGCCGCGACCCTGGCCCGCGTATTCCCCAGTACCGACCTGTCCGCCGCCACCGACGGCATTGCCGATGGCCTTTACGACTGGGAAAACACCGACCCGCTGCCCCTGGCATTGTTCGACGCGGCGCGCGTGGACTTTTCCCTGCGCCGCCTGGTGCATTACACCGGCAGCGATTGGCGCCATGTACAGCCGTGGATCCTGCTGACCAACTACCACCGCTACGTTGACCAGTTCATCCTGCACGGCCTGGAACAACTGCGCAGCGACCCGCGTTTTATCCGCATGGTGCTGCCGGGCAACGTGGTCATCGACAAGAGCATGGACCACGGCGAAGCTTCGGCGATTGCCGCCGGCGTGGTCTGGCATCGCTACCAGATGCCGGCGTATCACCTGCAAGCCAGTGACGGCCACGGCGTGACCCTGGTGAACATCGGCGTGGGCCCGTCCAACGCCAAGAACATCACCGACCACCTGGCCGTGTTGCGCCCGCATTGCTGGCTGATGATCGGCCACTGCGGCGGCCTGCGCCAATCCCAGACCATCGGCGACTACGTACTGGCCCACGCCTATATGCGCCGTGACGGGATTCTTGACCGCGTGGTACCGCCGAACATCCCGATCCCGGCCCTGGCCGAGGTGCAGTTGGCGCTTCAGCAAGCGGCGGCCCACGTCACTGGCGAAAAAGGCGAAGAGCTGAAAAAACGCCTGCGCACCGGTACCGTGCTGACCTATGACGACCGTAACTGGGAATTGCGCTGGGCCCAGGAACGGCCGCTGATCAACCTGTCCCGCGCCGTGGCCGTGGACATGGAAAGCGGCACCATCGCCGCCCAGGGTTACCGTTTGCGCGTGCCTTACGGCACCTTGTTATGCGTATCCGACAAACCCTTGCACAGCGAGATCAAGCTGCCGGGTTCGGCCAACGCGTTCTACGAGCGTGCGGTCAGCCAGCACTTGAAGATCGGCATCGAGGCGGTCGACCTGTTGCGCACCGAACTCAACTCGTTGCACTCGCGCAAACTGCGCAGCTTCGACGAGCCGCCGTTCCGCTAAGCGGTTGGGATGGTCATTTGGCGGTCAGGCCACTAGCATTGTCGGTCCTGACCGTTAGATGTTTCTTTGCCATGTCCCGTCCTACCCGTCCCGATTCGCGCCGCCCAGGCGTGAAACCTTCGCAGCCTGTTCGGCGTGTCGCCAAGGCGCCACCGGCCGAGCCGAAGCTGATCCTGTTCAATAAGCCGTTCGACGTGTTGACCCAGTTCAGCGACGAAGGCGGTCGCGCGACCCTCAAGGATTTCATCGACATTCCCGGTATTTACCCGGCCGGGCGCCTGGACCGTGACAGCGAAGGCTTGCTGCTGTTGACCAACGATGGCCAGCTTCAGGCGCGCATCGCCGACCCCAAGCACAAGCTGGCGAAAACCTACTGGGTGCAGGTGGAAGGCGAGCCGACCGAAGAACAGCTGCAACGCCTGCGCGATGGCGTCGAGCTGAACGACGGCATGACCTTGCCTGCCGAGGCCCGTCAGTTGGATGAGCCGGCATTATGGCCGCGCAACCCGCCGGTACGTTTTCGTAAAAGCGTGCCCACCCATTGGCTGGAATTGGTGATTCGGGAAGGGCGCAACCGTCAGGTACGGCGCATGACCGCAGCGGTGGGCCTGCCGACGCTGCGCCTGGTGCGCGTGCGCATTGGTGACTGGTCTATCGACGGCCTGGATCAAGGCCAATGGAAAGCAGTACCGGCGCGCCTATAAAGCGCCGGACTCGATCAAGCCGATCACCACGCTCTTGATGATGAACGCGGCCACGCCCAGGCCCAGAACGAAAAACAGAATGAATGAGCCAAAGCGCCCGGCCTTGGATTTCTTCGCCAGGTCCCAGACGATAAAGCCCATGAAAATGATGAGGATAGTGACCAGGCCGGTCATCATCCATTCTTCAAACAGGGCGGGGTCGATGTTGTTCATGGCGCTCTTCCAGCAAGACAAGCGAGCAGTATACGGCAGCGTTACAGACGCAACATTGACCTGAGTCGAAGCACAATCCAAATGTGGGAGGGGGCTTGCTCCCGATGACTGAGTGTCAGTTATTTATCAACTGACCTACCGCTATCGGGAGCAAGCCCCCTCCCACATTTGAATCTCTGTGTTCTCAGGTGCGCAGGTGGGTCAGCGGCAGTTCGGTGCTGTTGAGTACCTGGTTGAGCACAAAGCTGGAACGCACGCTGGTCACCCCTTCGATGCGGGTCAGATGGCCCAGCAGCAGTTTCTGGTAATGGTCCATATCCGGCACCACCACCTTCAACTGGTAGTCCGCGTCCATCCCGGTCACCAAACTGCATTCCAGCACTTGCGGCAAGGTGCGAATGGCGGCTTCAAAATTCTCGAAACGCTCCGGCGTGTGCCGGTCCATGCCGATCAATACGTAGGCTGTAAGGCTAAGGCCGAGCATCTTGCGATCCAGCAGGGCGACCTGGCGGGCGATATAGCCGTCGTCTTCCAATTGCTTGACCCGGCGCGAGCAGGGCGAAGGCGACAGGCCGATGCGTTCGGCCAGCTCCTGGTTGGAGATCCTCGCGTCGCGCTGCAATTCCGCCAAAATACTCAGGTCGTATCGGTCAAGCTTGCTCATTGGGTTGGCCTTTGTCGTAACTATTGCGGTGAATTATCCATGAAGGGTTAAAAATTGCGCAAGCACTGTTTATTGACGCAATCTTCGCAATCATCTGTCCGCCCGGCACGCCTATGATTACCAACAGAATCACCGCCTGGACAACAGTCCACAGCAGCGCGCCCAATCAGGCCCGCTGCGGCCGCCGCCCCAGCAGGGTTGAGCCGGCCTCCAGGCTGCACACTGTCCACAAGACGGCGTGAGGTGAGCCAACGTCAAAAGCGTTGAGCACGGACGAAATTCTCAAGGGGTGGCCGACGGGTCACCCCTTTTCTTTTGCCTTGAGAAAATAGTGCCCACGACTGATAACCTGCGTGAGAACCGGGTGAGGCTTTTCCAGTCTCATGTGTAGGCCCTAATCCGCAGTGAGGAAAAGCATGAAGCGCATCTGGCGTATGGCAGGTGTTGGTTTGCTGGTGGCAAGCGTCGGCACGCAGGTAATGGCCGACGAGCGCGATAACTCACCGGGCCCGGGTCAACGGCCTGAGCACAATCAGCCACGTCCACAAAACCCGCAGGATGATCGCGGCGGCCAGCACGAGGGTGGCCAATGGCAAGGTCGCCCGCAAGGTCATGAGCCAGGGCGACCTGCACCGCAACCTTCCAATAACCTGCCGATCCAGGGCCGGCCCGATACGGTGCGCCAGACTCAGGAACCGCGCCAGGGTTATTACCGTGATATCCCCAGGCGCCCCGATGACAATCGGCATTGGGAGGCTGGCGGCCCCGGTTCGCGTCCGGGTAACGATCGCCCCGGTGATAACCGCTGGCCAGGCCGCCCCGACGGGCATGGCAACGGCTGGGGTCCGGGCCCGCAACATCGCCCTGGTTATGTCATCGACCGTTTTCCCGACCGCAATTACCGCGTGCCTTACCGTGGCCAGGACTACTTTTTCTCCGGCGGCTACTGGTATCGCCCCCAAGGCCCACGCTACGTGGTGGTGACACCACCCTATGGCATCCGTGTGCATTACCTGCCGGACTATGCGCGTGAAGTATGGGTAGGGGGCTCGCTGTTGTTCCTTGCCGCTGGCGCGTACTACGCCTATGAGCAAAGCACCCAGCAATACGTGGTGGTGCAGCCTCCTGCGCAAGTGCCATCACCCCAGCCGGCGCCGCAAGGCAACGGCTATGACGTAGTGGCCTACCCTGCCAACGGCCAATCGCCGGCGCAGGTGCAGCAGGACGGCTACGACTGTTATCGCTGGGCGGTGCAGCAAAGCGGCTTCGACCCGCGCACCGTCACCTACGCCCCGGACCCGGCGGTGGTGCAAACCTACCGCCAGGCCCAGGGCAACTGCCTGGGCAGTCGTGGGTATCAGGTGCAGTACTAGGTTTTGTTGCCGGTGACCACTTCCAGCGGGTCGGCGTGCACCAATACTTCGGCTTTCGGGTATTCCCGGTGAATGGCGTCGGCGGCCTGGTCGCTGATGCCGTGAGCCACCGACAGCGTCAATTCCCCCGGCAACTCCAGGTGCAGCTGCACAAACCAGTGGTTGCCGGAAACCCGCGTACGCAAGTCGTGGGCCCCCAGCACGCCGGGTACGCCACGAGCCAGTTCCAGCATGTGCTGGCTGACATCTGACGGTAACTCTTCGTCCATCAACACCGCAAAGCTTTCGCGGGCGATCTGGATCGCACTCCACAGAATATAGGCGGCGATACCCAGGCCAAACCAGGCATCGACCTGATGAAAGCCAAAACCGGCCAACACCAGCGCAATCAGGATGCTGCCGTTGAGCAGCAAGTCCGAGCGGTAGTGCAGCGAGTCGGCGCGCACCGCGTTGGAGCCGGTCTCGCGCACCACGCGGTGTTGCAGCATCAGCAGGGCCACGGTCAGCGCCAGCGACAGGATAATCACGCCAATGCTCAGCCACGGTGCGCCGACCGGCTCCGGATGCTTGAGCCGTTCAAAGGCCTGGAGCGCAATCAGCACCGCACTGCCGGCAATAAACAAGGCTTGCGCCATGCCCGCCAGCGACTCCGCCTTGCCGTGCCCGTAACGGTGATCGTCATCGGCCGGGCGCAGGGCGTAATGCACGGCCAGCAGATTCAACAGCGAGGTCACGCCGTCGAGCAGCGAGTCGGTCAGCCCGGCGAGCATACTCACCGAGCCGCTGAGCCACCAGGCGATGGCCTTGGTGATAATCAGCACACTGGCCACGCCCACCGAGGCGCGGGTGGCCAGGCGCAGAAGCCTGGCGTGTTCGGGACTGCTGGTCATGGGCTGTCCCTACGCGGCGGGCTGCAGGCCCAGGGACGCGAGTTGTTGCACGCTGCCCTTGAACTGGATCAGACGCGGGTCGTCCAGCGGCAAGCTGCGGCCGGTTTCCTTCTCAATGATGCTTTGCAGCTTGGCATTGTCGACCTTGCCGTCGGCGCCGATGGCTTCGTGCAATTTCTCGGGCGCGACCTGGGCGGTCTTGCCGGGTTCGTAGTAGATCGCGCCCGTGGCGAAGTCGACCCCAAACGCGATCAGGCCCGGGATCACGTAGAACAGCAGGCCGACGGCATCGAGCACGGCAATGGCCGGGTCGATCTTGCCGTCGATCTGGCCACGGCGGTCGGGGTAGAAAATCGAGCCGCAGGCGGTGAGTTGGCTCAGCAGGGTGACGGCGAGGACACCGCCGATGACACGGGAAGCGATACGCATGAAAAAGTCTCCTGAACACTATTTAAGGGTGACTATAAGCCAGATCTGCCAAACGCTTATGAACCAATGTGGGAGCTGGCTTGCCTGCGATAGCGTCGGTTCGGGGAATACAGCGGTGACTGTCACACCGCTATCGCAGGCAAGCCAGCTCCCACCTTTGACTGCATTCCCAGTCCAAAGAGTGGGTATTTTTGAGACCTGCATCGGCATCCGGCAGTTCGCCGTTATACTCGCCGTCCTGTCTGGACGCCAATGGTGTTCAAGCTTTTCTGTTTGCAGACGAAACACTGTGCAGTTTACAAAAATCAAGGAAGGATGATGACTGAAGAGCAGCAGGCAAACACACTTTATAACCGGACTTTTTGTGAAGATCTGAAAGCTTTTTTCGTCGAATACTCCAGTTTGTTCCTGGTGTATTTGTTGTTTTCCATGGCGTTGATTTACTGGGGCACTTGTCTGAAACCCGAAGTTGGCGAGCTCTTGAACAAAGCTTACGGTGAAGGACTGGCACCTATTTCTATCGCAGTACTAATGGTCATAACCTGTCTGATCATCGGTATCACCCGTCTTATTGCACCCGTTTCATATGCAGCAAAGGAGCATTGGCTGGTGATCATGGCCTTGGCCCTGACGAAATTCATGATCAGCTTGATGGTTACTTATTACGCTTACCTGTTGGGGTTTCTTGCTGCCTGCAGGTTGCTTGAATTTCCCGTCGACATTGTGCTGTGGAAAGGGGCTTTTATTTTTCCGCTCTTTATATTCTTCATCCACTGGGCTGCGCCGCGAGTGTTCTTTGACTCGTTTCATTCAAATGTCGATTTGGATATTGTTTTAAGTCTTGGGACCCTTGGCGTCGGGGCCATCGTGGTTTTTGTGTGTCTCTATCAAAAACCTGAAGAGAGCTCCGACGAAAAGCAGGACGTCAACTCGATGGTCATGTGTTGGTATGGACGGCCCATACATTAGGCAGTCGCCGGATCGGTTACGCCTCTTAACTGCGCGGATTGCCAGAGAACCCTTATGAATTCGTTGCCGATCGATGATGTTTTACCCGCCCTGCGTGACGCCTTGGCGCATCGCCATGAAGCCGTGCTGGAAGCGCCGCCTGGCGCCGGTAAAACCACCCGCGTGCCGTTGGCCTTGTTGCATGAGCCGTGGCTCGCCGGGCAAACCATCCTGATGCTCGAACCCCGGCGCCTGGCCGCACGGGCCGCCGCCGAAAGACTGGCCAGCGAGCTGGGTGAAAAGGTCGGTGAGACCGTGGGCTACCGCATTCGCCTGGACAGCAAAGTCGGCCCCAACACGCGTATCGAGGTGGTGACCGAAGGCATCCTCACTCGCCGCCTGCAGGACGACCCGGCATTGGATGGCGTGGGCCTGTTGATCTTCGACGAATTCCACGAGCGCAGCCTCGACGCCGACCTGGCGCTGGCCCTGAGCCTTAACGGGCGCGAGCTGTTTCGCGACGACCAGCCGCTGAAGATCCTGCTGATGTCCGCCACTCTCGAAGGCGAGCGCCTGGCGGGCTTGCTGGATGACGCGCCGATTCTGCGCAGTGAAGGGCGCATGTTCCCGGTGCAGATGCGCTGGGGCCGGCCGTACCAGGCCGGGGAGTTTATCGAGCCGCGCGTGGTACAAACCGTCCTCGAAGCCCTGCATGACGAGACCGGCAGCGTGCTCGTGTTTTTGCCGGGGCAAGCGGAGATTCGCCGGGTCAACCAGCAACTGGCCGAGGCCTTGGGTGATCGCCCGGATGTGCTGTTATGCCCCCTGCACGGTGAGCTGGACCTCAACGCCCAGCGCGCCGCCATCGACCCGGCGCCGGCCGGCAAGCGCAAAGTGGTGCTGGCCACCAACATCGCCGAGACCAGCCTGACCATCAACGGCGTGCGCGTGGTGATCGACGCCGGGCTGGCGCGGGTGCCACGTTTTGACCCGGGCAGCGGCATGACGCGCCTCGACACCCAGCGCATCTCCCGTGCCAGCGCCACCCAGCGCGCCGGTCGGGCAGGGCGGTTGGAACCGGGGGTGTGTTATCGGTTGTGGTCCGAAGACCAGCATGACGGTTTGGCCGCCTATGGTAGTGCGGAAATTCTCGCCGCCGACCTGGCCGGGCTGGCCTTGCAACTGGCGCGTTGGGGCGTGACGCCCAGCCAGTTGGTTTGGCTGGACATCCCACCGACTGCCGCCTATGCCCAGGCTCAGGAGCTGTTGCAACGCCTGGGTGCATTGAACGAAGCAACCCTCACCGCCCATGGCCAGAAGATGGCCGAGCTGCCGGCCCACCCGCGTATTGCCCATCTGTTATTGCGTGGCCAGGACCTGGGGCTGGCTGCCATGGCCTGTGACGTGGCAGCCCTGTTGGGCGAGCGCGATATCCTGCGCGGCGGCGGTGCCGACTTGCACAGCCGCCTGGCGCTGATGGCCGGTGAAGAACGCGCACGCGGCACTCAGGGTGGCGTGCAGCGCGCCAAGCAGTTGGCACGGCAATACGGTGGCTACCTGCGCGGCAAGGCGACCCAGCCGGTGGACAATCCCGACCACCCGCGCTGGCTCGGCGCCTTGCTGGCACTGGCCTACCCGGACCGCGTCGCCCAGCAACGTCGCCCCGGTGGCGCTGAATATCGCCTGGCCAATGGTCGCGCGGCGCTGTTTGCCGAAGCCGACAGCCTGATGAAACAACCCTGGCTGGTGATCGCCGACCTGGGCAGTCGCCAGGGTCAGCGCGAAGAACGCATCTACCTGGCGGCGGATTTTGATCCGGCGTTGTTCGACACGGTGCTGGCCGAGCAAGTGCGCAATGTCGACCAACTCGACTGGGACGAACGCGAAGGCGTCTTGCGTGCCGAGCGCCAACGCAAAGTCGGTGAGTTGGTACTCAGCCGCGAACCGCTGACCGGCCTCGACGAATCCGCCCGCAGCCAGGCGCTGGTCAACCTGGTGCGCCGCAAAGGCCTGGAACTGCTGCCCTGGACTCCGGAACTGCGTCAGTGGCAAGCCCGTGTGATGCTGTTGCGCCAACTCGACGCCGGCAACACCAGCGAGTGGCCCGACATCAGCGACAAGGCGCTACTGGCCAGCCTCGAACACTGGTTGATGCCTTACCTGGGCAAGGTCTCGCGCCTCAGCCATTTCGCCAACCTGGATATTTCCAGCTGTCTGCATAACCTGCTGCCCTGGCCATTGCCCCAACGCCTGGAAGAGTTGGCGCCGCAGCATGTGAAAGTGCCGTCGGGATCATCGGTACGCCTGGACTACAGCGAGCAGCCGCCGATTCTGGCGGTGCGCTTGCAGGAATTGTTCGGGCTGGCAGACACCCCGCGTATCGCCGGCGGGCGCCTGGCCGTGAAGTTGCACCTGCTGTCCCCGGCGCGGCGGCCGGTGCAGGTCACGCAGGATCTGGCGAACTTCTGGCGCAGTACCTACGCCGAGGTGAAGAAGGATTTGAAGGGGCGGTATCCGAAGCATTACTGGCCGGATGATCCGTTGGTGGCCGAAGCCACAGCACGGGCAAAACCTCGAGGCACCTGAGCAGTAATGGCAGCGCGCCATTAGCCCATCCGCCCTAATTGTGCCTGTCCGAGCCGCCTCCTAAAGTGGCGGCCCGAACAATAACAAGTTGCTGCCTGGCAACGTGTACCCAAGGAACGGAACTGCCCATGTCATTTCTCTTCAAGTTCAAGAAGTTGATCTTCTTGTCGGCTGCGCTGCTGTTTGCCTCCAATTCGGCAAATGCCGAAGAGCCCAATCCGATTGGTGACTGGTGGATTATCTACGGCAACGGCGTGGCCCAAAAAAACATCATGTACGTCGCCGATGCCACGTCGGTAGTGCCTTCTGAAAAAACTAAAGGCGCGACCATGGTCGCGGTGACCCTGGTTTATGAAGAGCCCGGCAAACCAATGATCGACGTGTACAACCTCGAAGCCCAGTGCTCTACGGGCAAAGTGCGCTTTATCAATGGCCAATCCGTCGAGCGTCTGGCTTACACCCTGCGCCATCTGAAAGTTGCCAATCAATGGCAAACCCCGAAAGAGTTCTGGGTACAGCAAGCGCTGAAGTTTGCCTGTGCGCCGGGCAGTCGAGCTAAAAACGACATGGCCGCCGTGGGCAAGATGGAATACCTGCAGATGATCGAGATGCTGCAGCAGATGTTCTTCAAACTCGCACCGATTCAGGAAAAGAGCCAGATGATGGACAACATCGACAGCCTGCTCGAACTGAATAAATAAGCCGGGACAGCCAATGACTTACATACGCTTATTGTTAACCACTCTGTTGGCCGTCTTGCTCTTGACTGGCTGTTCCACTATTGCGCAAAGCCGCTGGGAAGGGCGTGATATGCAGGAAGCGCTGGACTTGTTCGGCAAACCCGATTCGATGAAAAAGGAACTCGGTTCGAACGGCGAACCCTTGGCGGTGCTGACCTGGTACAAGTCCGCGAGCTGGACCACCACCGAAGCGGCCGGGACATCAATGACCCATACCGGTAATGGCATGGTGTACACCGAACACTATCAACAAGTCGGGCACAGTTCCGATTGCAAATTGCAGGCGAAGATCAATCAACAAAAGAAGATTGCGCAGTTCCTGATCGAAGATGGACGAATTCTTCATGGCAAGTGCACCAATGTCAGGTATGTCCCCGGTTATATTCCCCCAGGAATGTGAGCGGTCTTCGCGGTCAGGGGCCTTGTGCCGTCATGGTGTATTGGGGCCAGAGGGGCGTGGTTGGCTTTTGAATGTCAATGTTTTCCCGTCTGAACTCCCTTCGCTATGCGCCGTGGTGTGTCAACCCTCTATAAAATCCCCTTTCCAAATGTCAATCCGTCATAGCGTGATTGACAGTCAACGGTGTTTCTCACGCAAACCTCATAAGCCCGGTAAGTCAGGGGCTACAACGCTGTCAATGTCGAAGGTGCTAGGTGGTACGAAGCATTACTGGCCGGATGACCCATTGGTGGCCGAAGCGACGGCCCGGATCAAACCCAGAAAGCCTTGAATGTAAGTAACTCCCCAGTCGTTTTGATGACTGGGGGGTTACCTGAAAGCGTTGAATCACAGCAAGGAGGTTGTCTTGAAGGGCTTAAAGCGCTTCAAGCGCACTGTCAAATTGCTTATGCGCGTCTGGCAGCGATTTGCTCGCTTGGGCGTGGATGCCGCAGGTGTACTCGATGAACGAATGCCCGGCGGTTTCAGACTGGGCAATATTGTAGTTCTGAAAGGGCAGCATGGCCCTGCGTACCGGGGATTGATCCAGGATGTTCTTGAATGTGGTGCTCGCGTCATCAGCGATCCACAGCCTTCTTACTTTTCTCTGCTGGTTGCCATCGATGAATTTATGCCGGGCATGCAGGACCCGCAGGTTATCCATCACCAGGATGTCCCCTGGCTCAAGGCTGATGGGGGTAATGTAACGCTCGTTGGTGGAGTAGTGGGTCTGGATGTATTTAAACGCCGCGTTGGCCCATTCGGGAATAAACGCAGTGCTGTCATATCGGTAGCGAATTCTTAACGTTTCGTCATCGATTTTTTCAAAGACTGCGCAATCGATGGACAACAAGTCGTCGCGGCAGTAAGTAACACTGCCGCTGGTCATCAAAATTTTTAATGTCTCGGCGTTATTGGCAAGCAGGTCATTGTAGATTTTCTGCCCATCCACCAGGAAGTTGTCGCCGCCAAATTCAGGCTTTGAAACGCACTGGAGAATGACGAATTTGGGTGGCGTGATTTTTTTCGCAGTGCCCTCTACGTAGGCGATGCCATTCAAGAATGACCCATCGGTATGCGGGAAAAAATCGCTCGACAGTTCGCCATGATAATCATCCTTGAAGCGTTGCCAGTCCTTGTTGATCGGCTCGCCACCGCCCACCACACCGTGTTCATCGGACTTGGTATGAAACTGAATCAGCCCAAACTTGCCGGCGGTCTCTCTAAAGGCTTCCAGAGAGTGGTCTTGAGGCTTGATAACGCAATATCCATGCTCTTTCAGAAACGTTGAGATTTCTTTGGTTTCAAAAAAATCAAACTTACGTATGCTCATTTCACGCTCCTTGTTTTATTGGAAGAACTTTTTACAGGCCGTTGAAAAAATGATCGAAGATCATCTTCAAACCAAAAAACGTCACCCCTGCCTTTAACAGCATTGCGCCGACACGCTGCGATATACGGTCTCTGAGAAAGCCGCCCAAGTACGAACCCAATGTAGAGGCGGTAATCATGATGATGATCAGGTTGGCGTAATCCATGAACGCAAAACCTGCAATAACAAAGGCGGCGACCTTGAGCCCGTGCAGTACGCTCATTTGCATGGCGTGGGTGACAATGACTTCGTTTTTATTAATATTCATCTTCATCAGGATGGGCTGCGATATCAAACCGGTTACGGCCACGAACAGTGAAAGGAAGGTTTGAAAAAAGCCCACCAGGGCAAAGTTTTTAAATATAAAACCCAGGCGTGCGACGATCTTGGTCCAGGTGATGGCCAGGATGAAGAAGCCGAGAATCAGTGATAAATATTGCTCGGGAAATTTGCCGATGAAGAAGTAACCGATGAACGCGCCGACCAGGCAGCCGATAACGTATTTAGGCAGGATTTCCACTTTTGCACTTTTGAAGTCAAACGCGAATCGACTGGCGTTGCTGACCATTTGAATCAAGCCGTGAACCGGTACAACCGCAGAAATGGGGATGAATTGAGGCATAACCGCAAGCAGTCCAATCCCGCCGCCCACGCCAATGGCAGCCGTCATGAATGACGTAATAAAACTGACGCCCACCAATAGATACAAACCATCAGAAAGTTCGAGCATTGTTAATTCCTATCCAATTTTATAAAGCGTAAAGCGTATATATCGATGCGCAGGCTTCTCATCAGGTGAGTAAACCGGGCGCAATCGCCTGCGAGCGCGCTGAGAGAGTCAGGCGCTTTGAATCTGGCGTAGAAGTGGGTATTGCTACGTGAATAAAGGGCAGCAGTGATGGCCGCTACTTATAAACTTCCTGCGGTAAGTCATTAGCCTGTCATCACTTTGAAGTGATGCGATACGTGCCAGAAACTACGCCATGACTGAGGGGGGTAGAACATGTATATGTTTTACCCACCGATACGGTCATAGCGAGCCTCTCTTACAGCACTCGATTTACTGCTCAGGCAGGGCCCAGGCGATGATGCTGTCACCTAACTTGGTTGGGATTCGGTCATGACCGCCAACCACCGCCACCACGTACTGTCGACCCTGGCTCATGTAGGTCAAGGGTGAAGCCTGATTGCCTGCCGGGAGGCGTTCTTCCCAGAGCAGCTCACCGCTTTCGCTGTTGTAAGCCCGCATGAACCGGTCAATAGCGGCGCCGATGAACGTCACGCCGCCAGCGGTTGTCACGCCGGTTGCATCACTCGGCGTACCGATTTCGAAGCGCATCTTGGAGGCTATCCCCCAAGGTCCACTGTCATAGCCTGTGCCGAACGGGCGGCTCCACACGACATCGCGAGTGCGCAGGTCGATACCGGAGATAAAGCCCCAGGGTGGCGCAATACAAGGCTGGTCCAGGGATGACATCCACGGGTCTTTAATTGCGCCGTAAGGTAGCCCGGCCTGGACGCGGAAGCCCTGGGCGTTGCCCGGCGACTCCTGGAACGACTTGGCATTGATGGCGTCGAGCTGTTCGCGTGGTACCAGCCCCTGCATATAAGGAAGGCGCTGGTTATTGATGATCAGCAGCCCTCGCTTGAGGTCGACCATCACACCGCCCCAGTTCAAGCCGCCATGATGGCCGGGGAAGATCAGGCTTTGCTGGCCCACGACCGGCGGGGTGAAGATCCCTTCGTAGCGTGCCTGGCGAAATTCGAGGCGACATTGCATCTGATCGAAAGGCGTCAGGCCCCAGGCATTGGCTTCGGTCAGTACTTCCGGTGTTTTCGATGGACGCCCCATGGTGCTCGGCATATCAGGGGACAGTGGCTGGGTGGCTGCGGTGTAGTCTCCCGGGGCGGTGCCCTGTGGGACAGGAGCTTGCACGATATCCACCAGTGGTTCGCCGGTGGCGCGGTCAAGCACGAACAACTGGCCGGATTTGGTCGCCTGGATCACGGCCGGGCGTGGCCCGGCAGCCGTCGGAAAATCAATCAGGCTGGGTTGCGGGCTCAGGTCGTAGTCCCATAGATCATGGTGGACTGTCTGGAAGTGCCAGCGGACTTTACCGGTGGTGGCGTCCAGTGCGACCAGGGACGAGCTGAACGTGTCTTCTTGTGCTGTGCGGGTGCCGCCATAGAAGTCGCCCGCTGCGTTGCCGGTGGTGACATACACCAGGCCCAGTTCATCGTCGGCCGACAGCGGTGCCCACGAGTTGGGGGTGCTGAGGGTGTAGGTCTCGTTGTTACCCGCGGGGGCGTTGGTGTCTGGCCGGCCCAAATCCCAGGCCCACTTCTGTTTGCCGGTCACTGCATCGTAGGCGCGCACCACGCCCGAGGGGGCAGGGCGCACATCCGAGTCGAGTACTCGGCCACCGGTGATCACCACCCCGCGAATGACCAGAGGGGCAGACGTGATACCCGTCGAGCCTTTTCTGAAAGTGCCCAGCCCGTCTTTCAAATCCGCAAAGCCTGCGTTGCCGAAGTCGGGGCACGCCTGGCCGGTCAGGGCGTCTACCGCGCCGAGGCGAATATCATTGGTGCCCCAAATGATACGCGAGGCGCACAAGCCACTGGCATTGGGGACTTCGAAATAAGAAACACCACGGCAATAGGCGCCGCCATTGGCGAAGTAGTCCGGGTCGACTTTGGAGTCGAATCGCCAGTTCTCCTTTCCAGTGGTGGCATCCAGGGAAATGATGATTTGCTTGGGGGTGCAGGTGTAGAGCGAGTTACCCACCTTGATCGGCGTGGCTTCGTTCAAGTACTTGGTTTTCTCACCGGGTTGCTTCACGTCGCCGTGGTGGTATTCCCAGGCTTTGACCAGGCCCGACACATTTGAAGGCGTGATTTGAGACGCGGCTGAATAGTGGTTGCCCAGGTTGGAGCCTGCATAGGCGGTCCAGTTGGTCTCGGTGTGTGATGCGGCAATATTGCCGTCTGGAGAGGTGACGGTACTGCGGCTGAACGCGGCGGCAGGGCGTGTGGTGGCGAGCGTCGAGTCGGCAAGGTGAACGTTTGTGGGGAAGAACAGCGGTACCAGGATAGTGGCCCCCATCACCAGCGGCAGCACACCCATAATGGTGAAGTAATGACTTTTTCTGACCTTGGCAAAATCACGCCGTACCACGGGCCAGAACGCCAGGAACGGCACGCTGAGAACCGCCAGCCAGGCCAGGCGTGGAATATAGGCCCAGCCATCGTAACCAGACTCCCACACCGCCCAGGCATAGGTGGCCACAGAGGCTGCGCCATAAAGGTAGAGGCCCAGGGACTTTTTCAGGCCCAAGAGGATGGCCGATAACAACAGCGCGGTGCCCATCATCGCGTAATAGGGTGACCCGCCCGCGGCCATCAGCACGCCGCCTTTATAGGCCAGCATCACGCCAAGCAGGGCAACCACTGTGTTGTACACCCCGAACAGGAGGTTTGAGACTCCCGCTGCACTACCCAACGTCCTTTCGTTCATGGCCACCATCCCTGTGCGATTCGTTACGGATCCGAGTCCGAGCGGCGCGCATGATTGCCTATTGTTGTAACGAAATA
Source organism: Pseudomonas sp. W2Aug9 (assembly GCF_023127755.1). Classification (NCBI taxonomy): domain Bacteria; kingdom Pseudomonadati; phylum Pseudomonadota; class Gammaproteobacteria; order Pseudomonadales; family Pseudomonadaceae; genus Pseudomonas; species Pseudomonas sp. W2Aug9. The sequence continues at coordinate 168,441 of NZ_SPKL01000001.1, read as the reverse complement.
CAATATGTAGTGAAAAAATTAACTGTTTGGTGATTTTTTTGTATTCTGTTTTGATCAGAAACAATTGTGCTAGGCTGCTTGGCCCGTTATTGGGCGCGGTGATGGCGAAGCTGCGGCACTGACGGGTAGTCAGTGACGTGCTCTAGATTTGGCTTTCTTCTGGCACTGCGCGTTGATCAGTCTTGAGTCGGCCGACTTGATCCAGGTGGCGCCAGAGAAACTGTGCGGCTTCTTCACGCCGATCAGACTCGATGAGGTCGAGCAAATGGATGTGTTCCTGGCATTGCGCCTTAAGACGCGTGCGATCAATGTTGGCCTTGTAGCCCATAAAGCGCCTGAGCTGATTCTGGTGGCGTATGGCGTCGATGAAAAAAACATTGCCGGAGCACTGCACGATCATTTCGTGAAACTGGGCCCCCAGCTGGAACAGTTGCGCGCGGGACAAGGTCTGGATCTCGCCGTCGATCAAGGCCTGTTGCTGTTGCCTGGCCTGGGCAAACGCGGCGTGATTGACCTGATAACCGGGCTCAAGCAGCGCCGCCGGTTCGATGGCCATCCGGAAACGGTAGCTATGAATATGCGCCTGCGTGTTATGCACGAAGTCCTTGAGGCCCCACCCTTGGCCTGGCTTACGCTCCACCATGGCTTCGCCGGCCAACCGGTTCAGCACCTTGAGCAACTGCCCCCGGGGCACCTCATAGCGTCGCAACAACTGCGCTTCGAAAAAGTGCGCCGGTATTTCTCCGCTCAGAATGTCGTCGACCACGCGAAGGTAAAAGTCCTCGAACGGATCGCTGGCGCAAGGGACTGCGGCTTCCTGAATCTGCCCGGCACCTTGTTTGAGGAAATAGCCACGATTGGGCTCTTGAATGGCAAGGTCCCACTCGGCGAGCAAGGCAAAAACCCGCCGGATCGGCGAGCGCGACACCCCGAGCGCTTGCGCAAATGTCTGCTCGCGCAAGGGCTCACCGGCTTTCATCGAACGGGCGCGAACCATGTCGATGACGCGTGGGGCCAACTGCAGGGCGAGGTCTTTCTTGATCACAGGTTTTATTCCGAATGGTTAGCTTCAGTCCGTTCCCGTCGGGGCAGATGCCCCCACCGCACTGGAGTGGGAAAATACCATACGAAGAGCATGAGTATTTGCACTGACCACTTTCAATAGCGCGGCGCTGGAGTCGCGAATGAGGCTCCAGGCTGATGATTTGTTTATTCCCAGGATGGATAGTTACCCATGCTCAAATTCAATGCTCACCTCGGTTTCCAGTTCAACGAATTGCCTTTTCTGCAACGCATCGAAGCCGCCGCCGCTGCCGGTTTCAGGGCGGTGGAGTTCCCATCGCCCTATGAATTTGACGCCAGCCTGCTCGCCGATCACCTGGCTCAATACAACCTGCCGTTGATTCAGTTCGCAGCGCCGGCAGGTGTTACCAAAGGCATCGCTGCCTTGCAGGGCAAGGAGCAGGAATTTCGCGATGGGCTGCGCGAGGCGGCCCGCTATGCGAAGGCGCTGAACTGCTCGGATGTGCACATCATGTCTGGCGTGACCACGCCCCAGGATGAGAGCGCGCCTGCCTACGCAAGTAACCTGGAATACGCGGTCAAGTACCTCGAAGATCAGGGTTTGCGCGCGCTTATTGAAGTGATCTGCCCGCAGGCGATGCCCGGCTATTACATGTCTGACTTCAACAAGGCGCAACAGGTGCTGGAAACCTTTACGAGTGTCGGGCTGATTCTGGATCTTTACCATGCCCAGCTTTTGACCGGCGACGCAGCCGGGGTACTGGCGCAGTTTTACGACAGGACCGTCCATGTACAAATCGCCGACAACCCGGGGCGTCACGAGCCGGGCACCGGGACCATGGACTTTGCCGCCTTGTTCGCGGCGCTGGAGCAGCGTGGCTACCGAGGATGGATCGGCTGTGAGTACCGCCCATCCGGCACCACGGTTGAAAGCCTTGAGTGGCTTAAGCCGCTGCGGGCCCAGGTGTTGAAACCCTAGGGGTTATTGTGCGGCAGGCAGCAGGAAGCGGGCGATCACCGGCAGGTGGTTGGAAATACGCAACGTATCTTCCTGCCGCACCTTCGCTTCCACGCGTTTGATCCGCGAGCTGTAGAACAGGTAATCCAGAGTGCGGTCCGGGCCATCAAGGCTTGGATCGTTGGGGAAGTGCGTCAGCCATTTCTCACGGTCGATACCACTGGATTGGCTGTTGCTGGGGATCATCGGGTATTTGTCCCACAGCAGATGCAACTCACTGTCCGGCGAGTACTGGCCGCGCTTGCCAGCGTCCAGGCGCAGGAACTGGCCCAGTGGCAGCAGGTTGAAATCCCCGCCAATCAACCAGGGTGTGCCGCGACCTTCGAGTTTATCCAGCAGTTTTACCGTGCTTGCCACTTGCTCCTGCACCGCGCTGCGCCCAGGTGCGCCGCCGTCCAGGCGGGTGTTGAGCACCGCCAGTTGGCCGCCATCGCTCAAGGGCAGATATGTCAGCAGCAGAGCTGGCTTGGGTTGGAACTGGCGGCTGATGACGTTGGCATCGGCGGTCGGCAGTTGCAGGCGTTCGGCGTGCTCGATCTGGTAGCGGCTGAGTGTCGCCAGCTTGCGCCCGACGCTGCCGAAGATATGCAGGCTGGGCACAAAGTCGGCTTTCCAGTCGAAGGCCTGGGCGCTGCACGGGTAGAGGTCGACCAGGCGCTCCTGCAATAGCGCAAGCTGGTCCTGATAGTGGGACGGTTTGGCGCCTTCGTCGAGCTCCTGCAACAGCAGGATGTCGGGTTGTTCGTCGCGGATCACCCGGGCCACTTCGTCGAGGCTGAAGGCCATGTCTTCGACGGTAGGGCGATCGTCCGGGCCGCTGCCGTCCGGGGTGTCGTACCAGAACACGTAGTTCTTGCCGGCCAGGTATTGCACATTCCAGGTCATGACCTTGAGCGCCTGCCCCGGCAGCAGCGTCGGCGCACGGGGTGCCACGCAGCTGACGGGCAGGGTTTCTTTGTCGGCAGGGCGCCAGGTCAGGCTGTAGATCAGCGCGGCCAGCAGGCCGACGATGATCAACAGGCTCAACAGGGTGATGCGCAATAAACGGGTCATCGGCTCGGCTTATATGCGTGTCAGAAGAGGCACGGAGCATATCACCGCGCGTCGGCGTCGCCACCGATCAACATGAATAAACGGAACAGCACCACGCTGGTAAACAACTGCAGGAAGCTGTGCGCACTGTCCATCAACAGCCCCAGCAGCGGCGCGGGCTCGGGATACGCCGCCACGCTGGCACCCTTGAGCAGCCACAACGGCGTCATCACGCACAGCAGGCACACCAGGATTCGCCAGAAATGCCCGCGGGTCAGGCGAAAGCTTTCCTTCATCGCCGCCAACGCCGGCATACCGCGCAGCACCAGCAGGTATTCGGCAAACGCCAACACCACCATCAGCCACAAGCCCGGCAGGAAATACAGCGACAGGCCCAGCAATATCAGCAACGTGCTCATGGCCGTCAGCAAGGCGAAGCGCGGCCACAGGCTCAATGCCATGGCCCATACATCCTTGGTGCGTGGCGACTCGCCACGGGTGCGGGCGTCGAGAAACAGGATCAAGGCGCCGGTGTACAGCGGGTACACCAATAAACCCACGACTACGCTGTAGCCGGGAAACGCATCCGGGCCCAGCGTGTGGTCCAGTATTTGTTGCAGCAGGGCTTCGAGGATCACCAACGGCAGGCACAACTGCACGATGGCGCCCAGGTTGCGCTGGGTAAAACGCAAGGAGTCGCGCAAAACGTCTAACGGATTCATCAGGGTCATCACAGGCCTGGAAGCAGAGGGCCACACTTTAACCGATCAGGGTCCAAAGGGGCGCAAACGTAAACCTTGAGTAAAGACCATTGAAACAACTCGTAACATCCCCATAACTGGAAGGCACCCGGCCTGATCACAGGCGGGACCGGAATTTTTTATCGGCAATCTAACGAGGTCGCCATGAACAGCGAAGAGCAAACCCTGATCGATGGACTGTTTTCACGGTTGCAGCAAGCCGAAACGGACTCAGCCCCCCGCGACGCCCAGGCCGAAGCGCGGATCAAGGAGCACATGACTCGCCAGCCGGCCGCCGGCTACTACATGACCCAGTCATTGCTGGTGCAGGAACATGCGCTCCAGGCTCTGGATGCGCAAAACAAGCAACAGGCGCAACAGATCCAGCAATTGCAGGACGAACTGCAGCGGGCCAAGTCTGCGCAACCGGCGCCGGCCAGTGGTGGTGGGTTTTTGTCGAGCATCTTTGGCGGTAGCTCCCGTGAGCCACAGCCTGCGCCGAACAACTCCGGTGGCGGCTGGCGTGAGCCGGCGCGGCCGTCGTTCAACCAGCCAGCACCGCAGCAAAACTATCAGCCGCCGCAAGCACCGGCTGGCGCACCCGTGGGCAGCGGTTTCCTCGGCGGCGCCATGAAGACCGCTGCCGGTGTGGCCGGTGGTGTGTTGCTCGCCGAAGGTATCAGCAGCCTGTTCCATCACAACTCGCAACCACAGGTGGTGGAAGAAATCATCGAACAACCGGCACCGGCCAGCGACCAGGGTGACTGGGGCAACGATGACCAGAAGTTTGCCGGCAATGACAGTTGGGGCAGCAACAATGCCGACAGCTTCGCTGACAGCGATTATTCCGACGATTCCTCTTCCTTCGGCGACGACGATTCCTTCGTCTGACACCTCTTGGCCCGGGGCGCCACGGCGCTCCGGTCTGATTTTTTCCCGGAAACGCTCCCTTGGCTGGCATACTGGCGCCCTTTCCGGGCGCTGGCGCCTGGCTGTCCATGAGGAAGTGCGGTGAAGAAAATTGCAGTGTTCGCCGATGTACAAAACCTCTACTACACCGTGCGCCAAGCCTATGGCTGCCACTTCAACTACGCCGCCCTGTGGGCTGACATCAGCGCTCGCGGGCAGATTGTCGAGGCGTACGCGTATGCCATCGACCGTGGCGACAGCAAGCAGCAGCAATTCCAGCAGATCCTGCGCAACCTGGGCTTTACGGTAAAACTCAAGCCGTATATCCAGCGCAGCGATGGCTCGGCCAAGGGCGACTGGGACGTGGGCATCACCCTCGACATCATGGACGCCGCCGACCATGTCGACGAAATCGTACTGGCCTCCGGTGACGGCGATTTCGACATGCTGCTCGAACGCATCATCCAAAAGCATGGCGTGCGGGCCGTGGCCTACGGCGTGCCTGGTCTGACGGCCAACTCATTGATACGCGCCGCCAGCCACTACGTGCCGATCGAAGGCGCGTTGTTGCTCAAATAGAAATAGATTGTTGAATGGAGTTGGAGCAGGTTTGGAACGTATAGCGGTCATCGACTTTGAAACCACCGGCATCACCCCCAGCAGCCAATGCCGGGCCACGGAGATTGGCGTGGTCATCCTCGAGCGCGGTCAAATCGTGGACCGCTACCAGAGCCTGATGAACGCCGGTGTGCGCGTACCGGCCTTTATCGAACAGCTCACCGGCATCAGCAACGCCATGCTGCGCGGTGCGCCACCGGCTGAGCGAGTGATGAACGAGGTCAATGAGTTCGTCGGCACCACGCCCTTGATGGCGCACAACGCCGCCTTCGACCAGAAGTTCTGGGACTATGAGCTCGGCCTGATCCGCCGCACCCGCCTGCAGAAATTCGCCTGCTCCCTGCTGCTGGCCCGCCGCCTGATGCCGGCTGCGCCCAACCACAAGCTCGGCACCCTCAACGCCTACGCCAAACTGCCCCACACCGGCCAGGCTCACCGGGCGCTGGCGGATGCGGAAATGGCCGCCAACCTCACGGCCCACCTGGCCCAGCAACTGCGCCAGACCCACGGCCTGCGCGAACTGTCCCATGACCTGTTATGCACCTTGCAGAAAGTGCCTGCCGCCAAAATCAATGAGCACCTGAAAAAGCATCGCGGGTTCTAAACCAGCCACCCTCTCAAGAACACCAAAGATCCAAATGTGGGTGGGGGCTTGCTCCCGATAGCAGTGTGTCAGCTAAAAATAAGCTGGCTGATACACCGCCATCGGGAGCAAGCCCCCTCCCACATTTAGTGATGCGGCGCCTATCGAGGCTGTGTGCACGCCAACGCCTGGTCCACCACTCCCTTCGCCATCTCCACCAAATGCATCACCGCCCGCTGCGGCGCCTTCATCACCTCGCCCGACCCATGTGCCGTCTCCACCGCGCAATGCAACAAATCCGCCGCATGGGCCAGGGCGTCTTCGAAGCTCAGGTTGTCATTCAGGATAAAAATGGGCGCATCCGGGGCGGATGCCTTGAGGTAGTAGTCGATGGCGCGACGGTGGAGCAGGGCGTCTTCGCTGAGGAAGTCGGTTTTGGACTTGGGTGGATCGGGGGTGACTTTTTTGGCCATGGTGAAACTCCTTGCTGGAAGAAGTCGACACCGTTCGCTTGCACGCGAATTAGGGTGGCAACTGTGCGTAGGTGTGCAAGACCGGGGCAAGGATCCAAACCCAGCAGGCCCGAAGGCCTCCCACGCACAGCCGCCATAACAGGCATATCGGCTGCAGGTTTATTTATGATCTTGCTTGCCATCGGACTTGCACGTCCGGTCACCGAACATTCGATGACAGGGCGAGACTAGCTACCGAATCCGACGGAAACAAGGCCGTGGGATTCTCTCGGAAACGTCCCGCAAATGAAAGGGATTGGTCTTGCTGGCCACTGAAACTCTGGGGTTTTGAGGTCTCTTTCACCTGGGCGCTGAATGGTCGGTAGGCCAAATCCGGCTATGATCTAGGACCTTTCTGGTTTTCCTCTTTACTCATCCATCGAGTTTTACTGCGGCCTACCATCCTGTGTGTCATTCACGCACAGGGACAAAGAACATGCAGGAAAGCGACCTTCATACAGCGATCGTGCGAAGCAAGTTGGAACTCGAATCAAATGGCATTGATCTGGGTTCCAGTTCAAGCATGGCGTTTCATGTGGGGAACACGATGACAAGCTGCCCGGCAGTCATAGCGTTGCCGAGTTCGCCAGGTTGGAGTCATGGCCCTCATTACCAGTTACTCAAGCCGATTCACGCTGACCCCGCCGTGCCCGATACGACGTTTGATGAACTCTGGAAATGTACACAGCAACACTACGGCCTCACGGCAGCAACGGTGATCACTGGTGCGGCGGGTATACCGATAAGCAAAATTGCGGTGGGTGCTTGGGTTCACGTCGGCTCCAGCAAAACCACGAACCTGGCTAGCCTGATCGGAATGCGCTTTTTCCCTCGTACGTTGATCAAGCAACCCACCATGGCCAGAATGGCAAAGGCAACGTTTGGCACGGTCCGGGTATTTGGCATCATCGGGCGAGGCATCCCCTTCGTCGCTGCCGGGCTTGCAGTCTTTGACCTAGTCAGTATTGGTAAGTGTGCCTATGAGGCGAGAAATGGAAGGTAGCCTGACCAGAGCCGACATCAGCGAAAAAGTGATCCAGCTATTCGTCGATATCATCGGCTTTATCGACCGAAGCGAAGTGACGGAGCAAACCGATTTCATCCATGACTTCGACATCATTGATGACGACCTGACCTGCTTTGTCATGCAGATCAAGTGGCAGTTCAAGTTGCAAGCGACGCAGGAGGATTGGGAACACATCACTACGATTGAGCAGGTAGTCGATTTGATTGTTCAGCGTTCGACTCTTCGGTGAGGCCACTGACGCCATCGCAGGCAAGCCAGCTCCCACAGTTGGCAGTACGCGATCCCTGTGGGAGCCGGGCTTGCCCGCGATGGCGGTAGGTCAGCCACCATTTTTCCCATTGGCTTCCAACTGCCCCAACGGCACCCGTCGCTCTATGGCGCTGGACAAAATAATCGAGGTCTTGCTGAACCCGAACTTTGCCACCCGATTAATCAGGTCTTCCAACTGCGGCATGGTGCCCACCGCCGCTTGCATGATCACGCACGGGTCGCCCGTGACCCGGTGGCATTCGGTCAGTTCGGGAATTTGCGCCAGGGCGTCGTACACCTTCTGGCTGCCGTGATTGGTCAGCCGCAGTTCAATTACGCACTGAATCGGCAAACCGACTTTGGATAGATCCACTTTGGCCTGGTACCCGGTGATCACTCCGCTGGCCTCAAGCTTGGCCACGCGTTCGGCCACGGCGGGGGCGGAGAGGTTCACGGTGCGCGCCAGTTGCGCGTAGGAAGCACGGCCATCTTCAAGCAGGGCGCTGAGCAGCATGCGGTCGTATTTGTCCATGGTAAGGCTCCGGTGGCGCGTGGCTTTCGAAAGCACGGGTTATAGCCCTCATAACCATGGTTTGAAAAGTGTATGGGCGGTTTAAACAGGTTTTGTAACTTAAGTTTATCCACCTTCGTTTCTAGAATAAGTCTCCCTTTTCCTGCCATTAGAGCCGCCCAATGCCTGGCCCACGTCGCTTTCCCTTACCGTTGATCGCCGCCTTTTTTGCGTTGTATGTGATCTGGGGTTCCACTTACCTGGTGATCCGCATCGGTGTGGAGTTCTGGCCGCCGCTGTTGCTGGCGGGGATTCGGTTTTGCACGGCGGGTGTGTTGATGTATGGCTTCCTCAGGTGGCGCGGGGTGCCGGCGCCAACCTGGCCGCAGTGGAAGGCCGCCGGGATGATCGGCATTTTGTTGCTCACCGTGGGCAATGGTGGTGTCAGCGTGGCCGAACACATGGGTGTGTCGTCCGGTGTGGCGGCATTGGCCGTGGCGACCGTGCCGTTGTTTACCCTGCTGTGTGGGTTTTTCTGGGGCGCGCGTAATACGCGGCTGGAATGGGCCGGGGTGATCCTGGGCATCATCGGCATCGCCATGCTCAATATGGGCAGTACCTTGCAATCAAGCCCATCGGGTGCAGTTTTGCTGTTGGTTGCGGCGGCCTCCTGGGCTTTCGGCTCGGTGTGGAGCCGCCACCTGCCACTGCCCCAGGGCGCCATGGCCAGTGCCGCAGAAATGCTCGTGGCCGGCGTGGCGCTGCTGATTGTCAGCGCGCTGTCGGGCGAGCACCTGCAGGCCATGCCGCCGCTGGAAGGCTGGCTGGCCCTGGCCTACTTGACGGTATTCGGTTCGATCATCGCCTTTAACGCCTACATGTATCTGCTCAAGCATGTGCGTCCGGCAGCGGCGACCAGCTATGCCTACGTGAACCCGGCTGTGGCGGTGTTGCTGGGGATTGTATTCGTCGGTGAGACCATCGGCCTGGAAGAAGCCTTGGCGATGCTGGTGATCATCAGCGCCGTGTTGCTGATCAGCCTGCCCCAGTGGCGCAAGCCCAAGCCGGAAATAAGGTAAACTGCCGCGCATTACGCCCTTGCGCTGAATTTTTCCTACGGTAACTACATGACTTTCGCCACCCTTGGCCTGATCGAACCCTTGCTGCGCGCCCTTGAGACGCTTGGCTACCAGACCCCGACGCCGGTGCAGGCGCAAGCCATTCCGGCGGTGCTGGCCGGTCGCGACCTGATGGCCGCGGCCCAGACCGGCACCGGCAAGACCGCAGGTTTCGCCTTGCCGCTGCTGCAACTGCTGACCATGGAAGGGCCGAAAGTCGCCGCCAACTCGGCGCGTGCGCTGATCCTGTGCCCGACTCGCGAACTGGCCGAGCAGGTTCACGCCAGCGTCGCTGAATATGCCCAGCACCTGCCGCTGACCACCTACGCGGTATACGGCGGGGTAAGCATCAACCCGCAGATGATGAAGCTGCGCAAAGGCGTCGACATTCTGGTCGCCACCCCTGGCCGCCTGATCGACCTGTTCCGCCAGAACGCGCTGAAGCTCAACCAGCTGCAAACCCTGGTGCTGGATGAAGCCGACCGTATGCTCGACCTGGGCTTCTCCGAAGAGCTTGCCAACATTTATCGCATGTTGCCGAAAAAGCGCCAGACCCTGTTGTTCTCTGCGACCTTCTCCGATGACATCCGCCTGTTGGCTGGGCAGATGCTCAACGACCCGCTGAGCATCGAAGTCAGCCCGCGCAACGTCGCTGCCAACACCGTCAAGCAGTGGGTGGTGCCGGTGGACAAGAAGCGCAAGCCGGAACTGTTTGTGCACCTGATGCGCAAGGGCCGTTGGAAGCAGGTATTGGTTTTCGCCAAGACCCGCAACGGCGTGGACGCCCTGGTGGACAAGTTGCAGGGCCTGGGCATCAACGCCGACGGCATCCATGGCGATAAGCCCCAGGCTACCCGCCAACGCGCACTGGACCGCTTCAAGGCCAGCGAGGTGCAAATCCTGGTGGCCACTGATGTGGCGGCCCGTGGCCTGGATATCGAAGACCTGCCGCTGGTGGTCAACTTTGACCTGCCGATCGTGGCCGAGGACTACATCCACCGTATCGGCCGTACCGGGCGTGCGGGCAACACTGGGGAGGCGATCTCCCTGGTGTGCGCTGATGAGGTGAACATGCTCTCGGCGATCGAGATGCTGACCCGCCAGACCCTCACCCGCAAAATGGAAGCGGATTTCGAGCCGGAGCATCGTGTACCGGATACCGATGCCAGCGGGCAGGTGGTGAAGAAGCCGAAAAAACCGAAGAAACCTAAAACGTCCGGTGGTGGCGGCAAGCGCAACCTGGGCAAGTGGGTGGACAGTGGTGAAGTGGCGCCGGCTGAGCCGTCGATCAAGCCGGTGCGCAAGGTGCCGGTTTTCAATACCGGGCCGCGTAAGAAGAAGTGATTTTGCGCTGTGGCTGATGGCCTCATCGCAGGCAAGCCAGCTCCCACCTTTAAATTGTGAATACAGTCAAAGGTGGGAGCTGGCTTGCCTGCGATGGCGGCCTTGAATCCAGCGCGGCTCTCAGCGATTAAGCCACTCCAACATCCCCAGCCCAGCCGCTCTGCCACTGGCAAAACACCCCGTCAGCAAATACCCACCAGTGGGCGCCTCCCAGTCCAGCATTTCCCCCGCACAAAACACTCCAGGCAATGGTTTGAGCATCAACCGCTCATCCAGCGCTTCAAACGGCACACCCCCCGCTGTGCTGATCACCTCATCCATCGGCCGCGTCCTCACCAATGTCAGCGGCAACGCCTTGATATCCACTGCCAACTGCGCCGGATCGGTGAAGTGTTCAGCGGGCGTCAGCTCGCGCAGCAGGGCGGCTTTCACGCCATCCAACCCCAACTGACTGTGCAAGTGCTTGCTCATCGACCGCGAACCCCGGGGCTTGGCCAATGCGGCCTGCACTTTGTCCAGCGGTTTGCTCGGCAGCAAATCGATATGCACCGTGGCTGCACCGCTGCGGTTGATCGCTTCGCGAATTGGCGCCGACAAGGCGTAAATCAAACTGCCTTCAATACCGGTGGCGGTTATCACGCATTCACCCAGCCGAGGCTTGTCATCCCCCAGGCCAATGGCGACGTTTTTCAACGGTGCGCCAGCGAATTTGCTGACCATCAACTCGCTCCACGCCGACACTTCGAACCCGCAGTTGCTCGGTTGCAGGCGCACATAGGGCAGGCCTTTGCCTTCAAACAGGTTCAGCCACGCACCGTCAGAGCCCAGGCGCGACCAACTGCCGCCGCCCAGGGCCAGCAACACCGCGTCGCTGTGGACAACTTTGTCGCCGTCCGGGCTGTGGATAAGTAAATCGCCCTCGGCATTCCAACCGGTCCAACGATGCCGGGTGTGGATAACCACACCTTGATCCCGCAGGCGCTTGAGCCAAGCGCGCAACAGCGGCGCGGCTTTCATGTCGGTAGGAAATACGCGGCCGGAGGTGCCGACAAAGGTCTGGATACCCAGGCCATGGATCCATTCGCACAACGCCTCGGCGCCGAAGCTGCGCAGCAGCGGGGCCATGTGCGGGGCGCGTTCGGCGTAGCGCGACAGAAACGCCGGGTAGGCTTCGGAGTGGGTGATGTTCATGCCGCCCACACCTGCCAACAGGAACTTGCGCCCCACTGAAGGCATGCCGTCGTACAGGTACACGCGCACGCCCGCCTGGCTCAAGACTTCGGCGGCCATCAGCCCGGCGGGGCCGCCGCCGATAATGGAGACGTGGTGGGCAGAAGTCTGAGGCATGGGCAGGGCTACGGTGATGTGAATAGGCCGAGCATTCTACCCGACCACGACGCCGCTGCCTGATCAAAAAACGTACACTTTCCTACAGGCCATGCGGCCACTCGCTTGCAGCCGCTTACGCTCAAGTTATCCACAGGCCGTTCCACAGGCATTGTGAGTAACACCCAGAATTCAATGACAGCCTGATGACGTCCACACCCGCTGCGCGCTGTGATGCAGGATGCCGTGACGACGGGCGAGGGCGGGGCGGTCTTTGCTGTAACCGCCGCCGATCACGCCCATCACCGGTATGTCGCGGCCCAGGCAGTGGCGCATCACGCTTTCATCGCGGGCGGCGACGCCTGCGTCTGTCAGCTTGAGGTAACCGAGGGCGTCGTCCTTGTGTACATCCACGCCAGCGTCGTACAGCACCAGGTCGGGCTGGTAGAGCGGCAGCAAGTAGTTGAGCGCGTCATCCACTACCTTGAGGTAGTCGGCATCGCCCATGCCCATGGGCAGCGGGATGTCCCAGTCGCTTTGGGCCTTGCGTGCCGGGAAGTTCTTTTCGCAGTGCAGCGACACGGTGATGGCCTCCGGTGTGTCGTGGAGGATGCGGGCAGTGCCATCGCCCTGGTGCACGTCGCAATCGAAGATCAGCACGCGATTGACCCGGCCGCTGGCCAGCAGATAGCGGCTGATCACTGCCAGGTCGTTGAAAATGCAGAATCCCGCCGGATAATCGTAATGGGCATGGTGGGTACCACCGGCCAAATGGCAGGCCAGGCCATGTTCGAGGGCCTGTTCAGCCGCCAGTATCGAGCCACCCACCGCACGCACGGTGCGCCTCGCCAGGGCTTCGCTCCAGGGCAGGCCGAGGCGGCGCTGGTCTTCGCGAGACAGTTCGCCGCCCATGTAGCGTTCGATATACCCAGGTTCATGGGCCAGGGCCAGGATGTCTGCCGGGCACAGCTGCGGGCACAGCAATTGGCTGTCCTGGGTCAGGCCACTGTCCACCAGGTGGTCACGCAATAGGCGAAACTTGTCCATGGGGAAGCGGTGGTCCGCCGGGAACTCAGGGCTGTAGTCTTCGTGGTAGATCAATGGCAAGGGCATGGGATTTTCTGACGGGAACCTGCGAAGGATCTTAACAGCGCTGTACACTCACGCACATGGCAAGGCAGGGGGACCCATGGAGCCGATACTGGAATTGGAAAGTGCACGCTTGGTGCTGCGCCAATGGCGCGACAGCGACCTGCCGGAATTTGCGCGCATGTGCGCTGACTCGCAGGTGATGCGCTACTTTCCGGCTAAATTGAGCCACTTGGAAAGCGCCGCGCTGATCGGCCGGATTCGCGGGCATTTTGCTGAATATGGCTTTGGTTTCTGGGCGTTGCAGCGCAAAGACACCGGTGAATTTATCGGCGTGACGGGCCTTGCGAATGTCAGCTTCGAAGCGGGCTTCACCCCGGCGGTGGAGATTGGTTGGCGCCTGGCCCGTGAGCATTGGGGCCTGGGCTATGCCAGTGAGGCGGCCTGGACGGCATTGCGCTGCGGCTTTGATCGCTTGCAGCTGGACGAAGTCGTCGCCTTTACCACCGAAGCCAATCTGCCCTCACAAAAAGTCATGCAGGCCATCGGTATGCATTACGATCCGCAGGCAGATTTCGAACACCCCAAAGTCGCAGCCGATGACCCGCTGCGCCCGCATGTTTTGTACCGCATCACCCGCGCCCAATGGTTGGACACGCTGCACGGATAAGCAGCCCGGAATGCCCTATTGATTGTAGGAGTTGCTCTATGAGCCAAGTATTGGAAGATCTGGTGGACTTGCTGACCCTGGAGCCGATCGAGGAGAACCTCTTTCGCGGCCGCAGCCAGGACCTGGGCTTTCGCCAGTTGTTCGGCGGCCAGGTGCTGGGTCAGTCGTTGTCGGCGGCCAGCCAGACCGTAGAAGAAGCGCGGCATGTGCATTCCCTGCACGGTTATTTCCTGCGCCCTGGCGATGCCGCGTTGCCGGTGGTGTATTCGGTGGACCGTGTGCGCGATGGCGGCAGCTTCAGCACGCGCCGTGTCACCGCGATTCAAAAGGGCCATCCGATCTTTACCTGTACCACCTCGTTCCAGTACGACGAAGCAGGCTTCGAGCACCAGACCACCATGCCGGTGGTGGTGGGCCCGGAGAATCTGCCGTCGGAGCTGGAGCTGACCCAACAGCGTGCGCACCTGATCCCCGAGCACATGCGCGACAAGCTGCTGTGCCCCAAGCCCATAGAAGTGCGCCCGGTCACCGAAAAAGACCCGTTCAACCCGCAGCCGTCCGACCCGGTCAAGTACGTGTGGTTTCGTGCCGACGGCGCCCTGGCGGATTCGCCGGCGCTGCATAAGTACCTGCTGGCCTATGCCTCGGACTTCGGCTTGCTGACCACCTCGTTGCTGCCCCATGGCAAGACCGTGTGGCAGAAAGACATGCAGGTGGCCAGCCTCGACCATGCGCTGTGGTTCCACGCTGACCTGCGCGCCGATGACTGGTTGCTGTATGCCATGGACAGCCCATGGGCCGGCAACTCCCGGGGTTTCTCCCGCGGCAGCGTGTACAACCGCGCCGGGCAACTGGTGGCATCGGTGACCCAGGAAGGCTTGATCCGCCATCGCAAGGACTGGGCATGAGCCTGTCAGACGTTAAACATTGGGTGTTCGACATGGACGGCACGCTGACGGTGGCAGTGCATGACTTTGCCGCCATTCGCGTGGCGTTGGAGATTGCGCCTGAGGACGACATCCTCACGCACCTGGCTGCATTGCCGGCGGATGTTGCGGCAGCCAAACATGCCTGGTTGCTGGAGCATGAGCGCGAGTTGGCGCTGGGGTCGGTCGCGGCCGAAGGTGCCGTTGAGTTGGTAAGGGAATTGGCCGGGCGTGGTTATCGCCTGGGCATCCTGACCCGCAATGCGCGGGAGCTGGCCCATATCACCCTGGATGCGATTGGCTTGGCGGACTGCTTTGCCATTGAGGATGTGCTGGGGCGTGATGACGCGCCGCACAAGCCTGATCCGGGTGGCCTGTTGAAACTGGCGGCGGCCTGGGGGGTAGCGCCGAGCGAGATGGTGATGGTGGGGGATTATCGCTTTGACCTGGATTGTGGCCGGGCGGCGGGGGCCAGGACGGTGTTGGTGAACTTGCCGGATAACCCGTGGCCGGAGTTGGCGGATTGGCATGCCGAGGATTGTGCGGCGCTGCGCCGAATGATCTAACCCAGGCGACGGAGATCAAATGTGGGAGGGGGCTTGCTCCCGATTGCAGTGTGTCAGCCAGCCTATGTTTAGCTGGCACACCGCTATCGGGAGCAAGCCCCCTCCCACATTTTGATTGGGTTCCTTCAGGTGCTACTGGGCAAACAGCACCTTTTCTCCCTCTGGCGAGGTAAACATCTTATCCCCGTCATGCCCCACCCCTGGCACTTCCACCAGCTTGTGACTCAACTGCGGATGGCGCAGCTTGAGGTAGTCAAAGTAGTTGTGCCCACGAATCAGCCTATACGCACCCTGGGTTTCGGCCTCGCAGCTTTTATCCAGTGCCGGGTGGTTGGGGTCGGTGTCCTGCTGGCCCAACAGGTAAGTGATGTCGCGTGAGACGTAGGCTTTTTCCAGTTGCTGGGCGCCTCGGTCACCCACGTAATCGGGCAGCTTTTGCATGCCGTATTTCCAGTCGTTGAAGCTTGGGCAACTGGCCGTATCGAACGGCACCGGCCGCTGCGGGCTGAAGTAGGCGTAGGACGATGGGTTGGCCACCACGTACCGCAGGCTGATGCCTTCGGTTTGCAGCAACGGGTGTTCATGGCCGGTGAGGGCGAAGCGTTGGACGACCTGGCCGCCACCGGAATGCCCGGCGATCACGATTTCCTTCAGCGCCGGGAACAGCTTGCGGTTGCCCAGGTGCTTGATGATCTGGTCCAGAGCGCCATAAGAACTGACCTGCCCAGGCGCGGTGGAAGCTTCGCCAGCCATCCAGTCGTTGCCCTTCCAACGCAATACCTGATTGCCCAGATGGTTACGCTTCACGTCCGATTGATTCAGAAACTGCGGCGCGATCACCAGCGTAGTACCGCCGACCCCGGCATGGGTGGCGGCGTCAATACCGCTTTGCAGATAGGTCTGCGCATTGCGCAGGCGGCCGTGCACGATGATCAGCGCACGCGTGACCTTGGGCAGCGGCTGGCGCCAGTCCTGGCTTACGCCGAGGCTGAGGTCGCCCGCCTCCAGATGAAAGCGATCGGGGCTGACCACCTTGACGCCGTGTTCAGCCGCCAGGGTGCAGCAGGACACGAACACACCCAGCAGCACCCCCAATCGTTTGATCATTTAGAGACTCTTGGCCGCGAAGGTATCGCATTGAGTGATCTGGCCCTGTGCGAAGCCAGTCTTGAACCAGCGTACCCGTTGCGCCGAGGTGCCGTGGGTAAACGAGTCCGGCACCACGCGCCCTTGGCCCTGTTGCTGCAAGCGGTCATCGCCAATGGCGTTGGCTGCATTCAGGGCTTCTTCGATATCGCCGGGCTCCAGCCAGTTCAGGCGTTTTTGCGCCCGATTGGCCCACACCCCGGCAAAGCAGTCGGCTTGCAGCTCCTGGCGTACCAGCAGGCCGCCATCGCCTTCCATTTGCCGACCCTGTTGGCGCGCCGCCTGGATCTTGGACGAGATGCCGAGCAGGGTTTGCACGTGATGCCCGACTTCGTGGGCGATCACGTAGGCCTGAGCGAAATCGCCGGCGGCCTGGAAGCGTTGCGACATTTCGCGGAAGAAATCCAGGTCCAGGTAGACCTGCTGGTCAGCCGGGCAATAGAACGGGCCGCTGGCCGAGGTGGCGCCACCGCAGGCGGAGTTCACCCGGCCACGGAACAGCACCAGCTTGGGGTTCTTGTAGGCCAGGCCGTTTTCCTGGAACACCTGGCCCCAGGTGTCTTCGGTATCACCCAACACCGCGCGCACAAAATCGGCGTGCTCATCATTGGCCGGTGGCGCCTGGCGCGATTGCGAACTCACCGACGGCGCCTGCTCCATCTGCCCCGTCAACTGGCCGAGGATCTGCATCGGGTCTTGCCCGGTCAGCCAGCCAATACCTACGACCAGCACAATGGCCGTCAGGCTCAGGCCCTTGCCGCCGCCAAAGCGCATACCGCCACCGCCGCCGCCACTGTCATCGCGGGCATCCACCACGTTGTCGCTGCGTCGGCCTTTTTTCCATAGCATGGGAGCATTCCTCTGTGTGCTAACCGTGATTGATTATGGTCGGTATTAACGGCAATAGCCTTCGCCGGTGGTCACGATCAGGCAGTCTTTTTTATCCGCCAGCCATTTCAGGCCGGTGGCGGCGCCGTCTCCGGCGCGCAACAGCTGCGGGCCGTCGGGGCGGGTGAAGGCGATGCCATCTTCGTTCGCTTCACCTTTGAAGGTGCCGGCATCGTCGGCGTCGAGGCCGTATTGCATGGTCAGAAGGTAGTGGCCGCGGCC
Organism: Pseudomonas sp. W2Aug9; assembly: GCF_023127755.1. Lineage (NCBI taxonomy): Bacteria > Pseudomonadati > Pseudomonadota > Gammaproteobacteria > Pseudomonadales > Pseudomonadaceae > Pseudomonas > Pseudomonas sp. W2Aug9. The sequence goes on along the minus strand of NZ_SPKL01000001.1, from coordinate 150,924 downwards.
GATGCTGTCGTCCTTGGCGATGGTCAGGTGCAAGCCTTCGACGCCGATCCATTTGCCGACCCATTGATCGGTGGGGGGCGTTTGCGGCACCAGGGTCGCCTGTACAGACGGCGGCGCGGGCTTGGGGGCTTCCTTGGCTTTATCGCAGGCGGTAAGCAGGGCGAGGGCAGACAGAACAAACAGGATTTTTTTCATAGCGGCAAGGCCTTGATTAAAAAGTGTGCAACGCCTGGGCGAGCGTGCAGGGTTGGACTCGATTCCAGTGATTTAGTGCGCTGTTCGCCCGCTGTTTGGTTATGCTCTTGGAGCAGGCGCTGGCCCGGCTGCTAGATTACCGGGTTGAGTACCATCGCGTTCAGCCCGCCAGCAAGAGAATTCCATGACTGTCAGTACCCCCCTCTCAGGCGTCAACCATCCCTTCAAAGGCATCCTGCTGATTGTGGTGGCGACGTTCCTGTTCTCCAGCCACGACGCCTTGTCCAAATACCTGGCCGGGTTCTACCCCATTGTGATGGTGGTGTGGGCGCGCTACCTGGTGCACACCCTGCTGATGGCCGGGATCTTCCTGCCGCAATCAGGCTTGCGCGTACTGCGCAGCAAGCGCCCGGGTATGCAGGTGGTGCGGGCATTGTGCCTGTTGGGCACCAGCCTGTTTTTCACCGCCGCATTGCACTACATCCCATTGGCCGAAGCCACCGCGGTGAACTTCCTCGCGCCGATCCTGGTGACAGCGCTGTCGGTGCCGCTGTTGGGCGAACATGTGACACGCGGCCAGTGGCTGGCGGTGATCTGCGGCTTTATCGGGGTGCTGGTAATCATCCATCCCGGCGGCGAACTGTTCACGCCGGCGGTGCTGTTGCCGTTGTGTTCGGCGACGTTCTTCTGCTTTTACCAACTGTTGACGCGCATCCTCAGTAAGTTCGATACGCCGACCACCAGCAACTTCTTCGCCGGGCTGTGCAATACCCTGGTCATGAGCGCCATGGTGCCGTTCTTCTGGCAGGTGCCGAGCCTGTGGCATGGCGTGCTGATGCTGGCACTGGGGACCTGCGGGATGACGGCACACCTGATGCTCACCCAGGCGTTCCGCTTTGCGGCGCCGGCCTTGCTGGCGCCGTTTGGCTATTGCCAGATTGTGTTTGCGGGGTTGTTGGGCTGGCTGGTGTTCAGCCATACCCCCGATACAACCACGGTGGTGGGTATCGGGGTGATCTGCATGAGCGGGTTGGCCGCTGCCTGGCAGCAGCGGCGCAGGTAGGTCAAAGGTCGACGGTAGGAATCTTGCGCGGAGCCATGAAGTACATCCAGGTCAGCGCAATGAAGTACATCGCCGGGATCAGGGTGAATAACACTGTGTAGTTGTTGTTGGTCACCGTGAGGATATGGCCGACGATCTGGGTCATGAACATGCCGCCGATGGCCGCGCACATGCCGCCGAAGCCGAACACCGTGCTCATCATGTGCTTGGGCGTGTAGTCCATCACCAGGCTCCAGATGTTGGCGGTCCAGGCCTGGTGGGCGCCGATGGCCAGGGAGATGGCGAACACCGCGACCCACAGCTGGCTGGAGCCGGCCGCCATGATCACACCGACTATGCAGCAGGCGAACAGCAGCATCGACAAGAGCCGCGCCTTGATCGAGTTCATCCCGCGGCCGATCAGGAATGACGACAGAATCCCGCCTCCCACGCTGCCGAAGTCGGCGGTCAGGTAAATGATGATCAGCGGAATGCCCATCTGCGTCACGTTGATGCCCAGGTTGTATTGCTGGTTCAAAAACGGCGGCAGCCAGTACAGGTAGAACCAGAACACCGGCGCAGTCAGCGCGTAGGCGATGGCGAAGGCCCAGGTGCCACGCATACGCAGGATGCGGCTGAACGGCACGCGGGGCTGTTCGGGCTCGACTTCCTGTTGCACGTAGTCCAGTTCCGATTGTTTAACGCTTGGGTGGTCTTCCGGGTTGTAGTACTTCAACCCCCAGAACACCAGCCAGATCGCGCCGAGTGCCGACATGCACAGGAACGCCGCCTGCCAGCCCCACACGTGCAGGATCAACGGCAGCAGCATCGGTGTCATCATCGCGCCGACGTTGGTGCCGGCGTTGAAGATGCCGGTGGCCACCGCACGTTCACCCGCCGGGAACCACAAACGTGTGGTCTTGACGCAGGCGGGGTAGTTGGCGGCTTCGGTCAGGCCGAGGATAAACCGGCAGACCATAAAGCCCACCGCCGAAGTGGCCAGACCGTGGGCGCCGGTGGCCAGGCTCCACAGCAGCACGGCGCAAAAGAACACGCGCTTGACGCCTACGCGGTCGATCAGGCGACCTTGCAGCACAAAGCCGATGGCGTAGCCGACCTGGAACCAGAAGTTGATGTTGGCGTAGTCCATCGCCGTCCAGCTCATTTCTTTGGCCAGGATCGGTTGCATCACGCCCAGGGCGGCGCGGTCGATGTAGTTCAGGGTGGTGGCAAAAAACACCAGGGCCAGCATGCCCCAGCGCGTTTTACCCACGGCCAGGGCACCGCGGATCTTGTCGCCGATGCCGGCGTGCGGGTTGCCCGGGCGCGTGGCCAGGGCTGGATTTTGCAGAGGCATGAGGTCGTACCCGTTTTTTTGAAATTCTTATGGTGTGTTCTGGGTCTTTGTTACATGAGCGAATTGCCCGGTCGATGGTGCGCAGTGGTTAAAAAGTCGTCAATTCGCCAAAGGGGCATAGTGTTCGATAATCGCACCAAAAACTAACCGGTTCGTACATTTTAATTGCTGCCTGTAGGCTGGGGGCGAATAATTTGCCACAAACAACAATTGCCGGGAGTCTTCCATGCAACGTTCTATTGCCACTGTGTCCTTGAGCGGCACCCTGCCGGAAAAGCTTGAGGCTATTGCCGCCGCCGGGTTTGATGGGGTGGAAATCTTCGAGAACGATTTGTTGTATTACGACGGCAGCCCCCGGGAAGTCAGGCAGATGTGCGCCGACCTGGGCATTGCCATCACCTTGTTCCAACCGTTTCGCGACTTCGAAGGATGCCGCCGCGACCGCCTGGCGCGCAACCTGGAGCGCGCCGAGCGCAAGTTTGACTTGATGCAGGAACTGGGCACCGACCTGGTATTGGTGTGCAGCAATGCCTCGGCCGACAGCGTGGGCGACGAACGTATTCTGCTCGATGACTTGAGCCTGCTGGCCGAGCACGCGGGCAAGCGTGGCCTGCGCATCGGCTATGAAGCATTGGCCTGGGGCAAGCATGTGAACACCTGGCAGCAGGTGTGGAACCTGGTGCGCCAGGTCGATCACCCAAGCCTGGGCGTGTTGCTCGACAGCTTCCACACCTTGTCGCTCAAGGGCGACCCCAGCGCCATTGCGCAGATCCCCGGCGACAAGATTTTCTTTGTGCAAATGGCCGACGCGCCGATCCTGGCCATGGATGTGCTGGAGTGGAGCCGGCATTTCCGCTGCTTCCCGGGGCAGGGCGAGTTCGACCTGGCGGGCTTTCTTGCTCCAATCATCCAGAGTGGCTACACCGGGCCGTTGTCCCTGGAAATTTTCAACGACGGTTTCCGCGCCGCGCCGACTCGGGCGAATGCGGCGGATGGCTTGCGGTCACTGTTATACCTGGAAGAAAAAACCCGCCAACGCCTGGCTGAACAAGCCCCCGCTGCGCCCGTGGACATCCTGTTTGAAACCCCGGCGGCCAGCGAATATGACGGTATCGAGTTTCTTGAATTTGCCGTGGATGAAAGCCTCGGCGCCAAACTGACCCACTGGCTGGAGCGCCTGGGTTTCGCCAAGGCCGGTCAGCATCGCTCGAAGAATGTGAGCCTGTTGCGCCAGGGTGACATCAACCTGATCCTCAACTGCGAACCCTATTCTTTCGCCCACAACTTTTTCGAGGCCCATGGCCCATCGCTGTGCGCCACCGCGATTCGGGTCAAGGACAGCGCCAAGGCCCTGGAGCGTGCGGTGGCCTACAAGGGCCAGCCTTATCGCGGCCTGGTCGGCCCCAACGAGCTGGAATTGGCCGCGGTGCGTGCGCCGGACGGCAGCCTGATCTACCTGGTGGACCCCAGCGAAGGCGGGCTGTACGACACCGATTTCAACCTGCAAGTGGCCACACCCGCCAGCGGTGGCTTGTTGCGCATCGATCATATGGCCATGGCGCTGCCGGCGGACAGCCTCGACAGTTGGGTGCTGTTCTACAAAAGCCTGCTGGATTTCGAAGCCGATGACGAAGTGGTGCTGCCCGACCCCTACGGCTTGGTGAAGAGCCGTGCGTTGCGCAGCCGTTGCAGTTCGATTCGCCTGCCGCTGAACATCTCCGAAAACCGCAATACGGCGATTTCCCACGCGCTTTCCAGCTATCGCGGTTCGGGCGTGCACCATATTGCCTTCGATTGTGCGGATATTTTCGCCGAGGTGCGCCGGGCCAAAGAGGCCGGCGTGCCGTTGTTGGATATTCCACTCAACTATTACGACGACCTGGCGGCGCGCTTCGATTTCGACGATGAGTTCCTCAGTGAGCTGGCGTATTACAACGTGCTGTACGACCGCGACGCCCAGGGCGGTGAGTTGTTTCATGTGTACACCGAGGCGTTCGAAGGGCGGTTTTTCTTCGAGATCATCCAGCGCAAGAACGGCTATGCCGGCTACGGCGCGGCCAACGTAGCGGTGCGTCTGGCGGCGATGGCCAAGTCGCGCAGTGGGGCGGTACGCCAGGCCCGGCTATAACCGCAGGCAGGTGCTTCCTTCGGGAAGCGCCGCGGCCCATAATCAGCGCTTGCAAACAATGGCCGTGAGCGCACCATGACCCCGAGTCCCGATCTCCCCGCGGTAGCTGACGCACCGCGCAAGAGTCGCAAGAACAATCCGGAAAAGACCCGCGAGAATATTCTCCAGGAAGCCATTGTCGAGTTTGTTCAACAGGGCCTGGCCGGCGCTCGCGTGGACGCCATCGCCGAGCGTATCCACACCTCCAAGCGCATGATCTATTACTACTTCGGCAGTAAAGAGCAGTTATACGTCGAGGTATTGGAGAAGCTCTACGGCGATATCCGCAACACTGAAACCCGCATGAACCTCACGGCCCTGGAGCCGCGTGAGGCGATTCGCCGGCTGGTGGAATTCACCTTCGATCACCATGACCAGAACGTGGATTTCGTGCGCATCGTCAGCATCGAAAATATCCACAACGCCGAGTACGTCAAACGCACCGAGACCATCAAGGCGATGAACAGCAAGATCCTCGAAGGGCTGGGCGAGACCTTGCGCCGTGGCGCCGAACTGGGGTTGTTTCGCGAAGGGCTGGAGCCGTTGGACGTGCACCTGTTGATCAATTCGTTCAGCTTTTACCGGGTCTCCAACCGGCATACCTTCAGCGAGATATTCCAGATCGAACTGTCGGATGAGGCGATCAAGCACCGGCACCGGGAGATGATCTGCGAGTCGGTGTTGCGCTACCTGCAAGCCTGAGTTCAGCGCTGGGCCAATGTGGGAGGGAGCAAGTCGAATCGTCGCACCGCCCCTCCCACATTTGAACTCTGTTTCGGCAGTCAGCCATTCATGCTCTGGAAGTGCGCCAGCATCCTGTCTGCATCCGCCACTTCACCGCTGAACAACTCAAACGCCTTCACCGCCTGAAACACCGCCATGTTGCCGCCATCCAGGGTGCGGCAACCCAATGCGCGGGCGTCGCGCAGCAGTTCGGTTTCCAGCGGGAAATACACGATTTCCGCAACCCACAACCCTGCCCGCAACAACGCAGCGGGGACCGGTGTGCCGGGCAGCTTGGTCATGCCCATCGGCGTGGTATTGACTAAACCATCGGCCTCGGCCATCGCATTTTTCAGATCAGTGCCGACCTGGGCACGACCAGGGCCGAAGCGCTGCGCGAGGTTATCCACAAGGTCGCGGGCGCGGGAGGCGTCCACGTCGAAAATGCTCAAGTGCTCGACCCCCTCTGCCAGCAGCGCATGGGCCACCGCTGCGCCCGCGCCACCGGCGCCCATCTGCACCACGTGTCGGCGGGCAACGTCATGCAAGTTGCGGCGAAACCCTTCGGCGAAGCCCAGGCAATCGGTGTTGTGGCCGATGCGTTTACCGTCCCTGAACACCACGGTGTTGACTGCACCAATGCCCCGGGCCTCGTCGGACAAGTCATCAAGCAGGGGCAGGATCGCCTGTTTGCACGGGTAGGTAATGTTCAACCCGTTGAAGTGCATCAACTCGGCGGCCCGCAGCAGGTCGGGCAGGGCGTCGAGGTCCAGGTGCAGCGGCTCAAGGTCGATCAGGCGATACAGGTAGCGCAGGCCCTGGGCGTCCCCCTCGTGCTCATGCAGGGCAGGGGTGCGGGAAGCCTGGATACCGGCGCCGATCAGGCCGGCGAGAATGCGCGGTTTCATCAGGCGTATCCCTTGAGTGTCTGGCTGAAGTGCTCCAGCGCCAGGTGGTAGCCGTGGCTGCCAAACCCGGCCAGCACCGCCTTGGCGATGGGCGATACAAATGAATGCTGACGAAACGCTTCGCGCGCGTGCACGTTGGATAAATGCACTTCGATCACCGGCACTTCACTGGCCACCAGCGCATCGCGGATCGCGACCGAGGTGTGGGTCCAGGCTGCCGGGTTGATCACGATACCCGCACAACGGTTACGGGCGCCGTGGATCCAGTCGAGCAGTTCGCCTTCGTGGTTGGTCTGGCGAAACTCGATTTTCAGCCCGAGTTCAGTGGCGCTGCGGCCACACAGGGCGGCGATGTCAGCCAGGGTTTCATGGCCATAAGTGGCCGGCTCGCGGGTGCCGAGCAGGTTGAGGTTGGGGCCGTTGAGCACCAGCACGATGGGCGGCATAGCGGGATCTCCACAGTTCTTATTGGTTATGTGGGTAAAATGTACTGGTTGGTTAGTTTGGTCAATTGATCGCAGCGGATCTGTGCGGTTATCGAACTGTTATCAACAACCTCTTACGGCCCGATCAGATTAGATATCAATTGAAAATCATTCTCGACAACGCTTAAGATGCCCGCCTGTTTCCTATACATTCCAGGGAGTCGGTTTGTCGGACGTGGATCTCAAGGGCCTGTTTCTCAAGCACGCCGATACCCTGCGCGGGTATCTGGCGCGCAAGGTACGGGACCCGCAATTGGCCGCAGACCTGGTGCAGGAGAGCTTCCTGCGGCTGGCGGAAAAACCGGCCGGTGAGCGCATCGACAACTCCCAGGGCTATCTCTATCGAACGGCAAGCAATCTGCTGATCGACCATATTCGTCAGGAAGCGCGGCGCAAGACCGACACCGTGCCCCATGAGGCGCTGGCCGAGATCGAAGATGACGTGGCCGGGTTGGAGGCTCAGGCAATGGCGCAGCAACAGCGACAGGCATTGAAGCAGGCACTGGCGGAACTGCCGGAGCGCACCCAGCAGATTTTTCGCTTGAACCGTATCGAAGGCATGACCCACGCCCAGGTCGCCCGGCACCTGGCTATCTCCGACAGCTCAGTGCAAAAGCATCTGGCCAAGGCGTTGGCCTATGTGATGCAGCGCTTGCAGGAAGGCGAGGTGGCGCCATCCGACGAATGAATTACCGAAAAATGCCAGGCCAGACGTCAGAGCGTCTACATAACGAAAATTCGAGATTCACACGTGAATAGCCAGGGTCCGCAACAGCACAGCATTACCGAGGCGGCTGCCGAATGGGCGGTGCGCCTGCACGCCGGTGCCCTGAGCGAACAGGAGCAGGCCGAGTTGCGCCAGTGGATCGCCCGCGACAGCCGTCACGAAGGGGCGCTGCGGTTTGCCGAGCAGACCTGGGCGGCATTGGGTGAAGTACATAAGGACGAGCCCGTACACCGACAACGGCCAGCCGCGCCGACCCCGCCCGTGCGCCGCACCAAACGCAGAAGGCCGTGGCAACGTGCAGCCGCTGTGGCGCTGGTCGTGGTGGTGGCCGGCGTCGGCTGGCTACGCGGGCCCGACGTGTTGCTGCACATGCAGGCCGACTACGTCACGCAAAAGGGAGAGGTGCGCACGGTGCACCTGGCGGACGGCAGTAGGGTGGAACTGGATTCCGCCAGCGCCATTCGCCTGGATTACGATGGCGTGCAGCGGGGTATCAGCCTGCTCCAGGGCTCGGCGGTTTTTGATGTGGCGCCGATGAAAGGCGAAGAAACCCGGCCGTTCGTGGTGCACAGCGCCGGGGGCCAGACCCGGGCGCTGGGCACGCGGTTTGTGGTCGAGCGTGAGGGCCAGAGCCAGGCCTGGGTCGGTGTGCTGCAGCACAGCGTCGAGGTGTCTATGCAGGCCTCACCGACCACAGGCCCGGTCGAGCGCGTTGTGCAGCAAGGCCAGGCTGCGCGTTACAGCCTAAGTGACGGCGTGGTCAGCCTTGATCAGTTTGATGTGGATCGCGCCACCAGTTGGCGGCGCGGTGTGTTGATCTTCGACCGCCAGCCGTTGGCCAAGGTTATCGAGCAACTCAACCGTTACCGCCCCGGGCGGGTAGTGTTGACCGACGCGGCCTTGGGTGAGCGCGAAGTCAGCGGTGTCTTCCGCCTGGACATGCTCGACAGCGCACTCGCCACCCTGACCCAGGAACTTCAAGTGCAACGCTTGGACCTGGCCGGCCTCAGCCTGATCTATTGACCTTTCGCGTTATCGGCAGCAGCTCTGTCCTGTGGCGAGCAAGCTTGCTTGCGACTGCTGCGCAGTCGAACGGGAGCAAGCTCCCCCGCCACACGCGGGCTGGTTTTCAAACCCTCATTAAAAATTTCTAAAAAGCCTTACTGACTTCTCGCGTCTCGCGCGTCTTGCTAGGTGAGAAGCATTCGCATAAACAAAAAACGCTTAGCGCAGGGATAACCATACATGTCAGCACTCACCAAGGGGCGTATCACCGGCAGCCGGTTGGCCCTGGCCATTCACTTGGGATTGTTTGCCGTCGCCGCGCCGGTGCATGCCGTGCAGCCTGCGGCTGGCGCAGCCCAATCTGCTGTGTTGAGGTTCGACATTCCTGCGCAATCCCTGGGCAGTGCAGTACTGGCGTTCGCCGATCAGGCGGGCCTGCAAGTGTTGTTCGACAGCCAGCGCCTGCAAGGGTTGAGCAGCTCCGCGCTCAAGGGCAGCTTCGACGTGCAGGAAGGTCTTGGCCGCCTGCTGGGTGCCGCACCGGTTGAATATCGTTTCACCGGCGAGCGCCAGGTCACCTTGACCCGCGTCGAGCAACAGGCCGGAGCGCTGGCCTTGGGGACCACCACCATCACCGGCCTGCACAAGCAGGACTGGGTGTATTCAACACCACGTTCGGTCAGCGTGGTCGATCGCGAGCAACTGGACCGCAACCCGCCACGCCATGCTGCCGAGATGCTCGAAGAGGCGCCCGGCGTCTACTCCGCCGTCAGCCAGCAAGACCCTGGCCTGTCCGTGAATATCCGCGGTATCCAGGACTATGGCCGGGTCAATATGTCGGTCGATGGCATGCGCCAGAATTACCAGCAGAGCGGCCACCAGCAACGCAATGGCACGCTGTATGTCGACCCAGAGTTGTTGTCCGAAGTGGTGATCGAAAAGGGCGCGACCTCAACCCAGGGCGGGGCTGGCGTGATTGGCGGGGTGGCCAATTTCCGTACCGTGGAGGCCGCCGACCTGCTCAAGGACGGCAAGCAACTCGGCGGGCGCATTCGCCTCACCACCGGGTTGGGCGCGCGCAGCAACGGCACGCATTTTATCGGCAGTTCGGCGTTTGCCGTGGGGACCGACGTGTGGGACATGTTGGTGGCCGCCAGTGAGCGTCACCTGGGCGATTACAACCCTGGCACCAAGGGCAGCATCGGCGAGCTGCGTACCGGTGCGGCGTACATGCCGGCCAGTGAAGAGCGCATCAAGCACAGCACGGTCGCCTATTCAGGCTCGGTGATGCGCTCGCGCCTGCTCAAGCTGGGGCTCAACCTGCCAGTTGATCAGCGTCTGCAACTGAGCTACCTGGTCACCGAGGTCGACTACGACGACGTCAACATGATGACCGCCGAAAAGTCCCAGTTGTGGGAAAAGCTCGGCAGCAGCAACGTCAAGGCGCAGAACTTCGCGCTGGATTACAGCTACGCACCGGACAACCCGCTGATCGACTTCAAGGCCAAGCTTTATCATGTGGATACCCGCAATGACCAATCCACGCTGGCCCGGGGGATCAGCAAGGGTTACGACGTTACCTATCAAACCAATACCTATGGCGTGCAGGCGCAGAACATCTCGACCTTTGCCCTGACCGAGCTGGCCGCACTCAAGGCCAACTACGGGCTGGAGTTTTTCTACGATAAGGTTCGGCCCGATTCCAACCAGGCCGTAGAAGCCGGCTCGGCGCTGACCGCGTCGGCGGCGGAAAGCATTACGCCCAAAGGCGATCGCGCGATGGGCAGCCTGTTCGGGCGCCTGGATCTGGACTACGACGGTTGGCTGAACCTCAACGCCGGCTTGCGTTATGACCGCTATCGGCTGCGGGGCGAAACCGGCTTGAACACCCGCACGTTCATCCTCGGCACCACCCGCCAGATTGGGGTGCCGGTCAACTACGACGTGGATCGCGAGGAGGGCCGTTTCTCCCCGACCTTCGGCCTGTCGATCAAGCCTGGCGTCGATTGGTTGCAGCTCTTCGCCACCTACGGCAAGGGCTGGCGTCCGCCGGCGGTGACCGAAGCCCTGGTCAGCGGCCGGCCCCATGGCGGTGGGTCGGAGTCGATTCTCCCCAACCCCTACCTCAAGCCGGAGCGATCCACTGCGTGGGAAGTCGGGTTCAATGTGCTCAAGCAAGACCTGCTGTTCGCCGATGATCGCGCGGGCATGAAGGTGTCGTACTTCAACACCCGGGTCGATGACTTTTCCTATATGGCCCTGGGCGTGCAGCCACCCGGTTATGGCAACGTCAATATCGGCAGTGCGGCCTACGTCAACAACCTGGAAACCACGCGTTTTCGTGGCCTTGAGTACCAGCTCGATTACGACGCCGGCTTTGCCTACGGCCAGTTCAACTACACGCGGATGCTCGGCAGCAACAAGTTTTGCAGCAAAACCGCCTGGCTCGGCGGCGTGACCAAAACCCAGAAGCGGCCCGGCAACCGGGCGCCGGTGGATGCGATGGTACCGGACGATGCGGCCAATGCCGGCGTGGGTTGCAGCGCGATCCTGGGCTCTTCCGAACACATGCCCATGGACCGTGGCACCGCCACCCTGGGCGCACGGTTCCTTGAACGCAAGCTGGATGTGGGCGTGCGCGCTCGCTACAGCGCGGGCTACTACGTCAAAGGCGCCGCCGGGGTGACCACCGCGCAAACCGGCGTCTATCCCGCCGACTGGAAGCCCTACACCGTCTATGACTTTTACGGCAGTTACCGCGCCACCGATCAACTGACCCTGCGCCTGGCCATGGAAAACGTCACCGATCGCGCCTATCTGGTGCCGTTGGGCGATGTGCTGGCCTTCACCCTGGGCCGTGGGCGCACGTTGCAGGGCACCGTTGAATATCAGTTCTGACCGCTTTTGCCCAGTAACGGGCAAAACCACAGCAGGCACTGGCTTGCTGCGGAGTGACCACCCAATGACTTGGAGTTTTGCATGAGCATTTCTATTTCATACAGCACGACCTACGCCGCTAGCACCGTCGCCCAGTACCTGAGCGATTGGTCGGCCTACTTCGGTGATCTCAACCACCGTGAAGGTTCGGTCAAAGAGGGTGTGAACACCGGTGGTTTCAATCCTGGGCCGTTCGACGGCACCCAATATGGCGTTTCGAGCAGCGTTAGTGATGCGGCAGTGGTTGCCGAAGGCAGCCTGCATTACACCTTGTTCAATCCGCCGACCCACACCCTGTGGGGCTCGCTCGATGGCCTGACCCTGGGCGATACCCTCGCCGGTGGCGCAACCAGCGGTGGCTACAGCATCGCCAACCAGGAAGTCAGCTTCACCAACCTGGGCCTGTCGAGTCTGCAGTCCGAGGGCCGTGACGGCCAGGTGCACAAAATCGTGTACGGCCTGATGAGCGGTGACAGTTCGGCGCTGGCCTCGGCAATCGACACCTTGCTCAAGGGCATCGACCCAAGCCTGTCGGTCAACTCCACCTTCGACCAACTGGCCGCCGCCGGTGTGGCGCATCAGGATTCGGCTGCGTTCGCCGCTGCCGATGTGGGCCTGGTCGGGATTCAGGACGCGCCGCAAGACTTCGCCCTGGCCGCCTGATGCAAAAAAGCCGATGAAAGCTCACGCCTTCACCGGCCTGGTTGAAACCCCGTCGCCGCCCGAGTTTTCGAAGGCCAGGGCGGCGGCGGGGGCAAATTCTGTGGGTACGCCGCAGGTGCTGTCAACGCACCGGGCGAGCCCTTGCTTGACTCTTCAATGGGACAACCTCCATGACTCGGCCCGGTGCCAAGCGCGCGAATGAGATGCTGGCTGCACTCACGGCCTATAAAAGCGCCTTCTTCAACATCGGCCTGTTCTCGGCGGTGATCAACCTGCTGATGCTGGCCCCGGCGCTGTACATGCTGCAGGTGTACGACCGGGTATTGGCTTCCGGCAACCAGATGACCCTGCTGATGCTGACGCTGATGATCCTCGGCCTGTTCGCCTTGATGGGGGCGTTGGAGTGGGTGCGCAGCCAAGTGGTGATTCGCCTCGGCACGCAAATGGACATGCGTTTGAACCAGCGGGTGTTCGACGCCGCTTATGAAGCGCAACTCAAGGGCGGCACCCAGGCCGCGGGCCAGGCCCTGCACGACCTGACCACCTTGCGCCAGTTCGCCACCGGCCAGGCGCTGTTCGCCTTTTTCGATGCGCCGTGGTTTCCGGTGTACCTGCTGGTGATCTTCCTGTTTCACCCTTGGCTGGGCCTGCTGGCGCTGGGTGGTGCGCTGCTGCTGATCGCGCTGGCGTGGGCCAACCACCATGTCAGCCAGGCGCCGATGGCCCTGGCCAGCCAACTGTCGATCAGTGCCAGTCAGCAGGCCACGGCCAACCTGCGCAATGCCGACACCATCGAGGCCATGGGTATGCTCGCCACACTGCGCGGGCGCTGGTTCAGCCAGCACCAGGCGTTTCTGGTGCAGCAGAACCTGGCCAGTGAAAAGACTGCGGTGGTCACAGTCTGGTCCAAGGGCGTACGCCTGGCCCTGCAATCGCTGGTGCTGGGTTTGGGCGCCTGGTTGGCGGTCAACGGCGACATTACGCCGGGGATGATGATTGCCGGGTCGATCCTGATGGGGCGCGTGCTCAGCCCCATCGACCAGTTGATCGGCGTGTGGAAGCAGTGGGGTTCGGCGCGCCTGGCCTATGAGCGTTTGTCGTTGATGCTGCAGGATAACCCGGCGCGACCGGCACGCATGAGCCTGCCAGTGCCCAAGGGCCAGGTAAGCCTGGAGCAGATCAGCGCCTGCGCCCCCGGGAGCCGCCGGCCCGCGCTGGCCAACCTGGGCTTCAGCCTGCCGGCGGGTGACGTGCTCGGTGTGATCGGCCCCTCGGGCTGCGGCAAGTCCACCCTGGCGCGGGTGCTGGTGGGGGCCTGGGTACCGCTGGCCGGCAAGGTGCGCCTGGATGGCGCCGACCTGGCCGTGTGGGACAAACAGCAACTGGGCCCGCATATCGGTTACTTGCCCCAGGACATCCAGCTGTTCGCGGGCAGCATTGCGCAAAACATCGCGCGTTTTGAAACGGTGGAGGCCGACAAAGTCCTCGCTGCGGCGCAAATGGCCGGCGTGCACGAGCTGATCCTGCAACTGCCGCAAGGCTACGACACGCAACTGGGCGAGGGCGGCGCAGGCTTGTCCGGCGGGCAAAAACAACGGGTGGCCCTGGCGCGTGCGCTGTACGGCCTGCCGGCGCTGATTGTGCTGGATGAGCCCAATGCCAACCTCGACGAAGTGGGCGAGCAGGCGCTGCTGCAAGCCATCGCCCTGCTCAAGCAACAGCGCCGCACCCTGATTCTGATCACCCACAAACCCAACGTGCTGAGCCTGACCGACCAGTTGCTGATCCTCAAGGACGGCCAGATGCAGGCGTTCGGCCCGACGGCGCGGGTGTTGGAGGCGCGGCAAAAACCTGTGGCCAGCAAGCCGGTGTCGAGCATGAGCATGAGCTACCGCTTCGGTGAAGGAAAACCCGCATGAACCAGAGCAAACCTGCGTTGATCAGCGACCAGCCACACAACGTGTTGGCGCTGGATGACAAAAAATATTCGCGCCTGGGTTGGTGGCTGGTGCTTGGAGGCTTTGCCGGCTTTCTTGGCTGGGCGGCGCTGGCACCGTTGGACAAGGGCGTGGCGGTGCCGGGCAAGGTCATGGTGTCGGGGCATCGCAAGACGGTGCAACACCCGGCGGGCGGGATCGTCGAGCGTATTGAAGTGCGTGACGGTGACCGGGTACGCGCAGGCCAGGTGTTGTTGCGCCTGAAAGAAACACCGTTACGCGGGCAGATGCAGTCACTGCGCAGCCAATACCTGGCGTCGCTGGCCAGCGAAGCGCGCTTGAGTGCCGAGAGCGAAGGCTTGCCGGCCATTGCATTTGGCCCCGAGCTGCTGGCCGATCCCGACGTCGCAAACACCCTGACCCTGCAACGCCAGTTATTCCAGAGCCGTGCCCAGGCCCTGGCCACCGAACAGGCGGGCCTGCGCGAAACCATCGCCGGCTTTGAGGCGCAGTTGCGCGGCACGCGGGCCTCCCAAGCGAGCAAAGTGCAACAGCGGGCGGCGTTGAGTGAACAGCTTCAGGGCCTGCGCGAACTGGCACGCGACGGCTACATCCCTCGCAATCGCCTGCTCGACAGCGAGCGGCTGTATGCGCAAATCGACGGCGCTATCGCTGAGGATTTCGGGCGTATCGGCCAGTTGCAGCGCCAGGTGCTGGAGTTGCGTTTGCGCATCCGCCAGTTGGGCGAAGACTTCCAGAAAGACCTGCGCACCCAGTTGGCCGAGACTCGCACCCGCAGCGAGGACTTGCGCAATCGCCTGGCCTCCGCCGAGTTCGAACTGGCCAACAGCCTGGTGCGTGCACCGGCATCCGGCGTGGTGGTGGGGTTGCAGGTGTACACCGAGGGCGGCGTGATCAAGCCCGGTGAGGCCCTGATGGACATCGTGCCCCAGGGCGAGCCGTTGTGGGTGGAGGCGCGGGTGCCGGTACAGATGATCGACAAGGTGCACCCGGGCTTGCCGGTTGAGTTGATGTTTTCGGCATTCAACCAATCCACCACGCCACGGGTGGCGGGCGAGGTCACGTTGGTCTCGGCCGACCGCCAGGTCGATGAGCGCACCGATGAGCCGTATTACACGCTACGGGCCCAGGTCAGCGCAGCGGGTATGCAGCAACTGGACGGCGTGCAGATCCGTCCGGGGATGCCGGTGGAAACCTTCGTCAAGACCGGCGAGCGCTCGATGCTCAACTACCTGTTCAAACCCTTGCTGGACCGTACCCATATGGCCTTGGTGGAAGAATGAAGGCGTTGTTGTTCACCCTCTGTTTAAGTTGCACGCCAGCGGCAAACGCCCTGGGTCTGTTGGATGTGTATGAGTTGGCGCTACGCAACGACCCGACCTTTCAGGCGGCGATCCAGGAGCGTGAGGCCGGTGAAGAAAACCGCGTGATTGGTCGAGCCGCGTTGCTGCCGAACCTGTCATGGAACTACAACAACTCGCGCAATGAGTCCGAAGTCACCCAGAGTACGGCGGTGGGTAATGTCACCAGCGACCGCAATTACCGCAGCTATGCCTCGGCCCTGACCTTGCAGCAACCGCTGCTCGATTACGAAGCCTATGCGCGTTTTCGCCAAGGTACTGCCCAGGCGTTGATGGCCGACGAGCGCTTTCGCGGCAAGAGCCAGGAGCTGGCCGTGCGGGTACTGGGCGCCTACAGCCAGGCATTGCTGGCACAAGAGCGCATCGAGTTGAGCCGTGCCCAGAAGCGTACGTTTGCCGAGCGCCTGCAACTCAATGACCGCCTGCTCAAAGGCGGTGAGGGCACGCGTACCGATGTGCTTGAAACCCAGGCGCGCCTGAGCCTGGCCCAGGCCGAAGAGATCGAAGCTGTGGATGCCCAGGACAGCGCTTTACGTGAGTTGGAAGCCATTGTCGGCCAGCCGTTGCACATCGAAGAACTGGCACCCCTGGCCCGCTCATTCGAGATCGCGCCGCTTGAGCCCAACCGTTTCGAAACCTGGCGTGAACTGGCCATGGCCAACAACCCCGAACTCAAGTCCCAGCACCACGCGCTCGACGTGGCCTCTTATGAAGTGGAGCGCAAGCGCGCCGGGCATTTGCCCAAGGTCAGCCTGTACGCGACCAGTCGCAAAACCAGTTCCGACTCAGAAAGCAGCTACAACCAGAAGTACGACACCAACAGCGTCGGCATCCAGATCAGCCTGCCGCTGTTTGCCGGTGGCTCGGTCTCAGCCTCTACCCGTCAGGCGGCCAACCAATTGTCCCAGGCTCAATACGAGCTGGACGCGCAAACCGCCGCAACCTTGGTGGAGTTGCGCAAGCAATTCAACCTCAACACCAGCGGCGCGGCCAAGGTGCGGGCCTATGAAATGGCAGTGAGTTCCGCCACGGCGCTGGTGAGCGCCACGAAGAAAAGCGTCAGTGGCGGCGAGCGGGTCAACCTTGATGTACTCGACGCCGAACAACAACTGTTCACCGCCCGCCGTGACCTGGCCAATGCACGCCACGCGTACCTGCTGGCGCGCATTCAGTTGAAGTATTACGCGGGGTTGCTGAGCGAGCAGGACTTGCGGGCGTTGGCCGGTTATTTCCAACCCTCGGCATGAGTGGTTACAACCCGGCATTCGCCGGGTTTTTTGTGGTTACTAGTCTGTGAAACAGCTTCGGGAATCAGGAGCCGGTTGTCGGGTGGCAGAGGGAAATTGTTACCTGGCGGAAAATAACCTAACGGATGGGTTACGATGAGAGTAGGTGCTTACAAAGGCTACGTGATTTCAGTGTTTATCAGGGATGAGCATTGCCCGCCCCATGTGCATGTCAGGGGCAAGGGATGGGATGCACGCTTTCGCTTCAATTTTTTGGGTGGGGATGTTGAGTTGTGGGACGTAGAGCCTGAACGGAGGCGGCCACCCATGTCGGTACTGAAGGAAATACGCGAGGCGATCATGCAGCGGCACTACTTGGCGCGGGCACGCAGGATTTGGTGGGAAAAACTGCAGACGGTTTGTCTGGAGAATCATTCCTGGGATTGGGACGCTGGTGAGTTGGTTCCAGGGTTGGTCATTCGACCGGGCGTCTACGTCATCGCAAGCGCCCGGCACGACGTTGTCGAGCAACGGACTATTTGGAATCTGGTAAGAGCGCCAGATTGCGTGGGGATTAATTTATGAAGATCGTAAAAGCTAAGGTCAAACCTTATGTACCTCTCACTGAGGCCGACGTTGACAAGGCAATCGCCCGAGGGCGCAGGTTGAAGCGCCTGTACGCCAACGCCAGCAATGTGCGTTATGAAAACGACTGCCTCTCCATCGGCTTCAGCGATGGCAGCCGCGTGGTGTTGCCGGTGGCTGGCCTGCCGGAGTTCGAGGGGTTTTCAGAGAAAGACTTTCAGCAACTGGAAGTGACGTTCGGTGGCAAGGCCATCAGCTGTGAAGCTCAGGACCTGGATGTTTCGATTACCGGCCTGATCGCTACAAGCCAGCCGCTGATGGATCTGGCAACCAGCCTGGTGGCATCGCGCAATGGTCGCAAAAGCAGCGCGGCCAAATCCGCCGCCGCCCGTGCCAATGGCAAGAAGGGCGGGCGGCCACGCAAGGATGTACCAGAAACACCAGACACATGAAGAACCTGTGTGGGAGGGGGCTCGCCCCAGCAAGCCCTCTCCCACATTATTGGGTCGATGCCCCGCGGTTTTATCGGCGGGTCAGCAACACACCCGATTCCATATGGTGCGTCCACGGGAACTGGTCGAACATCGCACATTGGGTAATCCGGTGCGTGTCATGCAGTTGCGCGATGTTGGCGGCCAACGTCTCCGGGTTGCAGGAGATGTACAGGATATTGTCGAAACGCCGGGTCAGTTCGCAGGTGTCCGGGTCCATGCCGGCGCGGGGCGGGTCGACGAATACGCTGCCAAACTCATAGCTTTTCAGGTCGATGCCGTGCAAGCGGCGGAATGGGCGCACTTCATTGAGCGCCTCGGTGAGTTCCTCGGCGGAGAGGCGCACCAACTTGACGTTACCGATCGCGTTTTCATCGAGGTTGCTCAAGGCCGCGTTCACCGAGGTCTTGCTGATCTCGGTGGCCAGCACGTTACGCACGCGGGTGGCCAGCGGCAGGGTGAAGTTGCCGTTGCCGCAGTAGAGTTCGAGCAAATCGTCCGGGCGGTCGCCCAAGGCTTCAAATGCCCAGTTGAGCATCTTCTGGTTCACCGTACCGTTGGGCTGGGTGAAGGCGCCTTCGGGCTGGCGGTAGCTGAAGGTGCGGCCACCGACCTCGAGTTTCTCCACTACGTAGTCCTGGCCGATCACATCGCGCTTGCCCTTGGAGCGGCCGATGATGCTCACATTCAGCTCAGCCGCCAGCTTGTTCGCGGCGGTGTGCCAATGCTCGTCCAGCGGGCGGTGATAGCACAGGGTGATCATCGCGTCGCCTGCCAGGGTGGTGAGGAACTCCACCTGAAACAGCTTATGGCTCAGGGCGGCGCTGGCTTGCCAGGCGGCCTTGAGTTGCGGCATCAACTGGTTGATGCGCTGGCTGGCAATCGGAAACGCTTCGATCAGGATCGGCGTGCGCTTGTCGTCCTGGGAAAACATTGCGTAATGGCGATCACCGCCTTCGCGCCACAGGCGGAACTCCGCGCGCAGGCGGAAGTTTTGCAAGGGCGAATCGAAGACCTGCGGTTCGGGCGCGTCGAAGGGTGCCAGCAGGTCACGCAAACGCGTGACCTTGTCTTGCAGTTGAGCGGTGTAGCTTGCGGCGTCAAAAGTCATGCGTTGAACCAGCCCAGCTTGATCACAAACAGAATCGACAGGATTACCAGTGCCGGGTTCAGCTCACGGTAGCGGCCCGAAAGCAGCTTGATGGCGGTCCAGGCGATGAAACCGAAGGCGATGCCGTTGGCGATGGAGTAAGTGAAGGGCATTGCCAGGGCAGTGATCACCACCGGCGCTGCAACCGTAATGTCATCCCAGTCGATTTCGGCCAGGCCCTGGCTCATCAGCACCGCTACAAACAGCAGGGCTGGCGCGGTGGCATACGCGGGCACGCTGGCGGCCAGCGGCGAGAAGAACAGCGCCAGCAGGAACAGGATCGCGACCACGATGGCGGTCAAGCCGGTGCGGCCACCGGCGCTCACGCCTGCGGCCGATTCGATGTAGCTGGTGGTGGTGGAAGTACCCAGCAGCGAGCCAGCCATGGCGGCGGTGCTGTCAGCGATCAGCGCACGGCCCATTTTCGGCATATGGCCGTCCTTCCCCATCAGGCCGGCGCGCTTGGCGACGCCGATCAGGGTGCCGGAGTTATCGAACAGGTCGACGAACAGGAAGGCGAAGATCACGCTGACCAGGCCGATATCCAGCGCGCCCTTGATATCCAGCTGCAGGAACGTCGGAGCCAGCGAGGGTGGCACCGAGGTCACACCGATGAAGGGTGTGAAGCCCAATACGATGGAGGCGATGGTCACCGCCAGGATACCGATCAGCACCGCACCGCGTACGGCCAGGGCTTCGAGCGCGACGATCAGGACGAAACCCAGCGTCGCCAGGATTGGCGCCGGTTGTTTCAAGTCGCCCAGGCCCACCAGGGTGGCCGGGTTGGCGACCACGATCCCGGCGTTATGCAGGGCAATCAGCGCCAGGAACAGGCCGATACCGGCAGCAATTGCCGAGCGCAGAGGCAGTGGGATGGCGTTGATGATCCACTCGCGGATGCGGAAGATCGACAGCAGGAAGAACAGCACCGCCGAAATGAACACCGCGCCCAGTGCCACCTGCCAAGTGTGGCCCATGTGCAGGACCACGGTGTAGGTGAAGAACGCGTTGAGGCCCATGCCCGGCGCCAGCGCAATCGGGTAGTTGGCGATCAGGCCCATCACGGTGGAACCGATGGCCGCCGCCAGGCAGGTCGCGACAAATACCGCACCTTTGTCCATGCCGGTCTCGCCGAGGATGCTCGGGTTCACGAACAGGATGTAGGCCATGGCCAGGAAGGTGGTGATCCCCGCAAGAATCTCGGTGCGCACATTGGTGTTGTGGGCTTTGAGTTGAAACAGCTTTTCCAGCATGCCGGCTCCCTGTGACGCTATTGTGCGTCGTTATTTGTTGACCTCTAAGTCAAAGCACAAACTGCGCCAAGCGCCTGTGGTTTCAGAGAGGATCGGAAAAAGCGGCGCATCATACCAGCAGCCGAGGCTGTGTGGCGCATGGCCTTGAGGCATACTGCGCCGACGTTCAATACCGGGTCATTGCCAGCATGAAAAAAGCCAACGCGTGGAGTCTAGCTCTGATCGCCAGTATCAGCCTGTGGCTGGGCGCAGCACCGGCGTGGGGCGCGGCTGCACCGGCGTTGAGCGAGGTGCGGGTGTTCAAGGTGGAATCGGCAAAATGCAGCGAAACCATCCCCGAACGGGTGAACACCACCCAGATGTGCGAACACCGTGGGCCCACCCAGGTGTCGGTCATGGAAGTCGGCCTGGGCAACAGCCCGATGGGCCGCTTCAATGGCGCAGAGTTGAACGGGCAACGCACGGCGGTGTGCCAGGTGGGCAACATCAGTGAGGCGTGCAACGGCGTGGGCACCTTGATGGGCTACATCTATGTGTTCGACCTGAATGTCCAGGCCCAGGGCTGGTTCGAATTCACCAATACCTCGATCAACCCCCCGCAAAACACCTTGAAAGCCCAGCTCAATATCCGCTGATCAATCATCTTGAACGCTCAAAATCCCGGGAAGTCGTACCCCTAAGACGGCGATTTTCCTGAACGCCGCGGATGTACTTCAACCCGTGAGGTG
The DNA here is from genome assembly GCF_023127755.1 of Pseudomonas sp. W2Aug9. NCBI lineage: Bacteria > Pseudomonadati > Pseudomonadota > Gammaproteobacteria > Pseudomonadales > Pseudomonadaceae > Pseudomonas > Pseudomonas sp. W2Aug9. Next base: position 129,963 of record NZ_SPKL01000001.1, on the reverse strand, counting down.
TTTATGAGCGCAAACCCCAATGGCGCGGCGGCCCAGCCGTTTGCCCGCCACCCGATACGCATGACACTCAACGGCCAGCCGCGCCAACTGGATGTGCTGCCCTGGACCACCTTGCTCGACCTGCTGCGCGAACAGCTGGACCTAGTCGGCAGCAAAAAGGGCTGCGACCACGGTCAGTGTGGTGCCTGCACCGTATTGCGTGACGGCAAGCGCGTAAATGCCTGCCTGACCCTGGCCGTGATGTGCGACGGCGCCGAGTTGACCACCATCGAAGGGCTGGCCGAAGGCGACCAGTTGCACCCCATGCAGCAAGCCTTCATCCAGCATGACGCCTTCCAGTGCGGCTATTGCACCCCCGGCCAGATCTGTTCCGCCGTGGGCCTGGCCAATGAAGGCCGCGCCCACGACCGTGCGCAGATCCAGGAACTGATGAGCGGCAACCTGTGCCGCTGCGGTGCCTACAGCAATATCCGCGACGCCATCGAAGAGGCGCTGCCGGCGTGCCACCGCTCGGGAGGTGAACAATGAACCCCTTCCATTACAGCAAGCCTGCCGATGTTCAAGAGGCGGTGCACCTGAGCAACGCGGCCTCGCGCTTCATTGCCGGGGGCACCAACCTGCTCGATTTGATGAAAGAAAACATCAGCCGCCCGGAACACTTGATCGATATCACCGGCTTGCCCTTGCACGAGGTTGAAGAAACCGCCGACGGCGGCGTGCGGATCGGCGCGTTGGTGAGCAATGCCGACCTGGCCTGGCACCCGCTGATCGAACAGCGTTACCCATTGTTGTCCCAAGCGATCCTGGCGGGGGCCTCGCCGCAATTGCGCAACATGGCCAGTACCGGTGGCAACCTGTTGCAGCGCACCCGCTGCTACTACTTCTATGACGCTACGGTGCCGTGCAACAAGCGCGAGCCCGGTAGCGGCTGCCCGGCGCGTACGGGGTTGAATCGCATCCATGCGATCCTTGGCGCCAGTGAGCAGTGCGTGGCCACGCATCCCTCGGACATGTGCGTGGCCCTGGCGGCGCTCCAGGCACGGGTGCATGTAGAAGGGCGTGGGGGGGCACGTGTCATCGAGTTCGCCGATTTCCACCGTCTGCCCGGCGATGCGCCACAGCGCGACAACCAATTGGCCGATGACGAACTGATCACCGCGATCGAACTGCCTGCCGACCATCTGGCCCGGCACAGCCACTACCTGAAAATCCGCGACCGGGCCTCGTATGCCTTTGCTTTGGTGTCGGTGGCTGCGGCGCTGGAACTGGACGGCGACACCATCATCGATGCGCGCCTGGCCCTTGGCGGGGTGGCGCACAAACCCTGGCGCGACCGCGCAGTGGAAGCGGCATTGGTCGGTCAGACCGTCAGCCGCGAAACCTTCAGCAACGCTGCCGATGCCCTATTGCAAGACGCCGAGCCGCTGGAGCACAACGGCTTCAAGATCAAACTGGCACGACGCGCAATCATCCGTGCCCTGAGCGACGCTGCTGTCGCAGGAGAACAGCCATGAGTGCCATCGGCAAACCCCTGGACCGTGTCGACGGTCTGCTCAAGGTCACAGGCCAGGCGCGTTATGCCGGTGAGTTCCCTGAGGATGGCCTGCTGCATGGCAGCGTCGTCTCCAGCACCATCGCCAAAGGCCGCGTTATAAAGATCGATGCCTCCAAGGCCCTGGCCTTGCCCGGCGTGGTCGAGGTCATTGATCACCTCAATCGCCCCAGAATCGCCAGTTACGACGACGCCTTCCAGGATGATGATGCAGCCGACGGCTCACCCTTTCGCCCGCTGTACAACGACCGCGTGCTTTACAGCGGCCAGCCCCTGGCCTTGGTGATTGCCGATAACCTGGAACTGGCCCGGCACGCCGGTTCACTGGTGCACATCGAATACGCGCCTGAAGATTTCGAAACGGACCTGCTCACCCAGCAGGAACGGGCCTACCCTTCACCGCAGACACCGCCCAAACCACGCGGCAACTTTCAGGCCGAGTGGGCCGGTGCGGCGATCAGCCTCGATCTGCATTACAGCACCCCCATCGAACACCACAACCCCATGGAGCCCCATGCCAGCACCGTGCTGTATCAGCCGGACGGCACGTTGCATATCCACGACAAGACCCAGGGCCCGCAGAACTGCCAAGCCTACGTGCAAAAAGTGTTCGGCCTGGATAAAAGCCAGGTGCGCATTTTTGCTGCCTTTGTCGGTGGCGCCTTCGGTTCGGGCCTGCGCCCGCAGTACCAATTGCCATTGGCCGTGATGGCGTCTCTGGCGCTCAAGCGGTCGGTGCGCGTGACCCTGACTCGCCAGCAGATGTTCACCTTCGGCTATCGCCCACGCACTTTGCAGCGTTTGCAGATGGGGGCCGCCGCCAATGGGCGCTTGCTGGCCCTGGGGCATACCGCGATTGGCCAGACCTCGCGCTTCGAGGATTTCAGCGAGCACGTGGTGGAGTGGAGCGGCATGCTCTATCACTGCGACAACGTGCAACTGACCTACAAGCTGGTGCCGCTGGATGTCTTTACCCCGCTGGACATGCGCGCCCCCGGTGCTGCGCTGGGCGTGATCGGCCTGGAATGTGCCATGGATGAACTGGCCTGTGCCTTGGCCATCGACCCGGTGCAACTGCGGCTGATCAACTACGCCGAGCGTAACCAGAACGAAGACAAACCCTGGTCGAGCAAAGCCCTGCGCGAATGCTACAGCGAAGGCGCCGAACGTTTCGGCTGGAGCCAGCGCAACCCGGAACCGCGCAGTATGCGCGACGGTCGCCAGTTGATCGGCTGGGGAATGGCCGGTGGGGTGTGGGAAGCCATGCAGATGAAGGCCAGCGCCAAGGCACGCATCGATAGCCGCGGCAAACTCACCGTCAGCAGTGCCACCACCGACATTGGCACGGGCACCTACACGGTGATGACCCAGATTGCCTCTCAGGCCAGTGGCGTGGCGATGGCCGATATCAGCTTTCTGCTGGGTGATTCGTCATTGCCCACGGCGCCGTTGCAGGGCGGTTCGTTTACCGTGTCTTCCGTCGGCACCGCCGTACAGCAAGCGTGCGAAGCGCTGAATGCCAAATTGCTGGAGATCGCCCGGCAGACTTACCCGGTATTCAAGGATGCCGATTCGGTTCGGTTTGAAGACGGCCAGCTACACAGCGGTGACGTGAGCGTGTCGTTGGCGCAACTGGTCAAGGACAGCGGTGAAGACGCCTTGCAGGTACAGGTCGACAGCGAGCCCGACAAGAAGCGCGAGGGCTATGCCAGCGCTACGCACTCGGCGGTGTTCGTCGAAGTGCGGGTGGATGAAGACTTGGGCACCATCAAGGTCAGCCGTGTGGTCAGCGCGATTGCTGCGGGGCGCGTGGTCAACCCGAAGATGGCCCGCAGCCAGATCCTTGGCGGCGTGGTGTGGGGCATTGGCATGGCGCTGCATGAAGAGACCCAGGTCGACCATCAATTGGGACGCTACATGAACCACAGCCTGGCCGAGTACCACATCCCGGTGAACGCCGATATCGGCGAGATTGACGTGCTGTTTGTCGAAGAACACGACGATGTGGTCAACGCACTCGGGTCCAAGGGCGTGGGGGAGATCGGCATTGTCGGCGTGGCGGCGGCGGTGGCGAATGCGATTTACCATGCCACCGGCAAGCGGGTGCGGGAGTTTCCGATCACCTTGGATAAAGTGCTCTAGCACCGGTGTTCCAAACACCGAAGCTCCACTGTGGGAGCTGGCTTGCCTGCGATGGCGGTGCCTCAGCCACCAGAGAGTTGCCTGATACACTGTTATCGCGGGCAAGCCCGGCTCCCACAGGGTACAACGCTTAAGCTTATGGCTTGGTTTCTTCCACCGGTACATGCATACGATCGCGATTGGCCAGGGTCGGGAACAACTTGATCCATACCCCGGTCACCACCAGGGTGCCGATCCCGCCCATCACCACCGCCGGCACGGTGCCGAACCAATGGGCGGTTATCCCGGACTCGAACTCGCCCAGTTGATTGGATGCACCGATAAACAGGCCATTGACCGCGCTGACTCGCCCACGCATCTCATCCGGTGTTTCCAGTTGCACGAACGACGCGCGGATCACCATGCTGATCATGTCCGCTGCGCCGAGCACTACCAGCACCGCCAGGGAGAACCAGAACGAGGTCGAGAGGCCGAAGGCAATGGTCGCCACGCCGAATACGCCGACGGCGGTGAACATCACGCGTCCTACCTTGCGGTCTACCGAGAACCGCGCCAGCCACAGTGACATCAGCAAGGCGCCCACCGCCGGTGCCGAACGCAGCAGGCCCAGGCCCCAGGCGCCGGTCAGCAGGATGTCCTTGGCGAACACCGGCAGCAACGCGGTGGCGCCGCCCAGCAGTACGGCAAACAGGTCCAGGGAGATGGCGCCGAGGATGTCCGGGCGGCTGCGGATAAAGCGGATGCCTGCCAGCAGCGAGTCCATCGTGGCCTTGGCTTTGTTGAGCGGCGTCTGGCGGGCGGGCAGGTTCAAGGTCAGGACGCAGGCAATCAGGTACAGCGCCACGGTTGGGCCGTACACCCACACGCTACCAAACGCGTAGAGCAAACCGCCAACGGCGGGTGCGACGATGGTCGCCAGTTGCTGGGCCGATTGCGATGCCGCCACGGCCCGTGGGAACAACGCGCTGGGCACGATGCTCGGCAGCAGCGCCTGGGTGGTGGGCATTTCAAATGAGCGCGCAGCGCCCAGCAGGAAGGCTAGGATAAAGATCATCTCGCGGGTCACGTTGCCGGTCAGGCCGCCGATGGCCAGGGACAAGGCAATCAGCGCCTGTAACGTCTGGCAAATGGCGGCGACCCTGCGTCGCTCATAGCGATCGGCTACATGCCCGGTGTGCAGCATGAACAGCACGCGCGGTACGAATTCCACCAGGCCAACCAGCCCCAGGTCCAGCACGTTGCCGGTCAGTTGGTAGAGGTTCCAGCCGATCGCCACGGTGAGCATCTGGAAACCGCTGGCGGTAAAGATCCGCGCCAGCCAGAACGCGATGAAAGGGCGGTGGTGACGTAACAGCAACGCGGGTTCACTGGGCATCGGCAATCAGGTCGGCAGCGGGGGAATGGCGAGATTAGCATCAAGCTGTAACAAATAGTTGCAAGAACAGGGCTGAGGCAAGCTGTCACGCGGCAAAAGACCACACAGTCCTACAGCAAAAATGGGACTACTCTTTCAACGATGCTTGATCCAGATCAAAACCTGCCCCGGAATTGCTCTGGCGGCCGCAAGGCCAGAATCCCCACGAGATGGGTAAAAAAAGAAACGAATTGAAATTCGCCACACTCCATATCCGTGGGGGCAGTGGGTGCAGGCTCCCAGCCAGCAGCCGGTATTACCTGACAGAGGAAGACTTATGTTCGGTTTGGAGGCGCTAGATCTCGCCCGAATTCAATTCGCGTTCACCATCTCGTTTCACATCCTGTTCCCGGCGATCACCATCGGCCTGGCCAGTTACCTTGCGGTGCTGGAGGGCTTGTGGCTCAAGACTCATAACGATACCTACCGTGACCTCTACCATTTCTGGTCGAAGATCTTTGCCGTCAACTTCGGCATGGGTGTGGTCTCCGGCTTGGTCATGGCCTATCAGTTCGGCACCAACTGGAGCCGTTTCTCCGACTTCGCCGGTGCTGTCACCGGGCCATTGCTGACGTACGAAGTGCTCACGGCCTTCTTCCTTGAGGCCGGTTTCCTCGGTGTGATGCTGTTCGGCTGGAACAAGGTGGGGCGCAAGCTGCACTTTTTCTCCACGGTGATGGTGGCGGTGGGGACGTTGATCTCCACGTTCTGGATTCTCGCCTCCAACAGCTGGATGCAAACGCCACAGGGCTTTGAAATCATTGATGGCCGGGTAATTCCCACTGATTGGCTGGCGGTGATCTTCAACCCTTCATTCCCCTATCGCCTGATGCACATGGCCACGGCTGCATTTGTTGCCACGGCATTCTTCGTCGGCTCGTCGGCAGCCTGGCATTTGCTGCGCGGCAAGGACAACCCGGCGATCCGCAAAATGCTCTCCATGGCGATGTGGATGGCGCTGATTGTCGCGCCCATCCAGGCGGTGATCGGTGACTTCCATGGCCTCAATACCCTCAAGCATCAACCGGCAAAAATCGCCGCGATTGAAGGCCACTGGGAAAACATCGGCAACGAGCCGACGCCGTTGATCCTGTTCGGCTGGCCGGACATGAAAGCCGAGAAGACCAAATACGCGGTCGAGATCCCGTACCTGGGCAGTCTGATCCTGACCCACTCCCTGGACAAGCAGGTGCCGGCCCTCAAGGAGTTCCCGCCTGAGGACCGCCCCAACTCGACCATCGTGTTCTGGTCGTTCCGGGTCATGGTTGGCTTGGGTTTCCTGATGATCTTCACCGGTCTGTTCAGCCTGTGGCTGCGCCGTGGCGACAAGATGTACACATCCAAGCCGTTCCTGTACCTGGCGCTGTGGATGGGCCCGTCGGGCTTGATTGCGATTCTTGCTGGTTGGTTCACCACTGAAATCGGCCGCCAGCCTTGGGTGGTCTACGGGCTGATGCGCACCGCAGATGCCTCGTCCGGGCATAGCCTGGCGCAGATGACCATTACCCTGGTGTTGTTCGTGGTGGTGTACTTCGCGCTGTTCGGTGCCGGTTTGGGTTACATGATGCGCCTGGTGCGCAAGGGCCCTGTGACTCACGACAGTACCGAACCGGCCCATGGTGGCCCTGGTCAGAAACGCACCCCGGCGCGTCCGTTGTCTGCCGCCGACGATGGCAGCGATAACGACCACGACCACATCCAGCACAAGGGGAATTGAGATGGGTATTGATCTTCCGCTGATCTGGGCCGTGATTATCATCTTCGGCATCATGATGTATGTGGTGATGGACGGCTTCGACCTGGGTATCGGCATCCTCTTTCCGTTTATCCCCGGCAAAGTCGACCGTGACGTGATGATGAACACCGTGGCCCCTGTATGGGACGGCAACGAAACCTGGCTGGTACTCGGCGGCGCGGCGTTGTTTGGCGCGTTCCCGCTGGCGTATTCGGTGGTGTTGTCGGCGTTGTATCTGCCGCTGATCCTGATGCTGATCGGGCTGATCTTCCGCGGCGTGGCCTTTGAGTTCCGTTTCAAGGCCAAGGACCACAAGCGTCACCTGTGGGACAAGGCGTTTATCGGTGGCTCGCTGGCAGCAACCTTCTTCCAGGGCGTGGCGTTGGGCGCCTTTATCGATGGCATCCCGGTGGTGGACCGCCAGTTTGCCGGTGGTTCACTGGACTGGCTCACACCGTTCACGATGTTCTGCGGCGTGGCGCTGATCGTGGCCTATGCCTTGCTCGGCTGCACCTGGCTGATCATGAAGACCGAGGGCAAGTTACAGGAGCAGATGCATAACCTGGCGCGGCCGTTGGCTTTCGTGGTGTTGGCGGTGATCGGTATCGTCAGTATCTGGACGCCGCTGACCCACCCGGAAATCGCTTCGCGCTGGTTCACCTTGCCGAACCTGTTCTGGTTCCTGCCGGTGCCGGTTCTGGTATTGGTCACGATGTACGGACTGTTCCGCGCCGTGGCCCGTCATGCGCACTACACGCCGTTCCTGCTGACGCTGGTGCTGATTTTCCTTGGCTACAGCGGCCTGGGCATCAGCCTGTGGCCCAATATCATCCCGCCGTCCGTGTCGATCTGGGACGCTGCGGCACCGCCGCAAAGCCAGGGCTTCATGCTGGTGGGCACGTTGTTCATCATCCCGTTCATCCTGGGTTATACCTTCTGGAGCTACTACGTGTTCCGCGGCAAGGTCACCCACGAAGACGGCTACCACTAGGAGGGTTGAAACATGTCCGGTAAACCTTCACTGCACGAGATTGAACAGGCCGAGAAGCAGCCATTGTGGCGGCGCCTGGGATGGCTGGCGGGGATCTGGGTGGGCAGCGTGCTGGCCCTGTTCGTGGTGGCCAGCCTGATGCGCATGTTCATGAATGCGGCGGGCCTGACCACGCACTGACATACCGAACCGGCCTGCCAGCGTGAGAGGCAAGCCCTGCTCTTCTATTGGAAGGGCAGGGCTTTTTTATTTGCGCGCTTTGAGGATGACGAACTTTGGTGTGGCCGCCACTTGTTCGACGCCACGGAACAATCGCGCCAACTTGCTGTGGTAGCCCAGGTGGCGATTACCCACGATATACAACGCGCCGCCCACTACCAGGGCTTCGCGTGCCTGCTGGAACATGCGCCAGGCGAGGAAGTCACCCACCACTTGTTGTTGATGAAACGGTGGGTTGCACAGCACCACGTCCAACGATTGCGCCTCCTGACCGGCCAGGCCGTCATCGGCACGTACAATAACGTCGCGATTGCCCAGAGCGGCTTGCCAGTTTTCAGCCGCCGATTGCACGGCCATATAAGACTCATCCACCAGCGTGTACTGTGCGTCGGGGTTTTGCAGAGCGCTGGCAATCGCCAATACGCCATTGCCGCAGCCCAGGTCTGCCACGCGGGCGCTGCCAAGGTTTTTCGGCAGGTGCGGCAGGAAGGCGCGGGTGCCGATGTCCAGGCCCTCGCGGCAGAAAACGTTGGCGTGGTTGAACAACTCGATCGCTGGCGCGTCCAGCCTGTAGCGGGTGGGATAGGGCGAGACGGCGACAGGACGATCTGCCACGGTGGCGATCAGCAATCGCGCCTTTTTGACCGCAAGCGTCGCGTGCATCGGCCCGATGTAACGCTCCAGCAGTTCACCGGCGGCGCGGGGCAAGTGCTTGACCATCGCCCCGGCGATCACCTCGGCGCCCGGCGCCAATTGCCCTTGCAGGCGGATCAACTGTTCTTCCAGCAGCGCCAGGGTTTTTGGCACACGGATCAGCACCCGATCGAAGGGCCCCACCGGCGCGGTACTGGCGGGTACGAATGGCACGGCATCAAACGCCTTGCCGTTGCGCACCAGGTTTTTCTCCAGGGCTTGGGCGGCGAGGAACGAGTCGCCGCTGGAGGTCACCAACATCTGGCCCGCAAGGCTGGCCGCGAGGGCACCGAAGCTGTCATTGAGTACCAGCACGCGGGTCAGCGCATTGGGTTGCTGTGCGCCAAGGTGGTTGAGCAGGTACTCGTCGGCGGCATCGAAGGCTTGCAGCGGATCATTGTGTTGCTCTGGCTGACGAATCAGATCGAGCTGGGCGAAGGGGCTGTCAAGCAGGGGCATGGGGGAAGAATGCTCTGGGTAATCGACGGAACCGTCTGAGTGAACGGCGACGCGACCCACTGAAGGGGGCGGCATCAACACTCAGAGTTGGCCGTAAATGTTACGTTTTTTTTTACGCAATGACATGGGGTGTTTGATTGACGATTACAGCATTCCGGCTTTGGCGAGGCAGAGCACAGCCTGGATCTTACTGGTGACCTTCAATTTGCTGAGTACTCTGCCGACATGAAAACCCACCGTGCGCTCGGACAGGCACAGAATGCGAGCGATCTCCGCGGCAGTCTTGCCCATGGCGCACCATCTGAGAATCTCCGTTTCGCGGGCCGTTAACTTGAATGGCGCCTCGTCGATGGGCTCGCCGGTGTATTGAAGCGCGACGACCGCATGCATCGCATGGCAGAGCCACAATACTTGACCGGCTTTTTCGTAAAGCTCTTCAGGGCTGACCTCACCCTTGTCACGCACCAGGGTCAGCATACTGAATACACCCTTGAAATCATGCACCGCCTGGGACCAGCCCATATGCACCCCAAATGACTCAGCCAAGTCCCACAGTTCAGGTGCGTTACCGAAGGCTTGCTTCTCCCAAAGGATGGGCAGTACAGAGTGCTTGCAGTGAACTACAGCCGGATCTTTGTCGAAGAAACCTGCTTGTTGATAGATTTTGTTCCATTCATTTGGGTAGTTGTTGCAGTTGAAAGGCTTTGCTTGGGTATTTTCGGATTGAGTACTCATTGTGAACGAGCAATATTTGAACCCCATTTCCTGAGTGCGGTTGATCACCATTTCATACACGGTGGTGATTTCGCTCTCGCCTTCCAGCTTGGGCAGCCGTGAATTGTGCCAATTGACCATCGGTAACTCTCCATGGGTTTCTTTGTGACTTGGGTACTTCCTGATCCCCAATCCAACACGAAAACAAGTGTAGGACACGTCGTACAAGCTAGTCTGAAAAAAAATTCATCAAGTGGTTGGTCTTCGGGTTTCAAATATGTACAAGCGTTATTGGTTTGTATGAAAAAACCGATGGGACATTTTTTTTGCACTGGTTTTAATGACTTGCAGGTGATATCAAAATGACGTCTTCGGACGGCGTAGTTTCATCTTGTGGCGCATTCCGGTTGGGTTAATAGCCAAATGATTAGTATGAGTGTGCGGCGCGTTGTTTGCTGCGGATTGCGGGTGAACCGCTGGCTCACTTGCGTCACTGACAGGCGGTGCGCGATGGATAAATGCAATGCCAGTACAAATCAACGGTGTTTGCGTCATCTGCTTTGAGAGACACTAGCGGCCTGTGCAAAACGGAGCCTCCCATGACGGCCAGTGCTGAGAAATTTACCCGCCAGACCTTGCTCGACGTGCAATCTCTGACCCCCAGCCTCTTCACCCTGCGCACCACTCGCGACCCAGGCTTTCGCTTTACCGCCGGCCAGTTCGTGCGCCTTGGTGTAACCAAGGCCGATGGCAGCACCGTGTGGCGTGCCTACTCTGTGGTGTCATCGCCTTTTGATGAGCATCTCGACTTTTTTTCCATCGTTGTCCCTGGCGGGGAGTTCACCAGCGAACTCAGCCGGCTGCGGGTTGGCGATACCTTGTTGGTAGAGCGCCAGGCCACCGGCTTCCTGACCCTTAATCGCTTTGTCGACGGGCGCGACCTGTGGCTGCTGGGCACCGGCACAGGGGTTGCGCCGTTCCTGTCGATCCTGCAGGACTTTGAGGTCTGGGAAAAATTCGAACGCATCATTCTGGTGTACAGCGCGCGGGAAGCGAAAGAGCTGGCTTACCAGGCGCTGATCAAGGAACTGGGGGAGCGCGAGTACTTGGCCGAGTACGCGCATAAACTCACCTACATCCCCATCGTCACTCGCGAGCAATATCCGGGTGCGCTCAACGGGCGCATTACCACGCTGATCGAAAATGGCGAACTGGAGCGTGCGGCCGGCCTTGAGTTAACGCCGGAACACTCCCGCGTATTGATTTGCGGTAATCCGCAGATGGTCGATGACACCCGCCAGCTACTCAAGCAACGGGACATGCAACTGAGCCTGAGTCGACGCCCTGGTCAGGTTGCAGTAGAAAATTACTGGTAGAAAAAAGGCGCCTCACGAGGCGCCTTTTTGCAATCGCTGATTAAAGCGGTTTGTTGTTGTTTTGAGCCTTGAGCAGGTCGCGGATCTCGCCCAGCAGCACTTCTTCTTTGGTCGGCGTCGGTGGCAAGCTAGGGGCTACGGCCTCTTCTCGCTTCAGGCGGTTGATGGCCTTCACACCCATGAAGATCGCAAAAGCAACGATCACGAAGTCGATGATGCTCTGGATGAACTTGCCATAAGCCAGCACCACCGCCGGTACGTCACCCTGCGCGGCCTTGAGCGTTATCGCCAGGTCGGCAAAGTCCACACCCCCGATCAGCAGACCGATAGGCGGCATAATCACGTCGCCTACAAACGAGGAAACAATCTTGCCGAAGGCGGCGCCGATGATGATACCGACGGCCATGTCGACCACATTACCTTTGACCGCGAAGGCCTTGAACTCACTGATCACGCCCATAGGTTATTCCTTGTTACAGTTGAGAAGGGTGGAGGTCAGTGTAATTCAGTCGTACAAGGCTTGCTCGACACAACTGTTAACACTGTCGATTTTTATCGACACATTAAAACGCAAATAGTTTGCAAAGTGCCACCAGTCGCGCGCGAATTACCCGTCATTTCAGCCAGTTACCAGATTATTTTATTAATCGGCCCTGTGGCGTTTTTCTATTTATCTTCTGACTCGCAGGTCTCTAGCCTCTGACAAGCACAACAGAATGTGCGCTAAAAAAACCAGAGGAAACCTCGATGAACACTCCAATCCGCCGCAGGCCCGTGTCCGCGCGTCACGCGCTGGCACTGGTGACCGCAAGCCTGCTGTCCCTCTCTGTGCAAGCCGCCAACCTGACCCGCGATAACGGGGCCAACGTCGGTGATAACCAGAACTCCCAAACGGCCGGAGCGAACGGCCCGGTATTGTTGCAGGACGTTCAACTGATCCAGAAGTTGCAGCGCTTTGACCGCGAACGCATCCCCGAGCGTGTGGTACATGCCCGCGGTACCGGCGCCCATGGCACCTTCACGGTGACCGACAACCTCAGCGACCTGACCAAGGCCAAGGTGTTCGCCGCCGGTGAAACCACGCCAGTGTTCGTACGCTTTTCGGCGGTCGTCCACGGCAACCATTCCCCTGAAACCCTGCGTGACCCACGGGGCTTTGCCACCAAGTTCTACACCGCCGAAGGTAATTGGGACCTGGTTGGCAATAACTTCCCGACCTTCTTTATCCGCGATGCCATCAAGTTCCCGGATATGGTCCATGCCTTTAAACCCGACCCACGCACTAACCTGGATGACGACTCGCGCCGTTTCGACTTCTTCTCCCATGTTCCCGAAGCCACGCGTACTTTGACCGAGTTGTACTCGGACTCCGGTACCCCGGCCAGTTACCGCGAGATGGACGGTAATGGCGTACATGCCTACAAGTTGATCAACGCCAAGGGCGAAGTGCACTACGTCAAGTTCCACTGGAAGAGCCTGCAAGGCATCAAGAACCTGGATCCCAAGCAAGTCACCGAAGTACAGGGTCGTGACTACAGTCATATGACCAACGACTTGGTCACCCATATCAACAAGGGCGACTTCCCCAAGTGGGACTTGTATGTGCAAGTGCTCAAGCCCGAGGACTTGGCCAAGTTTGATTTCGACCCCCTGGATGCCACCAAGATCTGGCCGGATGTACCGGAGCGTAAAGTCGGGCAGATGGTGCTCAATCGCAACCCGGCCAATGTCTTCCAGGAAACCGAGCAAGTAGCGATGGCGCCTGCCAACCTGGTGCCGGGCATCGAGCCGTCGGAAGACCGCCTGCTGCAAGGCCGGGTGTTCTCCTATGCCGATACGCAAATGTACCGCCTGGGTGCGAACGCCCTGCAACTGCCGATCAACGCTCCACGGGTCACCGTCAACAACGGTAACCAGGACGGTGCGATGAACTTCGGCAAGACCACCACCGGCGTGAACTACCAGCCAAGCCGGCTGTTGCCACGCGAAGAGCCGCAAACCGCGCGCTACAGCCAGTCGCCGCTGTCGGGCAGCACCCAGCAGGCGAAGATCCAGCGCGAGCAGAACTTCAAACAGGCCGGTGACCTGTACCGCTCCTACACCAAGAAAGAGCGTCAGGACTTGATCGACAATTTCGGCGGCTCGCTGGCCACCACCGATGACGAGAGCAAGCACATCATCCTGTCGTTCCTTTACAAGGCTGATCCGGAATACGGCACCGGCGTGACCAAGGTGGCCAAAGGTGATCTGGCTCGCGTGAAGGCGCTGGCGGAAAAACTGACTGACTGATTCGTTGGTTGCGGTCGGCGCCTCTACGGGCGTCGACCTTTGGCAGGAGAAGCCCCTATGCGTATCTCTATCGGTTTACTGATGGCCATGCTGGCCTTTGTCGCCCATGCGGAGTCTCCCGACCCGGTGGCGCTCAAAGCCCAGTTGCAGGATTACTACTTCGACGCCGCTCGCCGTGGCGACCTCGACATGCTCAATACCTTTATCGACTCCGGCTACAGCCTCAACATCCAGGATGACAAAGGCTACACGGCACTGATTCTCGCCGCTTATCACGGCCAGGGCTCGTACGTGGAGCGTCTGCTCGACGCGGGTGCCAACGCCTGCGTACAGGACAAACGCGGCAACACGGCGCTGATGGGCGCGATCTTCAAGGGTGAGCTGAAAATCGCCCAGCGCCTGCTGGCCACCGACTGCAACCCGGACCAACGCAATGGCGCGGGACAGACTGCCGCCATGTACGCCGGGCTGTTCAAACGCGTCGAGTTGCTGGGTGAACTGCAAGCCAAAGGCGCAGACCTGAACGCCGAGGACCCCGTCGGTAACAGTGCTTCACGTTTGGCCAGTGGCGAAATCCGGACCCCGGCGTCGCGCTGAGCTATCATCGCGGTTTTTCGGTTGGAGGTTCTCACATGGCAAAGGCCAAGCGCATGTACGGCTGCACGGAGTGCGGCGCGACCTTTCCCAAATGGGCGGGCCAGTGCTCCGAATGCGGTGCGTGGAACACCCTGACTGAAACCATGATTGAAAGCGGTGGTGCCGCAGCCCCTACCGGCCGCGCCGGCTGGACCGGGCAACAGGCACAGATCAAGACCCTGGCCGAGGTCAGCGTCGAAGAGATCCCGCGTTTCTCCACCGCGTCCGGCGAACTGGACCGCGTACTTGGCGGTGGCCTGGTCGATGGATCGGTGGTGCTGATCGGCGGTGACCCGGGCATCGGCAAGTCGACCATCCTCTTGCAAACCCTGTGCAGCATCGCCAGCCGTATGCCGGCGCTGTACGTCACCGGCGAAGAATCCCAACAGCAAGTGGCCATGCGCGCCCGCCGTTTGGGCCTGCCCCAGGACCAGCTGCGGGTCATGACCGAAACCTGCATCGAAAGCATCATCGCCACGGCGCGGATTGAAAAGCCCAAGGTCATGGTGATTGACTCGATCCAGACGATTTTCACCGAGCAACTGCAATCGGCGCCGGGCGGCGTGTCCCAGGTGCGCGAAAGTGCGGCGCTGTTGGTGCGCTACGCCAAGCAGAGCGGCACGGCGATCTTCCTGGTCGGCCACGTGACCAAGGAAGGCGCGCTGGCCGGGCCACGGGTGTTGGAGCACATGGTGGATACCGTGCTGTATTTCGAAGGTGAGTCCGATGGCCGCCTGCGTTTGCTGCGGGCGGTAAAAAACCGCTTTGGCGCCGTGAACGAGCTGGGTGTGTTCGCCATGACTGACCGTGGGCTGAAAGAAGTCTCCAACCCCTCGGCGATTTTTCTCACTCGCGCCCAGGAAGAAGTCCCGGGCAGTGTGGTGATGGCGACGTGGGAGGGTACCCGGCCCATGCTGGTGGAAGTCCAGGCGCTGGTGGATGACAGCCATTTGGCCAACCCGCGGCGGGTCACGCTTGGCCTGGACCAGAACCGTCTGGCGATGTTGCTGGCGGTATTGCACCGTCACGGCGGCATTCCGACCCATGACCAGGATGTTTTCCTTAACGTAGTGGGCGGCGTCAAGGTGCTGGAGACCGCCTCCGACCTGGCTCTGATGGCGGCGGTGATGTCCAGCCTGCGCAATCGGCCGCTGCCCCATGATCTGCTGGTGTTTGGTGAGGTCGGCCTGTCGGGTGAAGTCCGCCCGGTGCCCAGTGGGCAGGAGCGGTTGAAGGAGGCGGCCAAGCATGGGTTCAAGCGGGCGATCGTGCCCAAGGGCAATGCGCCGAAGGAAATGCCGGCAGGTTTGCAGGTGATTGGGGTGACGCGCCTGGAGCAGGCGCTGGATGCACTGTTCGAATAATCACCAGCATTGCAAATCCAATGTGGGAGGGGGCTTGCTCCCGATTGCGGTGAATCAGTAACAGATAGGCTGACTGACCCACCGCAATCGGGAGCAAGTCGAATCGTCGCACCGCCCCTCCCACATTTGAGTTGTGTTGGCTTCTAGATTTCCAGCAATGCCGCCAGCTCTCTGTGTAGCTCTTCCTCATCACCCAGGTTCAATTCAATCAAGCGCCGCAAATGGCTGATCGAATCCAGGTCGATATGTTGGCACACGAAGCCCAACTGCCCCTGATCCTCGTGGCTCAGCTTCACTTGCATCTTTATATGCGCTTTCGGATCCAGGCGTATGTCTACGTCGAACGGCAGCGCCTTGTTCCCCTTCCAGTCTTCGGGGCGCTCGACCAGTAGACCCTTTAGCGAGAGATCCACCAGTTTCACCGGAAAATCCCATCCGTTTTGCCGAATTTCGGTTTTGGCATCAAAAGCAATCCGGCGAAAACGGCGGCGATCAGACGGTTGCTCAGTCATGGTGAAGTCCTCGGTGGATAGGGGGATTGTAGCCTTGCGCCATCATTTGGCATTTATTTCGTTTTTTTGCCGCATAGAAGGCTCTAGACCAACGTAGGGGGCTGGTCTTTGAGGCCAACAGCGCTAAACTCGGGCTGGCTGTCCTTTCTGTCCACCCTGGCTGGAATACAAAAATGAAAAATAATAATAGCCTGCTACGCCACCTACCCTGGCTGGTGCTGGCAATCGTAGGAGCGTGCGCCCTGGGCGTAGTGGCCTTGCGCCGCGGCGAGGCGATCAACGCCTTGTGGATTGTGGTCGCTGCTGTGGCCATCTATCTGGTTGCGTACCGTTACTACAGTCTGTTCATCGCCAATAACGTGATGCAACTCGACCCTCGGCGGGCCACCCCCGCAGTGGTCAATAACGACGGTCTGGACTATGTGCCGACCAACAAACATATTCTTTTCGGTCACCACTTTGCGGCGATTGCCGGTGCAGGCCCGTTGGTCGGTCCGGTGCTGGCGGCGCAGATGGGCTACCTGCCCGGCACCCTGTGGCTGATTGCCGGTGTGGTGCTGGCGGGTGCGGTGCAGGACTTCATGATCCTGTTCCTGTCCACTCGTCGCAACGGGCGTTCCCTGGGTGACATGGTTCGCGAAGAGATGGGCCGCATTCCCGGGACCATCGCCCTGTTTGGCTGCTTCCTGATCATGATCATCATCCTCGCGGTGCTGGCACTGATCGTGGTCAAGGCCCTGGCCGAGAGCCCGTGGGGCATCTTTACGGTGATGGCGACCATCCCGATTGCGATGTTCATGGGCATCTACATGCGCTACATCCGCCCGGGCCGCATTGGTGAAATTTCGATCATCGGCGTGCTGTTGCTGCTGGGTTCGATCTGGCTGGGCGGGCAGATTGCCGCTGACCCGGTCTGGGCCAAAGCCTTCACCTTCACCGGGATCCAGATCACCTGGATGCTGATCGGCTACGGCTTCGTTGCCGCTGTTCTGCCGGTATGGCTGATCCTGGCGCCGCGTGACTACCTGTCTACCTTCCTGAAAATCGGCACCATCATCGCTCTGGCGATCGGCATCCTGGTCACCATGCCTGACCTGAAAATGCCGGCACTGACCCAGTTCATCGACGGCACTGGCCCGGTATGGAAGGGCGGCCTGTTCCCGTTCCTGTTCATCACCATTGCCTGTGGCGCGGTCTCGGGCTTCCACGCGCTGATCTCTTCGGGCACCACGCCCAAGTTGCTCGCCAGTGAAAGCCACGCCCGTTACATCGGATACGGCGGCATGTTGATGGAGTCGTTTGTGGCCATCATGGCAATGGTTGCCGCTTCGGTGATCGAGCCAGGCGTGTACTTCGCCATGAACAGCCCGGCGGCGATTGTCGGTACTGACGTGGTCACCGTGGCGCAAACCGTCAGCAGCTGGGGTTTTGCAATTACCCCTGAAGCGCTGTCGGCTGTTGCCCACGATATCGGTGAAACCACCATCCTGGCGCGTGCCGGCGGTGCGCCGACGCTGGCGGTCGGTATCGCACAGATCCTGCACAGTGTGCTGCCAGGTGAAAACACCATGGCGTTCTGGTACCACTTTGCGATCCTGTTCGAAGCGCTGTTCATCCTCACGGCGGTCGATGCCGGTACCCGTGCCGGTCGCTTCATGCTGCAGGACCTGCTGGGTTCGTTCGTGCCTGCGCTCAAACGCACCGAGTCCTGGACCGCCAACCTGATCGCGACGGCCGGTTGCGTGGCGATGTGGGGTTACCTGTTGTATCAGGGCGTGATCGACCCACTGGGAGGCATCAACACCTTGTGGCCGCTGTTCGGTATCTCCAACCAGATGCTGGCGGGTATCGCGCTGATGCTGGCGACCGTTGTGCTGATCAAGATGAAGCGCCAGCGCTACATCTGGGTGACCATGTTGCCGGCCGTCTGGCTGCTGATCTGCACCACCACCGCAGGCTTCATCAAGCTGTTCGACGCCAACCCGGCGATCGGCTTCCTGTCGCTGGCCAAGAAATACAGCGATGCCCTGGCCAACGGTCAGATCCTCGCCCCGGCCAAGAGTATCGACCAGATGCAGCATGTGATCTGGAACGCCTACACCAACGCAACGCTGACGGCGCTGTTCCTGTTCGTGGTATTCAGCATCCTGTTCTATGCGCTCAAAGTCGGCGTAGCCGCCTGGGGCAACAAAGAGCGTACGGATAAAGAAGCGCCATTCCAGGCCGTACCGGACGCATAAGCGAGGATTGCCACTATGTTCAATGACATCAGTCGCCTCGGTAAATACCTCGGTCAGGCCGCGCGCCTGATGGTCGGCATGCCCGACTACGACACCTACGTCGAGCATATGCAAACCAAACACCCGGACAAGCCGGTGATGGACTACAAGGCGTTCTTCCGCGAACGCCAGGAGGCCCGTTACGGCGGCAAGGGTGGGCCCAAGTGCTGTTGACCCGGTAACGCGGGCCAATGCGATACCCCTGTGGGAGCAGGGCTTTCTGTGGGAGCTGGCTTGCCTGCGATAGCATCACCTCGGTCTGACTGAAGCACCGAGTTGTCTGCATCGCAGGCAAGCCAGCTCCCACAGGGGCCTTTGCTCCCACATTTGTTTTGTGTTTATTCAGTTATCAGGAGAATAGTTTTGTCCTCTCCCATCCCCGTCACCATCCTCAGCGGCTTCCTCGGTGCCGGCAAGACCACCTTGCTGCGCCATCTGCTCAAGGCCGAGCACGGCTTGAAAATCGCCGTGATCGAAAACGAATTCAGTGACGCCGGCATCGACACCCAGCTCTTGGGCGACGAGCCGGTACAAGTCATGACCCTGTCCAACGGCTGCGTGTGCTGCACCATCCACACCGACTTGACCAAGGCCCTGTACCTGCTGCTTGAGCGTCTGGACAGTGGCGAAATCGCCTTCGACCGACTGGTGATCGAATGCACCGGCCTTGCCGACCCGGCACCAGTAGCCCAGACTTTTTTCATCGACGAAGAACTGCGCGAGCGCTACATCCTCGACGGCATCATTACCCTGGTGGACGCCGCCCACGCCGAGCATCACCTGACCCAGACCATCGCCCAGGCCCAGATCGGCTTTGCCGACCGCCTGCTGGTGAGTAAGCGCGACCTGGTGGACAACGCCACCTTCGACGCCCTCAGTCAGCGCCTGACCCGTATCAACCGGCGTGCGCCGATCCGTGTGG
Source organism: Pseudomonas sp. W2Aug9 (assembly GCF_023127755.1). NCBI lineage: Bacteria > Pseudomonadati > Pseudomonadota > Gammaproteobacteria > Pseudomonadales > Pseudomonadaceae > Pseudomonas > Pseudomonas sp. W2Aug9. The sequence goes on along the minus strand of NZ_SPKL01000001.1, from coordinate 110,666 downwards.
TGGATCACGGCAAGATCGACTTGGCTGAGCTGCTGGATGTGCGCGGCTTCAACCTCAATGCCGGCATGAGCCTGCGCCCGGTCAGCGCTGCGCCATCGGTCGACCGTATTTCCAGCCTGGTGCTGCGCACCGACCAACCGCTGGATATCGACCGCCTCAGTGAGTTCATGAACGAACTGCTGGAAGACCACGGCAAGCAGCTGCTGCGCTACAAGGGCGTGCTGAATATTGCCGGGGAGGATCGACGCATGGTGTTCCAGGGCGTGCTGAAACTCTATGGTTTTGACTGGGACACCGAATGGGCCGAGGGCGAGGCGCGGGAGAGTGTGATTGTGTTTATTGCCGATGAGCTGCCGGAGGACAAGATCCGCGAAGGTTTTGCCAAGGTCTACCAAGCCTGACTTGAAATGCGATCAACTGTGGGAGGGGGCTTGCTCCCGATTGCGGTGGGTCAGTAAACATATAAGTGACTGACACACTGCTATCGGGAGCAAGCCCCCTCCCACAATTGAATGCATTTCAAATTGAAATAAAAAAGCCCGGCTCAAGAGCCGGGCTTTTCATTCAAGCAACTGCAATCAAGCGCCGTAAACCGGCAGCTTCTTGCAGATGGCCTTGACCTTCTCACGTACCGCGTCGATCACGGCTTCGTTGTTCAGGTCAGCCAGGATGTCGCAGATCCAGCCGGCCAGTTCCTTGCACTCTGCTTCCTTGAAGCCACGGGTGGTCACTGCCGGGGTGCCGAAGCGCAGGCCGGAGGTGACGAACGGCGAACGTGGGTCGTTCGGCACGGAGTTCTTGTTCACGGTGATGAAGGCTTTGCCCAGGGCGGCGTCAGCGTCTTTACCGGAAATGTCCTGTTTGATCAGCGACAGCAGGAACAGGTGGTTTTCAGTACCGCCGGACACCACGTCAAAACCGCGCTCGATGAACACAGATGCCATGGCCTGGGCGTTCTTCACCACTTGTTGCTGGTAGGTCTTGAACTCAGGCTGCAGTGCTTCCTTGAAGCAGATCGCCTTGGCGGCAATCACGTGCTCCAGCGGGCCACCCTGGGCGCCGGGGAATACCGCGGAGTTGAGCTTCTTCTCGATCTCGGCGTTGGCGCGAGCCAGGATCAGGCCGCCACGTGGACCGCGCAGGGTCTTGTGGGTAGTGGTGGTCACCACGTCAGCGTAAGGCACTGGGTTCGGGTACACGCCCGCTGCCACCAGACCGGCCACGTGGGCCATGTCGACGAACAGGTAGGCACCGACCTTGTCGGCGATTTCACGGAAGCGTGGGAAATCCAGGATCTGCGAGTAGGCAGAGAACCCAGCCACGATCATTTTTGGCTTGTGCTCGACCGCCAGGCGCTCGACTTCGTCGTAGTCGATCAGGCCGTTGGCATCGATACCGTACTGGACGGCGTTGTACAGCTTGCCGGAGGAAGAAACGCTGGCGCCGTGGGTCAGGTGACCGCCGTGGGCCAGGCTCATGCCCAGGATAGTGTCGCCGCCTTGCAGCAGGGCCAGGTACACGGCGCTGTTGGCCTGGGAGCCGGCGTGTGGCTGGACGTTGGCGTAATCGGCGCCGAACAGCTCCTTGGCACGGTCGATGGCCAACTGCTCAACCACGTCGACGTACTCGCAACCACCGTAGTAGCGCTTGCCCGGGTAGCCTTCGGCGTACTTGTTGGTCAAAACCGAACCTTGAGCCTCCATCACCGCAGGGCTGGTGTAGTTTTCCGAAGCGATCAGCTCAATGTGCTCTTCCTGGCGCACGGCTTCTTGCTCCATGGCGGCGAAGAGATCGGCGTCGTACTTGGCAATAGTCAAATCACGGCTGAACATGGCGGTCCTCAAGGATCGGGGGCAGAAAAGGAGGGCATTCTAACCCAATGGGTTTTAGATGGCATATGAAAGGACATCATGTCGCGGACAAGTGGGGCTCATCTGGAGATGAGTGGTGACTGTGCTGGCCTCATCGGGAGCAAGCCCCCTCCCACATTCGAAGGTATTCACAGTTCAAAGGTGGGAGGGGGCTTGCTCCCGATGGAGCCATAAGCCTCACAACAGCAGGTCAGTCGAACATGAAGAGAGCATCATTGCTGAACTGCGCCTCGAACCGATTCGCCGGCATCGGCCGCCCGAACAGGTAACCCTGTACCTCATCACAGCCATGCTCGCGCAAAAAGTCCAATTGCTCGTGGGTTTCCACACCTTCGGCGATCACCGCCAGGTTCAGGCTGTGGGCCATGGCAATGATCGCCCGGGCGATCTGTGCGTCCTGCTCACCGGAGGGCAGGCCATCGACGAAGGTGCGGTCGATCTTCAGCACGTCGATGGGGAATTGCTTGAGGTAGTTAAGCGATGAATAGCCAGTGCCAAAGTCGTCTACCGCGATGCTCAGGCCCAGGTTCTTCAAGCTGGCGAGGATTTGCAGCGCTTCGTTGACTTCGCGCATCAGGATACTTTCGGTCAGCTCCAGCTCCAGGCACGCCGGCGGCAGGCCGGTGTCCTTGAGGATGGTGGCGATGCGTGTGCCCAACTGGCCGTCGGAGAACTGTCGCGCCGAGATGTTTACCGAGACTTTGGGCACCCGCACCTTGTTCTGGTGCCAGGTCTTGAGTTGGCGACAGGCTTCGCTGATCACCCAATCGCCCACGTCCACCACCAGCCCGAGTTCTTCCAATACCGGAATGAAATCCCCCGGCGGCACCAGCCCGCGACGCGGGTGGCGCCAGCGCAGCAGGGCCTCGGCGCCGGTCAGGCGTTTGCCGTCGCCGCTGAATTGCGGTTGGTAATACAGCACGAATTCGTTCTGGTCCAGGGCGTGGCGCAGGTCGCTCTCCAGCTCCAGGCGCTCCAGGGCGCTGGCGTTCATGTCGGCCTGGTAGAACTGGAAGTTGTTCTTGCCGCGCTCTTTGGCGTGATACATCGCCGTATCCGCGTTTTTCATCAGTTGGCTCAGCTCGTTGCCGTCTTGGGGACTGAGGGCGATGCCGATACTGGCGGTCACGAAGAACTCGCGGCCTTCGAGCACGAATGGCTTCACCAGGCTGGCCAGAATCTGTTCGGCCACATGAATCGCGCGGTTCAGCGCCATTTCGCGGCTGACCCGTGGTTGCAACAGCAGGGTGAACTCGTCGCCGCCCATGCGCGCCACGGTGTCGTCTTCGGCCACGCAACCGAGCAGGCGCGTCGCCATTTCCTTGAGCATACGGTCGCCGGCGGCGTGGCCGAGGGAGTCGTTGATCGGCTTGAAGCGGTCGAGGTCGAGGAACATCAACACCACCCACGACTTCTGCCGTTCTGCCGATTGCAACGCCGTGTGCAGACGGTCCTGGAACAGCGTGCGGTTGGGCAGGTGGGTCAGGGCGTCGTAGTAGGCCAGGCGGTGGATGCGCTGTTCGCTGGCCTTGCGCTCGCTGATATCGCTGAAGAAGCACACATAGCTGGCCAGGTCGCCTTCATCGTCGAACACCGCCGTAATGCCGACCCAGGCCGGGTAATGCTCGCCGTTGCGGCGCTTGAGCCACACTTCGCCTTCCCAGGTACTGTGCTGGTGCAGTTGCTTGAGCACATAACGCAGGTGGGCTTCCTGCTGCTCGTCGACGGTGAGCATGTTCGGCAATTGGTCGAGCACGTCCGCCACTTCATACCCGCTGACCCGGCTGAACGCCTCGTTGGCTTGCACGATATAGCCGGCCGGATCGGTGATCAGGATCGCCGAGGTGGAGTGCTCGAAGACCGTGGCCGCCATGCGCAGGTCTTTTTCGGCGCGGCGTTGCTGGCTGATATCGCGGCCCACGCCGAGGATGCCCTCAAAGGCGCCATGTTCATCCCACACCAGCACCAGGCGCAGTTCGATCGGTACTTTGCGCCCGTCGGCGCGCAGGCAGTCGAACAGGAACAGTTGGGTCTGGACTTCATCGCGCAAGGTGTTCAACGCCTCGGGGTTGCCGAGGGCGCGACTGACCTGTTCCATCAGGCTATAAATGCCGGTCAACTGTTGCGGGTTGGCAACGATCGACTGCCAGCCATGCTTGAACACCCAATCCACGTCATAGCCCAGCACGGTGTTGACCGATGGGCTGATGTAATTCAGAGCCAGTTGGCTGTCGGTAGAGCAGATCACGTCGCTGATGCTTTCAGCCAACATGCGGTAGCGCTGTTCGCTGTCGCGCAGGGATTCGCTGGCTTCGATCTGGTCGGTAATGTCCTTGGCCACACCGATGATCCGAGTGACCACCGTGGACGTATCCCGGGCCAGGGCCTGTTCGCGAATATCGAAGCGGCGCCATTGGTTATTGCGGTGGCGAAAGCGCAGTTGGCAGTGCAACTGGGTCGTGTAAGCGGCCTGGCGTTGCTGTTCACGCGAGTCGTGGTAGTGCTCGGCGTCTTCGGGGTGCAGCAGGATCTCCCAGAAGTACTCACCCATTTGCTGCAGTTCGGCTTTGTTGTAGCCCAGGGTGTGGCCCAGATGATGGTTGCTGAAAATCATGCGCTGGCTGATCACGTCCTGCACATACAGGTGATCGGGCACGGTGCGCACCACATCCGACCAGAAGCTCTCGCGCTCCACCAGCGACAACTCGATCAGTTTGCGGCTGGTGATGTCGCTGATGCTGAGGATCACGGCGTTGACGTCATCCTGCTGCTCCGGCAAACGCATCACCAGCCACAGGTACTGTTCGTTGCCGGCCACGTCGTTGAGCTGGATTTCCAGCTCCAGCTGTTTTTGCCGGGTCAATACGGCTTCCAGCACCTGATAGCCGATGGACGTGGCATTGCGCGGGCAATCATCGATCAGGCGCTCCCACGCCTGCTCGCAGGACACGACGTTGAGCAGGCGCACGGCCATCTGGTTGACCTCGGTGACGCGCAACTCCTTGAGCAGTTGCTTGCGCTCGGCGGGGTTGGCCTGCAACCAGGCGTGCAACTGCTCGCGGCTTTGCACCTGGGTCTTGTTGCAAAACGCCTTGAGCCCGGACAGGTCAAGCACGCACAAGGCCACGCCTGTGCCTTCGAAGATGTCCTGATAGCGTCGCCGGCCTTCATGCACCTGGCGTTGGCGGCGGCGCATGTTGAGCAGCACGATCACCGGGACCAGTGAAAACGCCAGGCCCAGCAGGCACTTGCCGATAAAGGCAGGCAGCAGTTGTTCCAGCACCGCGCTGCGGTCAAACAGGCCGCGCAGTTGCCAGTCGCTTTTGCTCAAGGGCGTGACCAGCACACTGCGGTTCAATTCTTCCGGCGTCAGGGCGCTGGGCCACTGCGCGGGCATCCCGCTGTCACGGCTGACCACACGATGGTTCAGGCTGTTCTCGATCGCCCACATCGGGCGCTGGCCCTGAATGTCCTGCCGTGTGAGGTTGGCCAGGTAATTGGGGGCCAGGCGCAAGGCCCAGTACACCTTGGAGCCACCGCTGGGTTGGTGCAGCAACAGATAGATGACCGTGCCGTCATTGTCGTTGCTCAGGTAGTAAGACTGGGCGTGACTGCGCTTGACCAGGTCTTCGAGCAGGGCATTGTCTTGGCTGCCTTCGGCAGTGTCGCTGATCAGTGCGCCGTTGGGGGTGAGCAGGGCGAAGCTGCGTAGGTCCGGCAACGAGCGCTGCAACGTGCGCATCAAGGCCTGCTGCTGTTCGGCATTGCGCGGCGGCTCGACAATGGGCAGCAGGTTCAGGGCGATCTGCGCGCTCAGTGCCATGCTCTGGCTGATCTGCTCGGCCAAGTCAGCACTGTAGTCGATGGTGTATTGCTGCTGGTTTTTCTGGTTTTGCTGCAACTGGTCAAGCAGTTGCCAGAACAATAACGCGAGCAACATCAGCACAAGCGTCGCCAATGCGCCCTTCAAGGTACCGTGCAGGGGCGCTCCCGGCGCAATATGAGCGGCGCGCAAGGGAGTGGGCGGCGTGACTTTGGACAAGCTGTGATCCTGCGGTTGGCTGGACTGGCGCGCGACGTGCACTATAAGCCGGACGCCCGGAGGGCGGCTAGCATGCCTTGAGTTGTGGCAAAGTGCCAGTCCTGCCTGGCTGGACTGCCCCAGCGCATTCAGGTAGCTTTGCCGGTTACGCGGGGGCGTTCCAGCCCCAGACATTCAGGCTTTTTCCCCACGCAGGCATTGATGATAGTCAAAGGCCCGCGCGGCGCATGGCCTGGCACGGGCTTCGTCCGCTTAATTCATCAGTCACTGACGCTAGGTTCACCATGGCTCAATACGTCTTCACCATGCATCGGCTGGGAAAAGTTGTTCCGCCGAAGCGGGAAATCCTGAAAAACATTTCGTTGTCCTTCTTCCCAGGCGCCAAGATCGGCGTGCTCGGCCTCAACGGCTCGGGTAAATCCACGCTGCTGAAAATCATGGCCGGCGTCGATACCGAGTTCGAAGGCGAAGCCCGCCCGATGCCGGACCTGAATATCGGTTACCTGCCGCAAGAGCCGATCCTGGATCCGACCAAGACCGTGCGCGAAGTGGTTGAAGAGGCCGTCAGCGTGATCAAGGACGCCCAAGCGCGCCTCGACGAGGTGTATGCCGCCTACGCCGAACCGGATGCCGACTTCGACAAGCTGGCCGCCGAGCAGGCCAAGCTCGAAGCCATCCTGCAGGCTGGCGACGGTCACAACCTGGAGCGCCAACTGGAAGTCGCCGCCGATGCGCTGCGCCTGCCGGCGTGGGACGCCAAGGTCGAGCACCTGTCTGGTGGTGAAAAACGTCGTGTGGCCCTGTGCCGCCTGCTGCTGTCGGCTCCCGATATGCTGCTGCTCGACGAACCGACCAACCACCTGGACGCCGATTCCGTCGCCTGGCTGGAGCACTTCCTGCACGATTTCCCGGGCACCGTGGTTGCAATCACGCACGACCGGTACTTCCTGGACAACGTTGCCGGCTGGATCCTCGAGCTCGACCGCGGCGCCGGTATCCCTTACGAGGGCAACTACTCCGGTTGGCTGGAAGCCAAGTCCGACCGTCTGGCCGCCGAATCCAAGCAGCAATCGGCTCACGAAAAAGCCATGAAGGAAGAGCTGGAGTGGGTGCGCAAAGGCGCCAAGGCCCGCCAGTCCAAATCCAAGGCCCGTCTGCAACGCTTTGAAGAAATGCAGTCGCAGGAATTCCAGAAGCGCAGCGAAACCAACGAGATCTACATCCCGGCCGGTCCGCGCCTGGGTGACAAGGTCATCGAGTTCAAGAACGTATCCAAGGGCTATGGCGACCGCGTGCTGATCGACAACCTGTCGTTCTCCATGCCAAAAGGCGCGATCGTCGGCGTCATTGGTGGTAACGGTGCGGGTAAGTCCACGCTGTTCCGCATGTTGATGGGCAAGGAAACGCCGGACTCCGGCAGCATCGAGATCGGCGACACCGTGCAACTGGCCTGTGTAGACCAGAGCCGCGACGACCTCGACGGCAGCAAGACTGTATTCCAGCAGATCTCCGACGGCTCCGACCAGATCCGTATCGGCAACTATGAAATCCCGTCGCGCACCTATGTCGGCCGTTTCAACTTCAAGGGCGGCGATCAGCAGAAGTTCGTCAAGGACCTGTCCGGTGGTGAGCGTGGTCGCTTGCACCTGGCCCTGACCTTGAAAGAGGGCGGCAACGTGTTGCTGCTCGACGAACCGTCCAACGACCTCGACGTTGAAACCCTGCGTTCCCTGGAAGAAGCCCTGCTGGACTTCCCGGGCGCCGCCATTGTGATCTCTCACGATCGGTGGTTCCTTGACCGCGTCGCGACCCACATCCTGGCGTACGAAGATGACTCCCAGGCGGTGTTCTTCGAAGGTAACTACACCGAGTACGAAGCCGACCGTAAAAAGCGCTTGGGCGAAGCAGCTGCCCAGCCGCACCGTGTGCGTCACAAAAAACTGGCCTGATTCGGGCTGGTTTGAAAAAAGCGGAGCCTTCGGGCTCCGTTTTTTTTGGGGCGCTGTTCAGGTGGACCGAGGCGACTTCATCGCAGGCAAGCCAGCTCCCACATTAGATCGAGTACCTCTGCTACGACACGGTCCAATGTGGGAGCTGGCTTGCCTGCGATAGCGGTTTAACTATTGGTGCATATCTCGCGTTGAAATCCCTGTTAGAGGGCAAAAATCCTGATTATTTATATCCAATGCACCATTTAAATTCACAAAAGCGACATTTTGCCCTGTCACGGTGCGAAATGAATTGATAAAGTCCGGCTCATTCTCTGTTTAACAACAATCAATTTGCCGAGACTTTTCATGATCGAATCCGTCGAATCCTTCCTGGCCCGCCTCAAGAAACGCGACCCCGACCAGCCGGAATTCCACCAGGCTGTAGAAGAAGTCCTGCGCAGCCTGTGGCCCTTTCTTGAAGCCAACCCCCACTACCTGACCTCGGGCATTCTGGAGCGCATTTGCGAACCGGAACGCGCCATCACCTTCCGGGTATCGTGGGTGGATGATCACGGCAAGGTTCAGGTAAATCGCGGTTTCCGTATCCAGATGAACAGCGCCATCGGCCCGTACAAAGGTGGCTTGCGCTTTCACCCTTCGGTCAACCTGGGCGTGCTGAAATTCCTCGCCTTCGAGCAGACCTTCAAAAACTCCCTGACCTCGCTGCCCATGGGCGGCGGTAAAGGCGGCTCGGACTTCGACCCCAAGGGCAAGAGCGATGCCGAAGTGATGCGCTTCTGCCAGGCGTTCATGAGCGAGTTGTACCGCCACATCGGTGCGGACGTCGACGTGCCGGCCGGCGATATCGGTGTGGGCGCACGGGAAATCGGCTTTCTGTTCGGCCAGTACAAGCGCCTGAGCAATCAATTCACTTCAGTGCTGACCGGCAAAGGCATGACTTATGGCGGCAGCCTGATTCGTCCGGAAGCCACCGGTTTCGGCTGTGTGTATTTCGCCGAGGAAATGCTCAAGCGCCAAGGTCAGCGGGTCGAAGGCAAGCGGGTGGCGGTGTCCGGCTCCGGCAACGTGGCGCAATACGCGGCGCGCAAGGTCATGGACTTGGGGGGCAAGGTGGTTTCCCTGTCGGACTCCGAAGGCACCCTGTACGCCGAAAGTGGTTTGACCGAAGAACAATGGTCGGCCCTGCTGGAGCTGAAAAACGTACAACGCGGGCGTATCAGTGAATTGGCTGAACGTTTCGGCCTGGAATTCCGCAAAGGCCAAACCCCTTGGGAGCTGGCGTGCGATATCGCGCTGCCATGCGCCACCCAGAACGAACTCGACGCCCAAGCCGCACGCACGCTGTTGCGCAACGGCTGCATCTGCGTGGCCGAAGGCGCCAACATGCCGACCACCCTGGAGGCTGTGGATATCTTCATCGACGCGGGCATCCTGTTTGCGCCTGGCAAGGCGTCCAACGCCGGCGGTGTGGCAGTGAGCGGCCTGGAAATGTCGCAGAACGCCATGCGCCTGCTGTGGACCGCCGGGGAAGTGGACAGCAAACTGCACAACATCATGCAGTCGATCCACCATGCCTGCGTGCATTACGGTGAGGAAAACGGCCGGGTCAACTACGTCAAGGGCGCCAACATCGCAGGCTTCGTGAAAGTGGCTGACGCGATGCTGGCCCAGGGCATCGTCTAAACCTCGGGTTCGATGCTCAGCACTTCGATCAACTGATCGCCGACGGGGCGCTTCCACAGCACCTCGTCGCCCACCTGGGCCCCCAACAAGGCGCGGCCCAGAGGCGAGCCCCAGTTGATCAAACCGGCGTTGGCGTCGGCTTGATCCTCACCTACCAATTGAATGCGCTGTTGCTCGTCCTGCTCATTGGCGAACGTGACCCAGCTGCCGATCTGCACCTTGTCGGTGGCTGTCGCCGGCGCGACCACCTGAGCGCTTTGCACCCGCTGGTTGAAGTAACGCAGGTCCCGCTCAAGATCCGCCTGGCGCTGCTTATCGGCCTGCTCACCTTTGGCGGACTCGGCGCTGTACTCAAGCTGCAATTGCGCCACCTTGGCTTGCAACTGCGCCAACCCTTGCGCGGTCAGGCGGTTGGGCTGTTCGCTGACCTGACGCTCCACCGGCTGGTCGGCCTGGGCGGCGGCGTTGTCTTCATTTACAAAAGCTCGGCTCATGGTGTTCTCCCTCTATGGCATTTGGGCCATGTTCGCCGTGCTTTAGTTTCGATGGATGTCTGCAAACGACCTATTGCGAGCGATACGCCTTGGCCGCATCGCGGTCTTTTTCCTGCTGCCACTCGCGCTCGCGGTCGTTGTTGCGGTTTTCCTGGTAGTCGCGCAGCTCTTCGTTCTCACGCATGGCTTTGCACTGGCGAAACCCGTCTTCCCAGCCTTCGGCGTATTGCCGGTCTTTCAAATAGCGTGGAACGTTCTTGCGAAACTCCCCGGTAATCACCCCAGCGGCCTGGCGACCGCTGCTGCAACCATCGTCAAAGCCGTCAGCGAAGGCGGGTGGATAACCCTTGGCCAGTAAATCCTGATGGGTTGTTTGGCAACCCACCAGCCACACCACTGCACACAGCATTAGCGCATACCGCCACATGGCGTACTCCCTGGCCGGTTAACGGCTGATAAGGAGAGTCTAGAAGGGGATTTGTCAGCTGTATGTGAAAGAGGTGTCAGAGGGATGTGCAGGACTTTTGGCCAAGCACAAAATCAAATGTGGGAGGGGCGGTGCGACGATTCGACTTGCCCCCGATTGCAGGGTGTCAGTCAATCTATTTGTTACTGACCCACCGCTATCGGGGGCAAGTCGAATCGTCGCACCGCCCCTCCCACAGTTTTATCCATAACTCCGGTCTCCCGGTGCAGCCTTTATTCGTAGTAACCCACTGTCTTTTTTAGCTGATCGGCGTATTCGTAAATTTCATCAATGGATGAAATAGCGTGTCGGGTCTCATTCTTTTCCTCGTCGAATACCCCGAGGTACTTTTGGCTACGATTGAAGTGGAGTCGGCAGATGGGCTTACGATTGTTGTCGTCCAGTAATATCCCAAAATAGCTTTGGGTATCACGTTGAACGATTCGTTTGGCATCGACAACGGACCGGACGACAGCACGGACGATGTGGTAACCCTCCATTTCTTCAAGGGTTGTCAGGATTTTATCTTCTGCCTCGTCTCGATCCTGCATGTCTACATTTGTACTATTCGCGACAGTCAATGACGTTATCGCCGGCTGAATTGCACCGCTCATGGCAGACTTCAGTCGCTCATTAATTTGGTCATTCAAAAATTGAGCTAGCGCTTTGCGTGTTAGTTCGAAAAATTGCTCCCGCACTTTCTGCGTGATCACTCCTTCGTAAACGCGGGATGCGAAAAATTTTACGAAGTCGTCTTCTGGTTTACTGACTTGTGCGCCAATGAGCTTCTTGAGTTGGCTGACGTATTTCAGCTCTCCCGCTGCGCTTATGATCGAGTCCACATCGAAGGCTGATTTGGTAAGTTTTATCAGCTCTGGTACGGAGTATTCATCAATGTCCAGCAGATCCAGCTCTAAAAATGGCTTTTCGTCCATTTTGTTAGGGGCGTCCAGATCGGTGAAAAATCTGTAGACCTGGCCGTTGGTAAGAATTGAGATTCTTGCGCTTGTAACGTGAAAGTACCGAAAGAGCTGCGACGCGTGGTTAATGCTCAATGACTCGCCAATCTTTTTGCATTCAATGAGTATCTGAACCTCGCCATCTTTCATGATTGCGTAGTCGATTTTTTCACCTTTTTTCGTTCCGACATCGCAGACAAATTCGGGCGTCACCTCTTGCGGGTCAAACACGTCATAACCCAACACGGTGTTGATAAAAGGCATTACAAAAGCATTTTTTGTAGCTTCTTCTGTTTGGATGGCGGGGCCTTGCAGACGGACTTTTGCTGCCAGGCTGGTGAGTTTTTCAAGAAATTCCATATAAGCCTCTTACCCTATTCGGATCCGTGTATAGAAGTGGTGGCAAATTGATTGCCACTCGATACTAGACACAAAACCTCACAAAGAGAATGAGGTAAGAGGCGGTTTGTTTCGACTGAAAAAAGCTAAAAAGACGTCCGAAATTTCTTGCCTATTTTTCAATGGGTTGCAAGAGCGCCAATAATTTGTGCCTGGCGGCGAAAGACTGGTAATCCTGAGCAGATAATATGGATGGATCAGGCTTGTGGCTTGCCGACTTTGTCCAGCACAGCATATTCAGCCAATTCCTGTCGGATAAACGCCGCAATCATCGCGCGATATACCTGCTCAGTGACCTCAGGATTAGCCCCCGCCGCCAGGGATAGATCCCGCACTTTCGCAATCACCTGTTCAACCCGTTGCGGCGCCTTGACGCCATCGGTGTCTTTTTTGAAGCGTGCGGCTTGGGATACGTAGTGCCCGCGTTCGGCGATCAGAGTGACGATTTGCTGGTCAAGTAGGTCGATGTTAGTGCGGACTTCTTCAAGGGTAGTACAGTAAACGGCCATATTAAGTGGGCTCCTGATTAGGCGAGCAATGCTAACAAAGTGTGGGAGGGGCTTGCCCCGATGACTATGGGTACCTACACAATTTTGTAGGTTGTAGCAGCCGACGGTAACTACGATGCGGAGCGAGTCGCTTTGGATCTGCTTTTGATCTTAGGCGCCCCGTTAAACCACGCTGGCCGGAATTCGACAGGGATTTGGGGGGTAAACCGGCAGGGATGCCGGTTTAGCCGCCCCGCGCCATGGATGGCGCGTGGCGGCGGCCCCCCAAATCCATGGCGGATTACGGGCACACCGAGCCTAAGCGAGGTGCCGAGTGGTGGGGCAAGAGCGTTTTGCTTACTTTGCCGCTTTTGCAAAGTGAGCCGCCGTCAGGGCGGAACCCTAAGTAGCCGTTACCGCAAGAATGGATATGTACTCGGTATAACGGTGTCGGCTGTCAGGCCGCCATCGCAGCGATGCGGCGACCCGACAAGCCAGCCACAGTTTGATCGTGGGGTGTCAGGTAGATAAGCGTCGGCTGTCCGTCGTCACGGGAGCAAGCTCCCTCGCCACAGGCTTAGCGTCGTACCGAAGGTGTGTAGATACCTATGCCCCGATGCCAAAGTGTCAGTCACTGAATGCTGGACTGAAACACCGCAATCGGGAGCAAGTCGAATCGTCGCACCGCCCCTCCCACATTTTGATTTTCATCAGGCTTTGGTTAGTAGTGGTACCACTTCAATTCAAGCATCACTTCATTCACCGGCGTGGACAGGTGGCTGAACTCACGCTGGGCGCTCAAGCGCAGGCCCAGGTTGCGCGACAGTTCCCATTGCTGGTTGAGGCTGATGCTGCGCCGCACTTCGCCGTTGGTGAAGAAGTCGCCCTTGGCTTCCAGGCTCAGGTTGCCCAGTGGGTTCTTCCACAGTACGCCAGTGTTGAAGCCGGCGGCGGGGGAGATGGCTTCGCTGAAGTCATTGTTGTGCTCCACACGCACGGTGCCGAGGGCGAAGCCGAGCATGTCGTCGGAGAGCTGCCAGGTGCCGCCGGCGCCGCCGTTGACGTGGGCGACCAGGGTTTCGTCGTCGTGCTTGCCCGGTACCCGTTCCAGGCCGCCAGTCACTTGCCATGACCAGGGTTGCAGCAGCGCGTTACGCGGCGTCAGCGAGCGGATGGTGGCCAGGTCCAGTTGCTGCAACTGCCAGTGATTGCCTTCGTACTGGCGCAGTTTCATTTGCAGGATTTCGATCTGGGCGCCGAGGGGGAAGCCTTCGGCGTTGTCGTTAAGGTCGTGATAGGCCATGCGCAGGCCATATTCACCAAAGGCTTTGTCGCCACGGGTGCCGATGCCGGCTTGCCAGGTGCGTGACTGGTGGCCGTTCTCCGGCAAACCAGGCGGTGTGATCTTGAGGTCTGGCGCAGGGTTCTGATTGATCGCCCGCAGCAGTTCGAAGCTGCGCTGGGAGCGTTCGGTGTCGCGTTCCAGCCCATTGGCGCGGTAGCGGCCGAGGCGGTAGGCGGCGTCGATGATCAGCGCCTGGCGCTCGCGGGGCAGGGCCTTGAATGCGGGCTCTTGCAGTTGCTTCTGGTCATCGCTGACTTTCAACACCCACTGTTGCTCATCGCTGTCCAGCGGCTTGGCGCGTTCGAGCAGTTCGCGTTCACGCGAGGGGCGATAGTCGATCTTCTCCACCAAGCCCGCTTCCTTGACGGCCTTGACCGTGTCGGTAGGGATCGCAGTGAGGGGGAATTGCTCGGTCAGGCGCAGGCCGGGGCGTGCCACTTGCAGCAGTTCCAGCAGGCGATAGGAGCAGTTTTCGTCGAAGAAGAAATAGTCGAACTGGATCTGCTTGAGCTCCCACACGTGCTCGACCATGCGCTTGGTCTCGACCTCGGTGAGGTTCAGGCGGTATTCCCATAGGTCGCGGTTTTCCAGGCTGCGGTATTCGGAGAGTTTCTCCTGATAGGGCACAAGCGCGAACAGGCCGGGGTAGCCGCCCATCAGGCCCTTCCAGGCATACAGGATGCTGTTGTCGGAGCCTTCGATATAGGCACCGAAGTTGATGGCATAGCTGAGCAGCGCAGTGTTGTTGCTTTGCACGTCGGCCTGGTCGATCCGCAGCAGGGTGTGGCCGAACATCGACGACGGGCTATTGAGATAGGCCGCGGGGAAGATCATCACCGCGCTATGGGGCGCGACGTCCTTGAACCATTGGGTGAATTCCTTGCAGTCCAGGGCGGGCAGGTCAGTCAGGTGCAACTGATCCTTGAGCCAGCGGGTACGTGCGGGGTACACACACTGGGCGTGCTTCTCACCCAGGCTGGCCGGTGCATACAGCGCTTGCACGGTGGCCTTGAGTTCGGCGTCCGGGTGATGGGCGCCGTCGGCGGCGAGGAAGAATTTCTTGTCGCTGACATAGCTGCGCCAGCCACTGATCTTGCCGGCTTCGTAATGCCCCAGCGACAGCCAGAACGGATCATTGGCCAGTTGCTGCAAACGTTGATCGTCGAGGTGCGGTGCCGCATGCAGCGGGGCGCAGGCGAAGAGAGCCAGGCAAGCGAGGCGTTTGAGCATGGGGGCTACTTAAGTCGGACTGAAAAAAAGACCCAAGGGGGGCAGGTCGAAAAAATAAAACCCGCGCCTCGAAAGACGCGGGCGGGTCGAGCTTAAGCCTGGGTAGCGTATTTCGCCAGACGGGCATCGCTTTTCAGTACAGCAATGGTGTTGTTGTGCACGTCGTCAGCGGTCACGTCAGCCTTGCTGAAGATCTGCTGGAAGTGCTCGTGGGTCACGGCCGCGAAGTGATCGCGATCTTCCGGGGCAACACCCAGTACCACGGCATAGGTGGTCAGTGCTTCGCCGTTGCCTTTGGCCATGTCTTCGGACAGCTCGTTCATCATGCCATTCATGGCAATCCAGGACTTGCCGCCGTAGGTCAGGGCGCTGTTGGTGCTGCAACCGTTGGTGCCCGAGGTCATGCCGAAGGTGGCGTTACCCGAGGTGCCGTTGGTGGTGGAAGCGAGGAAGTGAGCCGGAGTACCGCGCTGGCCTTCGAACAACATGTTGCCCCAACCGCAGTTCGGGCCACCTGGTGCTTCTGCCATTGCATTGAGGGAGACGACGGTGAAGAGAGTACCAAGAAGGATCCGTTTCATAGCTTTGTTCTCTTTGTGTGCAAACCAATGGACAAGGGTTCAGGTGCTTCTCAGCACCCTAGGGGCCAGTTATTAGTCCAACCCGCGCAGTTTGGAGTTTAGGCACGTTCCTAGGGTTCCGTGTTTTTTTATAAACATTAAGTCTCAGGCGATTTTTTTGTAGGACGCGTGCGGTGGCTATGCTTTCCCGAAAGCGCGCCTTGCCAGAGCGCTCAACCCGGAGCCAGAATGCCCCCATCTGCCCCGCCTGATGTAAGGAAGCCCGATGCCTGATCCTGTTGCTGCCAGCTTGCGTCTAGCGCCCGAAGCGCTGACTCGCCCTTTCTCCGCTGAACAGTTCAGCTTCTCGACCACCAATGATTTGGAGCCCTTTCGCGGTGTGCTTGGCCAGGAACGTGCGGTTGAAGCCTTGCAGTTCGGCGTGGCCATGCCACGCCCCGGTTACAACGTGTTTGTGATGGGCGAGCCCGGCACCGGCCGCTTTTCGTTCGTCAAACGCTACCTCAAAGCCGAAGGTAAACGCCTGCAGACCCCGGCGGACTGGGTCTATGTGAATAATTTCGATGAGCCCCGCGAGCCCCGCGCCCTGGAATTGCCGGGGGGCGGCGCCGCGGCGTTTATCGCCGATATCAACGGGTTGGTCGACAACCTCGTAGCCACCTTTCCGGCAGTGTTTGAACACCCCACTTATCAACAGCGCAAAAGCGCCATCGACCGGGCCTTCAACCAGCGCTACGACAAGGCGCTGGATGTGATCGAACGCCTGGCGCTGGAAAAAGACGTGGCGTTGTACCGCGACAGCTCCAACATCGCCTTTACGCCGATGCTCGACGGCAAGGCGCTGGACGAAGCCGAGTTTTCGCAGTTGCCGGAAGCCGATCGCGAGCGTTTCCATAACGATATTTCCGAGCTGGAAGAGCGCCTCAACGAAGAGTTGGCCAGCCTGCCGCAGTGGAAGCGCGAGTCCAACAACCAGCTGCGCCAGTTCAACGAAGAAACCATCACCCTGGCCCTGCAGCCGTTGCTGGCACCGTTGTCGGAAAAGTATGCAGAAAACGCCGGCGTTTGCGGCTACCTGCAAGCGATGCAGGTGTACCTGCTTAAAACCGTGGTCGAGCAACTGGTGGACGACGCCAAGACCGACGCCCAGGCGCGCAAGCTGCTTGAAGAGCAGTACTGCCCGAGCCTGGTGGTGGGTCACCCGGTCAACGGTGGTGCGCCAGTGGTGTTTGAACCGCACCCGACCTACGACAACCTGTTCGGCCGTATCGAATACAGCACCGACCAGGGCGCGCTTTACACCACCTATCGCCAGTTGCGTCCGGGCGCCTTGCACCGCGCCAATGGCGGCTTCCTGATTCTGGAAGCCGAAAAAATGCTCAGCGAGCCGTTTGTATGGGATGCCCTCAAGCGTTCCCTGCAATCGCGCAAGCTGAAGATGGAGTCGCCCCTGGGCGAACTGGGCCGCCTGGCCACCGTGACCCTCAACCCGCAAATGATCCCCTTGCAGGTCAAGGTGATCATCATCGGCTCGCGCCAGTTGTATTACGCGCTGCAAGACGCCGACCCGGACTTCCAGGAGATGTTCCGCGTACTGGTGGACTTCGACGAAGACATCCCGATGGTCGACGAGAGCCTGGAGCAGTTCGCCCAGTTGCTCAAAACTCGTACTTCGGAAGAAGGCATGGCGCCGCTGACCTCGGATGCGGTAGCACGCCTGGCGACTTACAGCGCACGTCTGGCGGAACATCAGGGCCGCTTGTCGGCGCGTATTGGCGACCTGTTCCAGTTGGTCAGCGAGGCGGACTTCATTCGCCACCTGGCCGGCGACGAAATGACCGATGCCGGGCATATCGAGCGCGCCCTCAAGGCCAAGGCCACGCGTACCGGCCGCGTGTCGGCGCGGATTCTCGACGACATGCTCGCCGGCGTCATCCTGATCGACACCGCCGGCGCCGCTGTGGGCAAGTGCAACGGCCTGACGGTGCTGGAGGTCGGCGACTCGGCATTCGGCGTACCGGCGCGGATTTCCGCCACGGTGTACCCGGGGGGCAGCGGCATTGTCGACATCGAGCGTGAAGTTAACCTCGGCCAGCCGATTCACTCCAAGGGCGTGATGATCCTCACCGGTTACCTGGGCAGTCGTTATGCCCAGGAATTCCCGCTGGCGATCTCTGCGAGTATCGCCCTGGAGCAATCCTACGGTTATGTGGACGGCGACAGTGCGTCCCTGGGCGAGGCGTGCACCTTGATTTCGGCCTTGTCGAAGACGCCACTCAAGCAGTGCTTTGCCATCACCGGCTCGATCAACCAGTTTGGTGAAGTGCAGGCGGTGGGCGGGGTCAACGAGAAGATCGAAGGTTTCTTCCGCCTTTGCGAAGCACGCGGGCTGACCGGTGAGCAGGGTGCGATCATCCCTCAGGCCAACGTCGCGACGTTGATGCTCGACGAGAAGGTGCTGCAGGCCGTGCGCGCCGGGCAATTCCACATCTATGCGGTACGCCAGGCCGATGAGGCGCTGAGCCTGTTGGTGGGCGAGGATGCCGGTGAGCCGGACGCCGAGGGGCAATTTCCGGAAGGCACCGTGAATGCGCGGGTGGTGGAGCGTTTGCGCGCGATTGCCGAGATGATCAGCGAGGAAGATCTGAAGGAGGCGGAGAAAGAGCTGGCGCAGCAGGCGTTGGCAGAAGCCAAGCCAAGCTGATTGCTGTCATCACTCGGTTAAGGTGGGAGCTGGCTTGCCTGCGATAGCGGTGTATCAGCCAACTGGCAGGTTGGCTATGAGTCCGTCATCGCAGGCAAGCCAGCTCCCACACTGGTCGGTGATGTCTTTAGGGACGTTTAGCGTGCCACAAAATTGACTCCATTCTCGGGGACCAACGCCCGTTGGTCCCTACAACCTTGGTTTGTCGCGTTTTTATTCTATTCTCAGACTCAGGGATATCCACAGGAGTCGCAGGATAGAAACAGCCTCGCCGTGCGCTGGGGCTGAACACCGATCTACCGAGGGGCGCCGCCATGTCGCGCAACCTTTGCCTTACCCGCCAGTGCCTGGGCCTGGTCACCCGTATCGAATGCTCCATTCGCCCCCTGGCCGGGGATAACGGGATGTGGACGCTGTTGTTTGCCGCCGGCATGTCGGGCGAGCAGCCTTCCACTGTCAAATCCCAGGGCCCGTTTCATGGGCCCTTTGTGGCCGAAAGAATGCTGGGCACCATCGTTGATAGCCTGACCTTGCATGGCTACGAGCAAATGGACGAGCCGCAGATCTGGTGCCTGCACCTGCAAGCCCATCTGCGCCAACTCAATGGCGGCCAGGAGCAGTTGGCCCTTTAGCGCCGGCTATTTGCTCTCTGGTTTGTCCAGCTTGACCTCGAAGCCGTACTGCACGGTGCCCAGGTCGGTGCGCTGGTAACTCTCCAGCGTAGTCGGCTGGCCGTAGAAGTAATGCACGTCGAACAGCGCGGTGCCGTACTCCTCGGCGCGGTGGCTGACATTGAGGATTTCCTTGAGGTAATTGCCGCTGGCGTCCTTGGCGTAGAAGCGCCAGCTGTCGGAGGGGAAGTCCTTTTGATCGACGATCAGCGCGTTGTCCTTCAGCGACAGGCCCTTGGGCAGCTTGGCGACATCAATCACGGCTTTCTCGATAGTCGCCAGGAACAGCGGCACCGAGCCCACCACAAACGCCGGGGTCTCCGGGAACAGATTAAGGTCGTAAGTCAGTGTGCCGTTTACTGCGTTCAGCTCGAAAGCCTCGGTCGGCAGCTCAATGGGCTCGCCGCGCTCGCCCTTGTCGTCGGCGGTGAAGAAGGTGATAGGCGCATCACTGTTGTTACGCTCGGCGCCGACCAGGTCGTCGTTGAAGGTGAAAGGGTGGTCAAACACGATTTTCGCGGCGCTGGCGTCTTCGGTCGATTGGCTGATGGTCACGCTGCTTTTAAGTTGGTCCTCGGTCATCGAGGCATCTTTGAGCCAGCTGGCGGCGCCGTCGTCATACACCGTGACCGGCATCGGCAGGGCCTGCACCGTGGTTTGCAGGCTGTTCCTGTCGAAGCGTAATACCGGCAGATCCAGGTCTTTGTGGGTAACCGTGGCCTGGGAGAAATCCAGGACATTGACCTGCAGGTTGTCGATCAGCCCGTTGAAATACACCTTGGCGTAATGGCTGGTTTGCTTGTGTTCGAAGGCTTTTTGCTCATCGGTGAGCTGTTTCTCGAAGGCGTCGGACCAGGCTTTTTGCTTGTGCATTTCAGCCAGTTGCTTCTCGTAGAACGCCACTTGCGCGGCACTCTCGTTGATCGAGCCCGAGCGGGTCAGAAATTGCCCGGTAGTGTCCCGCGCTTGCACCAGCAAAGGGTTCGGTGATTCGTCGCCCACGTCTGCGGCCAGGGGGGCGCTGTTGGTCAGTTCGATCTCGGCGTAGTTCTTTTCCAGCAACAGCAGATTGAGGGTGATGTTGCCCTCGGTGCGTTTATGGCCCACGTCCTTTTTGCTCAGGTCGAAGGTCAGCACTTTGCCCGGCGTGATCACTTCAACCGCGCCCTTGAGGCTGACGGGCTGCGGCTGGCTTTTGTTTTCCGTCTCGATGCCTTCGATAAACGGGTAGGTCACCGTCAGGTCATCGGGGTTGGTGAGGTTGGAGCTGCTGGGGCTCAATTGGATGCCCGGGTCGGTTTCCGACCATTCCGGCTGGAAGGGAATGACTTTGTTGTTGCTCAGGGTCACCGACTGCCATTCCAGGCCATGGGGGAAGGGGAACTGGTCAGGGGCGTTGAAATTGAACGGGAAGACCGGTTGTAAATCCGTCAGATAGTCCGAATGAGAGCTTTTGCGCAGCACGAACAGGCCATTGATATAGGTGTCCACCAAGGCCTGGGGCGTGGGGTAGTGCTTGAGCAAGGCCAGGGTGTCTTCGCCGTACTCGGCCTCGATGGGCTTAGTGGCGAGCTTGAGGCGCGCACGTTCCAGTAACAGCAGCGAGCCGCCCAGATCCGCGATGGCATCGCGCAGCTTGGGGTCCTGGATGGTGTCCAGGGACTGTTCGAACTTCGTGGTTTTCTCTTCGAGGGTCGCCTGCTTCTGCTCTTCTTTGGGGGAGCAGCCGTTGGCCATCAGCAACGCCGCACACAGGCCGAGAGTGGCCAAAGGGGATCGCACATCCATCATCTGAGTTTTCCTGTCCGACATCATCGAGCCGAGTTAATGGCCTCGACACTAGCAGAAAAATTCTCTTACAGATGCCACTTGGGTCAGTTTTCTCGCGGTGACAGGGGCCGGGTGGCGGCTGGTATACTCGGCGCCATTTTTAGCCAAGCTGTGTGAGATTCAATGGAACGCTTTATCGAAAATACGATGTACGCCTCGCGTTGGCTGCTGGCGCCGATCTACCTGGGGCTGTCCCTGGGCTTGCTGATCCTGGCGCTGAAATTCTTCCAGGAAATCATTCACGTGATTCCCAACATCTTCACCATGTTGGAAGCGGAAGTGATCCTGCTGCTGCTGTCGTTGATCGACATGGCCCTGGTTGGCGGCTTGCTGGTGATGGTGATGATTTCCGGCTACGAGAACTTCGTCTCGCAACTGGATATCGATGAAAACAAGGAAAAGCTCAACTGGCTGGGCACCATGGACTCTTCGTCGCTGAAGATGAAAGTGGCGGCTTCCATCGTGGCGATTTCCTCCATCCACCTGCTGCGCATCTTCATGGACGCCAAGAACGTCGATCCGCAACACCTGATGTGGTACGTGATCATTCACATGACCTTCGTGGTCTCGGCGTTCGCCATGGGCTACCTGGACAAGCTCACCAAGCACTGATGCCCCGCGCCGGCCTTACTGCTCGACGAAGTAGTAAGGCTGGCGGTTGATCGCCATTTGCTTGATCACCGTGACCGGCTCTTTCAGTCGGTCGGTGTGGTCCGTCAGCGCAACGTTGCCGGGCTTGGCGGTGAGGAAGGCGCGCAACTCGGGTTCGGTCTTGAGGATCGGCAGGTAGGCTTGCAGGTAGAACACGCTGGCGCCGGCGATCCGCTCGTTGGGCTGAAACATCGCCACCGTTCGGCCTTCGTCTTGCAGGGTCTGGACCTGGCTGATCACCGGCACGAATGATTGGCGCACATCGGCTTTTGGTGCAAACCAGAACGCTGCGCTCAGGTAGCAGGCGATGGCCAGGGTGAAAACCCCGCCGATGATCTGGCGGTGGTAGCGGTACAGCGCCGGCTTGCGGTTTTTGGCCCACTCCAGCAGCACCCGCGCATATTCGGCGGCCAACACCGCCGCGGCTGGCGTCAGCGCCATCAAATACACCGTGCGTTTGCTGGAAGCCAGGGTCAGCAGGGTGAACTGCGCCACCAGCCACACGCTGAAAAACAGGCGATAGCGGTTGCGCACCAGGCTTTTGCGGAAATGCCACAGGCCCAGGTACACCAGAATATTCCAGGGCAGGAAGGCCTCGGGCAGTTTCGCGAGGTAATAGTAGAAAGGTTCGTAATGCCCGGCTTCGACGAACGAACCGCTGAAGCGCCCGACGCTATTGGTCCACAACACCTCGCCCACCGCCTGCATCCCACCGCGCTGAAACAGAAACCCCAGCCAGATCAGCAACGGCACCAAGGCCAGCAGCGTGAACAGTGCCGGCTTGAGCCAGTCGCCGATGCGCAGGTGTTTATCCATCAGGCTGGTGCTGAGCAGGTACACAAAGATCACGATCCCCGGCAGCGCCAGGCCCAACACCCCCTTGCTCAGCGTGGCGATGACCATGCCAGCGGTAAACAACGCCCACGCCCACACACTGGAGCCGTCGCGCTCGGGCCGCACAGCCTGGTAAAACGCCAGTAAGGCCGTGGTTACGCCGAGGCTGAGCAACGAATCCTCACCCACCCCCCGCACATTGCCCCAGTAACTGGCCATGGTCGCCAGAATCAGTGCGGCACTGAACGCCAGCGTCTGCGGCCGACCGAAGCGACGCAGCATCCCATACAACAGCATCACGCTGAACAACCCGGCAAACGCCGACGCCAGGCGCACCGCCCCGGTGCTGGCGCCGAACAAGCGAATCGCACCGGCATCCAGCCACAGGCTCAGGGGCGGTTTCTCCAGGAAGGGCTCGCGAAACAGGCGCGGCACCACCCAGTCATTGTCCAAGTGCATCGCCATGGCGATCCCGGACACCCTGGCCTCGGTGGAGCCTTGCAGCTCGTGGTTGCCAAGGGCGAAGAAGAACAACAGACCAGCAAGCAGGAGCAGCAGGGGAGCGGGACGCGTCATGGAATCTGGCTACCGGGGCATGAGACCGATCGGACGATCGGTCATGGGTAGTCAGGGAGTATACGAGCGCGATTCTTAACCTTTGGTGAACGGCTACGGGGTTTTTCTCGGGCGCGTCAGGGCAGTTTCAAGCTGGGCACTGCCGCTTTGCCTTGTGCGGTCAGCACCGGCTCCAACTGCTCCCAGGTGAAGACCAAGTCGTTGTCGCAGCCGTCACCATTGGCCGGTGTCGAGAGTTGCAGGCCCTGGGTGTTGAAGCTGAGGTGAAAGTTGGAGTAATCGGTGATCGCCGGGCAGCCCTCGTCGGTGGTGGTTTGCTTGGCCAGCCAGGTACTGAAGGCGGCCGGCAGCTTCAAGTGGCCGGAATAGGCGTCATACCATTGCTGATGGCCGCCGATCCAGGTCCAGGGGTCAACCGATTCACCGGTTTGCAGGTTCCAGGAGTGCAGGCCCCAACTGATGCCCATGGCGCCTTGGCCTGCGGCCCAGCGGTAGAACCGCACGGTGAGAAATTGCGATGACCAATAGGCGGGCTCAACCTCGATCTCACTGGTATAGACCGAGCCGTTTCGACCCAGGTATTCACGCCGCTCATAAAAATAGTCGGTTAGATCTTCGTCATTGACGGCCAGAGCGGCGAGTTGCTGGTTGATCTTCTGCACCGCCGGGCTGTCTCCCTCCAGCTTGAGCGTGACGCGGGGGCCTTGGGTCTTGAGTTGGTAGGTGTGGTTGTGGAAAGTCTTCTTCTCGGTCTTGATCGGCAGCGGCGCGGCTTCCATGGGCGCGTTATAGGCATCGCTGCCGCAGCCGTCCGTGCCAATGCGGCGTAAAGCCAGTGGCAGCGGCGTACCGCCATCGGTTTTGCTCCAGGCACCAGAAAGGGTATCGCCCTGAGGTTTTTGCAGAGTCCAGAAACCGGTGTTTCCTTCCTCTACCCAAGGGGCGTTGTCGTTGGCCTGGGTCAGCTGAATCGGGGTACGGATGCGCTGGTAGTAATAACTGCCATGCTCCCCGTCGGCGCCGTTGAAACAGACGGTGATAGCGGATTTGCCCAAGGTGCCTTGCCAGACCCCGTCCAGCTCGGCAGCGGTTGCGAGTAAGGGCATGACGGTAAGAGCGATAACGGCGAGGGGCTTGAGCACGGGTATCTGACTTCCGATTGTCTGATAAAGGCCGTCAGGGTAATGGGAAGTGCTAGGGGATTCCAGCGGGCGAGGTGGGCGTTGAGGCTTCTCGCCCTTTTTATAGGGTGGCGACCGTGCGCGGGTTAGCAGACCAGGAATCAAGGAACCCGGCGCACCCGAAAGTGCCCCACGCACAGCCGCCATGATACGAACCAGCGGATGCTGAAAGCATCGCTCGAACGGATGGTGGCTTTGCAGGCCTTGATATCAACCGAGCTGCTAAACCCGGTCGCTGATTTTGCAGCGACAGGGGAAGGCTAGGCTTGTTGGTTGGGGTGCGCCAGTTCACCGACAGCGCGGCATCTTGCAGGAAAGTTCCGAAGCCCGGCCCTGTTGACCTCCCCGTCGTCAGGCTCTGTTAAAAGCTCCAGTCCTCAGCCTGAACCAACTGGCAGAACGGCCCGTTGAGCGTGGCATTGTGATGAGCCACGATGGCCTCGGCTTTCATCAAGGGCGTATCAGAACAGGTATGACCGTCGGCGATAAGCACCGCATCGAAGCCAAGATCACGTGCGGCACGGCAGGTGCTGTCGACGCAGTATTGCGTTTTCATCCCAGTGACTACCACGCCGGTGGCGCCGCTGGAGCGCAGATGGTCAGCCAGGTCAGTCATTGCAAAAGCGTTAGGCCGGCGCTTTTCGAACACCACTTCTTCACCCTGCAACTTCAGTTCCTCTGCAATCAGCGTAAGCGGGCTGCCTGGTTCGATTGGCGAGCCAACGGGGCCGATGTGGCGAGCGAGAAAAATCGGCGCGCCTGCGCTGCGAGCCTTGTCCATCAGGGCATTCAGCGTCTCCAACAGTTCGTCGCAGCGCCAGGGTTTTTCCGGGCCGTGGATGAGTCCGACTTGGATATCCAGTATCAACAGGGCGTACATAGGTGCATCTCCTTGCGTGTGAACCAGCGACACAAGGGCATAAAAAAGGCCCTGTCCATCGCTGGCGGGCCTTTGAAGTGTTCGTTTGTTTTGGCTCACGACACCTCGCACGCTCCGCTTGATGCGGTCGTGGTGGTGGTGGTGGTGGTGGTGGTGGTGGTGGTGGTCGAGGTGAGGTAATGGGTAGTCATGGGTTGACACTAGCATTGAGGTTGAGGAAATGCCAAGTTCAAAAAAGAGTTCTGACGGCGATGGAAAGCATCCGCGCAATAGCAGACTCGCAATTCAAGACCGCTTGGTGACAGGGTTTTGTAAGGTGGCTAGCTCTGTGCCACTATCTCCGCTCCTGACTTGGATGTGGGCGATGTTCCTGCTTCGAGTTGTCTTCCGAATACAGTAGGGATGCTATGGCTGATTACAGTATCAACCCAGCGTACGACAAATGCCGCGCGTTCATTGATGGTTGGCGTCTGAAAGGCAGGAGCTGGGAAGATATTGCCAGGCTCGGCCGGATGGGGGAGTCGCTTGAGAAAGTCAATGACTGGTTCCTATCGCAGGAGGAAATGGACGACTGGCCTTCGCTAGGCAATAGCCCAGAAGAGCGATTTGAACGCTGGAAGGAGGTCGTTCGGCGCAAGGAGCAGGCGGAACAGCAATCTGTCGCCGCAACGAGACCCTTGATCTTTTTAGGAGCGGAAGAGGCCGAGCCGGGCATGGCTGTGCCGCAAGACGCGCGAAGTGCATGGCAGCTCTACAAAAAACACCTGATCGCACAAGGCTGGAAAGAAGACTCGGTCGATAATATTCAAAGGTCTGCGGTGCGCGTCCTCCAGAGCCTTCGGCAGGTCACAAAAGATCGCATGGCTGTAAAAGGGTTGGTGGTCGGGCATGTACAGTCCGGCAAGACAGCCAATATGGCTGGCTTGATTTCCATGTCAGCCGACTATGGATGGAACCTTTTCGTCGTGCTGACCGGGACGCTCGAGAACCTGCGGGTGCAGACCAGTAAACGTCTGGTCGGCGACCTGTTCCAGCATGATGGTAACGTCAGTTGGAAGTCGATCGAGCATCCGTCGAGAAACAGCCCCTACGGTGCCCGTGCGCAGGACATGCAGTTCGACGCTGGTCGAAGAGACCGCCATCTTGTTGTTTGTCTGAAGAACCCGGCCCGGCTGAGGCATCTCATTGACTGGGTCAAGGCACACCCGTTGGGGATGTCGCAGATGCGGCTCGTTGTTATTGATGACGAAGCGGATCAGGCGGGTATCAATTCGAATGACGTTTCGAAGGCTGAGCGTACCGTCATCAATGGACTCATCCTGCAGTTGATCAGTATGCCGCTGAAATGCGTGAATTACGTAGCGTTCACTGCCACACCCGCCGCTAACTTTCTCAATGAAGGACCTGGCGACACCCTGTACCCATCGGATTTCATAGCCGCGCTGCCCCAGGCGGACGAACATTTCGGGCCCGTGCAGATTTTCGGTTACGCCGAGAATGAGAAGGAGCCGCTTGGAATCGTTCGTGAAGTTTCCAAAGAGGATCTGGAGCAGGTTGGTAGCCTTCACCGGGGGGAAGACCTGGCACTGCCTCATGCGCTGGAAGAAAGCCTGATCTGGTATGTGTGCTGTGTAGCAGTAATGCGACTGTCCGGAGCGGTAAAACCCGTGAGCATGTTGATCCATACCAGCGCAAGGCAACTTCATCATGATTTTATGAGCAAAGCGGTGCAGGCAGCTCTCGAAAAGTGGTCGGAGTATGATGACGATCAATTGACCGCCACTTTCAGGCCTGTGTGGGATAGGGTCTCGTCGGGCTTAGATGTAGCACAGTTTGCCGAGCGTTTCCCTGACTACGGACGGCTCTCCGAACTTTTGGAGCTGCCAACGTTTGTCAGTTTTTTTGCAGAAGTCCGGACACTTCTGAATATGGTGACGGCTATCCAGTTGGATGCGGACTCTGAACGGATCTACCATCGTGGTATTCATGTGTGCGTCGATAACTGCGCCAATAATGGGGTGACCGATGAGAACGAGGTTCGGCGGCTCTTCTACCCAGACGCGGCGCAAGGCCTGAATTTCTGTACGGCGTTCATCGTTATCGGCGGCGGCACGCTTTCTCGGGGACTGACAATCGAAAATCTTGTCAGCACGTTTTTCCTGCGCGGGTCGGCGCAAGCAGATTCCCTCATGCAGATGGGGCGCTGGTTTGGGTACCGCAAAGGCTATGAGCTGTTGCCTCGCATCTGGATGACCGATGATACGAGAGGAAAGTACGAGTTCTTGACGGTCGCGGAGGAGGAGCTTCGTGACGATCTGCAGCGCTTCATGCACGGTGGCGCCAAGCCTGAGGAGTTCGGTCCTCGCGTCCGTGTGCATGCGAGGCTCTCCTGGATTCGCCCGACAGGTGCGAATAGGATGCAGCGGGCGATCAAGGCAACCTTCGACTTTTCGGGAATCAATCGGCAAACAACCGTTTTTCATGACGGCGATGATGCTGCCGCAGTGCTCGATGCCAATTTATCGTTAACGGAGAAATTTCTGAGCTCTGCAGGTGCTCACCTCGAAAAATCCGAGTTGAAGGGCGCCAACAGCCTTGTCTGGCGTAACGTTAAAGTAAATCGAGTAGCCGATTATCTGGCAGGCCTGTCGTTCCATCCCGGAAACCAGTTCTTTTCGGATATGAAAGCCTTTCAGAAGTGGCTCAACGAGCACGCTGAAAAGGCCGGCTACATGAATTGGAACGTCGTGGTGGCGGGTAGCGCACCGAATCAAAAAAACAGCTGGGAGATTTCTGGCAAAACTGTTGGTCGGGTCAACCGTAGTCGCTTCGCCGATAAACGTTCGGATGGCGGCGTGTCCATTGGTGCGCTGAGAGATCCGAAAGATCTGTTGGCGGATGCCCGCGACCTTGAAGAGCGTGATCTTTCCACGGCGAGTTTCCGTAATTCCGACGTGGCAAAGCTTCGTGGCAAAGGTGGTGTCGGAACAGTACCTCAACTGCTGATCTATCTCATTGATAAAGACAGCGGTGTACGTCCTCCAAAGGTCGCTGCTGCGCCGCGTCGCGAGAGGCAACCCCTCAAAGCCAAGGCGCACATCATAGGTATCAGTCTTTATCTGCCCGGTTCGCAAGGCAAGCAGAAAAGCTACGTCACTCACGTGACGGTCAATATTCCCGAAATTTTCATGACATCGGAAGATGATCTTGAAGAGACGGTAGGCGTGATCTGACCTATGAAGTATTACAGCCTCCAACTGCAGCCCATGCAGGAATCCGGCGCATTCCTGCTTCGTGCGTTGCAGAACGAACAAACGCCTTTGCTGGATCTACTGGTACGCGAGTCCGTTCAGAACGCGCTCGACGCAGGGCGCAACGGTAATCAGGCTCTACCGGTTTCGGTGGACTTTCATATTCGTGAGCATTCGCTGGACGCTATCGCCTCCACGTTCACTGAAGGGCTGAACCTGCAGACGCTTGGGGAACGCTATCCGCGTACTCCGAAACTGCTCGAAATTCGCGATTCAGGTACCGAGGGGTTAACGGGACCGATGACCTTCGACAGCGTGGAGGCTAACGGTCAGCATGGGAACTTCCTGAAGCTGGTGTTCGAAATCGGGCGGACTCGCACGGATGATAGTGCGGGCGGTTCGTGGGGGTTGGGCAAGACCTGTTACTTCCGCATGGGAGCTGGCTTGGTCATCTACTATAGTCGGATCAAGACGGCCGGCGGATATGAAGAGCGGTTGGTGGCTTCGCTAGTCGAAGATGAAAATCGTGTCGACCGGCTGCAGCTCATGACGCAAACCGGCATTGCCTGGTGGGGTGCGAATGACAGCTTGCGAGCGATCACGACACCGGAGCACATTCACGAAATCCTAAAGGGATTGGGTGTCCGGCCGTTCACCGGTAACACAACTGGAACGGCAATCATCATTCCATTGCTCAAGGACAATCTACTACCCGTGTTCGACGAAGAAGGCGGGCCGGCACCATGGTGGTACAGCAGTTACGAAGATTACGTGAATGTTGCGATCCAGCGCTGGTTCAGTGCACGGCTGGATAACCCCTTCTTCGCCAGTGGTAGATATCTAAGTGCATCGGTGAACGGCAAGGAGATAGCCAGCGCGGACATGCTGCCGACATTCCGGGTAAGCCAATGCCTGTATGACCGCGCGGTAGGAGAGGCTCCAGAGGAGGAAGATTATCTGACCGCCAGAGGTGTCAAGAGTAATGATGTGCTCTGCAGAGCTATTCAACTACGCGGTGAGTTCGTGGGTAGTGGTCAGGCGGGCTGGGTGCTTGCTGTGGCGATAAGCTCACGCCAGTTGCAAATGGATGCGCCAGACAATGCGCCCAGCCCGGAAACCTGCATCTTTTCTAAGACAGACAGCAGCGCGCCCCATCGACCGATAGTGACGTTCATGCGCTCGCCTGGAATGAATATCTGTTGGGACGACAGTATCGATTCGCGAGGCTGGGCCGGTGGTTTTGCCGGTTTTGCGGATGGCCGATACGTTGTGGCGCTGTTTCTGCCAGATTCGGATCAGGAGCTCCTGCCATCTAAAGCCCGAGGGCTCCGCTCAACCATACAGAATTTGGAAGGGTATCTGAGGAGTTGTGAGCGTGCGGATCATGCCGCTTGGATAGACGTAAACGGAGGGCGAGTGGTTGAGAAAATTCGTGCTCAGTGTGGCCGCGCGATGAAGGATTTCGGCATACCGCCCCAGCCCAGCGTGACCGTCAAACCTTTGATGCGGATGTCACGCAAACTTGCCGAGCTCGTGCTGCCCAGTCGTGGGTTTGGCGGCGATGGGCGGTTTGGCAAAGTGCCGCCGCGTGTGGCCATCGGACATGGGGCCAGAAGAGGTGCGGTGCTTTCGCCCGAGCTGGAGATAATGGAAGTCAGGTATGCAACATCCGCCATCGTCATGAAGTGGTGTTTAAGATGGGGGATGGTGCAGCCAAGCATTCCGAGGGAAATCACTGTTTCTGTAGATTCCGAAGCCGGGCCGATCACCTTTGATACATGGGTTGATAGCGGGCTCGGCGCGTTCCCCTTTCGACTGGAGTCACCCCGCATCAGCAGCGCCGCCTCTTCTGTAAAAAGCATGGTAGTTGCAGATGGAACAGGTGTCAGGCTCACGGTTAGTACCGCGTCTGTTCAACCGGGACTCATGCTGGAAGGGGAGCTTCACGTCAGGATGACTGAATCCGGTGGCAAGTTGTTGCGGCCAGTGATCGGTGTCCAAATTTCGGATGCAAATGGAGTCGCGGAATGAGTACTCGATTGCCGCTATATCGAATGCTGAATGCGCCGCTCGGCGACGGAAGCGAGTCTGAAGTGACCTATATCTTCCGGTCAGATGACGGTATTGATCCGGGCGCGACGGCGGTGAGTGGCGATCAATATGCCTTGGGCAAGGACAGTGACTGGAACCCGGCCGAACATCCCTTGGTGGTTCAATGTTTGATCGAGCGGGCTCCGCTTTTGGAGGCCGTCTTCGGTCCCCACGGTGTGGTGAGCAGGGACGCTGAGGTTTTGCTGGCGCTGGAGTGGGCCTCTGCGGACTCCTGCTGGCGAACGCTTGGACCTATTCATGGCCTACGGCACGAAGCAGATGACGAGGACGTGCTGCTCGACATCGAACTGGAGCCCGGGACGGTCAGAGGTAGCGGTCTACTATCGGTTCAAGCGTTTCTAGGCCGATACGCAGTAGAGTTCGTTCCCGGATTTGCGCATCAGCCAGGTGCACGGCTGGGCCTCTTGGCACAGCCAATCGAAATCGTCATCGATGGTGACGGCTCCCTTTTTCCTGTGCTGGAGGAGTCTCTGGGCGCAGAAGGACCGTTGTGGGAATTGAAAGCTTGTTGGAGCGATCCGCAGGATGAACCATTCTCCAGCGACTACGTCGCGCTTGTACTTAACAACGCCCACCCGCATTTCGAACAGCTGCGCGACCGCCGGGCTCTGAATATCGAGCAGTCGCCGTTGATGCGTCAGGTGTTCGCAGCCTGGCTTGCGCTAGTCATTGCTCAGGTCCAGGAAGACATGGGCGCACAGTTTGATACGTATCTGAGCGCGCCCGATGCCGATGAAGGCATCGCGAGTATTGCTGACGCAGTTCGTTCATTCATTCGACTGGGTGATCTGAAAACAGGCTCACTTCCAGAGTTGTTCATATCTACCCAATGCTGGCTTGATCACCGGGTCCGGGAATTGGAGAGCGCAGCATGAGTTTCCCGACACTGAACCTCAAACTGTCGCAGCGCCACTTTGACGAGATGGTCAAAAGCGATGTGTTTCTCCCCGACATGTCCAGTCCCACAATGGACGAGATACGCCGTCAATTCCTCGCCATCGTGCCGCTGTATGACGCCACCGCGAGAAGCAATGCGTCAGGCCCTGGCGCATATGACATGAAAGTTGGCCTTGCCCTGTACCGGGTATTGTCAGAAGCAGGGATGGACATTCGCACTGCCGCAGATGATGGTTGGTGGCGCTTTCTTTCCCTGAGGGTGCTGCCGGATCTGGTGAGAAGTCGTTGGGACAGCGCACCACCTGTGCGGTACTGGAAGGGCCGAAGCCGCATCTGGTTGCGGGCAATGTGGTGGACCGTCCACCTTACGTGGCAGGGCTCCGAGGAAAGTACCCGAAAGGTACTGGAG
The DNA here is from genome assembly GCF_023127755.1 of Pseudomonas sp. W2Aug9. NCBI lineage: Bacteria > Pseudomonadati > Pseudomonadota > Gammaproteobacteria > Pseudomonadales > Pseudomonadaceae > Pseudomonas > Pseudomonas sp. W2Aug9. The sequence continues at coordinate 79,160 of NZ_SPKL01000001.1, read as the reverse complement.
AGTGTGACCACGGATACGGTAGTGCAACTGGTCGAGCGACCTGGTAAGGGCGGTTTCAGGATTGATCTGACGCGGCTGATTTTCAAAATGCGTCGGTTGCGCAAACCTTCCCAAGATCAGTTCAGGGCAATCATGAAGCTCAATACGGCTCAGATCGTGCTGAAGGAACCTCTGTTTTGCGAGGGCGGTTTGTTCGGCTACGTGGATGCGCTATTTGCCGATGTGGGATGCGCGCCCATCGATTTGGATAGTGACCATGACTGATCTTCTGAAAGAGATTCAAGAAGGCTTTGCCAACCTTGACGAGAGCGGCCGAATGTTGCCCATCAAGGCGATGCCAGTAGCGTGCCCGGCGTGGGTCTTTCGAGAAGGTGACAGGTTTGGTGTTGCTGTCGAATGCTCTGCCCCCCTACAGATTTCAGAAGGGTTTGCCGGAGCCAGCCTCCGGACAGTGGAGCGGGTTGTCGGGGGGCATCATCGGCATTTTCTGCGGCTGGAGTCGTCCATTGAATGGCTCCGCAACGAGTTCGGGGTGATCTGCGAGCATATGGTCAGCGTCGAGTCCGGAACCGCGGTGCGACAGGCGTTGCTGGCTGATCCTCTGGTTTGGTGGGAAAGGTGGCGGCACCTGCTGGGGAATGCGCTGGTCGACAAGCATGGCTATGACGTGCTCGCTGAGCTGCTGACTCTGGAGACGCTGGTTATGGGAGGGGGCACCTATGAGTGGAGCGGCCCTTTCGGCGGCGTAGTTGACATCAGAACTCCAGCGACCGACTACGAAGTCAAGTCGACGATCAGCCGTTACGGAAGCGTTATCAACATTTCCGGGCAGTTCCAGTTGGCCGCTTCATCGGGTAAGCCGCTACAGCTGATTCATTTCAGGTTTGAGCCTGTCGATGATGAAGGTGTGTCGATTGATCTCGTTTGCGATCGTCTCGTTGCGCTCGGCATCGATGCCGCCGTGCTGGAAATAGCACTGCAGCGTCTCGGCATGGAGGCAGGATGTTCGGCGCGAAAAGAAGCATATAACCTGCTCGAGGCAAGATCCTATACGGTTGATGACAGTTTTCCCCGAGTAACGCCTGCATGCTTCATAGGTGGAGTAATACCCGCAGGCGTTGTTCAGTTCGAGTACAGCGTTGATCTTTCGGGTCTAAAGTCCAGCCTGCTATAGAGATTGACTCAGGTTGAGTAACGGTTCGATTGAGACTCAGTTGTCTGTTTGGTAGCCCGAGCGCCCCGGTCAGTTGGACGGCTCGGTATGGAAAGCGGGCCAGGAAATATAGCGTTGTTCGCAATCCGGCACGGCCTTTAGAAGCCATTGGATCTCTGCTTCCGGCCTGCGAATTCCGCACTCCCAGAGTTCGAAGACGCGCCACCCCTGTTGCAGCAGTTCGTTCCTGTTTCTTATATCTCGCTTCACGTTCTGCTCGAACTTCGCGCGCCAGAAATCTTCGCGAGACTTGGGATTGGTCGCATACGGGCATCCGGGGTGCCTATGCCAGAAGCAGCCATGTATGAATAAGCAGAGGCGGTAGCGAGGTAGCACCACGTCGGGGCGGCCTGGAAGCTGTCGTAGGTGCAATCGATACCTGAAACCATGACTGTGCAGCAGCTTTCGAACCTTCATCTCCGGCATCGTATTGCTGCCGCGGATGCCGGCCATCATGCGAGATCTGACTTCTTTGCTGACTACGTCCACCTATTACCCTCTAAATGTGGCTGCGCTTGCTGAAGTTACGACCTTTGAACTGCGCTTCCGCTCCCGAGGCCTATATAAATGGTTGGTATTTCTCGCTCGGCTCGGTGGGACAACAGTTTTGCTGTTTATGGTCCATAATTTAAAGATTGTCATTTCCGCGAAGAAACTTTTAGTGGCAATCGTCGTGAGCGTGGCTAAAGCTGCGCTGGTGTGCCAATCCTGGTAAAGTATCGCTGCTCGGCTACCTACGCTGTTGCCATTCCTGTTTTCTTGACTGATGAGCCCATGACTCAATACCAGAACTCTCTTTTCCCGCCGAGGGCGACCGCCGAGCCAGCTGTTGCAATTGAGGACGCTATCCAGATCGTCGATCTTTTCGCTGGCCCTGGCGGACTGGGTGAGGGTTTTTCATCCTCCGGTGATGGCAAGCGGTTCGACATCATCGTTTCCGCCGAAATGGATCCTGTGGCTAGGAAGACACTTAAGCTGCGTGCCTTCTATCGCTTGCTCAAGCGCGAGTATCCCCGAGGGCTTCAGGACTACTATCGGTACTGCAATGGTGAGGCCGAAGAGCCTAGCACCCCTGAAACGACAGAGTTCTGGATCCGAGCCGAGGAGGAAGCACGGCAGATCACCCTAGGATCGGAGGAGGGCGACTCCGAGCTAAACGGACTCATCGATGCCAGATTAAATAAGGATGGACGTCCTTGGGTCCTTATAGGCGGCCCTCCATGCCAAGCGTATTCGATAGTTGGTCGGGCCAGAAACCAAGGCAAGCAGGGTTACGTCGCTGAGAATGATCATCGACATTTTCTCTATAAAGACTATCTGCGCATCATCAAGAACTATCGCCCTACTGTTTTTGTCATGGAAAATGTAAAAGGGATATTGTCCTCCAAGGTTGGAGGTGAAGGGATCTTTGCGCAGATTCTCCGAGACCTAGTGGACCCTACCCAAGCATTGGATCAGGTAGAGGGCGGGCAGAAATACAAGATCTGTTCTCTGGTTTCCGAAGAGTCGATCAGCTCTGCTGATTGCATCGGCAGGGTAAACCCGAAGTCTTTTATCATCGAAGCAGAAAAATACGGGATTCCGCAAGCTCGCCATCGAGTCATTCTTCTGGGAATAGCGCTCGACGAGCACGGTAATACTCCATTTCATGACCTCCTGAAAACAGCCGACCCGGTATCGGTCAGGCAAGCGATCGGTGGCCTGCCCAAGCTTAGAAGCAAGCTGTCGCGGCGTTCGGACTCCCAAGAAGACTGGTACCGTGCGGTTGCCGACGAAGTAGACGATTTACTGCGTCACGCGGAAAGGGAAAATGGAAAACTGATTGCGCCTCTGCGAGCTACTCGTCAAGCGCTTTTCAATGCGCCTCAGAGTTCTGGCGGTCTGCGAGTGCCTAAGGAGCAAGGTCTAGGCAACACGGGTATACCTTCCCTTGATGCTTGGTACCAAGACGTCAACATTAAATACTGGATGAGCCACGATGCCCGCGGACATATGAAGTCAGACCTACGGCGATACGCGTTTGCGAGCACCTTTGCTGAGCACAACAAGTATTCTCCAAAGGGCCATCAGCAATTTTCACTGCCTGGCCTTGCTCCCGCTCACAAAAACTGGGAAAGCGGTAAGTTCAGTGACCGTTTCAGAGTGCAGCTCGCAGAGCTTCCGGCAACGACTATCACCAGCCATATCTCGAAGGATGGCCACTACTTTATTCACTACGACCCTGCGCAATGTCGTAGTTTGACCGTTCGAGAGGCAGCGCGACTTCAAACCTTCCCAGATAACTATTATTTTGAAGGGAATCGAACCCAGCAGTACCACCAAGTGGGCAATGCGGTACCGCCTTTATTGGCAAACAAAATTGCGAAAATTGTTTATGACGTTGTGTGCCGGCGGGTAGCCGAGCGTCAAGATATTATGAAGCGCCCTGCACAAAATGAATCGCCACTGCTGCCGTAGGCGCTTACTGGCCCCTTTTTGGTGGGGCTACCTCCAGCACCGTTTTGGTATCCTGAAAATAGAATTTGGCAGTCCGGGATGCCAAAGCGGCAGGAACTCAAAAAATCTCCAAAGCTCCCATAAGCACTGAAGCCCGTGTATTTACTGGATTCCAGACACAAAAAAAGACGTCCAAAGACGTCTTTTTTCGTTGATTTGGTGGAGCCGGGGGGATTTGAACCCCCGTCCGCCAGTACTCCGCTGTCGGTACTACATGCGTAGCCGTTTCTATTAAGTTAACCCTCAGCGACCCGAAGGGCAGGGTGCTTTGGGCGAGTTGTGTAAGTTTTAGCCGCTTCGTCCACAACGTACTGCACGGCGATTCTGTTCTATATGACAATCACTTTGGGTTTACAGACATCCCCTGGTGATTGCTGGACCCGAAGGTACCAGAAGCTCAGGGCTAAGGCTGCTTACGCAGCGAGAGCGAATTCCTGGCCGTAGTTTTCGTCATTGGCAACTATAAGAAGTTGCAACAGTGGATTTACGAGTTCTGTTACCAACTCGGCATGCACCTAAAGTTTCGCGACCGGCGTCGAATCCTAAACGGCCCCGTGCTTGTAACTCGTTGTTTCTTAGTGAGTGACAAGCCTGTGCAGTGTACGCCAAAAGCTCAGCGAAGGCCAACCCGAAGGTTGGCCCTATCGCTTACTGACCGCCTTTCTCGCTGTTCTGCAGGTCTTGCAGGGCCTTGGAGGTGATTTCGATGCACTTCTTCTCATCACCTGCGTCGTGGGCGGCCTTGGCCTGGGAGACGGCGGTGTCTATTTCGCCACTTTTGCCACTGGTATCGGTGGACAGCAGGGCTTTGCCGTTGTTGATTTTGTCCAGGTTGATCTGGCACAGGTCTTTGTCACCGGCAGCGAAGGCGGGGGAGGCGAGCATCGCAGCGGTCATGAACAAGCCAGCAAGAGCGGAACGCTTCATAGGGTGTCTCCTTGCGCAAAAGGGCTCGACGCTGCTGGCGTGCAACCGCTGCCAGCGACATCACTGATGGGCCTCGTTTGTCGAGGCCTATGCAGATGACTGCGCTGGTGCGCCAGGGTTCGGTTTTTTTGCCGGGTCAGTGGGCGCGGGCGCGGGTGACGCGGTCTACCAGGTAGACCAGGCCGTGGTAGTCGATGCCGCCATGCTGGCTCAGGCCGATCTCGCAGGTGCGGCTGGTGGAGATGCCTTCGCTGCAATGTTGCACGGCGTGCTTGAGCGAGCGCAGGGCGTGGGCGTTGAGTTGCGGGGTGGTGAAGCCTTTGTCGCCGGCAAAGCCACAGCAGTGAATGCCTTCGGGGATGACGACGGTTTTTGCACAGCGTCGGGCCAGTTCGATCAGGGCCTGGCTTTCGCCCAAGTGCTGGGTGCTGCACGTGACGTGTACGGCGATGGGGGCTTCCTGCGGCGTGAAGTCGAGGCGGTCCAGCAGGTGGGTGCGGATAAAGCGTACCGGGTCGTAGAGGTCCAGGCGGGTTTCGCCCAGGTCTTGTACCAGGCGCAGGGTGCAGGGGCTGGTGTCGCAATAGATCGGGTCGAGGCCGCCTCGGCTGGCGTGGAGCAGGGCGCCGATCAGTTCCTGGCGCTTGTGTTCGGCCTGCTCGGCATAGCCTTTGGAGGCGAAGGGCTGGCCGCAGCACAGGTTGTCTTGATTGTCGGGGAATACGACTTGGTAACCGGCTTTTTCCAGGAGGTTGCGGGTTTTGTCGTACAGCGACATCTGTTCTTTATCCCCGGCTGCCGGGCCCATGGCGCGTGAGACGCAGGCAGCCAGGTAGACCACCCGCGGGCGCTCATCTGTAACTGGCGGGCTGAAGCGAATGGCTTTTTCCGGTTGTGGCATGGCATTGGTCCACTGCGGGATTTGCCCTTTGGACAGTCTGTTCACGGTGGCCGACCACTTTGTCAGGCGCGGGGCACCCAATAACATGCGTGCACCATTGGCGACGTGCAGGGTGAAGCGCGCGCCTTGCAGTGCGGTGGCGAAATGGCTGGCGAGCCATTCGGCGGTTTTCGTACGGTCTGCTTCGCGGCTGCGCAGCTTTTTCACCAGGTCGCCGGTATTGATGCCTACAGGGCAGCGTTGGGCGCATAGCCCGGTGGCGGCGCAGGTGTCGATGCCTTGATAGTGGTAGGCCGCTTCCAGTTCGGTGGTGTCTACGCCTGCGCGGCGTTTGGCCTGGATGTCGCGCCAGATCACAATGCGCTGGCGTGGGCTCAGGGTCAGGCCTTTCGAGGGGCACACGGGTTCGCAGAAGCCACACTCGATGCACTTGTCCACAAGCTCATCGGCGGCGGGCAGGGGCTTGAGGTGTTTGAGGTGGATTTGTGGGTCTTCGCTGAGCACCACATCCGGGTTGAGGATGCCGTTGGGGTCGAGCAGGCGCTTGAGTTGCCACATCAATTGATAGGCGTCGCTGCCCCATTCCAGTTCAACGAACGGCGCCATATTGCGACCGGTGCCGTGTTCGGCCTTCAGCGAGCCACCGAACTCCACCGCCACCAGTTGCGCGACGTCGTCCATGAACGCTTGATAGCGTGTGACTTCTTCGCTGCTGTTGAAGCCTTGGGTGAATACAAAGTGCAGATTGCCTTCCAGGGCGTGTCCGAAAAGGATGGCTTCGTCGTAGTGATGTTTGTCGAACAGTTCGATCAGGCGGTTTACGCCGATCGCCAGTTGTTCGACGGGGAAGGTGACGTCTTCGATGATCACGGTGGTGCCGGTTTTGCGTACGGCGCCTACGGCGGGGAAGGTGTCTTTGCGGATTGCCCACAGGCGGGCGTTTTCCACGGGGTCTTCGGTGAAGTCGACCTGTTTTTCTACGGGAAACGCCGCCAGAGAGGCCATGATCAGCGTTAGTTGTTCGTGCAGTAATGACGGCGAGGCCGCGCGGGATTCGATCAGCAGTGCGCAGGCATTTTCCGATAAGTGTTGTACGAATGCGGGCATACCCGGTTTGTCTTGCACCGAGCGCATACTGCGTCGGTCCAGCAGTTCAACGGCGGAAACCGGCTGGGTTTTCAGCACCGTTACTGCGTTGCAGCATGTCTCGACATCCGGGAACACGATCAGCGCCGAGGCTTTGTTCGGGTGATCGATTACCGTGTCGTAGGTGACCGCACTGATAAACCCCAGGGTGCCCTCGGAGCCGACCAGCAGGTGGCTGAGGATATCCAGCGGGTCGTCGAAATCCACCAAGGCGTTGAGTGACAGGCCGGTGGTGTTTTTCAAACGGTATTTGTGGCGAATCTTCGCAGCCAGTTCAGCGTTTGCGCGTGTCTCGCGGCCCAACGTGGCCAGGCGCTCAAGCAGTGCACTGTGGGTTTGGCGGAAGGCTTGCACGCTGGCGGCATCTTCGGTGTCCAGGCGGCTGCCATCGGCCAGTACCAAACGAATGCCCGCCAGGGTGTGATAGGTGTTTTGTGCCGTACCGCAGCACATGCCGCTGGCATTGTTGGCAACGATGCCGCCAATTTTGCAGGCGTTGATCGACGCCGGGTCCGGGCCGATCTTGCGCCCGAACGGCGCGAGCCAGGCGTTGGCCTGGGCGCCGATGACGCCGGGTTGCAGGCGGATCTGTGTGCCTTGCCCACGAATTTCGCGGTGGTTCCAATTGTCGCCGAGCACGATCAGCACCGAGTCGCTGATCGCCTGCCCGGACAGGCTGGTGCCCGCGGCCCGGAAGGTCACCGGCACGTGATCGCGCTGGGCCAGTTGCAGCAGTGCGACGACTTCGTCTTCTGACTCCACGCGGATCACCAGCTGTGGGATCAATCGGTAGAAGCTGGCGTCGGTGCCGAAGGCGAGGGTGGAAAGTGGGTCGTCGAAGCGGCGATCTTGCGGGATCAGTTGTGCGACGTCGCTGAGAAAAGCAGCAGGCAGGCTCATCGGTCCTCCAGAAATAGCAGACGCCGGCATCGTTGTCCGGCGTCGATTCTTACCCTATTACGTGCAGGTCTCAGTGCACCAGCATACCGGTGAACCAGTACGCCTGCGCCAGGGTGATCAGCCCGACGATGGTGGCAAAGAACAGACTGTGCTTGAGGGTAAAGCGGAACAGATCGGACTCCTTGCCCACCAGGCCCGTGGCTGCGCAGGCCACGGCGATCGATTGCGGCGAGATCATTTTGCCGGTCACGCCGCCGCTGGTGTTGGCGGCTACCAGCAAGGTGTCGTTGACGCCAATCTGGTGGGCGGTGGTGGCTTGCAGCGAGCTGAACAGGGCGTTGGATGAGGTGTCCGAGCCGGTCAGGAAAACCCCCAGCCAGCCGAGGAAGGGCGAGAAGAACGGGAAGGCGGCGCCGGTGCCAGCCAGTACCAGGGCCATGGTCGAGGACATGCCGGAGTAGTTGGTGACGAAGGCGAACGCCAGCACCATGCCGATGGACAGGATCGGCCAGCGCAGCTCAAAGAAGGTCTCTTTTAAAGTGGTAAGACCAGTCTTGATATCAATTTTCAGCACCAGCATCGAGACCAGTGCGGAGAAGAAGATCGCGGTGCCGGTGGCCGAAATCGGGTCCAGCTTGAAGACGGCGGGGATGGCGGTGGGGTTGGTGACGATGGGTGCGACTTTGATCACCAGTTGGTCCAGGTGGGGGATCGCGAAGTTGAACACCCAGCTGTACATCGAACCTCCGGCCGCGAACATGGCCTTGAAGGGTTTGAGGGTCCAGATGGTGACCAGTACGGTCAGGATCAGAAACGGCGACCAGGCCTTGAAAATTTGCCCCAGGCTGTAGGGTGAAACCACTGTGCTGCGTGGCAAACCGAAACCGCCGGCGCTGGAGGTGACCGCTACGCTGGAGGTGGCACCGGCAATCTGCGCGCCTGCGGTGCGCTTGGGTTGCCAGATTTTCAGGAACAGTGTCAGGGAGATCAGGCTGGCGAGGGCCGAGGTAATGTCTGGCAGTTCCGGGCCAATGAAGTTGGAGGTGAAGTACTGGGTGACGGCAAAGCTCAAGCCGGCCACCAAGGCTGCCGGCCAGGTTTCACGCACGCCGCGCAGGCCGTCCATCATGAACACCAGCCAGAAGGGCACAAACAGTGACAGCAGCGGCAGTTGGCGGCCGGTCATGGCGCCGATCTTGAACGCATCAATGCCGGTGACCTGGCCTGCGACGATGATCGGAATGCCCAGTGCGCCGAACGCCACCGGCGCGGTATTGGCAATCAGGCACAGGCCCGCGGCGTACAGGGGGTTGAAGCCCAAGCCCACCAGCAACGCGGCGGTGATTGCCACGGGTGCGCCGAACCCGGCCGCGCCTTCCAGGAAGGCGCCAAAGCAGAAGCCGATCAGCAGCACCTGCAAGCGCTGGTCATCGGTGATCGACAAGACGGAGCTGCGGATGATCTCGAACTGCCCGCTCTTGACCGTCAGCTTGTAGAGGAACACCGCCGCCACGATGATCCAGGCGATCGGCCACAAGCCATAGGCAAACCCGTAACCAGCCGCTGCCAGGGCCATGTCGACCGGCATCTGGAAGGCGAAGATGGCGACCAGGATCGACAATGCCAAGGTGATGCTGCCGGCCACATGGCCTTTGAGGCGGAATACGGCCAGGGCCAGGAAGAAGAACACGATTGGAATAACGGCGGCCAGTGCGGACAGGCCGAGGCTGCCGAGAGGGCTGTAGAGCTGTTGCCAGGTTTGCATATGGGGTGGCCCCTGATTGTTGTTGTTTGGTTAGCTTGGATAATTGGTAATACCAATTTACAGTCGCTGTGGGCTAGATTAAGAGCCTTGGCAGGGGTGTGTCAATTTGCCGCTCGTCAAACTTTGGTCTGAGAGTGAGTGTCGAGTGTTCTGATCGGGTAAATCGAAGGTGTTCTGATAGGTGCTGCCAGCGCGGCGATAGGCCAGAATAGGGGCCCCGGCGAGTGGTCGGGATGGTGGAGAGTGAGTTATGGGGTTTGATCAGGTGCGTCAGCGCCGTTTGTCTGACGATATTGTCGAGCAGCTTGAGGGCATGATCCTTGAGGGCACGTTGAAGTCGGGCGAGCGCTTGCCGGCCGAACGCGCTTTGGCTGAACAATTTGGTGTGTCACGCCCTTCATTGCGTGAGGCGATCCAGAAATTGGCGGCCAAGGGGTTGCTGGTCAGTCGGCAGGGCGGCGGCAACTATGTGGTGGATTCCCTGGGTTCGACCTTCAGTGATCCGCTGCTGCATCTGCTGGAAAACAATCCCGAGGCGCAGCGCGACCTTCTGGAGTTTCGTCAGACTCTGGAGGCTTCGTGTGCTTATTACGCGGCATTGCGTGCTACCGAGGTCGACCGTGAGCGACTGACGGCGGCGTTCGAAGCGCTGCAGGACTGCTATGCGCGAGCCGACGAGGTGAGCCGAGTGGAGGAGGGCGCTGCGGATGCAAGGTTTCACTTGGCGATCGCCGAGGCCAGTCATAACGCAGTGCTGCTGCACACCATTCGCGGGTTGTTCGACCTGCTCAAGCGCAACGTGGTGACCAATATTGGCGGTATGTATCAGCAGCGCACCGAGACCCGCGACATGCTGATCAGTCAGCACCGGGACTTGTACCTGGCGATTATCGAGGGGCGGGCCGAGCAGGCGCGCGACGTTTCAACACGTCACCTGTTGTACGTGCAGGAAGTGTTGGAGGAAGTGCGGCAGGAGGTTCAGCGAGTAGCGCGGGCGGAGCGACGTAAGGGCATGTAGCCACGGGGGTTGCCCGCGGCTACATCATTACAAGGGTTAGTCTTCCTTGCCCTTGTTGCGCACGGCGCGATGCAGTTCGCGATTGGAGTCGCGCTCGCGTTCGGTGTCGCGCTTGTCGTATTCCTTCTTGCCCTTGCCCAGTGCGATTTCGCACTTGACCAGGTGCTTGCTCCAGTACCACGACAGGCAGACGCACGCGTAGCCTTTTTGCTGCACGGCCGCGGCGAGCTTTTCGAGTTCGCGGGCATTGAGCAACAGCTTGCGCGTGCGCACCGGGTCGGCAATCACGTGGGTGCTCGCGGTGGTCAGCGGGGTAATATGACTGCCGAGCAGCCACGCCTCGCCATCCTTGAGCAGCACATAGCTGTCGACCAGCTGCAGTTTGCTGGCACGCAGACTTTTTACTTCCCAGCCGGCCAGGACCAGACCAGCCTCGAACCGATGTTCGATGAAGTAATCGTGTCGCGCCTTTTTATTTTGCGCGATGGTCCCTGTGGGGTGTTTCTTTTGTTTAGCCATAGGGGCGGCATTATAGGGAGTTGCGAGCGTGTCGGCTACGGTCAACCTGCGTGCTTGAGCGTGTTGGACGAATCCCGGACAATACGGGCAGTTCTTTGGTTTTTTTCTCTCGCGGATCGGGCTGTACTTTCGCGACGTTTGCCTTAAGCAGTGGAAGTAACGCTCACATGACGACGCATATTCAACGTTCGGCCCTGCTGCCCTATCCGGCACAGGCGCTCTATGACCTGGTCAACGACGTGGCGCGTTACCCGGAATTCCTGCCTTGGTGTTCGACTGCCGAGGTGTTGGAGAGCAGTGATGAGCACATGGTCGCCAGTGTTGGTGTGGCCAAGGGTGGCCTCAGCCAGCATTTTGTTACGCGCAATGTGCTGGTGCCGGGCAAATCCATTGAAATGAATTTGCAGGAAGGGCCGTTCACCCAGCTGCACGGCGTGTGGGTGTTCAAGGCGCTGACAGATAAGGCCTGCAAGATCAGTCTGGATCTTTCATTTGATTACGCCGGCCCCATTGTGCGGGCGACTTTGGGGCCACTGTTCAATCAGGCGGCAAATACTTTGGTGGACGCTTTCTGTCAGCGAGCCAAGCAATTGCATGGTTGATATTGAAGTGGTGTATGCCGACGTGGATCGCCAGGTTCTGCTGGCGGTGGCGATACCGGTGGGCACAAGCCTGAGGGCGGCAGTGCTGGCGTCGGGCATTGCAGAGCATTTTCCGCAGTTGGCGTTGGCGGACTGCCCGTTGGGTATCTTCGGTAAGGTGGTGCCGGACGCTGATGTGCGTGCCGTGCAGGCGGGAGATCGGATCGAGATCTACCGGCCATTGCTGGCAGACCCCAAGGAAATACGCAGGCTGCGTGCGGCCAAGGCGGCGATGCTCAAGCGACAGAACGCCTAGGCTTGCCAACCGGCAGGCAACAAAAAGCCCGGCATGCCGGGCTTTTTATCGAGCGTCGCAAAATTATTGCGGGCTGGTGTCCAGAGGCTGTGGTGTCGGGACGGGTACAGTTTCGACACCGTCGACGTCTTTCTGGATCTGGTCCAGCAAGGAGCCTGGCTTGGCCGGCACCTCGGATTTCGGCTTTTCGGCTTCCTGCGCAGGTGCGGTCACGTTGGTGCCGCTGTCCTTGCCCAGCAAGGCTTCATCGCGGCTTACGCCAGGCATGAAGTCACCGGACAGGCTCACGAGCTGGTCATTGCCATTGAAGATGACACTGACGCGCTCCTGTTGGCGTTCACCGCCACCAGGCTGCAGGCTGTAGAGATAATCCCAGCGATCGGCATGGAATGTGTCGGTCAGCAGGGGGTTACCCATGATAAACCGTACTTGCCGTCGGGTCATTCCCGGGCGTAACTGGTCTATCATGTCCTGCGTGACGACATTGCCCTGCTGGATGTCGATTTTGTAAACCCCGGGGAATGAACAACCGGCGAGTGCGAGCAGTCCCACAAAGGTGAAACTGGTTAGCAAGAGCTTGGTGTTTTGCATCGGTGGGCGACTTCCACTATCTTGGCTGGGACAACGTAAACGCCGATCATACCCGTATTAAGAGAAGCTGCGAAGCAGCATCCGCGAGAAAGCTAACCATGGTTGAAAATAGCGAACTACGCAAAGCCGGTCTCAAAGTGACTCTGCCACGAGTCAAGATTCTACAAATGCTCGATTCTGCTGAGCAACGCCACATGAGTGCCGAGGATGTTTACAAGGCGCTGATGGAGTCTAACGAGGACGTCGGCCTGGCCACGGTTTACCGTGTACTGACCCAGTTTGAAGCCGCAGGGCTGGTGGTTCGCCATAATTTCGACGGCGGTCATGCAGTATTCGAACTGGCTGACGGTGGTCACCATGACCACATGGTTGATCTGGATACCAATGAGGTTATCGAGTTCACCAGCCCTGAAATCGAAGCGCTGCAGCATAAGATTGCTGAGGAGCACGGTTTCGATTTGGTCGACCATAATCTGGTGCTGTACATCCGTAAGAAAAAGTAAAAATCGACGCAGTTTTGCTCTGCGAAACGATTGAAGGCGACCCTAGGGTCGCCTTCGTGCTTTCTATAAAGAGGAAAAGTACCCGTTCAAGCCTTCGCGGCCACGACCATTTTTTTCGCGTGAGCCAGCGACTCCTTGGTCAGGTCGATACCGCCGAGCATCCGCGCAACTTCTTCTACCCGTTCGGACTTGTTCAGCTTGGAGACGGCCGTGTGCGTCGCGTCGCTGCCGCGCACCTTGTGCACAAATAGATGTTGATGCCCTTGAGCCGCCACTTGCGGCAAGTGAGTCACCGTAAGTACCTGGCCGCGATCCCCCAGGCGACGCAACAATTGGCCAACAATTTCTGCGGTTGGCCCGCCGATGCCAACGTCTACTTCATCGAATACCAGCGTTGGTACCCGTGAGGTCTGCGCGGTGATTACCTGGATCGCCAGGCTGATCCGCGACAACTCGCCGCCTGAGGCCACTTTGGCCAGGGCCTTGAGTGGCTGACCGGGGTTGGCGCTGACCAGCAGTTCTACCTGCTCCAGCCCATGGGGCTGCAGTTCGTGGCTGGCGTTGGCACGCAGTTCGATGGTGAAGCGCCCGCCCGGCATACCCAGGCGCTGGATTTCCTGCTCGACGGCGCTGGCCAGGCTGGTGGCGGCCTGTTGGCGCAGGTCGCTCAGCTCCTGGGCCTTTTCCTGATAATGGCGGGCAAACGAAGCGAGTTCCTCGCCCAGTCGCTCGATGGACTCGTCGTTGGCGTTCAGTGTGTCGATTTCATCCAGCAGCTTCTGTTGCATGGCAGCCAGTTCAGTGGGCTGGATTCGATGCTTGCGCGCCAGGGTATAGATGGTGTCCAGGCGCTCTTCTATTTCCTGCAGGCGTGCCGGATCGGCATCGAAGTGGTCCAGGAAGCGGTTGAGTTCACCGACGGCTTCTTCAACCTGGATCTGTGCGCTGGTGAGCAGGGTAGTGGCCTCATTCAACGAGCCGGAAGCATTGTTCACGCTGGAGAGGCGATTGAGGCTGGCTGTCAGTGCGTTGAGCACATTGCCCGAGTCGCTCTCGCTGCATTGCTCGACGACCTGGCGGCAGATACCCAGCAAGGTCTCTGCATTGGTCAGGTTCTTGTGTTCCTGCTCAAGCTGCTCCAGTTCGGTCTCGCCCAGGCCCAGGCTTTCAAGCTCTTCGAGTTGATAGCTGAGCAGTTGGTGGCGGGCGCGTTGTTCATCGCCGGAGTTGGAGAGGCGCTCCAGTTCCTGGCGTGTCTGGCGCCAGCGTTGGGCGGCCAGTTGAACCTGGCGGGCAAGGTCGGTGGCGCCGGCGTATTCGTCGAGCAGTCGGCGGTGAGTATCGGTTTTGAGCAGGGACTGGTGTTCATGCTGGCTGTGGATATCGATCAGCAGCTCACCCAGGGCTTTCAAGTCGCCAAGTGGGCACGGCGTGCCGTTGATATAGCCGCGGGAGCGACCTTCGGCAGTGATCACCCGGCGCAGAATGCACGGGCCTTCATTGTTCAGGTCGCGCTCGACCAGCCATGCTTCGGCCTCGGGAATGTCGGCCAGGTCAAAGGTGGCCAGGATATCGGCTTTGTCGGAGCCTGGGCGTACCACGCCACTGTCGGCGCGGTCGCCGAGGGTCAGGCCGAGGGCGTCGAGCATGATCGACTTGCCGGCGCCGGTTTCGCCTGTGATTACGCTCATCCCGCGATCCAGTTCGAGATCCAGATGTTCAACGATTGCGTAGTTATGTACAGACAGGTGCACGAGCATGACGGCCGCTCCCAGGCTTGAGGTCTGGTTATTTATACAGTGTTTTGTTTGTGGCTGACAATCCTGGCGCTTAGCTCGATTTGCTTGATCAATAGCTTTTTTTAGCGCGATGAGGAATGTAGGGGCAGGAAATGATCCGAGTCATGCGAAAGACTTTTGGTAACGCCCGCGCCCTTGAACCTGGAAATTGTGGCCCCATATACCGGAACAGAAGCGCGAGTCGAGATCGCGCATGATTTTGAAAGGAGAAATCTATGGCTGACGAACAGACGCAGGATACGCAAACTCCAGACGCCAATGCGGCTGCCGGTGATGAGCTGGCCACCCGCGTGCAAGTGCTCGAAGAGCAATTGTCCGCTGCGCAGGATCAATCGTTGCGTGTTGCCGCCGATCTGCAGAACGTCCGCCGCCGTGCCGAGCAGGACGTAGAAAAGGCTCACAAATTCGCGCTGGAAAAATTCGCTGGCGATCTGCTGCCGATCATCGACAGTCTTGAACGTGGTCTTGAGTTGTCTGACCCGGCCGACGAAAACATCCGCCCAATGCGTGAAGGTATCGAGCTGACGCTGAAAATGTTCCAGGACACCCTGAAGCGTTATCAGCTGGAAGCGATCGATCCGCAAGGCGGCGAGCCGTTCAATGCTGAGCATCACCAGGCCATGGCCATGCAGGAAAGCCACGATCTGGAGCCTAACAGCGTGATGAAGGTGTTCCAGAAGGGTTACCAGCTCAATGGTCGCTTGATGCGCCCGGCAATGGTGGTGGTGAGCAAGGCTCCTGCACCCGCTGCACCTTCTATTGATGAGCAGGCTTGAAATCCGCCGCAAGGCCCCCCATCTATAAGTCAAGCGTTTAAGTGCTACCGCAGTTAGCCACAACTGCTGCGGCAACCAAATTCAAAGTTCGGGAGAGTAAATCATGGGCAAAATTATCGGTATTGACCTGGGGACCACCAACTCCTGCGTCTCCGTGCTGGAAAACGGCGTTGCAAAAGTTATCGAAAACGCCGAAGGCGCACGTACCACTCCGTCGATCATCGCTTACGCCAACGACGGTGAAATCCTCGTGGGTCAGTCGGCCAAGCGTCAGGCTGTGACCAACCCGCATAACACCCTGTATGCGGTAAAGCGTTTGATCGGTCGTAAGTTCGACGAAGAAGTCGTACAGAAAGACATCAAGATGGTCCCTTACAAAATCGCCAAGGCCGACAACGGTGACGCCTGGGTTGAAGTAAACGGCCAGAAAATGTCGCCGCCGCAAATCTCGGCTGAAATCTTGAAAAAGATGAAGAAGACCGCCGAAGACTACCTCGGTGAAGCAGTGACTGAAGCGGTGATCACCGTTCCGGCCTACTTCAACGACAGCCAGCGCCAGGCAACCAAAGACGCCGGCCGCATCGCGGGTCTGGACGTAAAACGTATCATCAACGAGCCAACCGCAGCCGCTCTGGCTTACGGCATGGACAAGGCCAAGGGCGACCACACTGTGATCGTCTACGACCTGGGTGGCGGTACTTTTGACGTGTCCGTGATCGAGATCGCAGAAGTTGACGGCGAGCACCAGTTCGAAGTGTTGGCCACCAACGGCGACACCTTCCTGGGTGGTGAAGACTTTGACATCCGTCTGATCGACTACCTCGTAGACGAATTCAAGAAAGAAAGCGGCATGAACCTCAAGGGTGACCCGCTGGCCATGCAGCGCCTGAAAGAAGCCGCTGAAAAGGCCAAGATCGAGCTGTCTTCCGCTCAGTCGACCGACGTCAACCTGCCGTACATCACTGCAGACGCTACCGGTCCTAAGCACTTGAACGTGAAGATCTCGCGCTCCAAGCTCGAAGCTCTGGTTGAAGACCTGGTTCAGCGCACCATCGAGCCTTGCCGTATTGCACTGAAAGACTCCGGTATCGACGTTGGCTCGATCAACGACGTGATCCTGGTCGGCGGTCAGACCCGTATGCCGCTGGTTCAGAAGCTGGTAACCGAGTTCTTCGGCAAAGAAGCACGTAAAGACGTGAACCCGGACGAAGCTGTTGCCATGGGTGCTGCCATCCAGGGTGCGGTATTGGCCGGTGACGTAAAAGACGTATTGCTGCTGGACGTGAGCCCGCTGACCCTGGGTATCGAAACCATGGGTGGCGTGATGACTGCGCTGATCGAGAAAAACACCACGATTCCTACCAAGAAATCCCAGGTGTTCTCGACTGCCGATGACAACCAGGGCGCCGTGACCATTCACGTGCTGCAAGGTGAGCGCAAGCAAGCCGCGCAGAACAAGTCCCTGGGCAAGTTCGACCTGGCTGAGATTCCACCAGCACCACGTGGTGTGCCGCAAATCGAAGTGACCTTCGACATCGACGCCAACGGCATCCTGCACGTCGGCGCGAAAGACAAGGCAACCGGCAAAGAGCAGAAGATCACCATCAAGGCCAACTCCGGTCTGTCTGATGAAGAAATTCAACAGATGATTCGTGATGCAGAAGCCAACGCTGATGCGGATGCCAAGTTTGCTGAACTGGCTGGCGCCCGTAACCAGGGTGATGCGCTGGTTCACTCGACTCGCAAGATGATCGCTGATGCTGGCGACAAAGTGACCGAAGAAGAGAAAACCGCAATCGAAGCGGCCTTGGTTGCCCTGGAAGCCGCCATCAAAGGTGACGACAAGGCTGCCATCGAAGCCAAGATCGAGGAGCTGTCGAAAGTTTCCGCACCGGTCGCTCAGAAAATGTACGCCGAACAAGGCCAGCCGGCTGACGGTGCTGCGCAGCAGGCAGAGCCAGAAGCCAAGCACGACGATGTTGTCGATGCCGAGTTCGAAGAAGTCAAAGAAGACCAGAAGAAGTAACTTGGTCGCCCGGTTGACCGCTCACAAGCGGTGACTGGTAGGATGTCGCCGCGCGGGAGCTTGCTCCCGCGTTGGCGTGTCTGGGGTATGCGAATTTTTACAGCATGCGACAACGCTCGGATGCTGGCGGTGTGATCGGGAATGCTCCTGCTTTCCGAATGGCATTCACCGCGTTTTTGGCCGGGTCCCTGGCTGAAAGCAGTAATGACCAGGATCGTTGAATTGACGTGAGTTGGGTCCGGGCCTGTATTGGGGCTCAACGAGTTTGGCAGGGTTCAGGAGGGCCAGGCCGAACGTCCTTAAGAGTGCAAAGACTTATGGCAAAGCGTGACTATTACGAAGTATTGGGTGTGGAGCGAGGGGCCAGCGAGGCGGACCTGAAGAAGGCCTACCGTCGCTTGGCGATGAAGCACCACCCCGACCGTAATCCGGATAACAAAGAATCCGAAGAGATGTTCAAAGAGGCCAATGAGGCCTACGAATGCCTGTGTGATCCCAATAAGCGTGCGGCCTACGACCAGTACGGTCATGCCGGCGTCGACCCGAGCATGGGTGGCGGCGGCGCCGGTTTCGGCGGTCAGAACTTCTCCGATATTTTCGGCGACGTGTTCAGCGATTTCTTCGGCGGTGGCCGTGGCGGTCAACGTGGCGGCGCGCAGCGTGGCAGTGACTTGCGCTACACGCTGGAGTTGAATCTGGAAGAAGCCGTGCGCGGCACCAGCGTCAATATTCGCGTGCCGACGCTGGTCAACTGCAAGCCGTGCGATGGTTCAGGTGCCAAGAAAGGCTCCTCGCCGATCACGTGCCCGACCTGTGGTGGCATTGGTCAGGTGCGCATGCAGCAGGGCTTCTTCTCGGTGCAGCAAACCTGCCCGCGTTGCCATGGCCAGGGCAAGATCATTTCCGACCCGTGCGATTCCTGCCACGGCGAAGGTCGTGTTGAAGAGTACAAGACCCTCTCGGTGAAAGTGCCGGCGGGTGTGGATACCGGTGATCGTATCCGCTTGTCGGGCGAAGGCGAGGCGGGGACCCAGGGCGGTCCGACTGGCGACCTGTACGTGGTGATCAATGTGCGTGAGCACTCGATCTTCCAGCGCGATGGCAAACACCTGTTCTGCGAAGTGCCGATCAGCTTTGTCGATGCGGCCCTGGGCGGTGAGTTGGAGATTCCGACCCTTGATGGTCGAGTCAAACTCAAGATTCCCGAGGGGACACAGACTGGCAAGCAGTTCCGCATCCGTGGCAAAGGCGTTGCGCCGGTGCGCGGTGGCGGTGCGGGTGACCTGATGTGTCGTGTGGCGGTGGAAACCCCGGTCAACCTGGGCCGTCGTCAGCGCGAACTGCTCGAAGAGTTCCGCAGCTCGCTGGAAGGCGATGACTCCCATTCGCCGAAAACCACTGGCTTCTTCGATGGCGTGAAACGCTTCTTCGGCGACCTGTAAGGACGTGAATATGCGACGTATAGCCGTAATGGGCGCTGCCGGGCGCATGGGCAAGACGCTGGTCGAGGCGGTGCAGCAACGCTCGCCGGCCTCCGGGCTGACGGCGGCGATTGTTCGCCCGGGCAGCACGTTGATCGGTGCGGATGCCGGTGAGTTGGCGTCGTTGGGCCGCATCGGTGTCTCGTTGACGGGCAGCCTTGAGCAGGTGGCTGACGAGTTTGACGTGCTCATCGATTTCACCTTGCCTGACGTGATGCTGAAAAACCTGGCCTTCTGCCGCAAGGCAGGCAAGGCCATGGTGATCGGTACGACTGGTTTGAGTGCTGAGCAGAAGCAGTTGCTGGTGGAGGCGGGCAAGGATATTCCGATCGTCTTTGCTGCCAACTTCAGCGTTGGCGTGAACCTGTCGCTGAAATTGTTGGACCTGGCAGCGCGTGTGCTGGGTGACGAAGCCGACATCGAGATTATCGAGACTCATCACCGTCACAAGATCGATGCGCCGTCGGGCACTGCGTTGCGCATGGGTGAAGCTATCGCTGATGCGCTGGGCCGCGATCTATCGAAAGTGGCGGTATACGGGCGTGAAGGCCATACCGGTGAGCGCGCGCGCGACACCATCGGCTTTGCAACCGTGCGCGGTGGTGATGTGGTTGGCGATCACACGGTGCTGTTCGCCACCGAAGGCGAGCGCCTGGAGATCACGCACAAGGCTTCAAGCCGCATGACGTTCGCCAAGGGTGCAGTGCGAGCTGCGCTCTGGTTGGAAGGCCGCGAGCCGGGCCTGTATGACATGCGCGACGTGCTGGATCTGCACTAATCAGTAGCTTAAATGGGGCCTCGGGATTATCCTGAGGCCCCGTTTTTACCCGCTAAGCGACGTCCTGTCGCATTCTCCTGCCTTTAAGGCTCATTAGCGGTGGACCCAAAAAGCCTTTTTCTGTAAGCTACAGCTTTAGTGTGTCCACTAAAAGCGCGCAGAATAATTCGATGAAGAAGCGGGGTGACGTGTCCATACGTCACTCCGCTTTTTTACAACCTGCGATCGCCCTTTCAGGCTTTATTTACGGGAGGTCTTCTTGACTAAGCCAGCCATACTCGCCCTTGCTGATGGCAGCATTTTTCGCGGCGAAGCCATTGGAGCCGACGGTCAAACCGTTGGAGAGGTGGTGTTCAACACCGCCATGACCGGCTATCAGGAAATCCTTACCGATCCTTCCTACGCCCAACAGATCGTTACCCTGACCTATCCGCACATCGGCAACACCGGTACTACACCGGAAGATGTCGAGTCTGATCGTGTCTGGTCGGCCGGTCTGGTGATTCGTGACCTGCCACTGGTTGCGAGCAACTGGCGTAACACGATGTCGCTGTCCGATTACCTGAAAGCCAACAATGTTGTGGCGATCGCCGGTATCGATACGCGCCGCCTCACGCGCATCCTGCGTGAAAAAGGCTCGCAGAATGGCTGCATCATGGTCGGTGACAATATTTCCGACGAGGCGGCGATTGCCGCAGCACAAGGCTTCCCTGGCCTGAAAGGCATGGACCTGGCGAAAGTCGTCAGCGTCAAAGAGAAGTACGAGTGGCGTTCCACTGTGTGGGATCTGAAGACCGACAGCCACGCGACTATCGAGGCTGCCGATCTGCCTTACCACGTGGTCGCCTATGACTACGGCGTCAAGTACAACATCCTGCGCATGTTGGTCGAGCGTGGCTGCCGCGTGACCGTGGTGCCCGCGCAAACACCTGCCAGCGATGTGCTCGCGATGCAGCCGGACGGCGTGTTCCTGTCCAACGGCCCGGGTGACCCCGAGCCATGCGACTACGCTATCCAGGCCATCAAGGACGTGCTGGAAACCGACATTCCGGTGTTCGGTATCTGCCTTGGTCACCAGCTGCTGGCTTTGGCCTCCGGCGCCAAGACCCTGAAAATGGGCCACGGCCACCATGGTGCCAACCACCCGGTACAAGACCTGGACACCGGCGTTGTGATGATCACCAGCCAGAACCACGGTTTTGCGGTGGATGAAGCCAGCTTGCCGAGTAATGTGCGCGCCATTCACAAGTCGCTGTTCGACGGTTCCCTGCAGGGCATCGAGCGCACCGACAAGAGCGCGTTCAGCTTCCAGGGCCACCCTGAAGCCAGCCCGGGCCCGAACGACGTAGCGCCGCTGTTCGACCGTTTCATCAATGAGATGGCCAAGCGACGCTGACTGAGTGCTCTGCGGGCGGCCCCGAACCACGGTGGCCCCCGCAGGCTCTTCAAGGATTGTTCTAGACGGCTTGCCGACTGACCTGCGGATTTGAGTGACAAACCCATGCCAAAACGTACAGACATAAAAAGCATCCTGATTCTCGGCGCTGGCCCGATCGTGATCGGCCAGGCCTGCGAATTCGACTACTCCGGCGCCCAGGCCTGTAAGGCCCTGCGTGAGGAGGGCTACCGCGTCATCCTGGTGAACTCCAACCCGGCCACCATCATGACCGACCCGGCCATGGCCGACGCGACGTACATCGAGCCGATCAAATGGCAGACCGTTGCCAAGATCATCGAGAAAGAGCGTCCGGACGCGCTGCTGCCAACCATGGGCGGCCAGACTGCATTGAACTGCGCCCTGGACCTGGAGCGCGAAGGCGTCCTGGAAAAGTTCGGCGTAGAGATGATCGGCGCCAATGCCGACACCATCGACAAGGCTGAAGACCGTTCGCGTTTCGACAAGGCCATGAAGTCCATCGGCCTGGCGTGCCCGCGTTCCGGTATCGCCCACAGCATGGAAGAAGCCAATGCGGTCCTTGAGACCCTGGGCTTCCCGTGCATTATCCGTCCGTCCTTCACCATGGGTGGCACCGGTGGCGGCATTGCCTACAACCGTGAAGAGTTCGAAGAAATCTGTGCGCGTGGCCTGGACCTGTCGCCGACCAAAGAGCTGCTGATCGACGAATCGCTGATCGGTTGGAAAGAATACGAGATGGAGGTGGTCCGCGATAAAAAGGACAACTGCATCATCGTCTGCTCCATCGAAAACTTCGATCCGATGGGCGTGCACACCGGTGACTCGATCACCGTAGCTCCGGCGCAGACCCTGACCGACAAGGAATACCAGATCCTGCGTAACGCCTCCCTGGCGGTACTGCGCGAGATCGGCGTTGAAACCGGCGGTTCCAACGTTCAGTTCGGCATCTGCCCGGACACCGGCCGCATGGTCGTGATCGAGATGAACCCGCGTGTATCGCGTTCTTCGGCGCTGGCCTCGAAAGCTACCGGCTTCCCGATTGCGCGTATCGCTGCCAAGCTGGCTATCGGCTACACCTTGGACGAACTGCAAAACGAAATCACCGGCGGCGCTATGCCGGCGTCTTTCGAGCCGTCTATCGACTACGTTGTGACCAAGCTGCCACGCTTTGCCTTCGAGAAGTTCGCCAAGGCTGATGCGCGCCTGACCACCCAGATGAAGTCGGTCGGCGAAGTCATGGCGATCGGCCGCACGTTCCAGGAATCCCTGCAGAAAGCCCTGCGCGGCCTGGAAGTCGGTGTTTGCGGCCTGGACGAGAAGCTCGACCTGAGCAATCCGGAAAGCATGAGCATCCTCAAGCGCGAGCTGACCGTGCCGGGTGCCGAGCGTATCTGGTACGTGGCTGACGCCTTCCGTGCCGGCCTGAGCGTCGAAGATATCTTCGGCATGAACATGATCGATCCGTGGTTCCTGGTGCAGATCGAAGATCTGATCAAGGAAGAAGAGAAGGTCAAGACTCTGGGCCTGTCGTCTATCGACCGCGACCTGATGTTCCGCCTCAAGCGCAAAGGCTTCTCCGACCAGCGCCTGGCCAAGCTGCTGGGTGTGACCGAGAAGAACCTGCGTACTCATCGCCACAAGTTGGATATCTTTCCGGTCTACAAGCGCGTTGACACCTGCGCCGCAGAGTTCGCCACCGACACTGCCTACATGTACTCCACCTATGAGGAAGAGTGCGAAGCCGCGCCGTCGGATCGCGACAAGATCATCATCCTGGGTGGCGGTCCGAACCGTATCGGCCAGGGCATCGAGTTCGACTACTGCTGCGTACACGCCGCCCTCGCCCTGCGCGAAGACGGGTACGAGACCATTATGGTCAACTGCAACCCGGAAACGGTTTCCACCGACTACGACACTTCCGACCGTCTGTACTTCGAGCCGGTAACGCTGGAAGACGTATTGGAAATCTGCCGCGTCGAGAAGCCTAAAGGCGTGATCGTCCAGTACGGCGGCCAGACCCCGCTGAAGCTGGCGCGTGCCCTGGAAGCTGCCGGCGTGCCGATCATCGGTACCAGCCCGGACGCTATCGACCGTGCCGAAGACCGTGAGCGCTTCCAGCAGATGGTTGAGCGCCTGAACCTGCGTCAGCCGCCGAACGCTACTGTGCGCAGCGAAGACGAAGCCATCCGTGCAGCCAGCAAGATCGGCTACCCGCTGGTGGTGCGCCCGTCCTACGTACTGGGCGGTCGCGCGATGGAAATCGTCTACGAAGAAGACGAACTCAAGCGCTACCTGCGTGATGCGGTGAAAGTGTCCAACGACAGCCCGGTGCTGCTGGACCACTTCCTCAACTGCGCCATCGAAATGGACGTGGATGCGGTATGCGACGGTACTGACGTAGTGATCGGCGCGATCATGCAGCACATCGAGCAGGCCGGCGTTCACTCCGGTGACTCCGCGTGCTCGCTGCCGCCGTACTCGCTGCCGGCGCACATCCAGGACGAGATGCGCGAACAGGTCAAGAAAATGGCCCTCGAGCTGGGTGTGGTCGGCCTGATGAACGTTCAGTTGGCGCTGCAAGGCGAAGACATTTACGTCATTGAAGTCAACCCGCGTGCCTCGCGTACCGTGCCGTTTGTATCCAAGTGCATCGGTGTGTCCCTGGCCATGATCGCTGCCCGTGTGATGGCCGGTAAGACCTTGAAGGAAATCGGCTTTACCAAGGAAATCATTCCCAACTTCTACAGCGTGAAAGAGGCGGTGTTCCCATTCGCCAAATTCCCTGGTGTGGACCCGATCCTGGGCCCAGAGATGAAGTCCACCGGTGAAGTGATGGGTGTGGGCGATACCTTCGGTGAAGCGTTCGCCAAGGCCCAGATGGGTGCCAGCGAAGTGCTGCCGACCGGCGGTACTGCATTTATCAGCGTGCGTGATGACGACAAGCCACTGGTTGCGGGCGTGGCCCGTGATCTGATCAACTTGGGCTTTGAAGTTGTCGCGACTGCCGGGACCGCCAAGCTGATCGAGGCTGCGGGCTTGAAAGTACGTCGCGTGAACAAGGTGACGGAAGGCCGTCCGCATGTGGTCGACATGATCAAGAATGACGAAGTCACGCTGATCATCAACACCACCGAAGGTCGTCAGTCGATCGCGGATTCCTACTCCATTCGTCGTAATGCCTTGCAGCACAAGATCTACTGCACCACCACCATTGCTGCTGGCGAAGCTATCTGCGAAGCGCTCAAGTTCGGTCCGGAAAAGACCGTGCGTCGCTTGCAGGATCTACACGCAGGATTGAAGGCATGATCAAATACCCAATGACCGTCCAGGGCGCCAAGGCCCTGGAAGAGGAGCACGCCCATCTGACCAAGGTTGTACGTCCGAAGCTGAGCCAGGACATCGGTACGGCCCGCGAGCTGGGTGACTTGAAGGAAAACGCCGAATACCACGCTGCTCGCGAGCAGCAGGGTATGGTCGAGGCGCGGATTCGTGATATCGAGGGCCGCATGCAGAATGCGGTGATCATTGATGTCACGACCATCCCGCATACCGGCAAGGTGATTTTCGGCACGACCGTGGAAATCGCCAACGTCGAGACTGACGAAAGCGTGACTTACCAGATCGTGGGTGAGGATGAGGCTGATTTCAAGCAAGGCAAGATCTCTGTCGGCTCGCCGATCGCTCGCGCCTTGATTGCCAAGGAAGAGGGTGACGTCGTTGCCGTGAAAACGCCGAGCGGCGTCATCGAGTACGAGATTGTCGAAGTCCGCCACATCTGAAAGACGGCGCCCGCTACGTGCGGGCGCCATGCTTTGGCAGCTCTCTCAGATGCTTTGGGTGGGCGGCCTGTGGCTGTTGCATATGGGTGTATTACCGGTGCTGGGCCTTATTGGTCTGGCACCGTTACTGATCGATGAGATCGACAAATTGCTGAGCGCGCTGCTGGTGGGTTTTGCGGCGGCGTGTGTGTTGCTCCAGGCGTTAGTGCTGGTCAAGGCTGAGGGCTTTGAGAGTTTGTGGCGGGACATTCGCGGGCAACTGCTGTTGATGGCGCTGTATGCGTGCGCGATGTTTTGCGTGGTGTATATTTGGCTGCCGCAAGCGTTGCGCTGGCAGTTATTCAGCTATCTTGTGCTAGGGTTTTCCGGTTTGGTGCTGGTCATGCAGCCGGCGCCGGGGTGGAGTGGCAGGGCGCGCGAAGCACGCCCGTGACCCTTTTCATCATTTGAAGCGATGAACGTTCGACAGTTGCTTGTTGACGCTGAAGTTCTTGCGATACAGCAGCGCCATCTTGCCGATGACCTGAACCAGGTCCGCTTTGCCCACCTTGCACAGTTCTGCAACGGCGGCCAAACGCGCTTCGCGATCAAGGATATTGACCTTGATCTTGATCAGTTCGTGATCGTTCAGTGCGCGTTCAAATTCGGCTAAAACACCTTCAGTCAACCCGTTGTCTGCCACAATCAGAACTGGTTTCAGATGGTGGCCAATGGATTTGTACTGTTTCTTCTGCTCTTGAGTGAGCGGCATAATCTGACCCCTGCGTCTGATCTTGTAAAAAGCGGCGGCCAGTTTACCCGAGCGAGTCCGGGACCGCCCAGTTAATCACGACCCGTTTTATTTTTCGAGGTGGCCCGTGGCCCGTTCCAAAACCAGCCTTAAGTGGCTACAAGAACATTTCAATGATCCTTACGTCAAAAAGGCGCAAAAGGACGGCTACCGTTCCCGGGCCAGCTACAAGCTGCTGGAGATCCAGGACAAGGATAAACTGATCCGTCCGGGCATGAGCGTTATCGATCTCGGCGCGGCCCCCGGTGGCTGGTCCCAGGTGACCAGTCGTCTGATTGGTGGGCAAGGCCGATTGATCGCTTCCGACATCCTCGAGATGGACAGCATCCCGGACGTGACCTTTGTTCACGGCGACTTTACCGAAGACAAGGTATTGGCCGAGATCCTGGAGGCTGTGGGAAATTCGCAGGTAGACCTTGTGATTTCCGACATGGCCCCCAATATGAGTGGATTACCGGCTGTTGATATGCCGCGTGCCATGTTCCTGTGTGAGCTGGCGCTGGATTTGGCAGGTCGGGTATTGCGTCCGGGTGGCGATTTCCTGGTGAAGGTCTTCCAGGGCGAAGGTTTCGACGAGTACCACAAGAACATTCGCAAGTTGTTCGACAAGGTGCAGACCCGTAAACCGGACTCTTCCCGTGACCGGTCCAGGGAGCAGTATCTGCTGTGCCGTGGCTACCGCGGTGTGGAAGGCGCAGCGAGCGAAGAGCGTTTTTGAGAAATTCGAGGAGGGCGATAGGTTTTTTTATATCGCTTTCGTCACGAAGCTTTACGAATATTGTGTAGTCAAAGTTTCACAAAGGGTTACAGACGGCGCCTGCCAGAGTTGTAGGTAATGTAGTAAGTTAGGCCGGTGAATATCATGCGAAGCGCGCGCCAGTAGCGGAGCTTGCTTCAGAGGGTAGTTAATTGAACGATATGGCAAAGAATCTGATCCTGTGGTTGATCATCGCGGCTGTCCTGGTGACGGTGATGAACAACTTCTCCAGCCCTAACGAGCCGCAGACCCTCAACTATTCCGACTTCATCCAGCAAGTTAAGGATGGCAAGGTCGAGCGCGTAGCGGTTGATGGCTACGTGATTACCGGTAAGCGCAACGACGGCGACAGCTTCAAGACCATTCGTCCGGCAATCCAGGACAACGGTCTGATCGGTGACCTGGTGGATAACCACGTGGTTGTCGAAGGCAAGCAGCCTGAACAGCAAAGCATCTGGACTCAGCTCCTGGTGGCAAGCTTCCCGATCCTGGTGATTATCGCCGTGTTCATGTTCTTCATGCGCCAGATGCAAGGTGGTGCGGGAGGCAAGGGCGGGCCGATGAGCTTTGGCAAGAGCAAGGCACGTCTGCTCTCCGAGGACCAGGTCAAGACTACCCTGGCTGACGTTGCAGGTTGCGACGAAGCCAAGGAAGAAGTGGGTGAGTTGGTCGAGTTCCTGCGTGATCCGGGCAAGTTCCAGCGCCTGGGTGGTCGTATTCCTCGCGGCGTGTTGATGGTAGGTCCACCAGGTACCGGTAAAACCTTGCTGGCCAAGGCGATTGCCGGCGAAGCCAAGGTGCCTTTCTTCACTATTTCCGGTTCTGACTTCGTCGAGATGTTCGTCGGTGTGGGCGCCAGCCGTGTTCGCGATATGTTCGAACAGGCCAAGAAGCATGCGCCGTGCATCATCTTCATCGATGAGATCGATGCCGTTGGTCGCCATCGTGGCGCTGGCATGGGTGGTGGTCATGATGAGCGTGAGCAGACCCTCAACCAGTTGCTGGTAGAGATGGATGGTTTCGAGATGAATGACGGCATTATCGTCATCGCCGCGACCAACCGTCCGGACGTACTGGACCCGGCGTTGCTGCGCCCGGGCCGTTTCGACCGTCAGGTCGTGGTTGGCCTGCCGGATATCCGCGGTCGTGAACAGATTTTGAAAGTACACATGCGCAAGGTGCCAATGGGTGACGACGTGGCTCCGGCTGTGATTGCCCGTGGTACGCCTGGCTTCTCCGGTGCCGACCTGGCCAACCTGGTCAACGAGGCTTCGTTGTTTGCTGCCCGTACCGGCAAGCGCATTGTTGAAATGAAAGAGTTCGAATTGGCAAAAGACAAGATCATGATGGGCGCTGAGCGCAAATCCATGGTCATGTCCGAGAAAGAGAAGCAGAACACGGCTTATCACGAAGCCGGTCACGCCATTGTTGGTCGCGTTGTGCCTGAGCATGACCCGGTCTACAAGGTGTCGATCATTCCTCGTGGCCGTGCGCTGGGTGTGACCATGTTCCTGCCGGAAGAGGATCGCTACAGCCTCTCCAAGCGTGCATTGATCAGCCAGATCTGTTCGCTGTATGGCGGGCGGATTGCCGAGGAGATGACCCTGGGCTTCGATGGCGTCACCACAGGCGCTTCCAATGACATCATGCGTGCCAGCCAGATTGCACGAAATATGGTGACCAAGTGGGGCTTGTCGGAAAAACTCGGTCCTTTAATGTATGCAGAGGAAGAGGGTGAGGTGTTCCTCGGTCGTGGTGGTGGCGGTCAAAGTGCCAGCTTCTCCGGTGAGACTGCCAAGCTGATCGACTCCGAAGTTCGCAGCATCATTGACCAGTGTTATGGCACGGCCAAGCAGATCCTCACCGATAACCGCGACAAGCTTGATGCCATGGCTGATGCGCTGATGAAGTACGAGACCATTGATGCCGATCAGATCGACGACATCATGGCCGGTCGTACACCGCGTGAGCCTCGCGATTGGGAAGGTGGTTCAGGTACTTCGGGTACCCCACCCGTCGTTCAGAACGAACGCCCTGAGACCCCGATCGGCGGCCCGGCAGCTGACCACTAAGGTTTGAAATGACTTCTGCTTTGTCCTCTACCCGGTTGCCTTGCGGCAACCGGGTTCTTGATTTGGCCCATACGCATGTCATGGGTATTCTCAATGTAACTCCCGATTCCTTTTCCGATGGTGGCCGTTTCAGCCAGCTGGATGCCGCGTTGCGTCATGCCGAGGCGATGGTGGCTGCCGGCGCGACCTTGATTGATGTGGGCGGCGAGTCCACTCGGCCTGGGGCTCGTGTGGTATCCCCGTTGGAAGAGCTTGAGCGGGTAGCGCCCATTGTCGAGCGTATCGCCCGCGAGCTGGATGTGATCATTTCTGTGGACACTTCAACTCCCGCGGTAATGCGTGAAACCGCGCGTCTGGGGGCGGGGCTCATCAATGATGTGCGTTCGTTGCGGCGTGACGGTGCTCTCGATGCAGCTGCAGCGACCGGCCTGCCGGTGTGCCTGATGCACATGCTGGGTGAGCCCGGTAACATGCAGGACAGTCCTCACTACGACAACCTGGTCGGCGAGGTCACTGGCTTCCTGGCAGACAGGATCGCTCAGTGTGTCGAGGTGGGCATCGCGTGCGAAAAGATCATCCTTGACCCGGGGTTTGGCTTCGCCAAGACCCTGCAACATAATTTAAGCCTGTTCAAGCATATGGAGGCGCTGCATGCCCTTGGTCGGCCGCTGCTGGTCGGTGTGTCGCGCAAGAGCATGATAGGGCTGGCCTTGAATCGCCCGGTGGGTGAGCGCTTGTACGGCGGCCTCGCGCTTGCAGCGCTTGCCGTGACCAAGGGCGCTGGTATTTTGCGTGTGCATGATGTCGCCGAGACGGTGGATGTGGTGCGCATGATTGCCGCTGTAGAATCAGCCGAATAAGAATGATGGAGCACTTATGACTAAAAAATACTTTGGCACCGACGGCATCCGTGGTCGGGTCGGCGAGTTTCCGATTACCCCTGATTTCATGCTCAAGTTGGGTTGGGCGGCAGGCATGGCGTTCCGCAGCATGGGGGCGTGCCGGATCCTGGTTGGCAAGGACACCCGTATTTCGGGTTATATGTTTGAATCCGCGCTTGAGGCAGGCTTATCTGCTGCCGGCGCCGACGTAATGCTGTTGGGGCCCATGCCGACGCCAGCGATCGCTTACCTGACGCGTACCTTTCACGCTGAAGCCGGTATTGTGATCAGTGCGTCGCACAACCCGCATGACGACAATGGCATCAAGTTCTTCTCGGGGCAGGGCACCAAGTTGCCTGACGAGATCGAGTTGATGATCGAAGAGCTGCTGGATGCGCCGATGACGGTGGTCGAATCCAGCAAGCTGGGCAAGGTGTCGCGTATCAATGATGCGTCCGGCCGTTATATCGAATTCTGCAAAAGCAGCGTGCCGAGCAGTACCAATTTTGCCGGGCTGAAGATCGTTGTCGATTGTGCCCATGGTGCGACCTACAAGGTAGCGCCAAGTGTTTTCAAGGAGCTGGGAGCGCAGGTCACTGTACTATCGGCTCAGCCTAACGGCTTGAACATCAACGACAACTGCGGCTCCACGCATATGGAGCAACTGCAGGCGGCGGTTCTGGCCGAACATGCGGACCTGGGTATCGCGTTCGATGGCGACGGCGATCGTGTGCTGATGGTGGATCACACCGGCATGATTGTGGATGGTGATGATTTGCTGTTCATCATTGCCCGTGATCTGCATGAGCGTAACAAGCTGCAGGGCGGCGTCGTGGGTACCCTCATGAGCAACCTGGGGCTTGAGTTGGCATTGGCGGAGTTGGGTATTCCGTTTATCCGCGCCAATGTCGGCGACCGTTATGTGATCGCCGAGCTTCTGGAGCGTAACTGGCTGGTAGGCGGCGAGAACTCGGGACACGTCGTATGCTTCCAGCATACGACTACGGGCGACGCCATCATCGCTGCGCTGCAGGTGCTTCTGGCCTTGCGTCGTCGTGACGAGAGCCTGGCGCAGGCGCGTCAGGCCCTGCGCAAGTGTCCGCAGGTGCTGCTCAATGTGCGTTTTGCCGGTGGTGAAAATCCGATCGAGCACCCTGCCGTCAAAGAGGCTTGTGAGCGTGTTACCCAGGCAATGGCTGGGCGTGGGCGTGTGTTGTTGCGCAAGTCGGGCACTGAGCCTCTGGTGCGTGTCATGGTCGAAGGCGAGGACGAAACTCAGGTTCGCGGCCATGCCGAAGACCTGGCAAAACTGGTAACTGAAGTTTGCGCCTGAATTCGGCTTGCCAGTGATGGTGTGGTTGGGTAACATCTGCGCCCACTTTGACCGACGGGGTACAGCATGCGTCGCACTATGGTAGCTGGTAACTGGAAGATGCACGGTACCCGCGCCAGTGTCGCTGAGCTGATCAATGGCCTTCGTCACTTGGCCTTGCCTAGCGGTGTTGATGTCGCGGTTTTCCCACCTTGCTTGCATATCAACCAAGTGGTTGATGGCTTGAAGGGCAAGTCGATCCAGGTCGGCGCGCAGAATTCTGCGGTGGAGCCCATGCAAGGCGCATTGACCGGTGAGATTTCGCCGAGTCAGTTGGTTGATGCGGGTTGTGCCTATGTACTCGTTGGGCACTCCGAGCGCCGTCAGATGATGGGCGAGCGGGATGCGACGCTCAATCGCAAGTTCGCCGCGGCACAGGCTTGTGGCTTGGTTCCGGTGTTGTGCATAGGGGAGACCCTTGAGCAGCGCGAATCGGGCAAGACTCTTGAGGTTGTCTCGCGTCAGCTGGGCAGCATCATCGAGGAGTTGGGTGTTGGTGCGTTTGCAAAGGCGGTTATTGCTTACGAGCCGGTCTGGGCCATTGGCACCGGACTGACTGCTACACCGCAACAGGCGCAGGATGTGCACGCAGCCATCCGCGCGCAGTTGGCGGCAGAGAATTCTGAAGTCGCGCAAGGTGTGCGGCTTCTATACGGCGGCAGCGTGAAGGCGGCCAATGCGGTCGAACTGTTCGGCATGCCGGATATCGATGGGGGGCTCATTGGTGGAGCTTCCCTGAATGCAGATGAGTTCGGTGCGATCTGTCGCGCCGCGGGAAACTGAAAAAATGCTGGAAACAGTCGTAGTCGTTTTTCATCTGTTGGCTGCCCTGAGCGTAGTTGCTCTGGTTTTGTTGCAACAGGGTAAAGGTGCGGATGCTGGTGCGTCTTTCGGTGCAGGTGCTTCAAATACTGTGTTCGGAAGCCAAGGTTCCTCTACCTTTCTTAGTAAGTTTACTGCTATACTTGCCGCAGGTTTCTTCATAACCAGCTTAGGGTTAGGTTACTTTGCTAAAGAGAAAGCTCATGTGCTGACTCAGGTAGGTTTGCCAAACCCAGCAGTGTTGGAAGTTCCAAAAGCAAAACCGGCTTCTGATGATGTCCCGGTGCTTCAAGAGCAAAAGTCGGCTACTCCAGCGACTGACGTACCTCCAGCTCAAGAGCAGAAGTAAGAAGGGTTGTAAGCGCTGTATTGCCGAGGTGGTGGAATTGGTAGACACGCAACCTTGAGGTGGTTGTGCCCATAGGGTGTAGGGGTTCGAGTCCCCTTCTCGGTACCAATTATCAGGAGAGCCCGCTGTTGCGGGCTTTCTTGTAGGTGGAAGGTTACATTGACCCTGTAAGGGATCGGTCGTATACTTCCGCCCCAGCTTTGTCGCGGGGTGGAGCAGTCTGGTAGCTCGTCGGGCTCATAACCCGAAGGTCGTCGGTTCAAATCCGGCCCCCGCAACCAGTTTTAGCGGAGCCCCTTTTAAGGGGCTTTTTGTTAGCTGGACACTTTCAACGCCGCTGTTCGACGGCGTTTCAAGGATGGGCGTTTCGCCCATTTTTTTATTTTGCACAGCATGCACATACATGCACGAGGGGGTTCAGGTGTCGAGCAAGCTAGAAGAGTTGCAGGCCTTGCTGGCCCCGGTGGTCGTGGCCCTAGGCTATGAATGCTGGGGTATTGAGTTTTCGGCTCAAGGTCGCCACTCAATGTTGCGCGTTTATATCGATAAAGAGGGCGGCGTGCTGGTGGACGATTGTGCCATTGTCAGCCGTCAGATCAGCGGTGTGCTGGATGTTGAAGATCCGATTTCCGTTGAGTACACCCTTGAAGTTTCCTCGCCAGGCATGGAACGCCCACTGTTCACTATTGATCAGTTTGCAAAATTTGCCGGTGAACAAGTGAAGATCAAGCTGCGTTCGCCCTTCGAAGGGCGACGCAACTTTCAGGGCCTTCTGCGCGGTGTAGAAGAACAGGATGTCGTGGTGCAGGTAGAAGACCATGAGTTCCTGTTGCCGATCGATATGATCGACAAGGCCAACATTATTCCCAGTTTTGACTGAGACGCGGATCCCGCGGATCCAATGGCTTGCGAAAGGCGAGGCGTACGATGAGCAAAGAAGTACTGCTGGTTGTTGAGTCGGTATCCAATGAAAAGGGCGTACCGGCAAACGTGATTTTTGAAGCGCTGGAGCTGGCCCTGGCCACTGCTACCAAAAAGCGTTTTGAAGACGAAGTTGATCTGCGTGTGGAAATCAACCGCCACACCGGTGCCTATGAGACTTTCCGTCGCTGGACGGTCGTCGAAGAAGCCGATCTTGATGATCCGGCCATCGAAACCTGGCCGAGCAAGGTTGCGCAAACGCACCCGGGCGCCCAGGTCGGTGATGTCGTCGAAGAAAAGATCGAATCGATCGAATTCGGCCGTATTGCTGCACAGACCGCCAAGCAGGTCATCGTGCAGAAGGTTCGTGAAGCCGAGCGAGCTCAAGTCGTTGACGCTTATCGCGAGCGCCTGGGGGAAATCATCTCCGGCACCGTGAAAAAAGTTACCCGCGACAATGTGATCGTCGACCTGGGCAACAACGCCGAAGCGTTGCTGGCCCGCGAAGACATCATCTCTCGCGAAACCTTCCGTGTCGGCGTGCGTCTGCGTGCGCTGCTCAAGGAAATCCGCACCGAGAACCGCGGTCCTCAGCTGATCCTGTCGCGTACCGCGCCGGAAATGCTGATCGAGCTGTTCCGCATCGAAGTGCCGGAAATTGCCGAAGGTCTGATCGAAGTCATGGCTGCGTCCCGCGATCCGGGTTCGCGTGCCAAGATCGCGGTTCGCTCCAAGGACAAACGCATCGACCCGCAAGGCGCTTGCATCGGTATGCGCGGTTCGCGCGTCCAGGCAGTGTCGGGCGAATTGGGCGGTGAGCGTGTGGATATCGTCCTGTGGGACGATAACCCGGCGCAGTTCGTGATCAACGCCATGTCGCCGGCTGAAGTGGCGGCAATTATCGTTGACGAAGATGCCCATGCAATGGACATCGCCGTTGGCGCAGACAATCTGGCTCAGGCCATTGGTCGTGGTGGTCAGAACGTGCGTCTGGCCAGCCAACTGACCGGCTGGACCCTGAACGTGATGACCGAATCGGACATCCAGGCTAAGCAGCAAGCTGAAACCGGTGACATCCTGCGCAACTTCATCGAAGAGTTGGAAGTCGATGAAGACCTGGCACAGGTACTGGTAGATGAAGGCTTCACCAGCCTGGAAGAGATTGCCTACGTACCGTTGGAAGAAATGCTCAACATCGACGGCTTTGACGAAGACACCGTCAACGAGCTTCGCGCTCGGGCCAAGGATCGTTTGTTGACTAAAGCCATCGCTACTGAGGAAAAGCTGGCAGACGCCCATCCGGCCGAAGACCTGCTCTCGCTTGAGGGTATGGACAAGGATTTGGCGATGGAACTGGCGGTGCGCGGCGTAATTACCCGCGAAGACCTGGCCGAGCAGTCTATTGACGATCTGCTCGACATCGACGGCATTGACGAAGATCGTGCCGGCAAGTTGATCATGGCCGCCCGAGCCCATTGGTTCGAGTAATTAGGCGCGGCCTGAGGAGAGAAGTGCATGACGCAAGTCACGGTGAAACAACTGGCCGATGAGGTCAAAACACCGGTAGAGCGCCTGTTGCAGCAGATGCGTGAGGCAGGTCTGCCGCACACCGCCGCCGATGAAGGTGTGAGCGATAGTGAGAAGCAGTCTTTGCTGACTCACTTGAAGAGCAGCCACAAGGCGAAAGTGGAAGAACCGCGCAAGATTACATTGCAGCGCAAAACCACCAGCACCCTGCGTGTTGCGGGTAGCAAGAGCATCAGCGTAGAAGTACGCAAGAAGAAAGTCTTCGTACAGCGCAGCCCGGAAGAAATCGAAGCCGAGCGCAAACGCGAGCTGGATGAACGTCGCGCAGTAGAAAATGCTGCTCGCCAGAAGGCTGAAGAAGAAGCCAAGCGTCGCGCCGAAGAAGAAGCGCGTCGCCAGCCTGCTGCTGCGCAACCTGCCAACACTGAAGCGGTTGCCGCTCCTGTTGAAGCTGTGCGTGAGGCCGCCCCGATTGCTGCTGCGCCTGCTCCTGCAGCTGACGCCCGCAAGCGCGACGAACCTCGTCGTCCGGACAAACCACGTGCCGACGATAACAATCGTCGCGGTGGTGGTGGCGATGGCGAGCGCAAAAACGCTCCGCATCGTGCCTCGGTCAAAGAGAAAGCGCCTGCTCCACGCGTTGCCCCACGTACTACCGACGAAGAAAGCGATGGCTTCCGTCGCGGTGGTCGCGGCAAGGCCAAGCTGAAAAAACGCAACGCCCACGGTTTCCAGAGCCCAACCGGCCCTGTCGTGCGTGAAGTGAAGATCGGCGAGACCATCACTGTGG
Organism: Pseudomonas sp. W2Aug9; assembly: GCF_023127755.1. Lineage (NCBI taxonomy): Bacteria > Pseudomonadati > Pseudomonadota > Gammaproteobacteria > Pseudomonadales > Pseudomonadaceae > Pseudomonas > Pseudomonas sp. W2Aug9. Next base: position 43,947 of record NZ_SPKL01000001.1, on the reverse strand, counting down.
GCGATCTGGCCCAGCAGATGTCGGTCAAGGCTGCTGAAATCATCAAGTTCATGTTCAAGCTGGGCACCCCGGCCACCATCAACCAGGTACTGGATCAGGAAACTGCCCAGTTGGTTGCTGAAGAGCTGGGCCACAAAGTGACCCTGGTCAGCGACACCGCCCTGGAAGATTCCCTGGCCGAGTCCCTGAAGTTTGAAGGCGAGGCAGTTTCCCGTGCACCGGTTGTGACCGTAATGGGCCACGTTGACCACGGTAAAACTTCCCTGCTCGACTACATCCGTCGTGCCAAGGTTGCCGCAGGCGAAGCCGGTGGTATTACCCAGCACATCGGTGCATACCACGTTGAAACCGAACGCGGCATGGTCACCTTCCTCGACACTCCAGGTCACGCCGCGTTTACCGCAATGCGTGCCCGTGGTGCCAAGGCGACCGACATCGTGATCCTGGTGGTTGCAGCGGACGACGGCGTAATGCCGCAGACCATTGAAGCTGTCCAGCACGCCAAGGCTGCCGGTGTTCCTCTGGTTGTAGCCGTGAACAAAATCGACAAGCCCGGCGCCGATCTCGATCGCATCCGTAGCGAACTGTCGGTTCACGGCGTGACATCCGAGGAATGGGGTGGCGAGACGCCATTCGTATCGGTCTCGGCGAAAATGGGTACCGGCGTTGACGAACTGCTCGAAGCGGTCCTGTTGCAAGCTGAAGTCCTGGAATTGACTGCTACGCCTTCGGCTCCTGGCCGTGGTGTGGTAGTTGAATCGCGCCTCGACAAGGGCCGTGGCCCGGTCGCGACCGTGCTGGTTCAAGACGGTACCCTGCGCCAAGGCGACATGGTGCTGGTCGGTTCGAACTACGGCCGTGTACGTGCCATGCTCGACGAGAACGGCAAGCCAATCAAGGAAGCAGGTCCTGCTATCCCGGTCGAGATCCTCGGCCTGGACGGTACGCCGGACGCTGGCGACGAGATGAGCGTAGTTGCCGACGAGAAGAAAGCCCGTGAAGTGGCTCTGTTCCGTCAAGGCAAGTTCCGCGAAGTCAAGCTGGCCCGTGCTCACGCCGGCAAGCTGGAAAACATCTTCGAGAACATGGGCCAGGAAGAGAAGAAGACGCTTAACATCGTCCTCAAATCCGACGTCCGTGGTTCCCTCGAAGCGTTGAACGGCGCCTTGAACGGCCTGGGTAACGACGAAGTGCAAGTGCGTGTTGTCGGTGGCGGTGTCGGTGGTATCACCGAGTCCGACGCCAACCTGGCACTGGCTTCCAACGCTGTACTGTTCGGCTTCAACGTGCGTGCCGATGCTGGCGCTCGCAAGATCGTCGAGCAGGAAGGTCTGGACATGCGTTACTACAACGTCATCTACGACATCATCGAAGACGTCAAGAAAGCCCTTACCGGTATGCTTGGCAGCGATGTCCGGGAGAACATCCTGGGTATCGCCGAGGTGCGTGACGTGTTCCGCTCGCCGAAATTCGGCGCGATCGCCGGTTGCATGGTTGTCGAAGGCACCGTGTACCGTAACCGTCCGATCCGTGTACTGCGTGAAGACATCGTTATCTTCGAAGGCGAGCTGGAATCCCTGCGCCGCTTCAAGGATGACGCTGCCGAAGTACGTGCCGGCATGGAATGCGGTATCGGCGTCAAGAGCTACAACGACGTCAAGGTTGGCGACAAGATCGAAGTCTTCGAGAAGGTTCAGGTTGCTCGCAGCCTCTAACTCGCGCACTTCAGGAGCCACACAGCGCGTGGGCATGTATTTGCCCCGCGCCGTGTCCGGACTCTAAACGCAACGCCCGGTCTGGCTTTTGTCAGGCCGGGCGTTTGCCGCTTTCAGACCCCACGGGTTTCACCGTGTGGCAGTAACAGGTAACAAGACATGGCAAAAGAATACAGCCGTACCCAGCGTATCGGCGATCAGATGCAGCGTGAGCTGGCTCAACTGATCCGTCGCGAAGTCAAAGACCCCCGCGTTGGCCTGGTCACCATCACCGCCGTTGAAGTGAGCCGTGACGTGGGTCATGCCAAAATCTTCATCACCGTGATGGGGCAGGACAACAGCGAAGAAATCGCGCAAAGCATCAAGGTGCTCAACTCCGCCGCAGGTTTCCTGCGGATGCAGTTGGCCCGCGAAATGAAGCTGCGCAGCGTTCCGCAGTTGCACTTCCATTACGACGAAAGCGTCGTGCGTGGCGCGCACCTCTCGGCCTTGATCGAGCGCGCCGTGGCTGAAGACAGTCAGCATCCGTCCACACCTGAAGACGCCAAGGAGTAAGCGGTGGCTCAGGTCAAACGTATCCGTCGCAACGTCAGTGGCATCATTCTGCTCGACAAGCCCATTGGTTTTACCTCCAATGCGGCGCTGCAGAAGGTCCGCTGGCTGCTTAACGCCGAGAAGGCGGGACACACCGGCAGCCTGGATCCACTGGCCACCGGCGTTCTGCCGTTGTGCTTTGGTGAGGCCACCAAGTTCTCGCAGTACCTGCTTGATTCGGACAAGGGTTATGAAACCCTCATGCAACTGGGCAAGACAACCACCACGGCAGACGCCGAAGGTGATGTTTTGCAGGTTCGCGACGTGACCGTTGGTCGTGCGGATATCGAAGCTGCATTACCTGCTTTTCGTGGGCAAATCAGTCAGATACCGCCGATGTACTCGGCGCTCAAGCGGGATGGGCAACCTCTTTATAAGCTGGCACGTGCGGGCGAAGTGGTGGAGCGCGAACCGCGTTCTGTTACTATTGCCCGGCTGGAACTGCTCGCCTGTGAAGGTGACACTGCTCGATTGGCGGTGGACTGCAGCAAAGGCACCTATATCCGTACCCTCGTGGAAGATATTGGTGAGAAGCTGGGCTGCGGTGCTTATGTAGCTGAACTGCGACGTACCCAGGCAGGCCCTTTCACCCTGGCCCAGACGGTCACGCTGGAAGAGCTGGAAGCGGTGCACGCCGAAGGCGGCAACGAAGCGGTTGATCGCTTCCTGATGCCCTCGGACAGCGGTTTGCTGGATTGGCCATTGCTGCACTTCTCGGAGCACAGCGCGTTCTACTGGCTCAACGGCCAGCCGGTACGCGCCCCGGATGCCCCGAAGTTCGGCATGGTGCGAGTACAGGATCATAACGGTCGCTTTATCGGTATCGGTGAAGTGAGCGAAGACGGGCGCATCGCGCCGCGTCGACTGATTCGGTCAGAATGACCGAACGAGGGTGGCTGTTAATAGGCATGGTCACTTCTCATTTATAGATACGGGGGTATGCCCTCGGCCTATTGAGATCACCCCTTGGGTGGTTTCCTGAAAAAAGGATTGCCTCATGGCTCTCGACGTTCAAGAAAAAGCACAAATCGTAGCTGACTATCAGCAAGCTGTTGGTGACACTGGTTCGCCAGAAGTGCAAGTTGCACTGCTGACCCACAACATCAACAAACTGCAAGGTCACTTCAAGGCCAACGGTAAAGACCACCACTCCCGTCGTGGTCTGATCCGCATGGTAAACCAGCGCCGTAAGCTGCTGGACTACCTGAAAGGCAAGGATCTGGGTCGTTATCAGACTCTGATCGGTCGCCTGGGTCTGCGTCGCTAATCAGCGATTGCGCTAGAGGTTGGTTGTCTGCCGTGTGCCAGTGGGATTCCCGCTGGCCCATGGTAGGCTCCCAGCCTCAAGTTTTATCTGGATACACGTTTTACCCTGGACGAGGGTCGGGCCGATTCCCGACATTGCCCAAGAATTTCGCAAGAAGACAAGTTCCCCCAAGAGCCACAAAGAAGGTAGGACACCGTGAACCCGGTTATCAAAAAATTCCAGTTCGGTCAGTCGACCGTTACCCTCGAGACAGGCCGTATCGCCCGTCAAGCCTCCGGCGCAGTGCTGGTTACCGTTGACGACGACGTTACCGTACTGGTGACCGTGGTTGGCGCCAAGACCGCTGACCCGAGCAAGGGCTTCTTCCCTCTGTCCGTTCACTACCAGGAAAAGACTTACGCTGCCGGTAAGATCCCTGGCGGTTTCTTCAAGCGCGAAGGCCGTCCTTCCGAGAAAGAAACCCTGACATCCCGACTGATCGACCGTCCGATCCGTCCGCTGTTCCCAGAAGGCTTCATGAACGAAGTGCAGGTTGTCTGCACCGTCGTTTCCACCAGCAAAAAGACCGATCCGGACATCGCTGCGATGATCGGTACTTCGGCTGCGCTGGCGATCTCGGGCATTCCGTTCGATGGTCCTATCGGTGCCGCTCGCGTTGCTTTCCATGAAAGCACCGGTTACCTGCTGAACCCATCTTACGAGCAGCAGAAAGCTTCGAGCCTGGACATGGTCGTTGCCGGTACCTCCGAAGCCGTATTGATGGTTGAGTCGGAAGCCAAAGAGCTGACCGAAGACCAGATGCTGGGCGCCGTACTGTTTGCTCACGACGAGTTCCAGGTGGTAATCAACGCGGTCAAGGAATTGGCTGCCGAAGCTGCCAAGCCAACCTGGACCTGGGCTGCTGCCCCGGAAGCCACCGACCTGCTGGGCGCTATCCGCTCCGAGTTCGGCGCTGCCATCTCCGACGCCTACACCATCACCGTCAAGGCCGACCGTTACGCTCGCCTGGGCGAGTTGAAGGACCAGGTTGTCGCCAAGTTGTCCGGTGAAGAAGGCCAGCCTTCTGCCAGCGACGTCAAGGCTGCATTCGGCGAAATCGAATACCGCACCGTTCGCGAAAACATCGTTAACGGCAAGCCACGTATCGACGGTCGCGACACTCGCACCGTGCGCCCGCTGAACATCGAAGTCGGCGTGCTGCCCAAGACTCACGGTTCGGCGCTGTTCACCCGTGGTGAAACCCAGGCCCTGGTAGTCGCGACTCTGGGTACTGCCCGTGACGCACAACTGCTGGACACCCTGGAAGGCGAGAAAAAAGACCCGTTCATGCTGCACTACAACTTCCCTCCGTTCTCGGTGGGCGAGTGTGGCCGCATGGGTGGTGCTGGTCGTCGTGAAATCGGTCACGGCCGTCTGGCCCGTCGTTCGATTGCTGCGATGCTGCCGGCTGCCGATGTGTTCCCGTACACCATCCGTGTCGTATCGGAAATCACTGAGTCCAACGGTTCCAGCTCGATGGCTTCCGTTTGCGGTGCTTCCCTGGCGCTGATGGACGCTGGTGTGCCGATGAAGGCGCCGGTTGCCGGTATCGCCATGGGCCTGGTTAAAGAAGGCGAGAAGTTCGCCATCCTGACCGACATCCTGGGCGACGAAGACCACCTGGGCGACATGGACTTCAAAGTAGCCGGTACCGCTAAAGGCGTAACCGCGCTGCAGATGGACATCAAGATCAAGGGCATCACTGAAGAGATCATGGAAATCGCTCTGGGCCAAGCCCTGGAAGCGCGCCTGAACATCCTCGGCCAGATGAACCAGATCATTGGCCAGTCGCGTACCGAACTGTCGGAAAACGCTCCGACCATGATCGCGATGAAAATCGACACCGACAAAATCCGTGATGTTATCGGTAAAGGCGGCGCGACCATCCGTGCGATCTGTGAAGAAACCAAGGCTTCGATCGACATCGAAGACGACGGCTCGATCAAGATCTTCGGCGAAACCAAGGAAGCGGCTGAAGCTGCACGCCAACGCGTCCTGGGCATCACCGCTGAGGCCGAGATCGGCAAGATCTACGTCGGCAAGGTTGAGCGCATCGTCGACTTCGGCGCATTCGTCAACATCCTGCCGGGCAAAGACGGTCTGGTTCACATCTCCATGCTGAGCGACGCTCGTGTTGAGAAAGTGACCGACATTCTCAAAGAAGGCCAGGAAGTGGAAGTGCTGGTACTGGACGTGGACAACCGCGGCCGTATCAAGCTGTCCATCAAGGACGTAGCAGCAGCCAAGGCTTCGGGCGTTTAATCACCCCGCGTTCTAGCTGAAAAAAAGGGACTCTTCGGAGTCCCTTTTTTGTGGGAGAAGGAAATCCCCTAAAATCAGTTGTTTAGTCGCCTGCAAAAAACCGCAACTTGCACGCAGGCACGACCTGCTTCATGCAACTTGCACGATTTCGAAAATCACTCTGTTTTTTAACTTGTTGTTTTATAACGATTTTGTCCTGTTATCCCACTTGGCACGCCGCCTGCACTATCCCTGTTAGCGCTGCAGCATCAAGGTTTACGTCTGCAGACTTTTAATAAAACAGGAGTTATTCGTATGAAGAAGTTCGCTCTCGCTACTGCTACCGCTCTGACCCTGGCGATGGGTGCTAACGTAGCCTTTGCTCAGACTTCCCAAGCCCCTATGACTTTGGCGGCCGGTGAAGCGACCAAGGCTAAGGAAAGCGTTTCGGATACTTGGATCACCACTAAAGTCAAAGCCGACCTGCTGACCGAAAAAGGCATTCCGGGTTCGGACATCAAGGTTGAGACCAACAAAGGTGTGGTTTCCCTGTCCTCCGACGTAGCAGTCTCGGATTCGCAGAAAGCCACTGCTGTAGCCATCACCAAGAAAATCAAAGGTGTGAATGCTGTTTCGGCTGACGGTCTGCTGGCTGGCGGCGCTGTCAAAGCTGACGGCATCGACAAAACCAAAGGTGCGGCACACGACGCTAAAGAAACCACCAGCGACACTTGGATCACTACCAAAGTGAAGGCTGACCTGGTTACCGAGAAGGGCATTCCTGGCACTGACATCAAGGTTGAGACCAACAAGGGCGTAGTGTCTCTGTCGTCTCCGACTGCCGTGACTGCATCGCAGAAAGAAACTGCGGTTGCCATCACCAAGAAAATCAAAGGCGTTAAAGCTGTATCGGCCGACGGCCTGAAAGCAGAGTAACGTTAAAGGTTTCGTTTGAACGATATAGCGGCGGCTTAGGGTGAGCTAGTTATCCACCCGATGCACCTCTGGAGTTCATGCGACCGACCACACGGATGTGGTCATTACAGGCCCCGGCACTTGTGTCGGGGCCTGTTCTATTTTGGGGTTGAAACAAAACTGCCAGCCAACCCCCCAAAAAAAATGTGGGAGCTGGCTTGCCAGCGATGTTGGCACCTCAGTCATTCAGTTGCACCGAGGTGATGCTATCGCAGGCAAGCCAGCTCCCACATTAGGATAGGCGTTGCTCAGAAGTTACTCGGCATCCAGATGCATTGGGGTGATGACCCGACCATCTTTCTCCGCCTGCCCCAGTTGCGCATCAATGAAGTACACCCGCTCATCTTCCAACTGGCCCTTGTCCACCAAGTAATCCTTGATGGTACTGGCGCGCTCCTGGCCCAGTTGGCGCAGCAGCACATCACTGCCGCTCCAGAACTTGATCACACCCTCTTTGAGCTTCGCCGAGCGCTCATCGCTGCCAAGGTTTTTCCATTCGGCGGGAGGTTGCTGTTTAAGACGGGTGCGGTAGATACCTTCCAGCAACGGTGCTTTTTCTTTCTCGGGCACTTCAAGCAACGAAGCTTGGGCCGGGACTTTGTCGCCACGGCGCTGGAGGATCTTGTAGTAGTTGTACTGGTATTCACGTTCCAGTCGCTGCGCCGCCAGGAACGGCCCATCGCTGCTGGCAGCAGCCGTGCCTTCGATTTCCAGGCGCAGGGTAGGGCGCTCTTTCAGTGCCTTGGCCAAGGTGTTCAGCGCGCCCTCGGCATCTTTGTTCAGCTCACTGGAGCCGGCGGCGAACGAAACATTACCCAGGTCTTCAGAGCCGCCACCCGTCACCAGCCCGCCAATAAACTTGAAGGGCGCGGTCGCTGCGCGGACGACGAGGTTACGCAGGGTCTGCCACACAATCGGCATCACGCTGAATTGCGGGTTGTTCAGGTCGCCACTGACCGGCAGTTCGATCGAGATCTTGCCGTCGCTGTCCTTGAGCAGAGCGATGGCCAGGCGAATCGGCAAGTCCACCGCATCGGAGCTGTCGACTTTCTCACCCAGTTGCAACTGTTCGACCACCACTTTGTTTTCGGCCTTCAACTGGCCCTTGGTGATCACGTAGTGCAAGTCGAGATTCAGCCGGCCCTTGCGGATACGGAAGCCTGCGAACTTGCCCGAGTAAGGTGTCAAGTTGGTCAACTCGACACGTTTGAAGCTGGTCGCGATATCCAGGGCTGCCATCGGATCAAACGGGTTCACGCTGCCCTTGATGGTCACTGGGGCGTAACGGTCTACCTTACCCTTGATATCGACGCTGGCCGGTTTGGCCTGGCGACTATCGATGGTGCCAATCTGGCCGTTGAGCTGTTGAATCGCGGTGGCGAAGTTGGGCGTGAGGCTGAAGTCGGCAAAGTTGGCCGAACCATCGTTAATTGCGATCTGCCCGATGTGGATGCCCAAAGGCTTGTCTTTGCTGGCCGCCGGCTTGGCGGCTGATTTGGCACCACTGTCGGCAGGCTGGGGAATCAGCAAGTCATCGATGTTGGTGGTGCGATCGTCGTTGATCATGAAGCGCGCATACGGCTGCAGCAGGTTGACCTTGTCGATCGACAGGCTCTGACCATGCTGATAGTTCACACCCTCCAGTACCAGGCGCTGCCACTTGAGGAAGTCGCGGGTCTTGAGGGTGTCCAGGGTATGCAGCTGATCGACCTGAGCGCGGCCGGTGATTTGCAGGGCCAACGGCTCGGTGCTCTTGAGGTTCACATCCAGGTTGCCGCCCAACATGCCGCTGCGCAGTTCCAGGCGAATAAACGGGCTGATATACGACTGGGCCACCCGCAGGTCGATGTCCTGGGTATTCACTTTCAGCTTGGCGCTGACCGGGTTGAGGTTAACCTCGCCGGTTGCCTGGATCTTGCCTTGCTTGCCCACGCCACTATCGACCTTCAAGGTGAAGGGGCTTTGGTTGAGGCTGTCGAAGTTCTGCATGTCGATATTCAACGGGCCCAGTTCCAGCGCCACCGCAGGTTTGGCCTGGCGGTCGGCCAGGTGTACCTGATAGTTACGCAGTTGCACATCCTTGAGCATCACTTGCCAGGGTTTGCTCGGCGCCGCCGGTTGGGCTTCAGGCGCGTCGGCGTTGGCCGGTGCCGGTGTTGGCTTGCTTGGCTGGCTGGCGAACAGTTTCTGCCAGTCGAGTTGGCCATCGGCTTCAAGAGCGGCCCAGGTTTCCAGCTTGTTGCTGCGGATTTTGCCGACGACTACCTGCTGCTTGGCCAGGTCTACCGTAGTTTCGCTGACATCCAGGCGTTCCAGGCGTACCAATGGCCGGCCATCCGGCGCCTTGATCGCGAAGGGCGCAATGCTGGCGGCGGTGTTGGTCAGGTTCAGCTCGGTCTCTTTGGCCAGGCTGAACTTATAGTCGGTGCTGAAGTTAAGCACGCCGTCTTCCAGCACCAGCGGCAAGGCGTCACGTACATACGGCCACCAGGCTTTCATCTTGCCGTCGGTGACCTTCAAGGTACCTTCGGAGGTGATCGGTACCAGGCTAACATTACCTTTCCAGTCGATCTGCCCGCCGTCAGGGCCAGCGGCCACCAGGGTCATGTCGGCGTTGTCTTCGGGCAAGGTGCTGAGGTTTTTCAGCTCGAAGTCGAGTTTGTCGTAGAGGAATTCGATAGGTTCGCTGGGGCGCAGATCTCGGAAATGCAGATTGCCGCCCGCCAGTTTGATGCTGTCGATACGCAGCGGGAACGGTTTGGCATCGGGATCTGCGGGAGTCGGTTCGCTCGGCGGCAGTTTGAACAACTGCGCCAGGTTCAACTGGCCGGATTTGTCGAACAGCAGTTCGGTCTTGGGCTGGTCCAGTTGCACATCAGCCAGGTGCAGGGCGCGGGTCCAGAGACTGTCGGCCTGCAGGTTGGCGTAGAAGCGCTGGAAGCCCACTTGTTCTTTGCCCGGCTCACCGATCTTCAGGCCCCACAGCGTGAGTTCCAGGCTGAACGGGTTGAGCTCGATGCGCTCGATTCGCGCCGGCACCGTGGCGTAATTCGCCAACTGTTGGTTGGCAATGCGAAGAGCGATGCCGGGTAAAATCAGAAAGCCCAGCAAGCTGTACAAAGCAAGGGCGGTCAACAAGGCGCCTGCGGCGCGGATCAATCCTTTGGGCATGGGTGACGCCATCTGTGTCGAACGAGAGTGCCTTGGAGTATGGCACGGTAATTCGGTTCCGAAGAACAGTGGCTGCTGGGAAACTTCCTACAAATGCAGGATCAAGGTCTTTAACGGAGGCTGCTGATCCGTGGAAGGAAAGTCTGCCCCAGGTGTCATGACCTGCCAGTCGCGCACTGGGCGGCCGGCTTTTTCTGCGCAACGCAGCACCTGTTCACGCCAGTCATCCATGCTGACTTTCGCCAGGTTGTTACAACAGATCAGTACCCCATTGTCAGCGGTGGTCAGCAGCGCGGGCTTGAGCAAGCTCTGATAGTCGCGCAGCAGGTCGACGGTGCCGAACGCGCTTTTGGCCCAGGCGGGCGGATCAAGCAGGACCAGGTCGTACTGGCGCTGCTCCAGGCGCGGATAGCTCGGCAGCTTTTGGCCGCGACGCTGGGTGATCGGCAGGCCCGCCAGTTGGCGAATGGCCGGGAAGTAATCGGACTGTATGAACTCCATGCTCGGCAATTGTGGATTGAGCAGGCCATTTTCACGCCCCACCGCCAGGTTGCCCTCGGCAAAATCCAGGTTGCACACTTCGCGTGCGCCGCCGGCGGCCGCGCTCAAGCCCACGCCGCAGGTGTAGGCGAACAGGTTCAGCACGCTTTTGCCGGCGCTGTGATCCTTCACCCAACCACGGGTGTTACGCAGGTCGAGGAACAGCAACGGGTCCTGCCCGGCATGGCGCCCCCGCACACGGTAGCTGAGGCCCCACTCGTGGCCGACCAGGTCTTCCAGCGCCGCAGGCTCTGCGCGGTATACCGTGTCTTCACGATCGATACGCGAGTTGCCTCGGGCACGGTCGTTGTACACCAGCAGCAATTCCAGGCCCATGTATTGGTTGATCAGTTGATGCAGGTCCAGAAGGTCTGCGCTGTCCAGCGACTGATGGAAGCTCTGCACCAGCAATTGCGGGCCGTAGCGGTCGATGGTCAAGCCGCCGGCGCCTTCCTGGCTGCCGTGGAACAGCCGGTAGCAGTCTGTACCCTGGGCGTGCAGTTCGTTGATCAGGTCTTGGCGGTGATCGAGGGCGGCGCGCAGCGCCTGATTCAGGGGGGTCATGAAGCGCGCCTTGCTTGCAGAAAAATAAGAAAATCGGGGCGCGGAGTTTAACAGTTAACCCCGGCCTGCACAGGCCGGGGATTATCCTGAGCGCTATCGGTTCAGGCGTTTGTCGATCAACCCGTCTACGACGCTTGGGTCAGCCAGGGTTGAGGTATCGCCCAGGCTGTCCAGTTCGTTGCAGGCGATCTTGCGCAAGATGCGCCGCATGATCTTTCCGGAGCGGGTTTTCGGCAAGGCAGGCGCCCACTGGATCAGTTCCGGTTTGGCAAAGCTGCCAATTTCCTTGCTGACCAGGTCCAGCAGGTGTTTTTTCAGCGCATCGCTGGGTTCGACGCCGTTCATTGGCGTTACAAAGGCATAGATGCCCTGGCCCTTGACGTCATGGGGATAGCCGACCACAGCGGCTTCAGCGACCTGGTCATGCAGCACTAGGGCGCTTTCGACCTCGGCGGTGCCGATGCGATGGCCGGACACGTTGATCACATCATCGATGCGGCCGGTGATCCAGTAGTCGCCGTCTTCATCGCGGCGCGCGCCGTCGCCGGTGAAGTAGTAGCCGGGATAGGGCTTGAAGTAAGTGTCGATCATACGCTGCGGGTCGCCGTAGACGCTGCGAATCTGCCCCGGCCAGCTTGATTTGATAGCGAGGACGCCGCTGCCGGCGCCGCTGATTTCCTTGCCCTGCTCATCGAGCAGCACCGGTTGTACGCCGAACATCGGCTGTGTCGCGCAGCCCGGCTTGATGCGCTGGGCGCTGACCAGCGGGCTGAGCATGATGCCGCCGGTTTCGGTTTGCCACCAGGTATCGACGATGGGGCAGCGCTGTTCGCCCACCGCATTGAAGTACCAGTCCCAGGCCTCCGGGTTGATCGGCTCACCGACACTGCCCAGCAGGCGCAGGCTGGCGCGGGAGGTGCTCTCCAATGGGCCGTGGCCTTCACGCATCAGGGCGCGCAAAGCGGTGGGCGCGGTGTAGAAAATATTCACCTGATGTTTATCGATCACCTGCCAGAAGCGCGAGCTGTCCGGATAACTCGGCACGCCCTCGAACATCAGCGAAGTGGCGCCATTGGCCAGCGGACCGTAGACGATGTAGCTATGCCCGGTAACCCAGCCCACATCGGCGGTGCACCAGAACACTTCGCCCTCTTGGTAGTCGAGTACGTACTTGAAGGTCATCGCCGCTTGCAGCAGGTAGCCGCCAGTGGTGTGCAGCACGCCCTTGGGTTTGCCGGTGCTGCCGGAGGTGTAGAGGATGAACAGCGGATCCTCGGCGTCCATCGGCTCGGGTGGGCAGTTGTCGCTGGCGGCGTCCAGGGCCGCTTGATACTTGAGGTCGCGGCCCTCGTTCCAGTTCACGCTGGCTCCGGTGCGCTCGACCACCAGCACCGTGCTGACGTTCGGGCAACTGGCCAGGGCTTTATCGACATTCTGTTTCAGCGCCACGGGCTTGCCGCCGCGCACGCCTTCGTCGGCGGTGATCACGGTGCGGCAGTCGGCATCGAGAATACGGTCACGCAGGGCGTCAGGCGAAAACCCGCCAAACACCACCGAGTGCACCGCGCCAATTCGCGTGCAGGCCAGCATGGCGTAGGCCGCTTCCGGGATCATCGGCATGTAGATGCACACGCGGTCGCCTTTTTTCACGCCACGGTTTTTCAGCACATTGGCCAGGCGGCTGACGTTTTGATGCAGTTGGCGGTAAGTGATCGTGGAGGATTTTGACGGATCGTCGCCCTCCCAGATGAAGGCCGGCTGATCGGCGCGTTGCGCCAGGTGACGGTCAATGCAGTTGTAGCTGACGTTCAGTTGGCCGCCGGCAAACCATTGGGCGGCACCGGTATTGATGTCTGACTGCTGGACGGTGTGCCACGGTGTTATCCAGTCCAGAAAGCCCTTGGCCTGTTCGGCCCAGAAGGTCTCTGGCTGCTTGATGGATTGGCGATAGAGGCGCTGATAGTCTTCTTGACTGAGTTGCGCAGCCCGGCGGACGGCATCGGCGGTGGGAAACGTGCTGATATCGAACATGAGCGATCCTTATTCTTGTTTTTGCGACAAGTGATAAAGATGCACCCTGTGGTGGGAGGGTTCAAGGCCAACGTCCAAACAGACGTTGGCCTTGAGTGATCAGCATCAGCCGCGGTGACGACCGCGGAAGTAGTTGATCAGGCCCTGGGTCGAAGCGTCCTCGGCTGAGGTTTCTTCGGCGCCCGTCAGGCGGTTGTAAACGCCTTTGCCCAGTTCCTTGCCCAGTTCAACGCCCCATTGGTCAAAAGCGTTGATGCCCCAGACCACGCTCTGCACGAACACCTTGTGCTCATACATCGCCACCAGCGCGCCGAGGCGACGAGGGCTGATGCGTTCGACCACGAGGGTGTTGCTCGGACGGTTGCCCGGGATCACCTTGTGCGGTGCCAGCTTCTGCACTTCCGCTTCCGGCAGGCCCTTTTCACGCAGCTCGGCTTCGGCTTCGCCGCGGGTCTTGCCGAGCATCAGTGCCTGGCTCTGGGACAGGCAGTTGGCGTATAGCCACTGGTGGTGATCGGAGACCGGGTTGAAGCTGACGATCGGCACGATGAAGTCGGCCGGGATCAGTTGCGTCCCTTGGTGCAGCAACTGGTGGTAAGCGTGCTGCCCGTTGCAGCCTACGCCACCCCAGATCACCGGGCCGGTATCAGTGGACACTGGCGTGCCGTCCTGGCGGACGCTCTTGCCGTTGGATTCCATATCCAGCTGTTGTAAATGCTTGGTGATATTACGCAGGTAATGGTCGTACGGCAGGATCGCGTGGCTCTGCGCGCCCCAGAAGTTGCCGTACCACACGCCCAGCAAACCCAGCAGTACGGGCATGTTGGCTTCGAACGGCGCGTTCAGGAAGTGCTGGTCCATGGTGTAGGCACCCGACAGCAGTTCCTTGAAGTTGGACATGCCGATGGCCAGGGCGATTGGCAAGCCAATCGCCGACCACAGCGAGTAACGCCCGCCTACCCAATCCCACATCGGGAAGATGTTCTCTTCGCGAATACCAAAGGCTACGGCCGCTGCGTTGTTGCTCGAAACGGCGATGAAGTGGCGATACAGCTCAGCTTCCGAACCACCCTGGGCCAGGTACCAGGCGCGGGCGGCCTGGGCGTTCTTCAGGGTTTCAAGGGTGTTGAAGGATTTGGACGAAACAATGAACAGCGTGGTCTCGGCGCGCAGCTTCATGGTCAGCTCGTGGAACTCGCTGCCGTCGATATTCGCCAGGTAGTGGCAACGCACGCCTTTGTGGGCGTAGGACAACAGCGCTTCGGAGACCAGTTCCGGACCGAGGAACGAACCACCGATGCCGATGTTCACCACGTCGGTGATCGGCTTTTCGGTGTAGCCACGCCACAGGCCGTCGTGGATGCGGCCGACCAGGTCAGTAATCTGGTTCAGCACCTTGTGCACGTCCGGCATGATGTTCACGCCGTTGACCGACAGCTTGTCACCCACCGGGCGGCGCAGGGCGGTATGCAGCGCCGGGCGGCCTTCGGAAGAGTTGACGGGCTCGCCCGCGTACAGCGCATCAATCGCGCCTTTAAGGTTCACTTCCTTGGCCAGGTCCACCAGCAGGTCGCGGGTTTCGCTGGTGATCAGGTTTTTCGAATAATCGAGGAAAAGTCCGCAGCTGCTCAAGGTAAATTGGGAAAAGCGCTGAGGGTCGGCATTGAACGCTTCGCGCATGCTGAAATCCTGCATGGCTTGGCGATGTTGAACAAGCGCTTGCCAGGCGGGCAGAGCGGTAACGTCATGAGGGGTGCGGTAGTACGCCATCGCTGCGGGTTTCCTTTTATTACAGGGACTGCCTTTAGGACACTTAAAAGCCCGGAACATCCATTCTTGTCTCAACGACTGGGTTCCAGACAGCGCTAACCATAGCGCAGGGCGATTACATTAAACCTAGCGTGTGGATATGTCTTGGCTTTGTCTGCGCTGTGGCCGGTACTTTTTTATACCGGCACAGCCGTCGGGGCAACAGGTGGAGGGTAAAGTGGGGTCAGGCGAGGTTCAGGTGCAGGTTATCGATCAGGCGTGTGGCGCCCAGATAAGCGGCGACCAGGATCACCACATCCCGATCTTCAGCCGTGGCCGGGCGCAGATGTACGCCTTGGCGCACTTCCAGGTAGTCCATGCGTAGCCCTGCGGCTTCAATCTGCCGGATTTGCTCGGCGCGAAGCTTGGCGAAATCATGATCACCGTCTTGGATGGCCGTGGCGATCTGGCTGAGGGCGCGGTACAGCACCGGCGCGACCGCACGTTGCTCCTCGGTGAGGTAACCGTTGCGTGATGACAGCGCGAGGCCGTCCGCTGCACGCACGGTGGGTTCGCCGATGATCTGGATCGGCATGTTCAGATCGCGGACCATGGCGCGAATGACCGCCAACTGCTGGTAGTCCTTCTGGCCAAATACGGCCATGTCGGGCTGGACCATGTTGAACAACTTGCTGACCACCGTGGCCACGCCTTCGAAATGCCCTGGGCGGCTGGCGCCGCACAAGCCTTCGGACAGTTGTGGCACGCTGACGCGGGTCTGGCCGTTCATGCCATCGGGGTACATTTCCTCGACAGTGGGCGCAAACAGCAGGTTGCAGCCCGCCTGCAGGAGTTTTTCCTGGTCGGCGGCCAATGTGCGCGGGTATTTATCCAGATCTTCGCCGGCACCGAATTGCAGTGGGTTGACGAAAATGCTCGCCACCACGAAATCTGCCTGCTGCGCGGCCTTGGTCACCAGGGTGGCATGGCCGCTATGCAGGTTGCCCATGGTAGGCACAAAGCCGATGCGTTTGCCGGCGCTGCGGGCGTGGGTCACGGCAGCCCGCAGTTCGCGGACGGTTTTAACGGTGTTCATGCCGAGAATCCGTGTTCAGCGCCTGGGAAAGTCACATTCTTGACTGCGCTGACGTAAGCGCTCAGGGCTGCGTGAATGCTGTCCTGGCCGGCCATGAAGTTCTTCACGAACTTGGGTACGTGACCGCTAATCGACAGGCCGAGCATGTCGTGCAGGACCAGCACCTGACCATCGGTGGCGGAGCCGGCGCCAATGCCGATTACCGGCACTTTGACGGCCTGGGTGATTTCTGCGGCCAGTTCGCTGGGGACGCACTCCAGCACAATCATCGCGGCACCGGCTTGTTCCAGGGCGATGGCATCGGCGCGCATCTGGCGCGCCTGGGCTTCATTGCGACCCTGTACCTTGTAGCCGCCGAGGATGTTCACCGACTGCGGGGTCAGGCCCATGTGTGCACATACCGGTACACCGCGTTCAGCCAGCAGCCGGATCGACTCGGCCAGCCACACGGCGCCTTCGACTTTGACCATATGGGCGCCGGCCTGCATCAGCTTGCCGGCGTTCTGGAAGGTTTGCTCAAGCGTGGCGTACCCCATGAACGGCAGGTCGGCGATGATCAAGGCGCCGTCGTTGCCACGCTTGACGCTGGCGGTGTGGTAGGCCAGTTCATCCGTGGTCACGGGCAGGGTGCTGTCATTCCCTTGAAGAACCATGCCCAGGGAGTCGCCCACTAACAACACTTCAACCCCGGCCTGGCAACAGGCGTTGGCGAAGGTGGCGTCATAGCAGGTCAGCATGGTGATTTTTTCACCCTTGAGCTTGAGGCTCTGCAAGGTGGTCAGGGTAATGTCTGGCATGAAAAGGGTCCTCGTTCAGGCGCTTGGAAACAGCGAGTAACGCGCGTGAGTCTTCGTTTATACAGGCGCACTGTCTTGAAAGCAGTGCTTATAAGGCCTGGATTGCGCCCTGTAGCGCCGGGTTGGCGGCAGCGGGACGCCTATAGTCGTGAGGAGGACACGGGAAGTCAATTGGATGTGTTACCGCATTGTTACGATGGCGGTGTTACCGCTGTTACTGACGCGATTGCGCAACTTGTGCGCGGTTTACGGCAGCGCAGATCAAATGTGGGAGCTGGCTTGCCTGCGATGGCATCCACGGGGTGTGGCTGATACACCGAGTCGCTTGTATCGCAGGCAAGCCAGCTCCCACATTGAGCGAGTTATTCTTGCGGTAAGCGTTCCAGGCCGACGAATGGGCAGGCTGTGAGCAGGGCGCTCAAGCGTTGGCCGTCAGGCAGTTGCAGGTCGGTTGACGCCAACTCAGCCAGCGGATACAGCACAAAGGCACGCAGATGCATTTGGTAGTGCGGCACCTTGAGGCGCGGTTCGTCGATCAGGCGATCACCGAACAGCAAGATATCCAGATCCAGTGTACGTGGGCCCCAGCGCTCAAGACGTTCGCGGCCCTGGTCATTCTCGATGGCTTGCAGTGCGTCGAGCAGGTCCAGCGGCGCCAGGCTGCTGTCCAGTGCCGCAACCGCGTTGGTGTAGCGCGGTTGGCCCGGGAGCAGGGAGTCACTTTGATAGAAGGCGGACACACCAGCGAGGTGGGTGCCAGGCAGTTGCGCCAGCGCCTCGATCGCGCTGCGCAATTGCTGTTGCGGGGCAGCCAGGTTGCTGCCCATGCCGATGTAGATACGTTCCACGTTTATTCGCCCGCGGCGCCCGAGGCATCGGCACTGCTGCGTTTACGCTTGCTGCCGCTGCGGCGACGCTTTTTCGGCCCTTCACCGGCACCATCGCCTTTGCTGCCAAGCTCACGAATCATTTCGCGACGCTGGCTGTCATTGGCGTCCTGATAGTCAGTCCACCATTCGCCCAGGCCATCGGTCTGCTCACCGGCGCTTTCGCGCAGCAGCAGGAAGTCGTAGCCGGCACGGAAGCGTGGGTTGTCCAGCAGCAGGTCAGCACGCTTACCGCTGCGACGCGGCAAACGTTCCTGCATGTCCCAGATTTCGCGGATCGGCATGGTGAAGCGTTTCGGGATGGCGATGCGTTGGCACTGCTCGGCGATCAGTTCGTGGGCGGCTTCCTGCATGGCCGGGATTGGCGGCATGCCACGGTCCTGCAGGCGCAGTACGCGCTTGGGCAACGCTGGCCACAGCAGGGCGGCAAACAGGAATGCCGGGGTTACCGGTTTGTTCTGCTTGATGCGCAGGTCGGTGTTGACCAACGCTTCGCTGATCAGCGTGTGGGTGTACGTGGGGTTGTATTCCAGCGCCTCGGCACTGGCCGGGAACAGCGGGTCGAACAACTGCAGGTCGACGAGCATTTCGAAGGTGTCGGCGGCATACCCCGAGAGGAACAACTTGAGCACCTCTTCAAACAGGCGTGCCGAGGGGATTTCCCGCAGCATGGGCGCCAGCTCGCGAATCGGCGCGGCAGTGTGCTTCTCGATACCGAAGTTGAGTTTGGCCGCGAACCGCACGGCGCGCAGCATACGCACCGGATCTTCCTGATAGCGCTGGGTCGGGTCACCGATCAGGCGGATCAGGTTATTGCGAATGTCGTGTACGCCATTGGCGTAATCGAGGATGCGCTCGCTGACCGGATCGTAATAAAGGGCATTGATGGTGAAGTCGCGACGTTGCGCGTCCTCTTCCAGGGTGCCGTAGACGTTATCACGCAGGATGCGCCCGCTCTCGTTGCGGGAAGACTGATTGGTGTCTTCCTCTTCATCGTTTTGCGGGTGGCCGGCGCGGAAGGTCGCAACCTCGATGATTTCGCGACCAAAATGGATATGCACCAGCTTGAAGCGCCGGCCGATGATTCGTGCGTTACGAAACTCGGCGCGCACTTGTTCAGGCGTGGCGCTGGTGGCGACGTCGAAATCCTTGGGCGTGATATTGAGCAGCATGTCGCGTACGCAACCACCCACCAGGTAAGCCTGGTAGCCGGCGTTCTGCAAACGTTCGACGATGTTCACTGCATAACGGCTGAATTGAGCGCGCTGCAACGAATGCTGGCTGCTGTTGAGCACTTCAGGCGTGCTGCGTTTGTGTTGCGTACGACGCAAGGGAGAACGGAATGACTGGAACAACTTCTTCAGCATGGGATGCACTGTTTGAAGGAATGTTCGGCCATAACGAAGAATGACCGCATGATGGGCGGGGATTCTAGCATTTAGTCAGGGGATGGTGTAGGAACAAGCTACAGGCATTGCGCCATAAGCGTTTTGGAGTCAAATCCCGGAAACTACAAGGGGAGCCGAAGCTCCCCCAGAAGTAGTTGCGTGCTCTATTTTTATTATTGATTTCGGGCTTCTTGTTTTTGTTGATCGCCCTCGCCATGAAGCTTCACCTTCATGACACTCCCAATCGAGAGTCAAGAGCAAACGGATTGCTTTGGTCGCTGTGTTGCTGATCTACGATCCAACCAGTTCAGGCTCTGCCTTAGGGCAGTTTTTGTTGTTCTCGGCCTGGTTGCGGGGCAAGCCCCAAATGCAACGCCTCTCCAAAAGAATCAGTTAGCTGCGCCTCCGCCGTGTTGTTTTTGTTATGCGTGAGTCGATTCGTCTTATTTTTATTGTCTTGTACATAGCTTGTTATTGTTTTTGTACTAAGCATATAGCAGGGTGCGTGCCAACTTTTGTACCGGCCAGCAAAATCAGGGGGTTGAGGTGGTTTTGCAGTTTTCGAGGGCAAAAAAAAGCCGGGGCTTCGTTACCGTAAGCCCCGGCTTTTGTTACGTGAAAAGTCAGCGGTAACAGTTTTTTCACATCAACAGGTGTTACCCATGGGGGCGCACCCTCAGCTCTCGCTGGCAACCCCGGTCTTGCGCCGCGGAATGCCCAGGCGCTGGCGCCGCTCCCACAGGCACTTGCGACTCACACCCAGTTTGCGGGCCAGTTCGGTCTCGGTCATATGGTCCTGATGTTCCAGGACGAAATGCTGGAAGTAGTCTTCCAGTGACAAATCCTCCGTCGGCTCATGACTGGTATTGCTACCGCCGCCCTGTTGTGGGGCCAGGCCGATGAAGTCATCGTCTTCCAGGTCACTGAGCTCGATATCGATGCCCAAAAGCTCGGCGGAAATCTCCGGGCTTTCCGACAGGATCACCGCGCGCTCCACGGCGTTCTCCAATTCCCGCACGTTACCCGGCCACGAGTAATGCCGGATTGCCTGCTCGGCGTCCGCGGCAAACTTCAGGTCGGTGCGGTTGATGCGTGCGCTCTGGCGTAACAGGAACGCACTGGCGATCTCGTTGACGTCGGCGCCGCGCTCGCGCAGGGCCGGCAATTTGAGGGCGATCACGTGCAGGCGGTAATACAAGTCTTCACGGAACTGGCCGATCTTGGCCAGGCTCTTGAGGTCACGGTGCGTCGCTGCAATAAGCCGCACATCAACCTTTTGCGATTGCACCGAACCGACTCGGCGAATCTCGCCTTCCTGCAACACCCGCAACAAGCGCGCCTGGGCTTCCAGTGGCAGTTCGCCGATTTCATCGAGGAACAAGGTTCCGCCGTCCGCCGCTTCAACCAGGCCAGCACGCCCGGCGCTGGCGCCGGTGAACGCGCCTTTCTCGTGACCGAACAGTTCGGACTCGATCAGCGATTCAGGGATTGCCGCGCAGTTCACCGAGATCATCGGTGCCTTGGCGCGCTTGGACAGGTTGTGCAGGGCGCGGGCAACCAGCTCCTTGCCAGTGCCCGACTCGCCCTGGATCAATACATTGGAATCGGTCGGCGCCACTTTGCGGATCTTGCTGTACAGATCCTGCATCGGCGGGCAGGAGCCGATGATGCCGATCTCGCCATTGCTGTTGTCCACACCGGGCTTGTCGGCGCCGTTGGTCGCTTTGCCGACTGGACGCTGTTCGGCAGGCGCGCTGCTGGCCGACTGACGGTCACGCAGGATGCGGGCCACGGCTTGGAGCATCTCATCGTGATCGAAAGGCTTGGCGATATAGTCCACCGCGCCCATCTTCATCGAGTCGACCGCCGAGCGCAGGCTGGCGTAGCTGGTCATGATCAGCACCGGGGTGCCTTGGCCCAGCTTGATCAGCTCGGTGCCCGGAGCTCCAGGCAGGCGCAGGTCGCTGACAATCAGGTCGAACGTGGGGATGCTGAACCGCTCCTGGGCTTCCTGCACCGAGCCGGCTTCGCTGACCTGGTACTGATTTCGTTCAAGCAGGCGACGCAAGGCAGAGCGGATAATGGTTTCGTCTTCGACGATCAAAATGTGCGGCATTGATTCAATTCTCTCGACGGTCTCAGTTCACAGCGGACGTCGCTTCGACATGACGCGGCAAGGTCACCCGGATACGGGTGCCGCGTTGGCTTTCGGTGTCAGCCGGGCTGTCGATGGTGATTTGTCCATAATGCTCTTCAACGATGGAATAGACCAGTGCAAGGCCCAGACCGGTACCTTCACCGGGGTCCTTGGTGGTGAAGAAGGGTTCGAACAATCGGTCCATGATGTTCTGTGGGATGCCGCTGCCTTCGTCCTCCACGATCAGGTCGACCGTGTGCTCGAAAGCCTCGCTCTTGACGCGTACAGCGCTGCCGGCCGGCGACGCATCGCGTGCGTTGGACAGCAAGTTGATCAGCACTTGGGCCAGGCGTTGCGAGTCGCCATCGACCCAATGTTCCGGATCACACAGATTAAAGAACTGTACTTCGAAATTGCGCCGATTCAAGGCCAGAAGCCCAATGGCGTCCTGCGCGACCTCGGCCAGGCACACCGCTTCGTCCTGGTTTTGATGCGCGCCGGAGTGGGCGAAGCTCATCAGCGACTGCACGATGCGCGAAACGCGCTTGGTCTGTTCAAGAATCTGCCCGCTGATTTCAGTGATTTCACCGTCTTCCTCGCGCTCTTCGCGCAGGTTCTGCGCCAGGCAGGCGATACCGGTGATCGGGTTGCCGATTTCGTGGGCCACGCCGGCTGCGAGACGACCAATACTGGCCAGGCGCTCGGAATGCACCAGCTTGTCTTCGAGCATCTGCGTGTCGGTGAGGTCTTCCACCAGCAAAACCAGGCCGCTGTTACCGGGGGCCAGGGGCTCATCAATGGCGGCTTTGTGCAGGTTGAGCCAGCGGGTCTGGCCGTCGAGGGCCAGGTGCTGCTTGTGCAAGTGCTCGTCGGGCAGGTTGATAAACCCCTGAAGCAGTTCTTTCCACGGATCGGCCAGGGTATTGAGGCGCGAGCCCACTACCCGCTGGGCGGCGATGCCGGTGAGTTCTTCCATGGCCTTGTTCCACATCAGGATTTCCTGGTCCTTGGCCAGGGAACAGACACCCATCGGCAGTTCCTGCAAGGTCTGGCGGTGGTAACGGCGCAAGGCATCGAGTTCGGCGGCCAGGCCGGTGAGGCGTGAGTGGTAATCCTCCAGCCGGCTTTCGATGAAATGGATGTCTTCGGTCACGTAGTTTTCGCCGCCCGCCTTGTAGGGCAGGAAGGTTTCGACCATGTCCTGGGACACGCTGGGGCCCATCAGGCCGGAGAGGTTGGCCTCGATACGGTCACGCAGACGGCGCAGGGCATAGGGGCGACGCTCGTCGAACGGCAGGTAGAGGTCACGCAGCGCTTGCTCGACCTCCTTTTGCGCCGCCTTGGCGCCCAGAGGCTTGGCCAGTTGCGTGGCAAACTCCTGGGGCGAGGCTGCGTGCAGTTCGCGGCGTTGCGGGCGACGCACGTTGTCCACTGCGCAGGCTTCGGCGGCGCTGGTTTCTTCGGCACTGGCGTTGGTGAACAATGAGATCAGGGTAAACATCAGTACGTTGGCGGCCAGCGAGGCAATGGCCGCCATGTGCCAACTGGTGTCGTCGAGCACGTAAATCATGTTCAGCAACGGGATGTAGAAGCCCTGCAAGTTGCCGACCAGTGGTAGCAACATGGTGACGATCCACACCAGGATCCCCGCCAGCAGCCCTGCGATAAAACCACGGCGGTTGGCGGTCGGCCAGTACAGCACCGACAACACCCCCGGCAGGAACTGCAAGGTGGCGACAAACGCGACAATGCCAAGGTTGGCCAGGTCTTGCCCGGCGCCGAGCAGCAGGTAGAACCCGTAGCCGGCGGTAATGATCGCAACGATCAGCGCGCGGCGGGTCCATTTCAACCAGCGGTAGATATTGCCCTCAGCCGGCGGCTGGTACAGCGGCAGCACCAAGTGGTTGAGTGCCATGCCCGATAGCGCCAGCGTGGTGACAATGATCAATCCACTGGCCGCCGACAAACCGCCGACATACGCCAGCAGTGCCAACGCCGGGCTGTTGGCGGCAATGCCGATGCCCAGGGTGAAATACTCAGGGTTGGTGGTGGCCCCCAGTTTCAGGCCGGCCCACAGGATCAACGGCACCGCCAGGCTCATCAGTAACAGGAACAGCGGCAAACCCCAGCTCGCACTCACCAGTGAGCGTGGGTTGAGGTTTTCGGTGAAGGTCATGTGGTACATGTGCGGCATTACGATCGCCGAGGCGAAGAACACCAACAGCAGCGTGCGCCATGGGCCTTCCTGCAAGGGTGTGTGCAGGGCGGCGAGGGCAGTCTGGTTTTGCAGCAGCCACAGCTCCAGCTGTTGCGGGCCGTCGAACACGCCGTAGAGCGCATACAGGCCGACGCCGCCGATGGCGATCAGCTTGATGACCGACTCAAAGGCAATTGCGAACACCAAACCTTCGTGTTTCTCGCGGGTAGCAATATGGCGCGAGCCGAAGAAAATTGTGAACAGGCTGATCAGTGCACAGAAAGCCAGGGCAACACGGTGTTGCACGGGTTCGCGGGTCAGGATGCTGATGGAGTCTGCCACTGCTTGAATCTGCAGGGCCAGCAACGGCAGTACGCCGATCAGCATGAAAATCGTGGTCAGCGCACCGGCCCAGGTACTGCGAAAGCGGAAGGCAAACAGGTCCGCCAGGGATGATAACTGGTAGGTACGAGTGATTTTCAGGATCGGGTACAGCAACACCGGTGCCAGCAGGAACGCACCGGACACCCCCAGGTAACTGGACAGAAAGCCGTAGCCGTACTGATAGGCCAGGCCCACCGTACCGTAGAACGCCCAGGCGCTGGCGTACACGCCCAGGGACAAGGTGTAGGTCAGCGGATGGCGAATGATCGCCCGCGGAATCATTCCGCGCTCACTGATCCAGGCCACGCCGAACAACGCAGCCAGGTAGGCGGCGCTGATCAGCAGCATCTGGGTGAGGCTAAAGCTCATCGGCATCTTTTTGGCTCTGCAGGATGAAGGTCACGACGATCAGGATCAGCCATAGCAGATAAGGGCGATACCAGGCGCCCGTGGCGTCGATCCACCAATCCATGATGGCGGGGGAGAACAGGTAGATCCCGACGACCAGCAACAGGACCAATCGATAGATGTACATATTGGCCTCTGATTAAAAATCTGCGGCGATGGTAACGGATGGCGGGCAACCTGCAAGCGCCTTCAACTCAATTGCGCTTCGGCCAGCGTGAGTGTGCGCGGGATCTGCGTCGCGTCCCAGTGCGTAATGCCCCAATCCAGCAGTTCCCGTGGGCTTGCGTAAAGCAGTTCGTTACCGGCTGGCTGGCCGAGGGCGCGCAGTGCGCGAAGCAGCAAGGGCGTGGCCTGGTCGGCGGTCAACGGTGGGGAGCGGTAGGATTTTCCCAGTTTGTTGCCGTCCGGCTGCACAATCAGTGGTACATGCAGGTAACGTGGCTGGCGCAGGCCGAGCAGCTCTTGCAAGTAAAGCTGGCGCGGCGTGGAGTCCAGCAGGTCGGCGCCGCGCACGATATCGGTAACCCCTTGCCAGGCATCGTCGAGGACCACGGCCAACTGATAGGCGTAGAGGCCGTCGCGGCGCCGGATGATGAAGTCGCCGGCGTCGCGGCCCAGATGCTGTCGGAACTCGCCCTGCACGCGGTCGGTAAAGTGGTATTCCAGTTCAGGCACACGCAGACGGATGGCAGCATTCTGCTGGTCGTGGCCGGCATTGCGGCACAAGCCTGGGTAAATCCCGTTGTAGGGTTCCAGTTGCTTGCGCGAGCATGTGCAGGCATAGGCCAGGCCATGGTTGAACAGGTCATTCAGCACTTTGGCGTAGGCGTCATGCCGCTCGCTCTGCCGAACCAGCTCGCCATCCCATTCAAAGCCGTAGCTTTGCAGGGCATGCAGGATCGCTGCCTGGGCGCCGGGCTCTTCACGGGGAGGGTCAAGGTCTTCCATGCGCATCAACCAGCGGCCATGTTGGGCGCGTGCGTCGAGGTAGGAGGCGAGGGCAGCAACCAGGGAGCCGAAGTGCAAATGGCCGCTGGGCGTGGGGGCGAAACGCCCGATATAGGTAGAGGCTGTCATGGGCGGATACTACTGCAAAACCGGTAAACGCCAGAAACAAAAATGGGGCGTTTGCACGCCCCATTCGTTCAGTTCGGCAGGGTTACTTGCCGACCTGTTTTTCCTTGATTTCAGCCAAGGTCTTGCAGTCTACGCACAGGTCCGCAGTCGGGCGGGCTTCGAGGCGGCGAATACCGATCTCGACGCCGCAGGATTCGCACCAGCCATACTCTTCGTCTTCGATCAATTGCAGGGTCTTGTCGATCTTCTTGATCAACTTGCGTTCGCGATCACGAGCGCGCAGTTCAAGGGCGAATTCCTCTTCCTGGCTGGCACGGTCTGCCGGGTCCGGGAAGTTGGCTGCTTCGTCCTTCATATGGTCAACCGTGCGGTCGACTTCCTGCATCAAGTCCTGCTTCCACTGCTTCAGGATTTTGGAGAAGTGCTCGCGCATGGGCTTGCCCATGTATTCCTCGCCCTTGGATTCAACGTAGGGCTGGAAACCGCTGATGCTCTGTTGCTTTGCTTGGGTGGACATGAATAGACCGCCTCTCACTCTTCTAATCCATTGCGCAGGATTGCAACGTCACCGACACCTGCCGGCCCTGCGGCTGCAAGCGGGCGAACTTACCAGATAGATTCAGGGTGCGCTACTCCCGGTTGTCGAGCTCCAGGGCAAAGGGGTTGCAAACTGCAGCAGCCCGCCATGACTGGGTATGTATCGCCTCGAATGTTGATTTTAGCTGTTTTACGAGCGTGCGCAGGGTGCACTTGCAGCCCCAATCAGGCAATAGAGCATGTTTTACCGCGAGGGTTCGGTAGAATCCTGATTTTGTCCTCACCGTTAAGGAAGGCTAATGGCTCAGCCCTACAGTGCGCGCAGTCGCGCCATCGAACCTTTTCATGTCATGGCGTTGCTGGCACGCGCCAATGAGCTGCAGGCTGCCGGCCACGACGTGATCCATCTGGAAATCGGCGAACCGGACTTTACCACCGCCGAGCCGATCATCCAGGCCGGCCAGGCTGCGCTGGCCAACGGCAAGACGCGCTACACGGCGGCCCGTGGGGTGCCCGAGTTGCGCGAGGCCATCAGCGGGTTTTACCAGCAGCGCTACGGCTTGAGTGTCGATCCCGAGCGTATCTTGATTACGCCCGGTGGCTCCGGCGCGTTGCTGTTGGCCAGCAGCTTGCTGGTCGACCCTGGCAAGCACTGGCTGCTGGCTGATCCAGGCTACCCCTGCAATCGACACTTTCTGCGGCTGGTAGAGGGCGCGGCGCAATTGGTGCCGGTGGGGCCTGAGGTCCGCTATCAGTTGACCGCCGATCTGGTCGCCAGGCATTGGGACCAGGACAGCGTGGGCGCGCTGGTTGCGTCACCGGCCAACCCTACCGGCACAGTCCTCACGAGGGACGAACTGGCAGGCTTGTCGAGTGCAGTCAAAGCGCGTAACGGCCACTTGGTAGTGGACGAGATCTACCACGGCCTTACCTACGGCACCGATGCCGCCAGCGTGCTGGAAGTCGACGATGACGCCTTCGTCTTGAATAGTTTTTCGAAGTATTTCGGCATGACCGGATGGCGCCTCGGTTGGCTGATAGCGCCTCCTGCTGCGATCAGCGAATTGGAAAAACTGGCGCAGAACCTCTACATCAGTGCGCCGAGCATGGCCCAGTACGCTGCCTTGGCCTGTTTTACCCCGCAGACCCTGAGCATTCTTGAAGAGCGCCGCGCCGAATTCGGCCGGCGTCGTGACTTTCTGCTGCCGGCGCTGCGCGAGCTTGGATTCAGTATCGCCGTGGAGCCGGAAGGGGCGTTTTATTTGTATGCCGATATCAGCGCGTTCGGCGGCGATGCCTTCGCGTTCTGCCGTCACTTTCTGGAGACCGAGCACGTGGCTTTTACACCCGGGCTGGATTTCGGTCGTTATCAAGCGGGCCACCATGTGCGTTTTGCCTACACGCAAAATATTGACCGGCTGCAAGAAGCGGTGGAGCGCATCGCTCGTGGCCTGCGGAGCTGGCAAGGCTGATGCGCTTTTATCCTCCTCTTGAAGAAGGGCGGCTGATCCGCCGCTACAAGCGTTTTCTCACCGATATCGAAACCGTTACCGGCGAGTTGCTTACCATTCATTGCCCGAACACCGGCTCGATGCTCAATTGCATGGTCGAAGGTGGCCAGGTCTGGTTCAGCCGGTCCTCGGACCCCAAGCGCAAGTTGCCAGGCACCTGGGAAATTGCCGAAACGCCTCAGGGCCGGCTGGCGTGCGTCAACACCGCGCGGGCCAATCAGCTGGTTGAAGAGGCGCTGCTGGCTGGCGTGATCACTGAACTCAATGGCTTTACGGCGCTCAAGCGTGAAGTGCCTTACGGTCAGGAGAAGAGCCGCATTGACTTCCGCCTGGATTACCCACAGGGCGCCGCCTTCGTGGAGGTCAAAAGCGTCACCCTGGGTTTTGACGCAACCTCGGTGGCGGCTTTTCCTGATGCAGTGACGCAGCGCGGCGCCAAGCACTTGCGCGAACTGGCTCACCTGGCGCGTGAAGGCGTGCGGGCGGTGCAGTTGTATTGCGTGAATTTGTCGGGCATCGATGCGGTTCGCCCAGCGGTGGAAATTGACGCCGGTTACGCTGCGGCGTTACGCGAGGCCAAGGCCGCGGGTGTGGAGGTGCTGGCTTACGGCGTACGGGTCACACCGCAAGAGATGTATGTCGAGCGTCGACTGAAGGTGTTGTTGGGCGACTAGAGTTCTACCCACAAGCCTTGTTCATCCTCATGGCCGGGCAGGGCGGTGAGACTCTGGCCTGCGCACGGGCCGGCGATGCACTCGCCGCTCTCGATCAGGAATAGGGCGCCATGGGTGGCGCATTGGATCAGGCTGGCGCTGGCGTCGAGGAAGCGGTCGGGCTGCCATTCCAGCGGGACGCCGCGATGGGGGCAGCGGTTGCGATAAAAGTAGGCAATGCCGTCTCGGCGCACGGCCAGCAGTTTATGGCCATCGATATCAAAACCGCGGCTGCTGTCGGGTGCGAGGTCGCTTGAGGGGCAGAGAAACTTCATTTCAATCCTTAAGTGCCTTGACGTTCAAATGCAAACAATTATCAAATGGCCGCTTTGCCCGTCAGCTGACTGGGTGCTTAATACGATGTCCGGCAGCAATGTTCTGTCACATTGATGAGTGCCTGAATGGCCCTGCTCTAGGAAGGAAACCCTGTTATGCGCCTGAGTACCAGCGCTATTGCGCTTGTTGCCTCATTACTGGTCAACCACGGGGCACACGCCTCTGAACTGCCACAACGCTGGGTCAGTGCTGGAGGGGCGCTATCGGAATGGGTGACGGCTTTAGGCGGCGAATCGAAATTGGTCGGGGTCGACACCACCAGCCAGCATCCGCAGTCGCTCAAGGCGTTGCCGAGCATTGGCTACCAGCGGCAGCTGTCGGCTGAAGGCATTCTCAGCCTGCGCCCGCAAATCCTTGTGGGCACTGAGGAAATGGGGCCGCCGCCGGTACTGGCGCAGATTCGCAATGCCGGCGTGCAGGTCGAGATGTTTTCGGCCCAGCCGGATCTGCCGACATTGAAGGGCAACCTTGAACACTTGGGAAAACTGCTGGGCAGTGAGACCCGGGCAGACGCACTGTTTGCCAAATACGGGCAGGCGCTGGAGCAGCAAAAAAGCTGGGTGATCAAGGCCCAGGCGGCGCAAAAGGCTCCGGGCGTGCTGTTGTTGCTGGGCCATGCCGGTGGCAAGCCGCTGATCGCGGGCAAGGACACGGCTGCCGATTGGATATTGCAGCAGGCCGGCGGTCGTAACCTGGCCACGCACTCGGGCTATAAGCCCTTTTCAGTCGAGTCTTTGGCGGGGTTGAGCCCTGATGTGCTGGTGTTTGCCGATCGCGCGCTGACCGGTGATGCGGCGCGCGCTGCCTTGTTCAAGGAAAACCCGATTCTCGCGTCGACACCGGCAGCCAAGCGTGGGCGAGTGTTTGAACTGGATCCGACCTTGCTGGTGGGTGGCCTGGGGCCGCGATTGCCGGAAAACCTGGTGAAACTGTCCGCTGGTTTTTATCCGGCCCAGGCTAAATCGGCTCCATGACCACTCTGCTTAAGCCCAAGACACTGTTTATTGGCCTGTCGCTGCTGTGTGTGTTGGCGATCTGGCTTTCATTGGCCCTCGGACCGGTCAGCTTGCCGTTGATTGATACGCTCAGAGCCGCGTTAAGGCTATTGGGCGTGCCGATTGAGGCGGCGGGGTTGGAGCAGGCTGAATTGATTCTGGGGCAGATTCGCCTGCCGCGGACCCTCTTGGGGCTGGCCGTCGGCGGTGTCCTTGCGTTGTCGGGCGTGGCGATGCAGGGGTTGTTTCGCAACCCGCTGGCCGATCCTGGGTTGGTGGGTGTGTCCAGCGGTGCGGCGTTGGGGGCAGCGGTGGCGATTGTCGGCGGTTCGTTCTTCGGTGGGCTGCCGGATGCGTTCGGTCCCTATTTGTTGTCGCTGTGCGCATTTCTGGGGGGGCTGGGCGTTACCGCACTGGTCTACCGATTGGGGCGTCGCAATGGCCAGACCAATGTCGCAACGATGCTGCTTGCCGGTATCGCGCTGACGGCACTGGCCAGCTCAACGGTGGGGCTGTTTACCTATCTGGCCGACGATGCCACCTTGCGCACCCTGACGTTCTGGAACCTGGGCAGCCTCAATGGCGCGAGCTATTCGCGGTTGTGGCCCTTGCTGTTGGTAAGCGCGGGCGTGGCGCTGTGGTTGCCGCGCCGGGCGAAAGCGCTGAACGCATTGCTGCTGGGTGAGTCGGAGGCCAATCATCTGGGCATTGATGTTGAGGGGCTCAAGCGCGAGTTGGTGTTCTGCACGGCCCTGGGCGTTGGTGCAGCCGTGGCGGCTGCGGGCATGATTGGTTTTGTCGGTTTGGTGGTGCCACATCTGGTGCGGCTGCTGGCGGGGCCGGATCATCGGGTGCTGTTGCCGGCGTCAGTGCTGGCGGGCGCGAGCCTGCTGTTGTTTGCCGACCTGGTGGCGCGCTTGGCGTTGGCGCCGGCGGAACTGCCGATCGGTATTGTCACTGCATTTATCGGTGCGCCATTTTTCCTCTATTTATTGTTACGAGGGCGCGCCTGATGCTGCGGGTAGAAGCGTTGCAGATTCGGCGCGGTGGTAAAACCGTGTTGTCCGATGTCACCTTGGACCTGCTGCCGGGCGAAGTGCTGGGCGTGCTGGGGCCCAATGGTGCGGGCAAAAGTACCTTGCTCGGAGCGCTGTGCGGGGAGTTGTCGCCTGATGAGGGCAAGATCTGGTTGGACCAGCAAGAATTGAAGAGTCTGGGAGGGGCGCAACGTGCCCAGCGTCTGGCGGTGTTGCCACAGACGTCCACCCTGGACTTCGCCTTTCGTGTCGAAGAGGTGGTGGGCATGGGGCGCTTGCCTCATCAGACCGGGCGAGTGCGCGACGATCAAATCGTCCGCGCGGCGCTGCACGCGGCCGACGTGGGCCACCTGAGTGGCCGCAGTTACCTGGCCTTGTCGGGCGGCGAGCGACAAAGGGTGCACTTGGCGCGGGTGTTGGCGCAGTTATGGCCAGGTGAGGCGGGGCAAACGTTGTTGTTGGACGAGCCAACGTCGATGCTTGATCCCCTGCACCAGCACACCACCTTGCAGGCGATTCGCAGCTTTGCCGACAAGGGGGCTGCGGTGCTGGTGATCCTGCATGACTTGAACCTGGCGGCGCGTTACTGCGACCGGATCCTGCTGCTGGAAGGCGGACGCCCCCATGCTCTGGATAGGCCCGCAACAGTCCTGCAACCTGAGCCACTCAAGGCTGTATTTGGTCTGGATGTGCTGGTACAACCGCATCCGGAGCGGGGGCATCCGCTGATCATTGCGCGCTGAAGTCAGTAATTTGCAGGCAAAAAAAGACCCGGCAAGAGCCGGGTCAAATAACCGTGATTAGCCTGATGAGGAGATAATCTGAGAGTCCGAACCAATGGTCTTTCAGTTATCGGCTGATCTCGCGACCAGTTGTGATAATCATAACGATTCTCATTTGAGAGTCAACTATTGTTTTATCTGCTCATCCAGTTTTTCTCAAACGCTCGTTTGTAATGCCTGTAAACATTGGGCTTGAGGGCCGATCTAGTTTTTCTGCCGCGCTGACAGGGCATCCAACTGGCGGTTCAGCGCCTCCTTGCGTTCAGAGGGGAGGTCGTTCCAGTGCACATCCATCAATGCGCCTTCAATGGCGTACAGCAGAACTTTCGAAGCTCGGAAGCCGCGAGTCCGTACGGCTCGGTAAGCATCGACCGCGCCCAGGCGGCGCAAGTCAGACGCGCTGTGGATACCCACCGCATGCAGCCACTGCGCTGATGTCTTGCCGAGGTTTTTCAGGTGTTGCAGCTCATCGTTCATCAAGCCTCCTTGCGACGGCCGAATGGTGCGGTGGGTATCGTGACCAGGCAGCCTGAAAATGAGTGTAGCGCTCAGTAGGAAAAACGCAGTTCTTTGGGCAGGAACGGCTGAAAAGCTTATAAGAATGTGGCGATGCTTTAGCTGACGGGCAGGCGTGAAACGCCCGGCACGCTTGAGGCGAAGCCGGGGTTCAGAAGGTGGATTACTTGGTGCGGTAGCG
Organism: Pseudomonas sp. W2Aug9; assembly: GCF_023127755.1. Classification (NCBI taxonomy): domain Bacteria; kingdom Pseudomonadati; phylum Pseudomonadota; class Gammaproteobacteria; order Pseudomonadales; family Pseudomonadaceae; genus Pseudomonas; species Pseudomonas sp. W2Aug9. The sequence continues at coordinate 12,082 of NZ_SPKL01000001.1, read as the reverse complement.
TAGGCGAGTGCCGAAGTTGACTGACATCAGGATCTCGTCAGCCGTGAGCTCGGGTGGGAAGTAAGTGCCGGAAATCTGCGCGTGGGCCAGGCTCGCGCCTTCCATCGAGCAGTCGCGTAAATCCAGGCCGCGCAAGTCGGCAGAGCGAAAATAGGCGTCGGTGAAGTCAACGCCTGCGGCGTTCAGATCTCGCAGGTCCAGCCCTCGGAAGTCGCCACCGCGCATATCGATGGTGCCGTCTTGAGGGCGCTGCTGGTTGAAGCCGCGGATGTCATCCTTGTGCAGGAGCGCATAAAGCGGGGTATCAAGAAGCTTGGGCTGACTCACGATAGCGACTCCTGTTAGGTGGTGATGTCATTATAGTGGCTATATTGCCGGGTCGTGCGCCATGTGGGCGACACGACCAGGAAATATTGCTTACAAGCCCGGGAGGCGCTGGCGAATATGCGCGACCAACGCATCCAGCGTTCCGCTTTCATTGGTTTCCACGCGCTTGCTCAGCAACAGCTCTTGCGCCGTCAACGGCTCACGACTGGCTTGCTGCTCTTGGATAACGCTCAGCGTTGCGTCGGACGGATCGTTTTGATCCGCCTGACGTTGTGCCAGCCAACTGCTGATAACCGCTTGAGGTGCGTTGCAATCGAGGATCAGGAATGGCGCGCCGGTGGCTTCGGCGATCTGGGCTGCCGCATCACGTTGAGCGCGTTTCAAGAAGGTCGCATCCAGCACCACCGGGTAACCTGCGCGTAGTACCGTCTCGGCAATTTCGTTCAAGCGTGTATAGGTGGCAATGCTGGCGTCCTGATTGTAGATGCCGGCCTGTGGCGCGTTTTCGACCTGCTGCTCGCCAAACAGACGCTTGCGCTCCACATCCGAACGCAGGCGTACGGCGCCCAGGGCCTCGACCAGGCGCATGGCTACATGGCTCTTGCCTACCGCTGAAACACCATGGGTGATTGCCAGAAAGCGCGACGGAATGGTGCTGTAGCTTTCCGCCAGGTTGGCGTAGTTGCGGTACTGGCGCAGGGTAGTGGCGCGCTGCACCGGGCTTGCCTCGCTCGGCATGCTGAACAGCGCAACCTTTGCACGTACCAGCGCACGGTAGGCTTTATAGAAATTCAGCACTTCCAGGCCTTGATAGTCGCCGGTCAGTTCCAGGTACTGGCTGATGAAGCGGCGCGCCAGAGACTTGAGCCCACGGTCTTCAAGGTCCATGGCGAGGAAGGCGGTATCGGCGTACACATCGGTAAAGCGGAAAGGCTCGTTGAACTCGATGCAGTCGAAGATCACGACGTGGCCGTCAATCAGGGTGGCGTTGCCCAGGTGGATGTCACCGTGGCATTCGCGAGTGAAACCATCGAGCTTGCGTTGTTCAAGCAGCGGCTTGAGGCGCTCGAAGCTGCTTTCGGCCCAGGCTTGCAGGGCCTCAAGTTGAGTCAGGTCAGCTTTGTCGCTGAGGAATGGGCGAATCTGGTCGAAGTTCTGGCGTACCGGCGCCATGACTTCATCCGGCGTGCCGGCCGGGTGCTCTTGCGGGACCTTGGGGGCAGTGAGGTGAAAGTGCGCAATCTGACTGGCCATCTCGTCGATGTGGGCGTTGGTCAGTTCGCTGTTGGCTTGCAGGGTGCTGAGCATCTGGCTTTGCGGGAACTGGCGCATTTTCAGTGCGTACTCGATGACCGGGCCGTCGCCGCCCAACTGCGGCGCGTCGGCCGTGCCGGTAATCGGCAACACTTCAAGATACAAATCTTTGGTCAAGCGCTGGTTGAGACGCAGCTCCTCATTGCAGAAGTGGCCACGTTTTTCCAGATCGGTGAAATCCAGAAATCCGAAGTTCATCGGTTTCTTCAATTTGTAAGCATAGGGACCTGTCAGAACCACCCAGGAAATATGGGTCTCGATGACTTGAAATGCTTCAACCGGATGAGGGTATAAAGCCGGGTTTTGCAGGGCAGCGATCAGGGACTGGCTCACGGGCGATCCTTCAAAGTCTGGGAGAAATCATCGTGGCCATTATGGCTGCTGATGCCAGTCGTGCAAACCGCTGTCCGGCTCATGTTGATCATCAATAAAGTGCGTATAATCCGCCGCCATGACTCGAACCCGATCTCCCCGTTCCCGTAAAAAACTTCCTTCCCGCAGCTTGCGCCCCTGGTTGGGCTGGGCGCTCAAGCTGGGCCTGGTTGGCCTTGTGGTGGTCGCCGGCTTTGCGGTGTACCTCGATGCCGTGGTGCAGGAAAAATTCTCTGGCAAGCGCTGGACGATTCCGGCCAAGGTGTATGCACGCCCGCTGGAACTGTTCTCCGGGCAGAAGCTGAGCAAGGAGGACTTCCTTACCGAGCTCGACGCACTGGGCTATCGCCGCGAACCTGTGAGCAATGGCCCCGGCGCCGCAGCCGTCAGCGGCAACACCGTCGACCTGAACACCCGTGGGTTCCAGTTCTACGAAGGCCTGGAAAAAGCTCAGCCGGTACGCGTGCGTTTCTCCGGCGATTATGTGGCTGAACTGTCCTCGCTCAATGGCTCCAAGCTGCCGGTAGTGCGCCTGGAACCGTTGATGATTGGCGGTATTTATCCGAAAAACCTAGAAGATCGCATCCTGATCAAGCTTGATCAGGTACCGCCTTATTTGCTGGAAACCCTGGTGGCGGTCGAAGACCGCGATTTCTACAGCCATTGGGGCGTCTCGCCGAAGTCGATTGCCCGCGCTGTCTGGGTCAACACCTCCGGTGGCAAGATGACCCAGGGCGGCAGTACGCTCACGCAACAATTGGTCAAGAACTTCTACCTGACCAACGAGCGCAGCCTCACCCGTAAACTCACCGAAGCCATGATGGCGATGTTGCTGGAGCTGCATTACAGCAAGCAGGAAATCCTTGAGGCGTACCTCAACGAGGTATTCGTCGGTCAGGATGGCCAGCGCGCGGTGCACGGTTTCGGTTTGGCCAGCCAGTTCTTCTTTGGGCAACCGTTATCCGAGTTGAAGTTGCATCAGGTCGCGCTGCTGGTGGGCATGGTCAAGGGGCCGTCCTATTACAATCCGCGTCGCAACCCGGAGCGTGCGCTCGAACGTCGCAACCTGGTACTCGATGTATTGGAGCAGCAGGGTGTCGCGACGGCTGAACAAGTGGCCGCCGCGAAGAAAATGCCGTTGGGTGTGACCACTCGCGGCAAGTTGGCCGATAGCTCGTTCCCCGGCTTTATCGATCTGGTCAAGCGCCAGTTGCGTGAAGACTACCGCGACGAAGACTTGACCGAAGAGGGCTTGCGGATTTTCACCAGCTTCGACCCGATCCTGCAGATGAAGGCCGAGGCGTCCGTCAACGACACCTTCAAACGCCTGACCGGCCGTAAAGGCTCGGATGAAGTTGAAGCCGCCATGGTCGTGACCAACCCGGAAACCGGTGAAGTCCAGGCCATGATCGGCAGCCGCCAGGCCAGTTTCGCCGGCTTCAACCGCGCACTGGACGCCGTGCGGCCGATTGGCTCGCTGGTCAAGCCTGCGGTCTACTTGAGTGCGTTGGAAAAACCCAGCAAGTACACGCTGACCAGTTGGCTGTCGGATGACCCGTTGTCGGTCAAAGGCGCGAATGGCCAGGTATGGACGCCGAAGAACTTCGATCGCCGTTCCCACGGCACGGTGTTCCTGTATCAGGGGCTGGCGCATTCCTACAATATTTCCACCTCGCGCCTGGGGCTTGAGGTCGGTGTGCCAAATGTCCTGAAAACCATCGCGCGACTGGGGGTGGAGCGTGAGTTCCCGGCATTCCCGTCCATGCTTCTGGGCGCTGCGGCCATGACCCCGATGGAAGTGGCGACCATGTACCAGACCCTCGCCAACGGTGGCTTCAATACACCGATGCGCGGGATCCGCAGTGTGCTGACCGCCGAAGGCGAACCGCTCAAGCGCTACCCGTTCCAGATCCAGCAGCGTTTTGACGCGGGCTCTATCTACCTGATCCAGAACGCCATGCAGCGTGTGATGCGTGAGGGTACAGGGCGCTCGGTGTACAGCGTGCTGCCGTCGAACCTGACGCTGGCGGGCAAGACCGGTACCAGTAACGACTCGCGTGACAGCTGGTTTGCGGGTTTCGGCCAGGATGTATTGGCCGTGGTGTGGCTGGGGCGTGACGATAACGGCAAGACGCCGTTCACCGGTGCGACCGGCGCGCTGCAGGTATGGACCAGTTTCATGCGCAAGGCTGACCCGTTGCCGCTCAACATGCCCCAGCCGGACAATATCGTGCAGGCCTGGATTGATCCGCACACCGGCCAGGGCTCTGATGCCAACTGTCCGGGGGCGGTGCAGATGCCGTATATTCGCGGCAGCGAACCACCACCCGGCCCTGCGTGCGGTGGCAGTGCCCCTGCTGACGCGGATTCGGTGATGGATTGGGTCAAGGGCTGGATGAATTAAGCAAAGAGGGTTTCAAGTGAACAAGTTGTGGATTCCAGCAATTACGGCTCTGGCTTTGCTCGGCGGTTGCTCCAGCGTGCAGCGCGGCTCCATCCCTGTGGTGGACTCAAGCACGTCCGTCTCCAATAACGACCGCATTTCGGCCAATGGCGGCTTCCGTCAGACGGTAGTCAAGCGGCCTGCCCAGGCTGCAACCCAGGCAATTCCCCAGGACTCCGGCGTCGTGGTGATGGTGCCTGGCAGTGGTGCTGCAACCTCGGCGCCTATCAGCGCCGAGCCATGGACCCCAGGCCCTAGCACTTCCGGGCCGGTTAACGCCACGCCGATTCAAACCGCGCCGGTCAACCAGGGCACCTACAACATGCCTTCGACGCCGAGCGGTATTCCGTCATCGTCCAATGCGGGCGGGTTGTCGGCTGACGAACAACTCGATGGCCCGGTGCTGGCGCTGCTCACCACCGCTCAGCAGCAGCAGGCGGGTGGCGATTTGAATGGCGCCTCGTCGAGCCTTGAACGTGCCCAGCGCGTGGCGCCGCGTGAGCCACAAGTGCTGTATCGCCTGGCCCAGGTGCGCATGGCCCAGGGCGATGCGCCCCAGGCGGAGCAATTCGCTCGCCGTGGCCTGAGCCTGGCCAATGGCCGCCCAGACCTGCAAGCCAGCCTTTGGGCCTTGATCGGTGATGCGCGTGCCGCCCAGGGCGATGCAGCGGGTGCCGCCCAGGCGCGACAGAAAGCCAAGGTCAGCCTCTGATGGATGCACGTTTCCCAGCGATCGCCGAACAGCTATTGCTGATCGAGCGAGAACTGCGCGTGCAGGGCAGGTGGGATGAAGAGTCCCCCGGTGCTGAAGCGCTCAGCAGTGTCGAACCCTTTTCAGTCGATACCCTGGACTTCCACCAGTGGCTGCAATGGATCTTCCTGGTACGCATGAAGCAGATCCTTGAACAGGACCTGCCCTTGCCGAATGCATCGGGGATCCTGGAAATGGCCGAGATGGTCTATGCCGACCGACCGCGGGAGAGCCTCGGCTTGCGTAACGCGCTGAAAAAGTTCGATCAATTGATCGTCGACGCTCGTTAATTGCCTGACTGCCGGGTTTTCCGGCAGTCTTGCGCACATTTCTACCGCTTGACGACATTCAGGCGAGTTTTATCCCTCCTCAAAGCCCTTTCTTCTACGTTCTCATGCGCTTAGTTGGAAAAAAGCGCAATTATTGCTTGACTTGAAGGGCCTGAAACAGAAGAATCCAAAGTCCGCTGTATCGGGACTGCCAGAAGCAGGCCCGCTCAGCAGATCATGAGGCGCACACCCGCGCCGACCTGTAACACCCGCAACGCGTTACCTCGCGCTGGGTGGGAAAAGCCCGCAACACTTGGGACGATCCCAATACTTGCTCAGTCAGTGCTGACGTAGTCGGCGACCACCGTCGCTCATGCTCTGTTGAGAAGTAAACCTATTAAGACCCGTCGGTTTTTAACGGACGGTATTCTGGCGTTTTAGAGGTGAACAACGTGGAGCTTTTATCTGGCGGTGAGATGCTCGTCCGCTTTTTGCGTGACGAAGGCGTCGACTATATCTACGGGTACCCAGGTGGTGCTCTGCTGCATGTCTACGACGCACTGTTCAAGGAACCGGCTGTTACCCACATCCTGGTTCGCCACGAACAGGCCGCGACCCATATGGCTGACGGTTACGCCCGTGCCACCGGTAAAGCCGGCGTGGTACTGGTAACGTCTGGCCCAGGCGCAACCAATGCCATTACCGGTATTGCGACTGCGTATATGGACTCCATCCCGATGGTGATCATTTCTGGCCAGGTGCCAAGCACCATGGTCGGCACCGACGCTTTCCAGGAAACCGACATGATCGGTATTTCCCGCCCGATCGTGAAACACAGCTTCATGATCAAGCACGCGTCGGAAATCCCGGAAGTCATGAAAAAGGCGTTCTACCTCGCACAGTCCGGTCGTCCGGGCCCTGTGGTGGTGGATATCCCGAAAGACATGACCAACCCGGCCGAAAAATTCGAATACATCTTCCCCAAGAAAGCCAAGCTGCGTTCCTACAGCCCGGCCGTCCGCGGGCACTCGGGGCAAATCCGCAAGGCGGCGGAAATGCTCCTGGCAGCCAAGCGCCCCGTGTTGTACTCCGGCGGTGGCGTGATTCTGGGCGGCGGTTCCGCTCCGCTGACCGAACTGGCCAAGCTGCTCAACCTGCCGGTGACCAACACCCTGATGGGCCTCGGCGCATTCCCGGGTACGGACCGCCAGTTCGTCGGTATGCTCGGTATGCACGGCAGCTACACCGCCAACCTGACCATGCACCACGCTGACGTGATCCTGGCCGTGGGCGCGCGGTTCGATGACCGTGTGATCAATGGTGCGAGCAAGTTCTGCCCGAATGCCAAGATCATCCATATCGACATCGACCCGGCGTCCATCTCCAAGACCATCAAGGCCGATGTGCCGATCGTGGGGCCGGTGGAGAGCGTGTTGACCGAAATGGTCGCAGCGCTCAAGGACATCGGCGAGGCACCGAACAAGGAGTCCGTTGCCAGCTGGTGGAAGCAGATTGACGAATGGCGTGGTGATCGCGGCCTGTTCCCTTATGACAAGGGCGACGGCAGCATCATCAAGCCACAAACCGTGATCGAAACCCTGTGCGAAGTGACCAAGGGCGACGCCTTTGTAACCTCCGACGTGGGCCAGCACCAGATGTTCGCGGCGCAGTACTACAAGTTCGACAAGCCTAACCGCTGGATCAACTCCGGTGGCCTGGGCACGATGGGCTTTGGTTTCCCTGCGGCCATGGGTGTGAAACTGAGCTTCCCGGATGCCGACGTTGCCTGCGTCACCGGCGAAGGCAGCATCCAGATGAACATCCAGGAGCTGTCGACGTGCCTGCAATATGGTCTTCCAGTGAAGATCGTCTGCTTGAACAACGGCGTGCTCGGCATGGTTCGTCAATGGCAGGACATGAGCTACGGTAGCCGTCACTCCCACTCCTACATGGAATCGTTGCCGGATTTCATCAAGTTGGTTGAAGCCTATGGCCACGTCGGCATTCGCATCACTGATTTGAAAGATCTGAAGCCGAAGATGGAAGAAGCGTTCGCCATGAAAGACCGCCTGGTGTTCATCGATATTCAGGTCGATACCAGCGAGCACGTCTATCCGATGCAAATCAAAGACGGCTCCATGCGCGACATGTGGCTGAACAAGACGGAGCGTACTTAATCATGCGGCATATTATCTCCCTGCTTCTGGAGAACGAGCCCGGCGCCTTGTCCCGTGTTGTCGGCCTGTTTTCGCAACGCAACTACAACATCGAAAGCCTGACCGTGGCGCCGACCGAAGACCCGACCCTGTCGCGCCTGACGTTGACCACTGTTGGCCACGATGAGGTGATCGAGCAGATCACCAAGAACCTCAACAAGCTGATCGAAGTGGTCAAGCTGGTCGACCTGTCGGAAAGCGCCCACATCGAGCGCGAACTGATGCTCGTCAAGGTCAAGGCCACGGGTGCCCAGCGTGCCGAGATCAAGCGCACTACCGATATTTATCGCGGGCAGATCGTCGATGTGAGCGCCAGCGTTTATACCGTTCAACTGACCGGTACAAGCGACAAGCTGGACAGCTTCATCCAGTCGATCGGGACAGCCTCGATTCTGGAAACCGTACGCAGTGGTGTCACCGGGATTGCCCGTGGCGACAAAGTACTCAGCATCTAACCCAAATTAGCGAATGGCCTTACGGCCTGGATATATAGAGGAACCTCATGAAAGTTTATTACGATAAAGATTGTGACCTGTCGATCATCCAGGGCAAGAAAGTCGCCATCATCGGCTACGGTTCCCAGGGCCACGCACAAGCGTGCAACCTGAAAGATTCCGGCGTGGACGTCACCGTTGGCCTGCGCAAAGGTTCGGCTACTGTTGCCAAGGCTGAAGCCCACGGCCTGAAAGTGACCGACGTTGCTTCCGCCGTAGCGGCTGCCGACCTGGTCATGATCCTGACCCCGGACGAGTTCCAGTCCTCGCTGTACAAGAACGAAATCGAGCCGAACATCAAGAAGGGCGCCACCCTGGCCTTCTCCCACGGCTTCGCGATTCACTACAACCAGGTTGTGCCGCGCGCTGACCTCGACGTGATCATGATCGCGCCGAAAGCGCCGGGCCACACCGTGCGTTCCGAGTTCGTCAAAGGCGGTGGTATCCCTGACCTGATCGCGATCTACCAGGACGCGTCGGGCAACGCCAAAAACGTTGCACTGTCCTACGCTGCTGGCGTCGGTGGCGGTCGTACCGGCATCATCGAAACCACGTTCAAGGACGAGACCGAAACCGACCTGTTCGGCGAGCAAGCCGTTCTGTGCGGCGGTACCGTTGAGCTGGTCAAGGCCGGTTTCGAAACCCTGGTTGAAGCTGGCTATGCGCCGGAAATGGCCTACTTTGAATGCCTGCACGAACTGAAGCTGATCGTTGACCTCATGTACGAAGGCGGTATCGCCAACATGAACTACTCGATCTCCAACAACGCCGAGTACGGCGAGTACGTGACCGGTCCGGAAGTGATCAACGCCGAGTCCCGCCAGGCCATGCGCAACGCCCTGAAACGTATTCAGGACGGCGAATACGCCAAAATGTTCATCAGCGAAGGCGCTACCGGCTACCCTTCGATGACCGCCAAGCGCCGTAACAACGCCGCTCACGGTATCGAAGTCATCGGCGAGCAACTGCGCTCCATGATGCCGTGGATCGGTGCCAACAAGATCGTCGACAAAGCCAAGAACTAAGTCGTACGCATCAAGGGAAAACGCGGCTTAGGCCGCGTTTTTTCGTTTGAGGGGCCGGTTCTGGTATAAAGCTGCATCGTTTGCGGGCGAACACTCGCCGCAAGTATCTGTCGAATTTTTTTCACACCGTTGCAAGGTAAAGTCCATGAGCGAACGTCCCGAAGAGCCAAACCAGGCTTCCGACGCCGAAAGCATGCTGCCGATCGATGAACATGTCGAAGAAGGGCATGACGCCGAAGGCCGTAAGGTCCGGCATCGTGGCATCTATCTTCTGCCCAACCTGTTTACCACGGCGAACCTGTTTGCCGGCTTTTATTCCATCATCAACTCCATGAGTGCCCAAAGTGCGCTGGCGGCAGGTGATGCCGCGAGTGCCAGCAAGTACTTTGGTTTTGCTGCCATCGCAATCTTCGTGGCCATGGTGCTCGACGGCCTGGATGGGCGCGTAGCGCGGATGACCAACACCCAAAGTGCTTTTGGCGCCGAGTACGACTCGCTGTCGGACATGGTTGCCTTTGGTGTCGCCCCTGCGCTGCTGGCATTTGCCTGGGCATTGGGTGACATGGGCAAGGTCGGCTGGATGGTTGCCTTCATCTATGTAGCCGGTGCCGCGTTGCGACTGGCGCGTTTCAATACGCAGGTGGGCACTGCCGACAAGCGTTACTTCATCGGGCTTGCCAGCCCGGCAGCCGCCGGCGTCGTGGCGGGTATCGTCTGGGCGTTCAGTGATTACGGCATCCAGGGGTCGAAGATGTCGTTCCTGGTAGCGTTGATGGTTGCAGCGGCCGGGATGCTGATGGTCAGCAATATCAAGTACAACAGCTTCAAGGAGCTGGACCTCAAAGGGCGCGTGCCTTTCGTGGCGATCCTTGTGGTGGTGCTTGTGTTTGCTGTGGTGTTCAGTGATCCGCCGCGGATTCTGCTGCTGGCGTTCCTGGTTTACGCCGCGTCTGGTCCGATTCAGTATTTGCTGCATCTGCGCCGGGACAAAACATTGCCTTAATGTAATTTCCCCCATACTCCGCAGTCTATTGGTGCATCAGTTCTCCAATGCTGCGGAGTTGCCATGTTAATCAAACTACCCAAAGCGTCCGATTGCCATGAATCGGATGTCACGCCTGAATCCCTCTATTTCTCTCGTCGCAGTTTGCTCGGCGGTGCGCTGGCCGGTATTGCCGCCAGTAGCTTGCCGCGTTGGGCCAGTGCGGGCGATGCGGCGCGTTATGCCGATGTCGAAGCGGGCAGGGCGCCCAACTGGTTTGCCGAGAAGCTTCCTGGTACGAAATGGCAGGCGGTGACGGTCAAGGACGAGGCGATCACGCCGTTCAAGGATGCAACCCACTACAACAATTTTTATGAGTTCGGTACCGACAAGGGCGACCCGGCGGCGAATGCAGGTGCGCTCAAGACCGAGCCGTGGAGTGTTGTGATCGATGGTGAGGTGGCCAAGCCTGGGCGTTATGCCTTGGAAGACTTCATGAAACCCTATGAGCTGGAAGAACGGATCTATCGATTGCGCTGCGTTGAAGCCTGGTCGATGGTGATTCCGTGGATCGGTTTCCCGATCTCGGCCTTGCTCAAGCAGGTTGAACCTACCTCCAAAGCGAAGTACATCCGTTTTGAAACCCTCCAGGACCCGAAGAGCATGCCTGGGCAGCGCTCCAGTTTCGGCTTGATCGACTGGCCTTATGTAGAAGGGCTGCGTCTGGACGAAGCGATGAACCCGCTGGCGATTCTCGCCGTAGGTATGTATGGGCGCGAGCTGCCTAATCAGAATGGTGCGCCGTTGCGCTTGGTGGTGCCGTGGAAGTACGGCTTCAAAAGTGTCAAATCCATCGTGCGGATCAGCCTTGTCAGCGAGCAGCCGAAAACCACCTGGCAGAGCATTGCGGCTGATGAGTATGGGTTCTACGCAAATGTGAACCCTACGGTCGATCATCCGCGGTGGACCCAGGCGCGGGAGCGACGTCTACCCAGTGGCCTGTTCAGCCCGAACGTGCGCGATACGCAGATGTTCAATGGCTACGCGGATGAGGTCGCGTCTTTATATACAGGTCTCGATCTGCGGAAGAACTACTGATGCGCTTTCCAATCTGGCGCATTGGAGTCTTTATAGCTTCGGCGGTTTGGCCATTGCTCTGGTTGTATGAAGCATGGAGTTTTGCCCTGGGGCCTGATCCGGGCAAAGTGCTGGTCGATCGCTTGGGGCTGGGTACGTTGATCCTGCTGCTGATCACGCTCGGGATGACGCCGCTGCAGAAGTTGAGCGGTTGGGCAGGGTGGATCGCGGTACGCCGGCAGTTGGGGCTGTGGTGCTTCGCCTATGTAGTACTGCATTTGGCGGCATACTGCGTGTTCGTCCTTGGGCTCGATTGGTCGCAGCTCGGCGTAGAACTGCGCAAGCGGCCCTACATAATTGTGGGGGCGCTGGGGTTTATGGCTCTATTGGTGCTGGCTGTCACATCCAACCGCTATAGCCAGCGTCGATTGGGTAGCCGCTGGAAGAAGTTGCATCGCTTGACCTATGTGATCCTGGGCCTGGGTTTGCTGCACATGCTCTGGATAGTTCGGGCTGATCTGAAGGAGTGGGCTGTCTACGCTTCCATTGGTGCACTGCTTCTTTTGTTGCGGGTGCCACCGGTGATGCGCCGAATCCCTCGCCTTATTGCTAAAAAGACACCTTCTGCCACAAAAGTGTAATTAACCCTTGACGGCAGATTCTGGAAGCCTATAATTCGCCCCACTTCCGGCGCAGTCGAAACGGAAAGCTCCTTGGTAAACAATGAGTTACGTGGTTTTCGGCAGCGAGTTGCTTCAGTTCATCGAAGCCAAAAGGAAGTTGAAAAAGAGGTGTTGACAGCAGCGTGTAAC